>CAYSSG010000017.1:33052-37943 GCA_964433635.1 uncultured Atribacterota bacterium | reverse complement strand
TTTGTGATGGCCGGCTGTGATGGCAGAATGAAGAGCCGCAATTATTACACTGAATTCGCCAAAAAATTACCAGAGGATACCGTTATTCTTACTGCCGGCTGTGCTAAATACCGTTACAATAAACTTGATTTAGGGGAAATAGGGGGAATTCCAAGAGTATTGGATGCCGGTCAATGCAATGATTCTTATTCTCTGGCAGTCATTGCTTTAAAATTAAAAGAAGTATTGGGATTAGAGGATATCAACCAGCTTCCCATTTCCTATAATATTGCCTGGTATGAGCAAAAGGCGGTGATTGTATTATTGGCTTTGCTCTATCTGGGAGTTAAAAATATTCATCTGGGACCAACACTGCCAGCCTTTTTATCTCCGAATGTAACAAATGTTTTGGTGGAGAAATTTAATATTGGCGGTATTGGAGATGTTGATGGGGATCTGAAAATGTTCCTTGAATAGAATCAAACATATGGGTGAGTGATATATAAAATCCGGTAGCTGAGTAAGGTTTTCAGTTACCGGATAAAACGTTTAAGTCAACTTATCGTTTAAAGGAGTATCATTGATGAGAAAGTTCTCAGTTTTATGTCGAAAGTTTCATCGCTACCTCACAATTCCTTTCATTGTTTTAACACTAATGGTAATGGTTTTTACTAAAGATATGCCTGTTAATGCATTACTATTCCGTTGGCAACGTATCTTTATGCTGGGATTAGCAGTGACAGGTACTTACATGTTTTTGCATCCTTATTTTATAAGATGGACAAAACAAAAGAAATAATTCATTCCCATATTTGTCAGCTGTGATGTATTTTCTTTTGTTTTACAAAAAATTTTCCAGTCTGGATAAATCTCTGATAACGATCATATGCTTATCAAGTTCAATCATTTTTTCCCGAGCCATTCTGTTTAATTCCCTTGATAGGGAGGGACGAGTGACTCCAAATTGTTCAGCCATTTTTTCCCTGGTGTTAGTAACTTGAATACGGAATGTTTTTTGTTCACGGAAACATTCTAAAAGATACAGGCAGATTTTATGACGAATGGTTTCTCCGGCTAAAAATTGCAGGCGTTCATCCAGTATCAATATTTTTTCCGATAAGAGCTGTAATAAATTCCTGAGAAATTTTTCATTCTGAAAGCAAATTTTCATAATGTTCATTTTATTGACCAACATAATTTTAGTTTGACAGACTGACACGATCGAAGAGGGAAAGACTTTTTTAGTCGAGAAAATAATAACTTCTCCAAAAACATCTCCTTTAGTCAGCTGATTAATAACCACTTTTTTCCCGGATGGATAATTTTTCTGGATTTCTATCTTCCCATCCAGGACCAGGCCAATTTTTGTCAATGGTTCACCTTCAATTGCTATAAATTGTCCCTGGGAATAATTCGTAATTTGATATTGAGAAGTGACCAAAAACCAGCTAATTTCCTGACTGTTGAAATCTTTAAATAATTTATTGAAGCCGAGTACACGTTGAATATCAAACATTGTCTTTATTTCCTGAACTAAAAAAGATTTTGCTATAAAATTAAAATCTGATTTCTACTCCAAATTTAATTCGAAAATCCTCTTCCTTCAGGGAAAAAGTATCAAACTGAGTGCTGAAGGTTAAATCAGATGAGACTTGATAGTCCATAGTCAGGCTCGATTCCCCTCGAAAACTTAGAGAAGTTGAATAGGTTATTAAAAGGTCATCACCGATACTTTTACCGATTTCCAATTTTAAATCTTCAAGGTTCACGTCTTCCAAAAAAAAGAGGTGGCTATCTGAATTTTCTGAGTTATCATAAGAAAGATGAATAAATTCAAGTCCTATTCCTTCTGCCAGTTCACGTTCCATCCGCCTGAAAAGATTTGCCTGCAAGCTTTGAAAGAGAATACTAACCATCTCCTCGGACAGTAACTGGTTGATTTCTCCTTCCGAGAGACCCTGAATATTTCGGTTAAAGGTCAATAAAGATAAAATTTCTGTTTCCTTCAGTACCGGCTGAGAGGATAATAGAATTTGAGGATTGGTCAGATTACCCTGTATGCTGATCATGATTTCTACATCCTGTACATTGGTCGTTGCCTTCGCATTCATTTCAATATCATCAATCGTCAAACCATTCACTGTAACCAACCCATCAGATAAATTGAACTTTTTTTCAAAATACAATAGATAGCCCTTCTTTAATATCAAGTTACCCTGTAGAGCAGGTTCGTCTAAAGAACCGACTAAATTGAGTTTTCCACTTATTTCAAATTCAGCATTAGGCATTTTCAGAGTGAAAGGATCGTTAATTTCAATATTGAAATTGAGTTGATCCGAAGCTATTTCCTGTATGCTCCTCTGTACAGGGGAAGTAACCAAAAAAGGCTCTTTTCCTTCATCTAATTGAAGCAATTGCTGAATATTTAATTCACCTTCAGATAAAAGCAGATGTCCGTTTATCTTCTGTTCCAGGATGGAACCTGTAATCTCAGCAATAAAATCAGCCTCAGTCTTCAAAATATCCTGATAGAGAGCTGTTTTCTGATCATTTTTAATGATCAAAGACATATTCTGAGGCATCAGATGAATCAGTTCCAGTTGTCCGGATAGGGTAAAATCATTTTCATAAGCTGTAAAGGATATAGCGGGAATAAGAATCTGATTTTCTGATACTTCTATTCTGGCATTCAGTTCTTCCATCAGGATGGGAACATTCTTCAGGATTACTCTTCCCTGATGAATTTCTGCTGCCCCGTTTACGATGGGTGTTCCGGCCGTCCCGGTGAAAAAAAGTTCCAGATCGGTATCTCCTTGGATATCAGAAAAACCATCTTTCCAGAATAACCTTAAGAGATTCAGATCAGCCCTGTCCATCCTGATTTCAAAATCCAGTGGAATTTCCTGATAGTTGATCTCTAAAACTGTTTCCTCATTCTCTCCATCAAAGATAGCACCAAGTGGAAAATTACCCTTTGCCTGAATCTGATAATCCTCTTCCAGGGCAATAGCCAATTCCTTAATCTCTATGATATTTGTCCTGCTGTTCCATTGCAGGTCACTCTGCAGGTCCTCAAACTGAAACTCACGGAAATAGCCTTGTTTGACCTGGACGTTCATTGAAACCAGCAATTGGTCAAAAGTTCCCTGGCAGGAACCCTTAATATTCATGATTCCCCTCATTGCTTCATCGATCTGAACCAGTCCAATTAATGTGTTAATATCCAATTGTTCAGATTGAAAGTCAATATCCAACTCTCCCCCCGGGTTGACAAATCCTTCTGCGGTGAGATGGCCTGCGGATTGGATTAAGCGAAAATCCGAAATAGTCATTCCCTGTTCATTAATTATGAAGGATGATTCCAGCTGGGAAGGAGGGTTATTTTCCGGTGGTTGTGGGGTGAGCAGCGCTGATAATGAAACTTCCTGTTGAAATCTATTTCCTTCTAAATTGACTTTCCCAGATATTCTTGATGGCAAAAACAGCTTAACAAAGCCACTCACTGAAAAGAAATTCTCAATCATCTCCTCGAATGTCTGATGAGTCAATTCTATTTCCAGAGTAAAAGGGAAATCACCACTCACTTTTGTTTCACCTTTTGCAGCTAACTGCATCGTTTCATTCTGCAGGTTGAACTGCTTCAGCTCTAACATGTATGAGTGACCAAGCAAGCTGAAAAGATGACTCAATTTTTCATCTTGATTCATTCCGATTTCCGTTTCCGGTTGTAGATTGAAATTGAATTGCCCCTGGCCTAGAGGGTAGTCCTGGTAGGCTACTTCTTTAAGTTGCACCTCACCCTGTATAATCAGTTCCGGCCAGATACCCTGAATCTGGCCAGTTCCGGATGCCAGGCCGGTCAAAGGAAGCGATTCGGCAAATATCTGCATCAGTGTTTCAATGGTTACATCAGGAGATTGAAAAGAAATTTCTATTATCGGGGGAGTCGATTCCTGAAGAAGGATTTTCCCATCCCCGGTTATATTGATGTCATGATTGTTTAATGTTAATGCTTCCAGGGTAATGGTATCCTCTTGATAAGATATTCTTCCAGATAATTCACCTAAAAGAGTTTCCTGAACTGAGAATTCATGCAGATGAAATTCAGCTTTTGTTTCAGGGTACTCCAGGTTTCCGTTGATTGTTCCCTCGATATCTGCCTCTCCTTCTAATTGCGTGTCTAATCCCAAAGAAGCTGCTAATTCATTGAATTCGGAAAGGTGACAGCCGAAGTCAATTTCAGATAGAGCTGAGTCAAGCAAATTGATTTTACCTTGAATATAGCCACTATTCTTTCCCGATCCCAATTCACATTGCGCTATCGATAATGAGGCATCTGAAGAATGCAGGACTGTTTTAATATTTCTGCCCGATAGTTCAGGTAAAGACATCTCTTTCCTTTTGAATGAATGCATAGTGAATTGGCCTTCAATATCCAGAATTGAATGATCTTGCGTTTGACTGTCTATTTGAAAATGGCTGTCAATCTTTCCAGAAGCATCCTGAAGAAAGGGAAACTTTTGAAAAACAGGATGCTGAAGGGAATAGTCTTCTGTTTGCAGGAGAAGATGGTAAGAAGGAATACCATCAGGCCAGTCAATCTGTCCCTTGATGGATAAGTTTGAGGATTCATCGTCATAAGTGTTAAGACCATGAATCTGTAATCTGTCATTGTGCAGCAGAAAAGAACAATCCGTTTTTTGGAATGCAATGTTATCAATCATGATTTGAGAAGCAGATGCCTCACACCCAATTTGAAAATCTTCCGGCGAGCCCTGAATGTGTGCATTCAGGGCAAGTTCTCCCTGCAGGGAAAAATCATTGTAATCAGGAACAAACAGGGATATATCTTTTTTTAAATGAGAGGAATCGACTCCTTCGCTTACAATATTCAGATCAAAGTAACCTTCGG
>CAYSSG010000017.1:4650-32952 GCA_964433635.1 uncultured Atribacterota bacterium | reverse complement strand
AAATGAGAGGAATCGACTCCTTCGCTTACAATATTCAGATCAAAGTAACCTTCGGATTCTGTTCTGACAATACCCTGCAGCCTGGCAATTTTACCGTCGTAAAGACCATCCATTTCAGTGATGGTTATTTCCGGCTTCGTAAATGCTACGGATCCACAGATCTCATGAAATGGGATCTGCTGTAAAAAGCCTGGTGATGCATCCACCTGCTGGAAGGTTGCCTTACCCTGCCAGAAAATTTCTGCAGAATTCGACTTGGGAGAAGAGCTTAAAACAAAGTCAATATCAAATTGACCCTGTTTTAATCCGAATTTTTCAGCTGCTTCAAGGTAATATTTAAAATGATTGATATCTGCATCCTCCAGGTGAAAATCAATAGAATAACCCGTTTGATTAACCATAAAATAGCCCTGTAAAGCCAATAGAGCATCATCCTTCTCCTGGGTACCCTGAAAATTGAATGTGACTTTGGGTAGTTGTGACAGATCAAAATATCCGCTGATATTTCTTGCCCGAGTGGTTAAATAGTCAAGATGGTAGTGATAAACCAGTTCATCCTGATAAACCAATCGGCTGTTTTGGAAGTGAATGCGATGAATCATTAGGTTTTCCTGGATTTTCTCCGGGTCCAGATTTAATTTTTGAATAAAATCAAATTTTCCGTTTGATGTTCTCGTGACCATAGCAGAGGCTTGATAAAATGTAATATCCTGAATGTCCAGTTGCCAGTTTTTCCATTGAGACAATGGAAAAAAGAGTTTAAACCCGGCTTTTACCTGTTCTGCCTGGAATAGAATATCACGATTTTCATCAGAAGCATTCTCAAAAATTATAAAATGAGTAAAACTGATCGTTTGAAAGGAAATATAGTCTACTGTACCGATCTCTATTCTCTTACCAAGGTTGGCTTCCAGCTGGGTTGTGAGAATCGATTTCACATTTTCCCGAAAATGATTACTGTTGATATAAAAATGAAAAATGCCTGAGAAAGCCAATAGAAGGATGATAGGCAGTGCTAACCAGTAAAGAAATCTCTTTTTTTGTTTCGAATCAACCAAAGTATCTATTTCCTCTTTTGAAAAATAATTATTAATCCATAAATATATCGAAAAAAATCTTTATGAGGGATTATAAATGCAGCTTGGCAATTTGTTTTAATATTATAACATATCATTTTTTTTCTAAAAATGAAATTGGAAAAAGAAATCAAAAAATTCTTTGAGTTGTTCGACTTTTATGGTAGAATGTAAAAAAATCAGGGAAAGGCAATGCCTGGGAGAATAAGTACAACCTCCAATGGATACAGAAAGCCGCGATTGATGAGAATCGGTTTCATTGTTGTACTAAATGGACCCATAAGCTTCAGACTGAAAAAGAGAATATTTTGAGTAGGTTCTGACGGTGTTTTCCCCCGTGATCAGGAAAAGGGTATCGGTTCTATATGATGCCTGTACCTTACAAGCGGAGACAGATCGTTCGTAGAAATCAATCTGTTTCAAATAGAGTGGCAACACGGAAAATAAACCTTTCGCCTCTTGGCGAGAGGTTTTTTATTTATACACTCTAACCGAACCTGAAGAAGTAGGTTGTATCTGTTATTGATTGACAGGATGCATGGCATTTACAATCTGAAAAAGGGTGGCACCACGAAAGACTTTTCGTTCCTTTAAGACAATAGAGGAGCGGAAGGTCTTTTTTTTATGAGTACTTAGAATCATTCAATCGTTTTTTGAAAGGAGGAAGTAAAATGACCCTTAATGTACTTGAAGGAAAACGATGGCCCCCGGTAGGGGGAATAAATCAAGCAATATCTATAACATCATGAAATATGAACACTCTAAAGATAATATGAAAGGAATAGAAGATGGAACAGGTTAAATATGTATTAGATGAAAAGGAAATGCCGCAATATTGGTATAATATTCTGGCTGATTTACCCGAACCGTTACCCCAAGTCTTGCATCCCGGAACGAAAAAACCGATTCAACCAGCAGATCTGGCGCTGTTATTTCCTATGGAATTGATAAAACAGGAAGTGAGTATGGAAAGATATATTGAAATTCCGGATGAGGTAAGGGATATTTATCGACTATGGAGACCGACAACTCTTTTTCGAGCCAGACAACTGGAAGCAGCTCTTAAAACACCGGCTAAAATCTATTACAAATACGAGGGATCCAGCCCCCCGGGAAGTCATAAACCCAATACGGCAGTAGCGCAGGCTTATTACAATAAGAAAGAAGGAATCAATCGCATTACCACAGAGACGGGCGCTGGTCAATGGGGAAGTGCCCTGGCTTTTGCCGGAGCCTGTTTTGATATTGAAACCAAGGTTTACATGGTAAGAATAAGTTATGACCAGAAACCCTATCGAAGGGTGATGATGCAGGTATGGGGTGCTGATTGTATTCCCAGTCCTTCCAGTCAAACGAAAGCAGGCAGAGATATCCTGGCAAAAGAACCTGATTGCCCTGGTAGTTTGGGATTGGCTATCAGTGAAGCGGTAGAAGAAGCACTAAGCAGGGATGATACGCACTATTCACTGGGTAGTGTACTCAACCATGTCCTGTTACATCAGACAGTGATTGGTCTGGAGAGTAAAAAGATGCTGGAAAAGATTGACGAGTACCCGGACATTATTGTCGGATGTGTCGGTGGAGGATCAAACTTTGCCGGCATGTTTCTTCCCTTTGTAAAGGACAAGATTGATGGTTCACATCCTAATCTCAGAATTATCAATGTGGAACCGGCCAGTTGTCCGACCCTGACCAGAGGACCTTATCGGTATGATTTTGGTGATGAAGCGGGACTGACACCTTTAATGAAGATGTTTACCCTGGGTCATGGATTTATCCCCCCGCCAGTTCATGCCGGAGGATTACGTTATCACGGTATGGCACCGATTATCTGTCACTTATTGAATCTGGGATGGGTGGAAGCCCGGGCTGAACATCAGCTGGGAACATTCCAGGCTGGAGTTGATTTTGCCAGAAGTGAAGGCATTATCAGTGCTCCGGAGTCAGATCATGCTATTCGGGTAGCAATTGATGAAGCAATAAAATGCAGAGAATCGGGAGAGGCAAAGACGATTCTTCTGGCCCTAAGTGGGCATGGTCATGTTGATATGGGGGCTTACCAGGCTTATTTTGCGGGCAAATTAGAGGATTACCAGTATCCTCAGGATAAGATTCAGCAAGCCCTGGAGGGTTTACCTGTTATATAAATCCTGCAAAGTAAAGAAAAAGCGGGATTTTTCCCGCTTTTTCTTTACTTTATTTATCTGGAATCAGATGACTTGAGGTATTCCATTGATAATCACTTTTTTAAAATTGGTTAATCTATAAGACAAAGACAGAAAAATAAACTGGATAGGAATTAAAGGTCCTGAAATTGATTATTATCAGATTTTGCGGTATGATCGACATAATTGAATATGAATAAATCATTTTCAAATATCGTTGGGAATTTGTATGGTTCGATTAACTTTTTTGGGGACCAGAGCGGAAATAGAAGAAAAGACAGAAAAACATTACTACCATACATCGTTACTGTTACAAGTATTACAGCCTAATCCGTTTCGTCTGGTAATCGATTACGGGAGAGTCCATCCCTATGATTTAAGCATACTCAAGCCAGATGCCATCCTGATTACCCATGCCCATCCGGATCATTATATCTGGGCGATAGAAGAAATGGACTATGCTGTTCCGGTCTTTCTGACACATGAAACATTGAAATACGGTAAATTTGCTCCGTTTAATCCACGGGTCATCTCTCCCTATCAATTATTCTCTTTAGGATCTTTCCGCATCTTTCCTTATCGGGTTATCCATTCCATTCATTGCCCGGCTGTCGGTTTTAAAATTCAATTTCCAGATAATCGGGTGATGCTGTACAATCCTGATTTAGTGGATATCATTGCCAGAGAAAAAATTTTAACCGGGATTGACTATTATATCGGTGACGGATCGACCCTACAAAGAAATATGGTAAGAAGAGAGGGAGCAATGTTCTATGGACATACTTCCATAGCAAATCAGATGAACTGGTGTAAAAAATTTGAAATCAAGAATATCATTTTTACCCATATTGGCAAAGATACATTGAGGGAAGAACATCATTTCTTACAAGTATACCCTGAAGCTATTTTAGCATGTGACGAGATGAAGCTAATCATTTGAAAGATTTTTCTATTCCTGTGATTAAGATCTTAATCGCTGGACCAGGATGCCACTGATCATGAGAATCATTCCGCCTGATAATTGTATAAGATTGAGCATTTCGTGCAAGAAAAAGAATCCCAGGAAAGCATTAATAACCGGCACAAACATATTCATCATGATATAATAGGTCACATCAGTAACACGTAATGCCTTATTCATAAAGAGGATAACTATTGCTTCGGTTAAACCAACCAGAAATACAAAGACAGAATCTTCAAGTGGGATAAGGTTGATATGTATGAATAGGCCGTAAACAATGGCTAAAATGGCACTGATGCAGGTAACGCCCCAGCTGATGATTTCCGGAGGAAGATTTTTATTAAGTATTTTTTGTATGATGGAGAAATAAGAAAAGAAGAAAGCACCGGTTAAAATGATGAGATCACCAATTTGCGGAGTCATTCTCCGACCGCCCGTGGTAACGAGATAGATTCCTGCAAAGAAACAAAAAACCAGTAACAATTTTTCCCGATGCATTCTTTCCTTCAACAGAAAAAAGGCTAAAATCGTAGTGAATATCAGTGTACTACGGGTAATAAAACTATAGTTGATTGACGTCGTAAACTGGAGGCCGAAGGTTGTCAAAAAGTATGATACTAGCAGGAAAATACCTGCCATTAAAAAGTATTTTTTTTCTGACTGATTAATCTTTTTAATCTTCTTGGCAGATTGCTTCTGAAATAAAAAAAGATTAACGGTTAATAGGATAGCCGAAATCGCAATAAACTGTATCATCAGTTCGACAGGAGGTTTGCCGGTCAAAAGCAGCTGTTTTTTAAAGAGGATTGCCAGTGATATAGACATCGTGGCCAAAAAACTATACATTAAGCGCTCAGGAACCTGGATCATCACAACCTCAAGAATAAGGTGTATGCACTAATGTTAATCATAACAGAAATGTCAAGCAGGAAAAATAAATCTGAAGGTAATTTTTTATCAGCAATGAAGATATACAAACTATCATTGGAAATTTATTAAAAAATTTATATCATGTTTTGAGGCATGATTATGGAATTGAAACAGATAACTGAAAATAGTTACTATATTGCCGGTCAGACGAACCTTGGTCTGTTTGTGGAAGACCATGAAGCGATTTTGATTGATAGCGGGAATGATGAGGATTCAGGAAGAAAGATATTTCGCCTTCTGGAGAACAAAGGATGGAGATTAAAAAAAATTATTAATACCCATTCTAATGCGGATCACATTGGCGGAAATGCCTATTTACAGAAAAAGACCGATTGTGATATTTTTTCTACCAGGATAGAATCAGTCTGGATCAATGAGCCCTATTTAGAGCCATTATTATTATGGGGAGCCTCTCCCTTTAAAGCGTTGAGAAATAAATTTCTACAAGCCCAATCTTCCAAGGTAACCCATATTATTCATGAAGATGGTGTCATTAACGATACACCTTTACAAGCTTTTCCTCTGGAGGGACATTTTTTGCAGATGATAGGGGTAAAAACGCCTGATGAAGTATTTTTTATTGCTGATAGTTTGTTTTCGCCTGATATTATTAAAAAATATGGATTAACAGTCAAAACAGACATCGAAAAGACCTTGCAGACATACTCATTTTTAGAAAAATCCTCAGCCCATTTTTTTATTCCCTCTCATGCTCAGCCGACTGAAGATATTGGTAATCTGATTCAAATAAACAGAAATCAGATAGAAAGAGTTAACCAGAAGATTATTCACTATTGTGAAAAGCCGGTATCCCGGGAAACAATCCTGCAATTATTGGTTCAGGATTATCATATACAGCTTTCCAGTGTTCAATATGTCTTAACGCATATCACTGTTTCAGCTCACCTGAGCTATCTGAGTGATCAGCGGATGATTAAGCCACTCTTTAATGATGGGGTAATGTTTTGGATCAAAGCTGAGGCGATGTAGTGATAAAAAAGAGAATGCGGTCTTTTTTTATTCTTTCAGGTAGGAAAGTTCATCAATCACCGTTAAACTGATTTTACAGGCATGGTCAGCAATTCTTTCCAGATTGCTCAAAATATCAATAAAGATAACCCCTGCTTCAGGATTACAAACCTGTTTCTTAAGCCGGTCAATATGTTCATTTCGTAAATTTTCTTCCAGCATGTCAATCTCATCCTCTCTTTCTGTTACCGCTTTTGTTGTTTCGAGATTTTGATTCTGAAGGGATTTGATAGCCTGTATCAATGATTTTTCAACCTTGCTGAATAAGATTTTCAGGTCCTCTTTTGCTTTCTGACTAAAGGGTAATTTTTCATTTATTTTGATTTCAGTCAGGTCGGCAATATTTTCAATCTGGTCTCCAACTCTTTCGATGAGGGCTGATATATTCATGAGATTCGTCAATCTCTGCGATTGTTTGGGACTTAAGGCTTTCTGGGATACGATTACCAGGTATCTGGTTATTTCTCGATTGATCGTATTGAGAATGTCTTCTTTCAGATAAACATCCTGAACGATGCGTTCATTAGGAGTGAGCAGTGCGGATAAGCTATTTGTCAGCATTTCTATTGATATATTTCCCATGCGTATTAATTCTTTAGAAACCTGACCCAGTGCTATAGAAGGAGTATTCACTAAATTTTTATCAAGGTACAGTGTCCCCTTTTTTATCACTTTTTCCTCTCCGGGTAATATTCGGATCAGAATTTTCAGCAGAACGGGAATGAAAGGCAACAGAATCAAGGTGTTGATAACATTAAATAGCGTATGGGCATTGGCAATCTGACGCGGAATGACTGCAGCAGTCAAGGCAGATAATGTTATAAAATGCCTTAAGAGGGGATAAAAGATGATGACTCCAATTGTATTGAATAACAAGTGTCCCATTGCTACCCGTTTTCCGGTAATGGAACTGTTCACACTGGCTAATAATGCTGTAACGCAGGTACCTATATTCGTTCCCATGACAAATGGGATGGCTGTATCCAGGTCAATGAGGCCTTGTATGGATAGCGATATAATAATTGCTGTTGTTGCACTGCTACTTTGTATAATGGCTGTAAAGGCAGCAGCCATCAATATCCCCAATAAGGGGTTTTCGCTGATGTTGACCAGAAGACTGATGAAGAAAGGATCATTCTTCAAGGGATTTAGAACATGTGACATGGTGGAAAGCCCCAGAAATAATAGACCAAAACCGATTAAGATAGAACCGATATACTGATAGATTTTTCTTTTAGCAAGCATATTGATAGCGAAGCCGATTCCTATCACCGGTAAAACATATTCATCCAATTTGAATGAAATAATCTGAGCCGTTATTGTTGTTCCGATATTGGCACCAAAAATAATACTGAGGGCTTGCTTTAGAGTTAACAATCCAGCATTAACGAAACCAATCGTAATCACACTGGTTGCACTGCTGCTTTGCAGGATAGCTGTTATAACAGTACCTGTAATGACGCCCTTGAAAGAATTCTTAGAGATAATTTCCAATATCTGGTGAATTTTATTGCCGGCAATTTTTTGCAGTCCTTCACTGAGTTGCCGCATTCCAAATAAAAATAAGCCCAGACCGCCAATCAGGCTAAAGAATAAAGAAAAACTCATCGCTTAACACATTCCTGTAAATGTAATCATAAGATGCTTGCCAGAATATCTGTATTTAATCCAGTACAATTATATCACTGGCAATAAATATTTTGTATTATCCCTGGTAAAATCAGGTGATTAATTTCTTGATATGATAATCAATAATGAATACAATGGATATATCTTATACTACTGATTATACTATAAATTATATTTACAGAATTCAAGATTTGGAGGAAATAGGAATGTTTAGAATAACAATTTTGCCTGAAAGAAATAGGATTCTTACTGTTATAACGGTGTTCTGCTTAGTGCTGATAGCTTCTTTGTCTTCTATCTCATCTGCCAACGAGATTGATGTCAGAGAGGCCATAGTCAAAGTGTACACGGTTAGTAATGCCCCTGATTATTATAATCCCTGGAGCATGCAGGGGCCAAGATCGAGTTCAGGATCAGGTTGTATCGTTGAGAATCATTTAATCTTAACCAATGCCCATGTGGTGAGCAACCAGACTTTTCTGCAGGTTCGCAAATACGGCGATACCCGGCGATACCGTGCCCAGGTTGTGGCAGTTTCACACTTAACGGATTTGGCATTATTGACCGTAGAGGATGAGGAATTTTTTGCAGATGAACCGGTTTTGTCTTTCGGTGATTTGCCTGAAACTCAGCAGGAAGTGTTAGTCTATGGTTTTCCCATGGGTGGTGACATGTTAAGCATAACCAAGGGAGTTATTTCCCGAATTGAACACCAACCCTATGTTCATAGTTCTTCTGTTTTTTTAGCAGGCCAGATTGATGCTGCAATTAACCCGGGTAACAGCGGGGGGCCGGTAATGGTAGATAACAGAATTGTAGGGGTAGTGATGCAGGGGATTCCCTCTTCACAGAACATTGGTTATATGGTACCGGTTCCCGTCATTCGTCATTTTTTTAAGGATCTGGAGGATCATGTTTATGATGGTTATCCCAGTTTAGGTGTTGCTTTGCAGGATATGGAAAATGAAGGATTAAGGGAATATTATCAAGTGGAAGAAGGAATGAGTGGTGTTCTGATTAATCAGATTGTCCCCGGTTCTCCTGCAGATGGTCATTTGCAGATTGGTGATGTCATACTTGCCATTGGAGGATATATTGTTGGTAATGACGGGACTATTGAGTTTCGTACCAATGAAAGAACCCATCTGAATTATGTCATTCAGCAGAAACACCTTGGTGAGGATATTGATATAAGTATCTTGAGAAAGGGAGAAAAAATATCCCTCAATCTCAATCTATTTCGTTCGCAGACCAAAGATCAGCTTGTCCCGATGGAACAGTATGAAACCTTGCCTTCCTACTATATTTATGGTGGACTGGTATTTTGCCCACTGACCAAGGATCTTTTAAATATCTGGGGGTCCCAGTGGTATCAGTCTGCACCTAGAGAACTGATATGCCAGCTGATGAATAATATTCCCGAGCAGGAAGACCAGAGAATCGTGGTGTTATTAAAAGCACTGGCTGCTGAGGTTAATCAGGGTTACCAGAATGTCAGTAATTGGGTCATAAACCGGGTGAACGGAGAAAGGATATGGAATATGAGTGATCTGGTAGAAAAGATTGAAAATTGCCAGGAGGCGTATGTTGTTTTTGAAGATCAGTTTAATCAAAAAGTGGTCCTGGACAGGGTAAAGGCATTAGGAAGTCAACAACAGATTTTGGATATTTACCGCATTCCTTTTGACCGTTCGGAAGAACTGATGAAATGATCTCGATGAAAACGGAATCAGCATCAAAAGAAATGATTTTACGGAAAAGATACCATTTTTAAAAATTGAAAGGAGATTCAAGTTATGGTGGATTTAAGTGTGAAGTATTTAGGTCTGAAATTAAAAAATCCATTTGTCGTTGCATCTTCTCCCCTGGGAGGGAAATTCGAGACGATTCAAGCATTGGTACAGGAAGGTGCTGCAGCGATCATATTACCATCCTTTTTTGAAGAACAGGCAACCCAGACAGCGATAAGCCATTCTCTGTTATATGAAGAAGACGGCTATAGCAAATATCTGGATTATTATCTTGATGTCATTAAGGACAAATTGACACCGGAAAAATATATGAACTTCATCAGTGAAGTCAAAAGCAAGATAGATATACCAATTATAGGAAGTCTGAATGGCGTTTCAGTCGGAGGCTGGATTAATAGTGCGATTTCCATGGAAGAGGCTGGCGCTGATGCCATTGAATTGAATATTTATTTTATACCAACTAATCCGGATGTCAATGGTCGAAGAGTAGAAGAAGATTATCTGGAATTAGTGGATAAGATTACCAGTAGCGTGGCCATACCCGTAGCAGTGAAGATTCATCCTTATCTCAGCTCCATACCCAATATGACCAAATCCCTGATTGGGGCTGGTGCTGGTGCAGTTGTCCTCTTTAACCGTTTTTATCAGCCGGATATTGATTTAGACAAAATGACCATTGAACCAAAGATCAGATTGAGTACTTCAGAGGAATTATTACTTCGTATCAGGTGGACTGCCATCTTATTCAATAAGATTCAAGGAGATATAGCTGTTACCGGTGGTGTACATACTACTGAGGATGTCATTAAAAGTATGATGGCTGGTGCCAATGTAACCATGCTTGCCTCCGCTCTGCTTAATAAGGGGATCGGTTATCTGGGATTTCTCTTAAGAGCGACTGAAACCTGGTTGGAAACCCATCACTATCAATCGATTCAGCAAATTCAGGGAATGATGAGTCAAAAATCGGTGTCCCAACCTGGTCTTTTTGAGAGGGCAAATTATCTGAAGGTACTGGAATCTTATCATCAGCAATAGATTATATTCAGGTATCAGAACAGAATCAATCGATATCTTTTTGATAGAAGAATTAGCAGTATCATATTTATTCATCCCTTGATTGCATTCCACTTCTAATCCAAATGATGAGATAGAAAATGGTATAAAAAGGGAATGGTTTTGTAGATGAAATCCGGAAGAGAATTAAATGAGATCATAAGCCGGTTAACATATCAATTAAAAGGCATTATCAGGAAATTGAATATTATCTGTCACTATATTGATAGCGATGATCTCTTTCAGGAAGTATTACTCTATCTATGGCAACAGTATAAGAGTGGAAAATTAAAGGACAAAAATGACAGTTATATCCTTCAGGGGTCTTATTTTTATCTGAAAAATTATATCAGAACACACATCAAAAGTGGTCATAAAGAGACAGAGAGAATATTTGATGATACATTATTAGAAAAAAATCAGCAAAAGAAAGAGTTTGGGCAGATCAAAGGCCGGGACCTTTTTCAAGGCAATCTTGATGAGTATCTTTACTATCATGAATTCAATCAGGCATTATCCACTAAGGAAAAGACTTTACTTGAATTGAGAATGAGAGGGTTAACCAATCGTGAAATTGGAAGAGAGTTGGGCATTTCTCATACCATGGTGTCTAAGATTCGCAAAAAAATGCAAAAGAAATACCAATCCTATAATCAAGGATAAATGACTGAAGATTAAAATTCTGGTTTCCAAAAAAAGGTTTTTATTACTTGTATTGATATAAAATTAAAATATTACAAAATCTAAAGGATATTGACAAAGGAGTATCGATCATATGCCAGAAACAACCAAGAAGATGATATTGGAAAAAGCTAAAGAATTAAAGATTAGATTTATACGACTTAAATTTACTGATATTATGGGTATTCCCAAAAATGTAGAAATTCCAGTAAGTGTATTAGAAGATGCACTTAATGGCAATAGATTATTCGATGGATCTTCAGTGCAGGGATTTTGCCGCATTGAGGAATCAGATATGTATTTACAACCTGATTTTGAAACGTTTATAGTCAATCCATGGGAAGAGGAACAGGATGTTGCCCGAATTATATGTGATATCGTCAATCCTGATAAAACACCTTTTGCCGGTTGTGCCAGGACAAATTTAAAACGAGTTTTAGCAGAACTTAAAAAAATGGGATTGACAGCAAATTTTGGACCAGAGATGGAATTTTATATCTTTGGCAGGGATGAACAAAATGCTGCTACAACTAAAACCAATGATCAAGCCAGTTATTTTGATCTTTCTCCGGTGGATTTAGGAGAAGAGATACGAAGGGACATGGTCATTACCCTGGAAAAATTGGGTTTCGAAGTGGAAGCCTCACATCACGAAGTAGGTCCGGGACAGCATGAAATCGATTTCCGATATTCAGATGGAATTACAGCTGCAGACCGTATTATGGTACTAAAGCTGACCAGTAAGACTATTGCCATGTGGCATAACCTCCATGTGACCTTTATGCCCAAGCCAGTGTATGGAATTGCCGGTTCGGGAATGCATACCAATATTTCTCTCTATAAAAATGGAAACAACGCTTTTTATGATCCAAATAATAAATATCAATTAAGCAAGGAAGCATTGTACTTTATTGGTGGTTTGCTGAGACATGCCAAGGGATTGACTGCCATCACAAATCCCCTGGTAAATTCTTATAAACGTTTAACCTCGGGCTACGAGGCCCCGGTTTATATCGCCTGGTCAAATCGTAATCGGAGTCCTTTAATACGTGTTCCGGTAGCCAGAAAGGATGCTACCCGGATTGAATTTCGTTGTCCAGATCCATCCTGTAATCCTTATCTGGCCTTTGCAGTCATTCTTTCTGCTGGTATGGATGGAATTCAGAAGAAGATTATGCCCCCGGATCCCGTTGATGAGAACATTTATGCTATGGATGAAGCAGAATTAAAGAAATACGGGATTGACTGCTTACCAAGCAATCTGAAAGAGGCTCTAGAGGAGTTTAAAAAAGACAAAGTTTTACATCAAGGTTTAACGGAACACATTATAGATCATTATCTCAGGGCTAAATATCAGGAGTGGGAACGTTATAGTCTACAGGTGCATCCCTGGGAACTGGATCAGTATCTGGCCATTTATTGAAACAGATCAATATTAATATATTTTTGCTTTTTTATTGATAAAATGGTGGAATAGAACCTTGTATAAATGATAGGTTGGATTCCATCTTTTTTTATTTTATGCTTTCGGTGAGGTACAATAATGATATGATTAAAAATTTCCATTTCTGGAAAAATACCTTTCTCAAACGGCTTTCGATGAACTGCGCAATCATCACTCATGTTTTCATCAAACTTATTTAAATTGATCGTTCTGCTGTCCCGTAAAGGAGAAATATTTTCAGAATCTTACTTCCTGACAGGGTTATTCATTAAAAAAACTGATATTCTTTATAGAATTAGGATATAATAATAAGAAGATTCTTTTCATTTTTGATTTTTCAGAATCATAAAAAAGGTGAACAGAGTATGAGTATACAGATTAAGTATATCAATGGAGTACGTTTCAGAAGGTTTATTATCACCTCAGCCCAACGTATTAATCAGACAAAAAATCATCTGAATGATATCAATGTATTTCCGGTTGCTGATGGTGATACCGGTACCAATTTAGCTATCACCATGAATCACATTGTTCTTGGACTAGAGGATTTTCGTAAGAATTCATTCGAAGAGATGATACAGCGTATTGCCAAATCTGCTTTGATGGGAGCCAGGGGAAATTCCGGTGCCATCCTGGCTCAGTTTTTTCAGGGGTTAGCCGAGGCAACCAGAGGCATGAGCCGTTTAACAACGATATCTTTTTCTCAGGCTGCATTAAAGGCAGCTGAACAGGCAGCTATGGCAATATCCAATCCCCGCGAAGGAACCATCATTACGGTGATGAGAGACTGGGCACACTCTATTAACGATTTAGCCCATAAGACACCCGATTTTGTAGAATTATTTAAGAAATCACTTGAAAAAGCCAGAATATCATTATTAGAAACTCCCGGAAAATTGGCTATACTAAAAAAGGCTGGCGTTGTGGATGCCGGAGCAGAAGGATTTGTTAACTTACTGGAAGGTATTGTTGATTTTATTGAATTTGGAAAACTGAGAACCCTGAATAGTGATGAAAAGAAGTCGCTGATGACATCCGGAGATCATTTATTACGCTTCTCCAGGAAGAAGGTCAAACATCGTTATTGTACCGAATGCCTGTTAGAAGGCAATGATTTAGATAAAAATCTGATCAGGCAAAAATTGGATGGAATGGGTGATTCACAGGTCATTGCCGGTTCTGATAAGCAGGTTAGAATCCATATGCATACCAGTCAACCTGATTTTGTAATTGCTCAGTTAAGTTCCCTGGGTCATATTGCTGAGACTAAAGTAGATGATATGTGGGAACAAAAAAAGATTATTCTAAAGAAGACAGGGAATAAGATTACTCTGGTAACCGATACAACCTGTGATTTACCGGATGAAATGATTAAAAAATATAACATCAGACTGGTACCTATTGCTGTACATGTTGATGAAAGAAGTTTTTTAGATCGCATTAATATTTCCACGAAAGAAGTGGTAAATTATCTGGAAAATTCCCATCATCATGTAACAACCTCCCAACCTCCCTATCAGTATTTTGAGGATATTTATCATCAGGCTGGTCAGGAAAGTGAAGAAATTATCTCTATCCACATCTCCGGAAAATTGAGCGGTACTTATCAAGCCGCCTGTGTTGCCAGCAGGAAAAGCAAGTATCAAGATAAGATACAGGTAGTGGATGCACGGACAAGTACTGTTGCCCTGGGATTGCTGGTATTAAAAGCTGCCCGCTTGATTGAAGAAGGGTTGTCCATGAACCAGATTCTAAAAAAATTAGAATATCACATAGCACAGAGCAGAATCTTTGTGAGCATTCCCACTTTGAAATACCTGATTAAAAGTGGGCGATTAGATAAATTAAAAGGATTGATCGGCACATTAGCGCATTTAAAGCCGGTTATCACGCTTAATCAAGAGGGTGCCTTTAAAGAGGCTGCCAAGGTGATTGGCTATCAACGATTATTGGATAAAACGTTAGAGCTGGCCAGCCAATTTGCCGAGAGTGTCAACAACCCCTGTTTCGGAATTGCCCATATTCAGGATATTCAATTAGCCCGATGGTATCAAAAAGAGTTAAAATCACGTTTTCCGCAGGCTGAAATATTGATTGCAGAAGGATCCCCTGCACTTACCGTACATATTGGTAGAGGGGGGGCAGCGATTGCCGTGATGAGCGGCTGAATGTCCAATTTGTATAGGGATACTATGATAATACAGTGTTTGTTTAATCAATCAAATTGCATTTAATGCAAATATCAGATGAAAAAGGCGAAGGTTTTTATCTGAAGAAATCAAGGAGAACAGATTGAAGATCGGTTGTTATCATTTAGTTTCAGACGTTCATAATCAAGAGCATCTCAATCGTTCGCTAGCGCCGTTTATTGATTCCATTGAAAAATATCTGGGAGAATCATTATTGTCCATTCGCCCTGAGGATGTCAAAAAAGAACCCCTGCTGCCTGTTATTATGATTAAATCCGGGGGTGTAGAAGAGAAGTTCAAGCGATTGTACCAGCAGTTTCCCTCTCCCTATTTCCTCCTGGCCGGCTGTCTGCATAATGCATTACCGGCCGCTCTGGAAATCAAGGAATACCTGAAAAGAAGAGGGGAAAAGGTTGAGATTTTGCATGGATCACCTCAGTGGATTGCGCAAAGACTGGCATTGATCAGAAAGGTAATGGAGGCTAAGAAAACGATTCGCCAATATCGGGTTGGGGTATTGGGGAAACCTTCTGATTGGCTTATTGCCAGTGGAGCGGATTACAATATCATCAGAAAAAAATTGGGCATCAGGATCTATGAAATTCCTCTGGAAGAGATGATCAGGCATATTGACCAGGTTAAAAGCAGTCATATTCCTTTCCATCTGGACATCATGCCAACAGGTTTTGACCGGCAGATCATCGAACAGTCACTGAGAATATATCAGGGATTGAAAAATTTGGTACAGGAATATCATTTTCATGCCATTACCGTTCGCTGTTTTGATTTGCTTGACTTCTATCATAATACCGGTTGCCTGGCTTTATCTCTATTAAATCGAGAGGAGATTATTGCCGGATGCGAGGGAGATGTTCCTGCCCTTGTCTCCATGATCATTGCTCATCATCTAACTGATGAGCCTGTATTTATGGCTAATCCGGCTTGTATCAATCAGGAAAAAAATGAGATTGTCTTTGCCCATTGTACAATACCTCTAAATATGTGTGAAAGCTATGAATGGAAAAGTCATTTTGAATCAGGATTAGGGATTGCTGTTTGCGGGAAGGTGAAAGAAGGAGCGGTGACGTTATTTAAACTGAATGGCACTGTAGACCGATATTTCCTTTCAGAGGGAGAGTTAACAGGGAATCTTACCTCACCGAACCTGTGTCGCAGCCAATTACAGGTTGTTCTCAAGGAGCCGGCTGTCAATTTTTTAGAGAAGTCTATTGCCAATCATCATCTTATCTGTAAAGGTTCCCATCGGGAAAAATTTGAAGAATTTTTATCGATGATATTGTAATGATAGTTGAATCTTATCCTGATTCATGATAGAAGAGGTTTTCTCATTGAAAATCGGAATAATCTCAGATATTCATAGTAATGCGGAAGCCTTCCAGGCTGTTCTTAAGAAACTGAATAAGGTTGAACAGATTATCTGTTTGGGTGATATTGTTGGGTACGGAGCAGATCCGGTGTATTGTATTGAGAAGATGAAGGAGCTGAATATTCCAACCCTGAAGGGAAATCATGAGGCTGCAGTCATCGGAGAATTAGACTTGAATTATTTTAATGATGCTGCCCGAAGGGCTATTCAATGGACCAGAGAACAGTTAAGGAATTGTGATTTTACTTATCTGGAGGGACTGAAGAAAAAAATCAATATTGCTGAAAATGTGTTAGGCGTGCACGGTAGTCCACGCCAACCTCTCTGGGAATACATCCTGGATAAACAGACTGCAGAAGAAATTTTTACCGGATTTAATTTTAAAATCTATTTTGTCGGGCACAGTCATATTTCAGGATATTTTACATTTCAACGAGAAAACCAAATCATTCGTTATTTCAGCGCTGCTGGCGGAGCAGAGGTTACCATACAAAAGAGTTTTAGCTATATTATTAACTGCGGTAGTGTCGGTCAACCCAGAGATCGAAATCCACAGGCAAGCTTTGCTGTTTTTGACACTGAACGGTTCACAGTGCAGATCATAAGAGCGGAATATCCTATTACTATTGCGCAGGATAAAATGATCAGGGCACATCTGCCTCAATTTTTAGCAGAGCGCTTGGCGATAGGAATCTAAAAAATTCATCGGGAGTAGAATAGATTCATGAAAGAAGCAATGTTTTATCAGGGTTTGGAGAATCAAAAAGTGAGATGTGAGCTTTGTCCCCATCAGTGTGAGATTTTACCGGGAAAAAGAGGGATATGCCGGGTTAGGGAAAATTTAGCGGGTATCTTATACAGCTTGAATTATCGGAAGTTAATTGCTGTTCATACAGATCCCATTGAAAAGAAACCCCTGTTTCATTTTTATCCTGGTTCTCAATCTTATTCCATTGCAGCAGCAGGATGTAATTTTCATTGCCTGCACTGTCAGAACTGGACTATCTCCCAGATACAAAGAGACATCATCAGAGGGGAAGAAGCATCACCGGAAGGGGTGGTGCAGAATGCCCTGGACAATGATTGCCTATCGATTTCCTATACCTATACTGAACCCACGATTTACTTTGAAACAGCTTATGATATTTCTATTTTCGCCCATGAGAAAGGTCTAAAAAATGTCTTTGTCACCAATGGCTATATCTGTTCAGAAGCACTCAGTCAGATTGCACCATACCTGGATGCTGCAAATATTGATCTGAAGGCAATGAGTGAGGATTTTTATCACAGGATATGTGGTGCTAAACTGCAACCCGTATTGGAGAGTATTAAACAGTATTATGAGTCAGGGATTTGGATTGAAATAACGACATTGATTATCCCAGGATATAATGACAAGACAGAGGAATTAGAAAGAATAGCAGAATTTATTTCAGGTATTGACAAAGGAATACCCTGGCATGTAACGGCTTTTTACCCTACCTATCAATTAACCGACGCGCCCCCTGCCTCCTTATCAACTTTAAAGCGTGCATCTCAGATCGGTAAGGAAAAAGGGCTTCATTATGTTTACCAGGGGAATGTTGGTGAGGGTGAAAATACCTTTTGTACTTCCTGTGGCAGGCTGTTAATAAGTCGGAAATATTTTACTGTTGATAATAAAATCAAAAATGATAAATGCCCTTTCTGTGGAGAAAAAATACAGGGTGTGGGCTTATCTTGAAGGACAGAATGAAGGTTGTTGATCATCAAGACTGATCTAATCACCATGAAAGGAATGTGGTAAATGGAAAGTAGTGAGTCATACATGGTTTTCGGTCCGGTTCCATCTCGTAGATTGGGTAAGAGTTTAGGCATTAATAATATTCCTCCCAAGATTTGTACTTATTCATGTGTTTATTGCCAGTTGGGAAAGACATTAAAAATGCAGGTGAAGCGGTCTTTATTTTATAATACCCAGGAAGTCGTAAAGGCAGTGAAGGATATGGTAGAAAAACTGAAGGAAAAAAATGAAATAATTGACTATTTATCTTTTGTTCCTGACGGAGAACCAACCCTCGATCTGCAATTGGGGGAGAAAATTCGACAGCTGAAGACATTAGGCATCAAAATAGCGGTGATATCAAATGCTTCATTAGTCTGGGATAAAGAGGTAAGGGAAGATTTGAAATTGGCGGATTGGGTCTCCCTGAAAATAGATGCCCTCACCCCTTCAATCTGGCGAAAGGTTGACCGACCTCATCGTTCACTTGAACTGGAAAAAATTTTAGAGGGAATACAAAATTTTTCACAGGACTTTCATGGTAGTTTACAAACAGAGACGATGCTGGTGCAGGATATCAATGTTCAAGAGGAAGAATTGAGACAGGTCGCAAAATTTATTGCCAGCCTTGATGTTCATCAGTGCTATCTTTCTATCCCTACACGTCCACCTGCGGTAAAATGGGTCAAAGCACCTGCGCCAAGCAGAATAACCATAGCTTATCAGGTCTTTAAAGAGTATGCCTTGCCGGTGGAATGCTTACTGGGATTTTCCACGCAACCTTTTGGTTCTACCGGAGATATTGAAAGGGATTTACTCAGTATTACCTCGGTTCACCCAATGCGTGATTCAGAGATTGCGGCGTTTCTTAAGAAGACCGGGGAAGATCGACAGATTGTGGATCGTCTTATTAAGGAAAAGAAATTAATCCAGACAGATTTTGGAAATCAGAGATTTTATATCAGAAACTTCTCAAATGACACAGTGCATTTAAGAATATGATTCAATCAGTCAGTGGAATAGAATTTGTGACAATTTTCCGCGTTTAATTTCTACTGCATGATGGGGACATAGTTCCTGGCAACAAAAGCAACGGATACACCGGGAAAGGTCTGCATAAGGCTTCTGTTGAATCATTTCAATGCACTGGGGAGGACAGTTTCGAGCACATAATCCACAGCCTATGCATTTCTCATGAATAAAATCGGGACTGGGACGTAAGATATTGTAAAAAAAACGGTCAAGAAAAGCAGGCAATGGAATGGGAACATGTCTGCTTCTGGAAGAGGCAGGGACTTTAAAGGGAATTGGTTTTAACTCTTCCCGATTCATTCCCCGAATATCAAGTTCCAGGAAGTTTTCAGGAACAAGATCCCTTTCAATGGCATTACGCAGCGTGAATATCCGGTTGGGAGAAAGACCAATGAGATGACAGCAAGCCAGGTCAAGGGCATGGGGATTCACTGAAGCAGCCAGCAGCCCAACCTGCTTGGGGTCACCCATTGAAGGACCCGCGCCTTCCATGGCAACTACAGCGTCCATAATAGATATCCTGGGTTTTACAAATTCCGCAACATCAACCAGCATACTGGAAAAATCTCTTACATCACTCATTCTGAGATGGTAATCCGCTTTTAATAATCCGGGAATTGTACCAAAGAGATTTTTCACCGCACCGGTATAGATGGTAAAGCCATGTGTTTTAAGTTTGGCAAGAGAAATAATGATATCAACTTCTTTGATGATTTGGGCAAGGGTAATCTGTTTTAAAATTTTTCCTTCAGGGAAAGAATACTCTTTCTGTTTAAAATTCCAATTCAAACAGGCACCTGTTTTGTCTGCTACCTCCTTCATGCCGCTCTCCTGATAAATTCCCTTTAACCAATTTCTGGTAAAGGGGCCACCAGGGCTGTCAGCAATAATGGCTTGTGCACCAAGCCTCTGGATTTCTCGGACGACAGCTTCCACCAGAGATGGATTTGTCGTTACAGCAGCCTCCGGCGTCTTCTTCATCAGCAGGTTGACTTTCAACAGCACTCTCTGCCCTGGTTGAATGTATCGCTCCAATCCACCCAGTTCCGTAAATAATTGCCTGGTTGCAGCCATCATGTCATTTTCCTGATATGTTTTACATGGCACAAAGATAACTTGTCTTTCCTTCATTGTTCCTTCTTTTTTTCTTTTTAAACTTTTCAATTATAGCAGAATTCTGGTAGAATAAATAGTAATTCATACACTGTCTAAGTGTTATACGCATTCGAAATACATGAACGTAAAAGGGCAGCAAATATTGTTATGAAGGAAAGGAGTTACCCTATGCCGTTAGGTTACCACGGTAGAATTTTACGAATCGATCTGAATCAGGAAAGCTATAAAATTGAACAGCCGGATGAACTCTTTTATCGAACCTACTGGGGAGGAAGGGGATTTGGTCTTTATTACATGCTCAAAGAGATGAAACCTCACATCGATCCTTTTTCGGGAGATAACTTGCTGATTTTTTCTCCAAGCGTATTAACCGGGAACCAGGCTCCGGCGATGCCCCGTTATACAGTCTGTGCCAAATCTCCTCTTACTGGTACTGAAGGAGAATCTGAAGCCGGTGGTTATTGGGGTCCGGAGCTGAAAAATGCGGGATTTGATGCCATCGTTGTTCGTGGTATAGCGAAAAGACCATGCTATCTCTGGATACATGACGGCCAGGTAGAATTTAGAGATGCCTCTCATCTTTGGGGAAAGGAAACTTTTCAGGTAGATCAGATGATCAAGGAAGAATTGGGTGATGATCATATCAGGATCTGCCAGATAGGACTGGGAGGAGAAAATCAGGTATTATTTGCCAATATTGTAAATGAATTAACCCATTTTAATGGCCGGAGCGGACTGGGTGCGGTTATGGGTTCCAAAAGGCTCAAAGCAATTGCTGTAAAAGGTACACATTCTATCTCATTGTACGACAAAGAAAGGGTGAAAGAGATTTCCAAAGAGATTTCCCAAAGGGTTATGGAGAATCCTTTGAGTAAAGGACTGAGAGAATATGGTACCCCGGGGGTTGTCAGAGGCTTTTATGAATCCGGGTGTCTCCCTTCCTTGAACTGGACGACAGGCTATTTTAAAAACGGCGAAAACCTGACTGCAGAAGTGTACAATCAAACGATTCTGAAGCACAGGGATAGCTGTTATGCCTGCCCCATCCGATGTAAAAGGGTGGTGGAGGTGCATGATAAAAATATGATAGTCGACCCGGTTTATGGTGGACCGGAATACGAAACAATAGTCGCTTTAGGTTCTATTTGTGGCATAGATGATCTGAAATATGTAGCCAAAGCGAATGAATTATGCAATAAATGGGGAATAGATACGATTTCAACCGGTATGACGATTGCCTTTGCCATGCACTGTTATGAAGAGGGAATTTTAACGAAAGAGGATACAGATGGTCTGGACCTTTATTTTGGCAACAAGAAAGCTGTCTTGATGTTAATTGAGAAGATTGCCAGAAAGGAAGGATTTGGAAGACTGTTAGCTCAGGGTACCTATAGGGCTGCCCGAAAGATCGGAAGAGGTTCTGAAAAGTTCCTGCGTGAAGTGAAGAGACAGGAAATTGCGATGCATGATCCCAGAGTTAAAGCGGGTCTGGCTTTGCAATTTGCTTTTGCCGATTATGGATCGGACCACATGAAAGCGCCTCATGATACGTTTTTTTCCAATGAAAATTCACCGGGCTTAAGAGAGATGAGCGGGTTGGGTATCCTAAGACCGTTATCACCAACAGACTTAAGTTACCGCAAAGTAGCCCTGTTTAAGATATTGGATATTTACTGGACACTCTTTGATATATTAGGTATCTGTTACTTTGGATATGTTCCCAGGAGCGTCGGTACCATGGATGAGATATTAACTATCATTCGGGCTACCACCGGGTGGAAGACCACCTGGTATGAATTAATGAAATTGGGAGAAAGAACCATCAATATGGCCAGGATTTTTAATATCAGGGAAGGATTTACCACAAAGGATGACAAAGTACCGGAGATCTTTTTTAGTCATTTTTCCGATGGTCCTTTGAAAGGAAAAGGGGCACTGAGCAGAAAGGATTTTGAGGAAGCCAAGAGATTACGATACGAAATCATGGGCTGGAATTCGAAAGGAAAGCCAACCAGGGGAAAATTGATTGAGCTGGATTTAGACTGGCTGGATGATATGTAAACCATACTAAAAATGAATTAATTTCCAGGCTCATATACTAAAAAATATTTTTCGTTTGCTTTGTAGTTTTCATTGTTGATATGATGATATTAAAAAGAATTTTAATATCATATTATCATTTTTTATCAATATTAATTAAAAAATAGGAGAATAAGTTTGAAAGCCTTAAGAAAATTAAAGAAGGGAAAAGGGAATGTCGCATTGGTTGATATTCCTGAACCTAATCCAGGACCTGATCAGGTGAAGATTAAAGTACATTATGCCGGTATTTGTGGCACAGATCTGCATATCCAGTCCGATGAATACCATTACGATCCTCCTGTAACCTTAGGCCATGAGTTCAGCGGAATCATCGTAGAGGCAGGCAGAGAGGTGAAGGATTTCCATAAAGGTGACAGGGTAGTAGCTGAAACCAATGCACAGGTGTGCGGAGATTGCGAATTATGTCGTGCTGGCAGGTTCTGTCTATGTCCTTCCCGTAGACAGCTGGGAGCGGAAACGGATGGTGCCTTTGCCGGTTTTGTCATCACCCGGGAGCAGACGCTGCATAGGATCCCCGAAGATGTAGATATGATAAGTGCAGCCCTGTCAGAGCCACTATCCTGTGTGGTACATGCCCTCTTCGAGCGTTCCAGAATCTTTCCCGGGGATGTGGTGGTGGTGCTGGGACCCGGTTCGATTGGCTTGATGGCCATTCAGGTTGCTAAATTAATGGGAGCCAGAGTGATCGTGGCAGGGACATCCCTTGATGAACAGCGCTTACAGATAGCCAGGAGGATCGGAGCGGATGATTGTCTCAATATTGATCAGGATGATATATACGGTTTCATCGGTGATTTAACGGCAGGAGATGGTGCCCATGTAGTCCTGGAGTGTTCCGGTGCATCTCCTGCGGTAGAGATGGGGCTTGACCTGCTCAGGAAAAGAGGAACTTTCACCCAGATTGGCCTGTCTGCCCGCCCGTTATCTGTCACCTTTGACAAGATCTGTTTTAAAGAGGTAGACCTCTTTGGCTCACTCTCCAAGACCAATTATTCCTGGCGTAAGACATTAAAACTTCTTTCTTCCCATGCGGTCGATATGAAGCCATTGGTAACGCATACCCTGCCCTTGGAAGATTGGGAGAGGGCATTTCGCATCGCCCGGGAAAAGGAAGGCCTGAAAGTATTATTTAATTGTCAGACATTGCATTAGGTTTTTTAAAACCGGTTGTTAAGTACAAATTTTATGAAACAATAAGGAGTATTTTATGTCTAAAATTATTCTAATAACAGGTGCGAGTACAGGTCTGGGAGCTGCAACAGCTAAAATGTTAGCACCGGGTAACCATATGATTATTCATTTTAACAAGTCTGAGAAGGAGGCAGTAAAAGTAGCTGAAGAAGTTGAAGCTAATGGAGGGAAACCTGTCTTGATACAAGCAGACTTAACAACGGAAAAGGCTTGTAATGATTTGGTAACCAAGGTAAAAGAACAGTTTCAGAAATTAGATGTTTTGATAAACAATGCCGGTGGATTGATTAAAAGACAACCGGCCAGGGAATTACAATGGGAACATATGTTAGATACTTTTAATTTGAATACCTTTTCCACGATGAAATTATCTTCCTTATGTATTCCGTTACTGGAGAAGACAGATGATCCCTGTATCATCAATATTACCTCTATTGCGGTGCGTCATGGTGCTCCGTCGGCAACAATTTATGGTGCTTGTAAGGGAGCGATTGATTCTTTTACACGTGGATTGGCTAAAGAATTAGCTCCGAAAATTAGAGTGAATGCCGTAGCCCCGGGTGTACATGATACACCTTTTCACGAGAAAGTCTCAACTCCAGAAAGAATGAAACAGTTCCAAGAAGACACACCCCTGAAGAGACTCGGAAGTGCCGATCATATCGCTTCTACAATAAAATTCATTATTGATAATGATTTTCTAACCGGAGAGACGATTGATGTTAATGGCGGATTGTTTATGCGATAGTCACAGAGGAAACAAATAAAATAATATAGCATTCTTCCTTTTTAATATCTTGTAGGATATATTCGCTTTATGTTACACTAAATACAATATTTATAAAAGAATCATATGAATGTTTTCAGGCAATTCTGCAATACATAAAGTGTATATTTCTTCAAGAAGTCATTTCTTGCTTTTGGATAACGGTCTTTATTGATATAAATATGAAAATCAAATTCTTTCTCGCTCAGTTGCCTTTTGTACCTTCCATTATTTTAATATCTGAAGCTTGATTGATCAAAACCGGTTCCTATGAAGGTTGTTTGGAGGTGGTTGATGAAATAAATCAATGTTGTAAATATGTCATATATTAGTAGTCGTAATAGAAAAAATTGAGGAGGTAAATTGAATAATGAACAGGTTAGAAAAAATATCAGGTATCAGCTTAACAATACTGCTAGTTTTGACAGTTCTTGTTTCTGCTACTTTTATGTCAGTTGCCCAGGAGCCAGTTACGCTCGTTTTAGAGACGATGTTACCGGAAGAACATGTCTATTTTCGGACATTGAAATTTTTTGCCGAGAAAGTAGATGAATATTATGATGGTCCTATCGAATTCGAATTGCATCATTCTGCCGACCTGGGCACAGAGAAGGATGCCTTTGAATATATGATGCAGGGTATTTCTATTGACGTCAGTATCATTTCACCTGCCTGGATGGCAACCTGGGATGAGAGAGCACCCTTTATGGACGCACCTTTTCTTTTTAAAAATGAATCTGCCTGGGAAGAAGGAATGGCAACCGAAGTCTTTAAGCCAATTGCCGATCAATTAACACAAAAAGGGGTTCGAATAATCGGTTATGGCGGTGGTGCGCAAAGAAATTTAATACTGAACAAACCTGTTTGGAGGACCGCTGATTTACCGCAAGTGGAAATGAGAGTGCAAGGTTCACCATTAGCTCAGAATGTCTTTAATGCTGTTGGTGTCAAGGCTACCCCGTTAGACTATATGCAGACTTATGAGGCAATCAAGACTGGAGTTCTGGATGGTTTGGAAAATGAACCGGCTGGTATGAATGAAATGAAATTTTATGAAGTCGCACCCTATTACGTACTTACAAACCATCAAATGACTGTCCGGGTATTATGTATCAGTGAGAAACGCTTCCAGAGTTTTCCAGAGGAATTACAGGAAGCGATTTTAAAAGCTGGCCGTGAAGCTTCAGCCTTCCATCATGTAACAGAAGTGGGAGAGGGTGATCAAATACTGGAAAATTTAGTTGAATCCGGTCAGTTGAAAGTGATTAGGTTCTATAATACTGAGATTCAAAAAAGAGCTACACCAGTTGTGGAAGAATATGCAAAGGAGTTGGGCGTTGAAGATATTCTGGAAGCTATCAAAGCCATTAATGCCAAGCATTAGTTGATTAGAGGTCATTTTCATTTCACAAGTAAAAAAAGCAGGCAGATATGACCATTTTTCTGCCTGCTTAGTTTTAATGATAAAGAGGGGCAAAGATGTTTTTACGTTTTATAGACTTCTATCACGGATTAATTGATAAATTAATCATCCTTTTTATGTATATTTTATTAATTTCTTTAACAATCCAGGTGTCTGGCAGGTATATAGATTTTATTCCCAGATACCTCTGGACACTGGAAGCCGTAAATTTTTCCCTCATTTGGCTTATCTTTCTCGGATCAATAAGCGGTATTAGAGGAAGAAAACATTTTTTTGTGGATATTTTTGGAGACAAAGTTTCAACAGGCACGGAAAAGTGGATTGACATGATCTATTTTTTTGTCATTGGCACTGTAACCTTTGTATTTATTTTCTACGGTTATCACTATTTTTTCAGTTGGGGGCTGATCCAGAAATCAGAGATAACCGGAATGAATTTAGGTTGGGTTTATATTTCCGTTCCTTTTGCAGGTATTTCCTGGCTGATCTTTTTGGTAGAGGATTTTTATAAGACCTATTTTCTGAATAGAGTATTTTCAAAGAGACAATGAAAGGTGAAATAGAAGGATGAGTCCATTTGTCGTAACCGTTGTGATGTTTGGTATTTTAATTATGCTAATCCTCTTAAGAGTCCCGGTTAGTTATTCTTTGGGTTTTGCCGTGTTACCCATTTTATTTTTAACGCCCCGTATCACACCTGTGATGCTGTTATCCCGTATGATGCTTCAATATGGTACCATTATCCTGATTGCCATTCCTTTTTTCCTGTTAGCCGCTAATATCATGAATGAATCAGGAATTACCAGGCAATTAATTCGCTTTTCCCAGTCTTTAGTGGGATGGCTTCCGGGTGGTTTAGGACATATCAATGTTTTAGTCAGCATGGTATTTGCCGGGATGTCCGGCTCCTCCAATGCTGATGCAGCCGGAATAGGCGGTGTCTTGATACCGGCCATGGTGAAAGAAGGATATGACAAAAACTTTACAGTAGCAGTTACAGCCTGCTCAGCAGTCATGGGTGTTATCATACCACCCAGCATTACCATGATCGTCTGGGGAGGTACCTTAAGTACATCTGTTTCAGGCCTATTTCTTGCTGGGTTCATACCCGGTGTGATGATTGCCGTATTTCAGATGATTCTCGTTTATTTTTACGCATTAAAGAGAAAATATCCCATAGAGGCAAAATTCAGTTTAAAAGAAGTGTTTATCAGTTTTAGATCTTCACTATTGGCACTTTTTACCCCACTCATTGTGATTGGTGGAATATTAGGAGGTTTTGTTACACCTACTGAAGCATCCTTGTTGGCAGTGATCTATGCTTTAATACTTGGTCTGATAATCTATCGTTCTGTACCCTTAAAAGGTGTTTCTCCCCTTTTATTGCAAACCGGAAAGATGGCTTCTCTTGTGCTGTTTGCAGTAGGCACTGCCTCCATTTATTCATGGGTGCTGGCATACTTTAAAATACCCCATTTTTTAGTCAATACGCTTGGCTCATTGACAACTTCTCCCACAATCATGTTGTTTTTATTTACGCTTATCTTTTTGTTTGTTGGGACTTTTATGGATTCAGTACCTGCCATTATCATATTAGGACCCCTTTTAAAACCATTGGCTGAATCCGTAGGTATTCATCCTCTTCACTTTGGAATCGTTGGTATTATGTCATTAGCCTTTGGTTTGGTCACACCACCTTATGGGCTCTGTCTATTAATTGCCAGTGAAATAGCAGGAATTAACTGTATGCGGGCAATGAAAGAAGTTGGGGCTTTTTTATTTGTCATGTTAATTGTTTTGTTTCTTGTTATCATTTTTCCCGGTATAAGCCTTTTTATTCCCAGGATATTTATGCCCAGCTTATTTCCCTGATAAGAATATCCAGAGATGACGTTAAGCTTAGTTCAATCTTAACAGGATGAAAATTCTTAAGTTTTTACTCATAGAAAGATATGATAGACATATCTTTAGGGAGAAGATCTGATGAAGTTAGAAGAATTACACCAAATGGGAAAAGAATTAGAACAATGGTTAAGGATGAGAGTTCACCCCATTGCTATCAAGTTCCTAAAAACTAAAGAAGAAACACCGGAAGGTGCCATTATTCCTACCAGGGATTGGAGACATAAATATTCCTTATGCCAAGCTTTTTCTCGATCTCAGGATGGTCATCAAGAGACAATCGCCATGTTTAAAGAAGATCATTGGTGCTTTGAACCAGTCATTGGGCTTGGCCTTGCTGAAAGAATTCCCGAATTTTTAGAAGGCCACCACCGTTATCCTGATAGTACTAAAACATTAGAAGCAGGAGCAAAATGGTGTCAAAATATGCCTTATCTTCCGTTTGGGAAATTTCAAGGAATTGTCTCTGCGCCTGTTCATCTTTGCCACTTTTATCCTGATTTGATTATGATGCATGTGGATGGAAGAATGACAACCTATCTTATGATTATTCGAAATTACATTGACGGCAAGGATATCACCTGTCAAATCTCAGGCCATGCTGCCTGTGTCTATGCCATAGTGCCTCCAATGTTAAGCAGAGAGTGTCATATCGCAATTCCCTGCAAAGGAGACCGCATCATTGCTTTTGCACAGGATAATGAAATTA
>CAYSSG010000017.1:0-4550 GCA_964433635.1 uncultured Atribacterota bacterium | reverse complement strand
GCAATTCCCTGCAAAGGAGACCGCATCATTGCTTTTGCACAGGATAATGAAATTATTTTTACTTTGATTCCTGAAATGCTGCCGAGTTTTATTGAAGCGATTCATTACGAACAGGAACATGAATGGGGACTTCCTGTGTTAAATAAATTAAAAGAGGAGTATCCATTGAAGCCACAATATAAGGCTTTTGGTGAAAATCTCGGATTGGATTTGAAGCAGTCCCCGCCCAGAAATCAGGAATATGAAAAATATTAAGAGGAATTTTTAGAGGTTTAAATGAATGTACGTTAGAGACCTGTTTGCCATTCCAGTTTTTCCGAGAGTACAGAGGCTTAAAAAAGAGTTAATAGAAAAAGAGGCCAGCATGTGTATCCAACGGGCGATATTGATTACCGAAGCTTACCAAGAGCATGAGAACCAGCCTATAATAATTAAGCGAGCTCTGGCATTAAAGAAGATATTATCGGAAATTCCCATTTTTTTTCAGGATTGTTCCTTGATTGTCGGTCATCCGGCGTCCACACTCAGAGGTGCTGAGATCTTCCCTGAAATGAGTGTTCATTGGATGAAGGAAGAGCTGGATGATTTTGAAACAAGGCCGCACAATCGATTAAAGGTATCTTCGGAAGATAAAAAAATGATCCGTGCGCATATTTATCCTTATTGGAAAGGTAAAACGGTCTGTGATAGACTTATCACCTGCCGGAATCAATTCGTTCAAAGTGCAACAGATTGCGGTTTAATTTCCAATACCCATCAATGGGGTGCCCTGGGGCATGTAGCCCTGGATTTTGAGAAAGTTTTAAAGATTGGTTTTTCTGGAATCAAAGAAGAGATCCAGAAGAGAAAATCTGCATTAGATATCACCGATCCGAATTATCTCTATGCTGATCAGTTTTATCGAGCCGGAGAAATGATTTGTGATGCCGTTCTAATTTTTGCTAATCGTTATTCAGATCTGGCTAAAGAAATAGCGATGCGAGTCAAAGACCCCAAAAGAAAGGCTGAGTTAGAGAGAATCAGTGGTATCTGTAAACATGTTCCAAACAATCCAGCTCGAGATTTCTACGAAGCATTGCAATGTTTCTGGTTTGTTCAACTCATTCCCCAGATTGAAGCAAACGGTTACTCCATTACACCTGGTAGATTTGATCAGTATCTTTATCCTTATCTTGAACAGGATTTAAAAAGGGGACGCTTGAAAATAATTGATGCACAGGAATTACTGGAGTGTTTATGGCTGAAATTCAATGAAATTATTCGCGTCGATGATAAGGGTGCAGCAGCCATTAATGCCGGTTATGCTTCAGGTCAAAATCTGGTGATTAGTGGCGTTAATGAGAGAGGGGATGATTCTTCCAACCTGTTATCCTATATGTGTTTAGTCGCAAATCAACATGTTGGTTTGGGACAGCCGAATTTTACTGTTCGCCTTCATAAGAAAACACCGAAAAATTTCCTGAAGAAAGTTGCCGAAAATATCGGAAATGGCAATGGTATGCCCCAGGTTTTAAATGACGAAGTCATTATTCCTGGTTTATTAAGAATTGAAAAGCGAATCACATTATCTGAGGCAAGGAACTATATTCCCGTAGGTTGTGATGAGATTGCTGTGAAAGGGATGTGGGCAAGATCGAATGGAGGCTATCTGAATTTTGCCAAGATATTAGAATTAACCCTCAATGAAGGCAGATGCGCCTTATCAGGAAATCCTTCCGGTTTGATTCCTGAGAATCTGGATAAGCTTACATCATTTAAAAAGTTCCTCAGATCATTTCAAGATATGCTGATAAAAGGAATAAAAATTCAGGTAGCTGAGGCAAATTATACGGATATCGTCCATAGAGATCTGGTTCCATTACCTTTTGTATCCCTTTTAGTGCCAGGTTGTATTGAAAGAGGAAGGGATGTGACGCAAGGTGGTGCAAGATACAATTTTACCGGACCAGTTGGTGTTGGGGCTGCGACCACGGGAGATTCCTTAATGGCAATCAAGAGAATTGTGTTTCAGGAAAAGAAAAAGACATTAAAAGAGTTCAGCATTGTACTCAATCAAAATTTTCAGGATGAAGAAATACTAAGACAATATATTATGAATCACCTGCCGAAATTTGGCAATGATGATGACGAAGTTGATGGCTTCGTTGTGTTTTTAACCAGCAGCTATTTTAAACATCTGGAAAAATACAGAAATACGAGAGGTGGAAAATTTATTCCTGCCCTTTATTCTGTCACTGCTCAAATTGGTCTGGGAAATAAGACAGGCGCAACACCTGATGGAAGACTATCCGGGGAACCTTTGTCTGATGGATTATCTCCTATGTATGGTCGTTCCAGCTTAGGCCCGACTGCTGCTTTAAAGTCAGTAACAAAAGTTGAATTGGGGAAAGCCATTAATGGCGTGATTGTCAACCAGCGTTTAACTTCAACATTACTAAAAAGTAAGATTGGCATTGATCGATTTACCCAGCTGCTGCAAAGTTTTGTTCAACTGGGAGGTTTTCATTGGCAGTTTAATATCATATCTTCAGATATTCTGCTGGATGCACAGAAAAATCCCGAAAAATACAGAGACCTGGTCGTTCGCGTAGCAGGTTACAGCGCTATTTTTATTGAACTTTCCAAAAAAGCACAGGATTCAATTATTGCCAGAAATGCAGCTGAACTGTGATGGAAAAACTGAAACTCAAAAATAAAAAGCCAGTAGAATATGGATTAATATTCAATATTCAACGATTTTCCTTACATGATGGTCCAGGTATTAGGACAATTGTCTTTTTAAAAGGGTGTCCTATGCATTGTGCCTGGTGTTCCAATCCTGAGTCCCAGGCACTGCATCCAGAAATAACCTACAATGAAGAAATTTGTCTGCATTGTGAAACTTGTATTCACACCTGTTCCTATCGAGCGATTCGAGAGAAGGATAATCAAATCGTAATTGATCGATCACGATGTCAGAATTGCGAGGACTGCAGTAGAAGCTGTCCCACCAAAGCACTGCAACGAAAGGGTGAATGGATGACTGTTAAGCAAATTATAGACATCGTTGAGAAAGATAGAGAATTTTATAAAACATCCGGGGGAGGAGTCACTGTTTCCGGAGGAGAACCATTGTCTCAGCCTCATTTTTTGAAAGATTTATTAGAGGAATGCCATCTTCGTGCAATACACACGGTGGTTGAAACAGCAGGTTTTGCCCTGTGGTCTAATCTAAAAGCAATCATACCTTTTACGGATATCTTTTTTTTTGATTTAAAAATCCTGGATAATGATCAACATCTTCGGTATACCGGTGTGCCGAACCATTTAATTTTAGATAATTTAAAGAAATTACAAAAAAAAACACATCAGGATCAAATTGTTCTCCGGATACCGGTGATACCGGGCATTAATGACAATGATCATCATTTATTGTTGTTAATTGATTTTCTAAAGAAAATTCAATTTAAAAGGATTGATCTATTACCCTATCATTATTACGGTGAGAAAAAATATAAAATGCTAGGCAGGAACTATTCATTATCCCATTTAGAAAAACCAACTATCCGGGAGATGTCTCGCTATCGTAATCGACTAACAAAAAATGGTTTCAAGGTCGAAATTATTGACTATTAACGCGCTGTGATTTAATTCATCCTTTATCGTTTTTCATTGCAAATCAATTTGATCAGTCATTACAATAAATAAAGGAGGACATGAACACTGAGAATCAATGCCCGAACCATTGTCTGTGCCTCATTGGCCAATCCTAATCGGATGTCAAAATCACCCCTGATGCATAATGCAGGATTTCAGGCACTCGGCTTAAATTTTGTTTATGTCGCTTTTGAACCTGAGAATCAATATCTTAAAGAAGCAGTTGCAGGCATTCGAGGATTAGGCATCAGGGGGGCCAGTATTTCAAAACCATATAAGGAGGAAGTCATTAAATATCTTGATGAAATCGATCCTATTGCTCAGGATATCGGTGCAGTGAATACGATTCTCAATACCAGGAACAGATTAATTGGTTATAATTCGGATTGGATCGGAGCTGTTCAAGCGGTTGAACAGACGATTTCCATTAGAGATAAGAGGGTCGTTATTGTTGGAGCTGGTGGAGCAGGCAAAGCCATTGCCTATGGGATGAAACATTCTGGTGGAATCGTATCGATATTCAATCGCACGGGTGAGAGGGCAAAGGTGTTGGCCAGGAAGTTTGGTTTACAGTCAGCTGGTAATTTGCAGGATTTATCCAAGTTAAAGGATTATGATATTTTAATTCATGCAACCCCTGCTGGTTCTGATCCGGATTTAAATCATATGATTATCCCCGAACATGTTTTAAAGGAAGGGAAAATCATCATGGATGCTGTGTTTAATCCCGGGTATACACGATTATTGAAAAGAGCTGAACAGAAGGATTGTCGTGTAATCAGCGGCTTAAAGATGTTACTTTTTCAAGGAGCCTTCCAATTTAAACTGTTTACAGGATATGATCCTCCTTTACAGATCATGGAAAAGGGATTCTCGCCGGAAATTAGGAAGTGTTAAACTTAAAAAATGTCACC
>CAYSSG010000016.1:24137-39661 GCA_964433635.1 uncultured Atribacterota bacterium | reverse complement strand
TGTATTTTAATTTGATACCGGATGCTTTCAGGGTGCCTGATACTGATTTATATTCTTTCATTCTTGTATTGATGCATACATTTCTTCTATCATCATTTACGTTATATGAAATACTATATACGACATACTTCTTCCTTATCTTATTGCCTGAAATCCTAAAGACCACTTGCCGCAGCGGTCACCCCAACGGGCAATCAGCTCTCCATCAACCGAAATTTCAATGACTTCACAACGATTGGGACATCCATCACATTCAAAACCACTGGTCTGATAGTGCTTATCAACTAATTCCATACCGTAAAAAGCAGAAGGGCGGGGATTCTGTTCTAGTTCCTCCTTTGCCAGCAGGGCTGCACCGATAGCTCCCATAACCCGGTAATATTCCGGGACGATAATTTCATAACCGGTCTCTTTTTCAAAACTTTTCTTAATTCCGGAATTGGCAGCCACACCTCCCTGGAAGAAGACAGGGGGTGCTATCTTTTTGCCTTTTCCCACATTATTCAGGTAATTGCGTACCATTGCCTCACATAGACCGGCAATAATATCCTCCTTTTTATAACCCATCTGTTGTTTATGGATCATATCGGATTCGGCAAAAACAGTACATCTTCCGGCTATCCTGACCGGACTCTGAGCACGCAGGGCATAATCTCCGAATTCTTCAATCGGTATACTCATCCGGAAAGCCTGGTGATCCAGAAAGGAACCGGTACCGGCTGCGCAGATGGTATTCATGGCAAAATCAACAACCACACCGTTTTGCAGGATAATGATCTTGGAATCCTGTCCACCGATCTCAAAGATTGTGCGTACTTCCGGATGAATATAAAGAGCGGATACTGCATGAGCGGTGATTTCATTTTTTATCACATCTGCCCCCACCATGGCTCCGGCCAGTACTCTGCCACTGCCGGTGGTACCAACCCCCATCATCTCAATAGAGATGCCCTGATTTTCTCTCTTAATGATAGAAAGGCCTTCCTTAATCATCTTAACAGGCTGTCCCTGGGTTCTAAGATAGACATCACTGATTACATTATCATATTCATCCAGCAAAACCAGATCGGTGCTCACCGCACCCACATCAATCCCCAAAAATGTTTTCATGATACCTGAACTACCTTTCTTCTTCTCATCCTAAGTAAATCTATAAAAGCTTCCACACGTGTATTGATCCCTTCCTCTCCGGTCTGTTCATCATAGGTCAGCGTCAAGGCAGGAAAATCCAGATCCTCGCTTACTTTTTTCAAGATGGTTTCGGCTACAATCTCAGGCATGCAGGTAAAGGGGACAACCTGGATGGCGCCATCCAGGTCTTCCTGATGCGCAAGGACCACATTTCCCACAGTCGTCTGTCCTTCACCACCAACCGAATGTGCCAGATACTGATAAGCAGCCTGTTCAATTTCTTCTTCCTCTTTAAAGCTTTCTTTAAAGATGTGGAGCCTGGTAATGGGTTCAATCCATGCTTTGATGGAATTCTTGCGAACGACCTCCACGCCCAGATAGCCTAACTTCTCTTCCAGGTGATGGTTGGAGAAAGGCTCTAAAGAAACATAAAATTCCCCCACCATCGCTACCCGAATGATATTTTTCTTTTGAAAATTGGTGATATCCTCAAATTTTTCCAACGTCTCCTTTTTTATCCTTGCTAATGTTTCCCGATCTTTTGCATGTTTGATTCTGGTAAAACTTTCCAGTAATATACGGGATGCGATGCCCCTTATCTTTTCCCTGGGGCGAACCTGCAGCACTTTATTTTCCAGCGCTTCCATCAACAGCACCTGCTGCCAGGCAAATCGGTACTGATTCAGCATATAAGACCATCTTTTACCGTTGCGTAGAATATTAATATTCTCCCACAATGCTTTCAGGCTGCTTCCCCTGGGAAGTTCCACCACAATCATCCTGAAACGGTAACCTAAATCCAACAATATGTCTCGCTGTACCTGGGCATAATATCCAAAACGACAGGGTCCCCATCCGCCAGCCATAATCAATCCTTCTGCCCCCAGGTCCAGAACTTCAATTAAGTTTCCCAGAGCAATCTTTAACGGAAGGCAGCAATATTCAGGAGAATATCTGACCCCAAGATCCATGGTTTTTTTACTATTGGGTGGTGTTTCAATCAAATTGTGACCCATATCGGTGACAATGGTTTCATTGATAACATCAATGTTACCGAGACGGGGTAAAGCCAATTTCATATCTCTTTCTCCTCCTGATCATATCAAGAAAAGCTTCAATGCGGGTATTGATTCCCGCTTCCCCGGTATGTTCATCGAAAACAAATTCAGTATAAGCGATTCGGGGGTATTGCTGGCTCTGGTGATGAATCAACTCACCGACCATAGAGTCTTCTCCGCATTCAAATGAAGTCAGGTGAATGACTCCTTCCACGCTATGCTCAAAATAATAGAAGGCAGCGCCTACGACTCTTTGCGAAAGACTCCAGAAGATGGGCTTATATAATTTCTTTAATTGTTTTTTGATTATTTTCGGATGAACCATCTCGGGTGTCAGCACATTCACATTCATCTTCTTTAATTTATTCATCAAATTCAGATTGATGTATGAATCGTTAATCAGATAATCATGTCCCAGTACAGCAATGGTAATGGGAATATCATCGTCTTTTTGGAATGTCTGATGGCTTCTTCTTTTCAAAGAATCAGAACCAAAACCATTGGGGCTGAGCAAATTTGCCAGATAACTCCTCTGAAAGTTCTCCCAGGAAGAGGAGAAAGCTCTGGAAATATCAATCGTATTATCGGTGATTAACTGCCCGACCTGCATGAGACTATTCTTCCAGGTTCCATAAGGTTGCCGAACATCAATCACCGGGGTAACCTGGGGGCATAAGGAAAAGGTGCTCAGAGAATTTTTCACCATATCAGGTAACCCAATCATTTTGGGGCAGAAAAAGGCACCCTTTTCGATACAGACCATTCTGGGAATCAGGACATAATCTACCTGGCCTGTTAAACTTAATACATGCCCATAAAATAGTTTAACCGGCAGGCAGATTTCACTCAAGGCAGAGCGAATCCCCAGATCGAGAATCTTCTTATTCGTAGGTTGAGACAGAATGACTTCTGCACCCAGACGAGTCAGAAATTCCCTCCAGAGTGGAAAATATTCATAAAAATAGAGTGCATACGGTATCCCTATTCTTATTTTTTTCATCTTTCAGTTTACTTTCACTTCTCTGATTTAAAATATGGACAACACAAGCAAAGACAACTATTTCACCTGACTGAGCATGGGAACAAAGCGAACGCCGATAATCCCTTCAGACAATCGCTTTCCCTCCATCATACTGATCTTCATCAGGGTTTGTACCATCCATATCCCACCAACCGGGATAACCATGCGGCCATATTCCGGATGCAGCTGTTCTAATAAAGGTGGTGGAACATGGTCCGGTGCACAGGTTACGATGATGGCATCAAAAGGCGCTTCCTCTTCCCAGCCATAATAACCGTCTCCGATTTTGAAATGGATATTATCATAATCCAATCTGTTCAATAATTCCTGTGCCTTCAGGGATAAGGAAGCGTAGATTTCGATGGTATAGACTTCATCAACAATCTCAGCAAGAACAGCTGCCTGATAGCCTGATCCGGTGCCTATTTCCAGAACCTTCTCCGATCCGGTTAGTTCCAGCAGCTGGGTCATTAAAGCGACAATATAGGGCTGCGAAATGGTCTGACCCTCGCCGATACCCAGGGGATAGTCGTTATAGGCTTCATCTCTAACCCGATCATCCACAAATTCATGCCTTGGAACTGTATTCATTGCCTCTAACACACGCTGATCGGTAATATCACGGGACATTAATTGATGAATAACCATATTTTGTCGACGTTGGGAATAAATGTCTTCTTCTTCGTATTCCTGTGACTGGATTGAAAAAGCAGAAAGAAGAAAAAATATAAAAATGAGAAAAATAGTGAAATACCTTTTCATTTTATCCTCAATTCAATCAAAGAATCAAGAATGTCTCCTGACGAATAGACACTATTTGACTTTTAATGTTACTGGTTTCGGTGGTATTAATATACGCCTAACGCTACTTTTTTTCAAGATGGTTCTCATAGAAAGAAGAGGGGTGTTCTTTACCTGGTCAGCTCATTTCCATATCCTTGTTATTTAATTTCAATCATGTGACAAAATTTGTCTAAAATTTTTTTAAAATTAGACCGAATTTTGACTACAGGAGACTGGGTCAGGGCTTAAGATGATATCTATTCATACCAAATAATCATTGATACCAAAATTTTCTACAGGAGGCCATGATGATTCAGTTGAAACAATTAGTTCAGCAAGCTCAAAAAGGAAATAAAAAAGCGATGACGTTATTAATACAGCAATTTAATCCCCTGCTGAAGAGGCAGGCAGTTTATTTTTATCACATGGGACTGGAATATGATGATGCCTATCAGCAGGCTGCCCTGCTCTTAATAACGGGCGTTTATCAATACCGGGAAGAACCTCCGGTTACCTTTGCCGGATATATGAAAAAAAGAATCAGGTGGGGTTTGTGGGGATACTGGAGAAAACACAAACAGTATATCGTATAAAGTATAGAGTATACCGTGAATGAGCAAGAAAAATGAAAGTCAACATTTTGAGATGTGGGAATCATTGGGAGAAGAAAAGTTTTTAGTTTTTGGTTTATCGTTTTTAGATAAATACATTCATTCATTGAGTATTAGAAAATAAAATGATACTTCCAATCTTAAATTATTACTTTCTTCCAGGTTTACTAAAACCTATAGCTAATAAAAGTAGATAAACAAAAATCCAAGAACTAAAAACAAAAAACGAATATTAAGGAGGAACGATGTCAGAGAATACAATCGAGAATTATATAAACACGATAAGCATATGGGATAAGATAGATCAGCTTGATGCCCTAAAACGTCAAATTCTGATTCTCTATTACTGGTGGGGTTATCGGGATGGAGAGATCGGGGAAATCTTGAGTCTATCTCAGCAGGTCGTACATTATCACCGCAGGAAAGCGATTAAAGAACTGAAATGTCAGATAATGCAATCATACAACTGAAGAAGTTTTGTATAAAGCGTTCTATCTCTCCACATCGGAGACCATTAAAGCCCGGTAGGCAAGGGCAATGGTTGCAGCAATGCGGGCATTATGTTTCAGTAATTCGATATTGGCCTTCAGGCTCTTTCCGTCACTCAACTCCTTGATTTGATTGAGCAGGAATGGAGTTAGTTGTTTCCCCCTGATATTTTCCTTGTCGGCTATTTCCCGGGCTCTGGCAATCCAATGATCTACTTTCTTTTTAGACAATGCAGCTTCGGTCGGTACCGGATTGGTGATAAGCAGACTGCTGCTTAGTTTTAACTGTTGATGTGTCCTGATTATTTCTGCAGCTTCATGGGCATCCTTTAAGTGATAATCGACTTTCAGGTGACTGGATTGACTGTAAAAAGCGGGAAAATCATTGGTCTGAAATCCCAAAACCGGGACTCCCATGGTTTCCAGGTATTCCAGTGTTCGGGGTAAATCCAGAATTGCCTTGGCACCTGAGCAGATGACGACAACGGGCGTTCTGGAAAGCTCTGTTAAATCCGCCGAGATATCCATATTGCCTGAGCCGTCATCTTGATGCACACCACCGATTCCACCAGTCGCAAAAAATAAGATTTTACATCGATGTATGATCCACATTGTTAGAGCAACTGTGGTCCCGGCATTGATTCCTTTGCTGAGGGTGGCAGCCAAATCCCTCATACTTGCCTTAACCGTATCTTTAGAACGAGCCAGGTTCTCAATCTCATCATGACTTAAGCCGACCTTAATTTTACCGTTTAATATGGCTACAGTAGCCGGGATACCACCTTCGTCACGAATATTTTTCTCCATATTCAGTGCTGTGGTAATATTTTCCGGGAAGGGCAAGCCATGGGTAATCAGATTAGATTCTAATGCTACGACCGGCTTAGCCTTATTTCCTCCACTGACAGCTTCTCTGATTTCTTCTGATAGTTCAAAATAGTGATTTGATTTCATAGAATATTAAACATCCTGATCATCTTCTTTTTTATGAACCTTTCATCGATCTGTGAATAGACCGATTCGGGTGACTGTACAGTCAGGTTGGATAGAAGCATTCCAATTTGAATCGCCTTCAAGAGGGGGTAATCATGATATAATCCATAAGCGATCCCCGCTACCAGCGCATCTCCGGCACCGGTACTGTCAACCATCTTTCTTCTTCTGATTATGATCAATTCTCCTTTGGGGAATTGAGATGCAAAGACATAAACTCCCTGCGAACCAAGGGTTAGAATAATATTCTTAACCCCTTTGTTCATTAATCGTTGAGCCGCTTTTTGTCGATCCGCTGAAGTCTGAATGCTCATCCCGGTGAGAGAGGCCAATTCATTGAGATTGGGTATTAAATAATCAATCTTCGGTAAAATACCGAGTAACTTTCTACTTTTAACTACGGAGATGGGATCAACAATGAAGGGAATATCCTCCCTATGACATAGATCAGCAAGATAATGGATGGCCTGTGTCGTCAGATTGGTATCAATCACGACTAAACGGCTCTTCTTGATCAATCCCGCTTTGGCAATAAGATAACGCGGGGTCACCCGTTTCATGACCGCCATATCATTGACTGCAATCCGCATCTCTCCTTTTTCATCAAGGATAGCAATATACTTGCCGGTAGGGTCTTTTTTAGATTGAATGACTTCACTGATTTGTACCCGGGCATTTCTCAATCTTTCCAATATCTCTCTGCCTTCATCGTCATCACCGACAGACCCTAAAAAGATCACCGGAATATTCAGTAGTCCCAGATAATGGGCAATATTTCTCCCTACTCCGCCATGAACAACCCGAACAATACCGGGATTGGATGTTGCCCATTGGATTACATTTTTTGGCTTACCTTTAATATCGATATTGGCACCGCCGATTACCGTGATACCCATCTTCTCCGTGTTAGAAACATCAGTATTCAAGATTGACTTCCTTCCTGAACTGATAGGCAGATAAAATATTTTTCTGTAAAATTATATCATAATCTAGAGTTATACGTCAGAAAAATGAAAGATGGAGATAAATTGAATCGTTAATGAGAAGACAGAAAAATCTCTCTGGCTCGATGTGAGCTTCGGACCAGCGGAGCGGATGCAACACCTTTAAATCCCACCTGATAAGCTCTCTTTTCATAAAGTGCAAATTGTTCCGGAGGAATATATTCTACGATGGGATGATGATTGCGGGAGGGAGACAGGTACTGGCCTATGGTCAGCATAGAACAACCTGCTTTTCTTAAATCATCAAATACCTGCAACACCTCAGCCTCTTTTTCACCCAAACCTACCATGATTCCGGATTTTGTAAGCATTTCGGGTGCAAGCTCTTTCGTTTTTTTTAACACCTTAAGAGAACGGTGATAATCAGCCATAGGTCGGACTTCAGGATATAAGCGGGGAACGGTCTCCACATTATGGTTCAGCACATCCGGCCTTGCCTTGACGACACCGGAGAGTGCTTCCTGGTTGCCTTGAAAATCAGGAATCAGGACTTCTATTAACAACTGATCAGAAAGGTTGCGCAACTTCAGGATTGTCTGTATAAACTGTGAAGCGCCACCGTCCGGTAAGTCATCACGGGTGACTGAAGTAATCACAACAAAGGATAAGCCAAGTTCTTTGACTGCCTGTACCAGGTGATCCGGTTCATGGGAATCAACAGGTTCCGGTTCCCCTTTGTGAACATTACAGAAGGTACAATTACGCGTGCAGGTCTCACCCAGTATCATGAAAGTGGCGGTTTTCTGGCCAAAACACTCAAAAAGATTGGGGCACATAGCCTCCTGGCAGACTGTATGCAGAGATAAACGGTTAAGCAAGGCAATAACCTGTTCTGTTTGCTCATTCTTTCGGTATCTGATTCTTAACCATTCCGGTTTTCTGCTATTCATGATAGTAGCTCCAATTCCCTATGGAGCATTCCCCGGTCTTTCCAGTCAGGTTCCAGGTGGAAAACCTGAGCAAAATGCCGGACAATCTGTTTTTTCACCAAGCTGATATCCTGTTCCTGTCCGGTTAATTTTTTGATAGAAGTCACACCTTTATTCGTAATGCCACAGGATAAAATCCACCGGAAGGCATTCAAATCAGTATTCACATTAAAAGCAAAGCCGTGCATGGTAACACCTGAGCATATTAATAAGCCAATGGCGGTTATCTTATCATTCTCAACCCAGACTCCAGGATGCTCAGGGTCACGTCCTGCTTCTATCTGAAAATGATTTTGCAGTAATTGAATAAAAACCTCTTCCAGGCTGCGTACTAATTCCCTGACGCCGGTAACATGCTCCTGGAAACGCATGATGGGGTAACCTACAATCTGGCCGGGACCATGATAGGTTACATCACCACCCCGTCCTATAGGACAAATTTTAACACCCTTTTCCATTAAAAAATTCCTGGGAGCCAGAATATGACTTTGATCTCCCCTCTTCCCTATGGTAATGACCGGTTCATGTTCCAGAATGAGAAGAATATCCTTAATGCGATTCTCCTGTCTTAATTGATTTAGTCTTTCCTGAATGTGCAATGCCTCATCATAATCGATAAGCCCAAGGTCAACCACATCGATTTTTTTGTCTAATGTAGTCTGGTGCATGTTTTTCTCACTCTATAAAAAATGATTTTATAAAAATCTGTCTGTGATTATTCTCCGGTCCCGGGGAAATAATCTTTCCTGATCTGACCGGCATCTATATTGAGCTGCTGCAGCGCTTCTTCCACAGCCATAACCATTCTAATAGGTCCCGATAGATAAAAAATTCGTTGCTGAAAATCCGGAACTATCTCTTTAATCAGCACCTGGTCACAGCGCTGAGGTGAAAAAATATAATGGATTTTAAGTCCCTGAAAAGCATTTTCCAAACGATTCAGAGTTTCTTTAAAGATAATACTCTCTTCATCCTTATTACTGTAAATGAGTATGATGTCCTTAATATTTTTCTTCTTTTCCAAATCCAGAAGAATAGAGTGAAAAGGCGTAATGCCGATTCCACCAGCAATAAAGACTAGCTTTTTATCTGCATCTTCCAGTGTAAAATGTCCCTGTATCCTTATGGCTTCTACAAAATCTCCTACCTCTTTCGTAAAAAGAGCTCTTTTAAAAGAACTGCTTTCCTGAAAAAAATACCGGGTCGTAAACATGATTTTCCCCTGATAAGGAGGAGAAGATATGGTAAAGATTCTGGTATCTCCTCTATTATCCGGATGATCATGAGGAATCTTGTAGAGAACAAATTGCCCTGCCTGCCAGGTAACGGGCTTTTCTGGCTGGAAGATAAAGCTGAAAACATCCTTTAATTCCTGTCTCTTCTCCATTAACTTGAATTTCATCGATTCTTCCTCTTATATCTTAATATAATCTCGAATAATACACTTCATGGACGCTTGCTTCATTATAACATAAGGAAACAATGGTATCCTGTAAGAAAAGATAAAGTAGTTCATTACTATTATGATAAAGATAAAAATATTAGATTAGAAATATCAGTAAAGCTATGCCATTTATCTATATCTAGTACTAAAACACCGGGCAAAGGCGAAGCAATGTATTATTTAAGGAGACAATAAAAGCGGTTTTCATTCAGTAACCTTATTAAATTATTGTTCAATCGTTTTCAAGGAATCAGAATTGGAATTTTTTCTGGAATATTCGATAGCCCTGCGAAAACCGCTATAGGTGATAAAGGCAATCGCTGCGATTAAAATCAAACCCAGAGGTCTGCCTAAAAGGGGAATTAAACTTCCCCGGCTCTGCATCAGTGCCTGACGGAAACTGATATCCGCCAGAGGACCTAAGATAATCCCCAATACAAGGGGTGCCATGGGATAATCAAGTTTACGAAGAATATAGCCCAAAATTCCAAAGAAGAAAGTCACTTTGATATCAAAGACTCTTACTCCTCCCGCATAGGCACCGATGACGGTAAGCGGAAGGATAATGGGCATCAGGATTTCCCGCTTGAGTTTCAAGATGGTTGCCATCGGCTTGGCTATCAACAATCCCTCTATCAACATCAGGAATGTAGCGAGTATAAGAACAACCGCTACCTCGAATAGAAATCCGGGATTCTCTATCGGTAACATAGGACCGGGTTGAACGCCATGAAGCCAGATCGCTGCCAGAAACATTGCCGCAGGGGGACTCCCGGGTATTGCCAGTGTCAGAAGGGGAATCATGGCACCGCCAATCACCGCATTATTGGCCGTTTCTGCTGCTGCTACTCCTTCTAAAACACCGGTACCAAACTTTTCTCCCTGCTTGGAATTTCTTTTTGCCGTATCATAGGCTACCCAGGCTCCGATATCTTCTCCTGCACCGGGTACTGCGCCAATACCCACACCGATAATCCCCGAACGGATGGCAGTAGGCAAAACGGACCGGATCGTCTTCCAGCTGGGTATCACATTTGTAATCTTACCTAAAATCTTATAGGGAACTTCTTTTTCTAATACGATCAGAATTTCGGAAATACCAAAGACCCCGATTAAAGCCGGGATCAGGGAGATTCCTCCCTTTAATTGCAATAATCCAAAGGTAAAACGTGGAAAGGCATAGACCTTATCCAACCCAATCATGGCAGTAAAAAATCCCAGAAAACCAACGACCCATCCCTTAATGGGATCTTTCCCTGTTGAGAGATTCCCGCAGATCATGACACCAAAAAAAGCCAGGAGAAAAAACTCCCACTGCCCGAACTTTAGAGCAATTTTATAGACAAAAGGAGTCAGAAAAATAAGGCAGGCTATGCTGACCAGCATACCAAAAAAAGAGGCAATAATACCCATCCCGATAGCCAAACCTCCCTCACCCCGCTTTGCCAGAGGAAATCCATCCAGGGCTGTTGCTGCAGCAGACGGAGTACCGGGAATGTTTACCATAATCGCAGAATAGCAACCTCCCATTACTGCCCCTACATAGACACCCAGAAGAAAAGATATGGCCAGGTTAAACTCCATACCATAGCTTAGATTGATTAAGAGCGCCAGAGCCATGGTCGCGGTCAAACCAGGAATTGCACCAACAACAATACCCAGCAGAACCGCACCAGCAAGAATGAGGATGTTCATTAAATAAAACTGGGAACTCATGGCTTGAAAGAATAGGCCTGCTTGTTGCAGAAATGAGTCAAGCATTAAAATATCCCTCCTTCTTCGGGAAACTCAGGGCAATGGAATATGAAAAAATTTTGTAAAGAAAGCACTGATCATGAACGCTGCAGCAACGGAAATAACAATAATCTTTCCCAGACTGGCTGACTTTAAATAATATAAAGTAAAGAAAAGGTATAAAGCTGTGGCCAGGGTAAAGTGGACTCTATCAATCAGTATAAAAATATATAAGACCATCAGAATAATGAGAACCGAGACTCTTTGAAATTGAATATTACTCACTATATGAGCCAGTTTAAAATGCTTACTGCCCTGTTTGAGCTGTTCATATCCTCTCCTGCGCCAGGATGAAGAAATCATGATGGCTCCGAAAAGAACAAAAAGAATACCCAGAATAAAAGGGAAAAATCCTGGTGCATCCAGGAAGTGCTTGTAAATCTTCATATTCAAGGATGCCAGTATGACTAATCCGCCAAAGATAATGAGAAATATGCCCATGACAAGATCAGCTGCAGCCATCTTATCTGTTTTAATCATTTTGCTCATACGACCACCACTCAAAAATATAACAAAAGGAGGGAAGAGATTAGTTGAAATCCCTTCCCCCAATCAAAACCCATAGTTGTTTAGAAGTTCTTCTCTTTTTCCCAATCCCAATCGTCTAATTTAGGGATACCAAATTCCTCCGGTGATTTCTCGGCAAGTCCGCTGTTGAAGAGAGCCCAGGCATAGCCGGCCTCGGAGAAAGATAAGAATTTATCAGCCTCTTCACCATAGTAACCGACAATATTCAGGGCTTTGGTATCTGCAAATTCCTTGATTTCAGGTTGCTCAATGGCCCATAAGAAGGCTTCATTTAATTTATCTATTAACTCCTGTGGTGTCCCTCTTCTAATCAAAACGGGCCAGGTTTCAGAAAGTAATGGAACATTGTCACTGCCCGGTAGTAAGTCAGTAATGGACGGAATGACAATATCACCAACCGGATAAGGTTCGGCGGTGGTCACGGCTAATGCTTTTAATTGGCCGGCTTTCACAAAATCAACCGCCGCTGAAAAAGTACACATCGCTATATCTACTTCCCCGGCATACAGGGCAACTGCCGCATTCCGGCAGGATCCCGCAGTCACATAGTTGGGAGAGGGAATTCCTGCGATGGCAAAGATGGCTTCACCTAAAACATGAGGTCCAACACCAAATCCGGATATTCCAAAGTTCAAATTGCCTTCTTTTAACGCTGCTACAGCTTCATCAAATGTTGTAATAGGTGAATCATCCTTGACTAGCAGGGCAGCCGGTCCATTGAAAGGATGCCAGCCAATCCAGTCTCTCCAGGATGTATCGCTGGTTCCCATCACACGAAAACCGGAGAGTGGACCAGAACCGGTGGCAAACATATTATATCCGTCAGCCGGCAGAGAGAGCACATGTTCTGCCGCAACCGCACTGGATGCGCCATCCATATTCACGACATTAATCGTCTCTCCCAGATACTCTTCCATTTTAGCTAAAACCGGCCGTACTGCTGTGTCAGTTCCACCGCCTGCACCAAAACCAACTGTTACCACGGGAGTACTCTTAGGCCATAATTTTTCAGCTTGTGCTGATACTCCCTGTCCAAATACCAGCAATAGCATGATGGTGATAAAAGTTAAAGTAAGAATGATTTTTATTGATTTTTTCATCATATTACCTCCATAAAATTTTTAAAAATATCTCTTCCCGAACAGAACAATCATTTTACTATAATCGACTCTTTTGCCTCATCTCCTTTCATTGATTTTCCTTTTTTCTCAAAAGAAATTTTTAGTTTCCCGATCAAACATTTAAGACTTTTGAAAGTAGCTTTGAATCTCGTTACTGAAACCACCATCTAAAGTAATTACCTGTCCCGTAACATAATGATCATTTAAAAGATATTCAACAGCTGGAATAATTGACTCCGGTGACATAAATGATGGTTTTAGGTGAGTCTTGGAATCAATATAATCTTTAATTTGAGGATATCTTGAATAAAACTTTTTAGGACCTGCCGTGTTGGCAAAACCTGGAGCGATTCCATTAACTCTTATATTTTTCTCTCCAAAAATTCCTGATAAGGTTTGCAAGACTGAAAGAGTTGCTTTTTTTGCTGCTGCATATGCAATTAAATCATCCCGCAAAGGTAACAATGCAGCTTCTGACAATGTGACAATAATGGATCCAGATTCTATTAAATGACCATTTTTATCTCTCTTTGCATCTTTATATTCTTCAATTAAAAATCTACTTGCAGCATGGGCTAAAGTGGCTAAGGCAATCGGAAATAACTTAAATTGTATTTCCAAGCTTTCATATAAATGATCATTTGACAAATCTGGAAAAGGTTGTTCAAATCGAATAGCAAAACCTGCATTAACGATTAAGAAATGTAGTCTTTCAAACCGTGCAATTGTTTTTTGAACCATTAATTCAGAACTGTTTTTTGCAGTGATATCTAAATTGTTAATTATAACTTGATCTTTATACTGGTTAACTAAGGAGACAACTGCCTCATTCGTTAAGTCATCAATCGAAAAAATACTAATTTTTGCTCCTTTGTAAAGCAAATACCTGGCAATAGCCAAACCAAATCCGCTTGTTCCACCAGTAATTATTCCTACTTTTCCATCAATATTATTCACAATCTTTTTCCCTTTATATTATACTTTCCAACATTAAATTATTCAAAGTCAATATGATTTAAGAAATATAGAATTTTTCATTTTGTTTATTGGTTCCGATCGTAATTTCTATATTCTTCTGTTACTTCTGTTATTTTTTTATTTCCTGTTAATTATTCTTTTTCAATGAAAGATCATTCATCTTCTCATAGAACAGTGCCAGGCTGGCATGATCCAGTTCGGTATGTCCTTCAGCCATGAGGATCTGCATCATCTCCATCACCTGGGCTGTTAAAGGCATAGCCTGATGCAGGGCCTGGCTGGTTTGAAGGACATTGGTCAGGTCCTTGACATGCAGCCTGATGCGGAAGCCGGGATCATAGTTGGCCTGGAACATGCGGGGAGCCTTGTCGGTGAGACACTGGCTGCCGGCCAGTCCGCCCCGGATAGCCTCGAAGATACGTTCCGGGTCCACGCCGGCCTTCTTGCCCAAGAGCAGGGCTTCAGCCACGATGGCGATGTTCACCGCCACGATGGCCTGATTGACTAATTTGGTGGTGCCACCGGCACCGATGGAGCCGACCAGGACCGGTTTACCCATGATCTCCAGGATGGGTTTGCTATGATTGAAAATCTCCTCTTTTCCCCCGACCATGATGGCCAGGGTTCCCGACTGGGCCTTCTCCTGTCCGCCGCTTACCGGGGCATCTAACATATCGACCCCCTTATCGGCCAAGGATTTGGCCAGGGACTGGGATACCAGAGGGGCAATGGAGCTCATGTCGATGAGGATCTGACCGCGGCGGACGCCCTCCAAGATACCACCTCCTTCCAGGACGGCCTTTTGGACATCCGGAGAGTTGGGAAGCATGGTAATGATCACATCACAGTTCTGAGCTACCTGGGCACAGGATGTCCCCTCCTGGGCACCATCTGAAACCAGCTTTGCCAGGGCTTCCTTATTGACATCATAGGCGATGAGGGGATAGCCCGCTTTCAGAAGGTTCCGGGCCATGGGCAGGCCCATGATGCCGATACCGATAAAACCGATCTTTGCTTTGGGCATGGTAAAAATCTCCTTTTCTTGATTGATTCAGAATCTTAACTTATTTTATAACATGCAAATCAGGTAAGCAATGCTTTTACTTTTTCAACAATGGCCTGAGCAGTCAGATGATAGTAGGCAAGCAGTTCTTCATGAGAACTGGCGGATTGACCAAATTTATCGTTAATTCCAACCATCTTTATAGGAATCCTCTGATCACTGATTGCTTCAGCAATTGCGCTTCCTAATCCTCCAATAATGCTGTGCTCTTCTGCGGTAACAATCCCTTTGACATCCCCGGCATATTGTAAAATCTCATTCCTATCCATGGGTTTAATGGTACTTACATTAACGACTCTTACAGATATTCCATCTTTTAACAATATATCCCGGGCTTGTAAGGCCTGATAAACCATGATCCCGGTAGCAAAGACGGTAATCTCTGAACCCTCAGCCATAGGATACATCTTACCAATCGTAAAAACAGTATCACTGTCAGTCAGTACCGGCAGTGAACTGCGATTGATTCGAATATAGATGGGTCCCTGATGCTGCAGGGAGGCCCTGACAACTTTTCGGGTTTCCTCCGCATCTACAGGAACAATAACCGTCATATTTGGAATTGCCCTCATAATGGC
>CAYSSG010000016.1:0-24037 GCA_964433635.1 uncultured Atribacterota bacterium | reverse complement strand
ATTTCCGGATGACCCTGTAAGATTGAACCAAGCTCCTTGGTATGCTTCAGTTCCGATTTCGGAAAGTAATCCAATTCAGCCAGGGCAGCATACTGAGCAAGTACGGAATGCCCCTTGCTGAAAATAAAGCGGTCTCTATCAGGATCATCAGGTTGTTTCGCATTGATCCTCATCTTATAAAAATACAGTGCAGTTATCAGATCAGCTGAAGACATGGAACCGCCAAGATGTCCTTTTTTATCAACACCAATACAATCCAGAATACCTTCTCTTACTATCTTTGCTTTTTTCTCAAGTTCTTTAATCTTAGAATTTTCCATAAAAATGACCTCAACAATCATATTAAAATAGGTAAGTTAAATCTTACTTTTATAAGTGCTAGATGATTCATTCATTGGGTAAAATGTTTGTGATAGATGATAAAAATAGGGTTCATCTGTTAACTTATAAGTTAACAGATGTATTACAACCTTTTCATTTTCATATTAATCTTCTTTCTCTGCATTGTCAATAAAATTTTCCCTATCTGTCATATCTCTTAGTACGCTGGGTACTCAGAACGATATACTCCTGAAAACTTTAAAAGTAATTCTTATTTGCATTTTTCCAAAAAAAATCTTTTTTTCAAAAACTAACAAATCCCTTTATTTGCTTAGAATTTCGTGCAGTTTTTTCCCAAGATTCCGAGCTTCCTCCGGTGTCTGTGTAGAAGTTTGAATAAAAATTCCTTTTCGACCAAAGAATTTGATCAGTTTCCCGGCATATTCAGCCTGATCAACCTTTTGATTACTCCCATGATCCCAATAATAATGGCGAAGATTTAAAGCAATCTTCCCTGTAACTGATTTCCGGATTATCTCCCAGTTGGGATTTTGAGGAATGGTGAAATCAAGACCTCTCAGGCCTTCAATTTCCATCATCTGCTCTACCACATTCTGGACATCTCCACAGGAATGGACAATAATCCCTTTAAAAACCCTTGAAATTATTGAATTATATCTGACTCCAAACTCCTGATATAGTTTGGGAGACAAGAGAGCCGCCGTATCATCACTGATCCGCACCCCTATATCTCTGGGAATATACAACATCTCATGACCCATTGTATACAAGTTCCTGATTCGGGTAAGCTGCTCCCTAATATAATCAATGGTAGCTGCAGTTACCTTCTCCAGTAGTACATGGACCTCCTTTGGATAAATCATCATAGCCGTAATAAATGATGTATAATCCCAGATGAGAGAGGCTGTAACTAAAGGAGATGGAATATTCAACAACCTTAAGGGTAAATCTGAATGAGACTGTAAAAACTCAATCCGTTCATAAGCTTTTTTATAAACTGAGTTGTTCACCGGATCAGGTATGGTCAGTCTGTAAACATCTTCTCTGTTCTCTTCCCGGATGATCGGCTGAATCCAGGGGTCTGCTTCATCATTTACCGTATAATGACATCCGAATGCAGAAGCAACAATGTTAATACCCTGATTAGGCTTAATATTAGCCATACCATAATCATGGATTCCCTCTCTCTGCTTATGAAAGTTGACATTCCATTCCAATTCCGCATGATGGTCGTAATAGAAACGATTCGTCGCCAGATGAGCTGGACCAATTTCAACCATAAAGGGAACTTCCTCTATGTCCTGAAGATTCCAGTTTTTCCTGATCAGATCTTTTTTTTGTTCAGGTGTAAGTGCATCAGGTGATATCAATTTATCCTCCCATAAAATAATTCGGTAACCAGGTTACAAGCCCAGGGAAAATGATAATCAAAATCAGTACTACAAAAAGAGGGATTAGAAAGGGAGCAACAGATTGTACAATCTGTTCAAATTTCAATCCCGAAACCTCCTCCATTACAAACAGCACAATGCCAAAAGGAGGTGTAAAGAGTCCGATCATCAGATTAAGAACCATGACCACTCCAAAATGAGTGATATCAATCCCCAGGTCTACTGCAATAGGCACCAGTAAAGGTCCCAGGATGAGAATGGCTACCGTTGAATCCAGAAAACAACCCACAATCAATAAGAATACATTAATGATCACTAAGATATAGAATGGATTCTGACTCAGGGAGGTTAGCCATTCAGCAAATTTCACAGTAATCCCTGAACGCATGAGAACCCATCCGTATAAGCTGGCAGTAGCAATTAACAACCCGATCTTGGCACTCTCCCTGGCAGTTTCAATAGCGATACGGAAAATGTCTTTTAAGGAAAGTTTAAGAACCAGCATTCCTATGATTAAGGCATAGCAACCCGCTACCGCGGCAGATTCCGTAGGTGTAAAAAATCCTCCCCAGATGCCACCCAATAGAATAACCGGGGTCAATAGTGGGAAAAAAGCTTCAGTCAAGCTCTTGAAAGCAATTCTAAAACTCGGTATGGGCTGCCGGGGTAAATGATACTTCCGTGCATAATACACGACCATCACCATCAGACTAACGGCCATCAAGATACCGGGAATAACCCCGCCTAGAAATAGTCTTCCGACCGAAGCGCCTGACACAAAAGCAAAAACAACCATGGGTATGCTGGGTGGAAAGATAGGCCCAATCGCTGAAGAGGCAGCCGTAATAGCAACGCTTAATTTTCTGGGATAGCCGTTTTTGGTCATGGCGTCTAATTCGATCTGACCGAGTCCGGACGCATCAACAACAGCAGCTCCGGACATGCCGGCAAAGATCAGACTGGCAATAATATTTGTCTGAGCCAACCCTCCGGGAAGAAATCCAACAAGAACATTGGCAAAACTGAAAATACTTTTTGTAATGCCAGTAGTATTCATCAATTTCGCTGTCAAAATAAACAGCGGAATGGCAATTAAAATGAAATTCTGCAGTCCAAACTGCATCTTCTGGGATAATACCGAGTATTGAAAAATCATTCCGCCGGTAAGCATGCCGCCTAAAGCGGACAGAGCAACCGCCAGAGCAACGGGAATGCCAATAAGCAATAACAGGATCAAACCCAGGGTGAGAATATAAATCATGAGTCACCTCCTGCCTTAGAAGGATAGGTTTTTTTGCCGGATACATCATAATAGAGATTCAGGCAGAGGTAAAAAATCATAATGATTCCGGAAATAAATAAAATGAAATACATATACCCTATTTTAATCCAGTTGACTGTAGGATATCCAACGGTCCAATTAAATTTCACATTGTGATAAGAGCCAATCACAAAGATAATAAAAAAGAGAATCATCAGAAGTCTGCCGATAATTCTAAAAATCCTTTGAATTCCTTCACTTAAACGATCCATTAATACAGAAATTTTAATATGGGATTCCTCCTCCATAATCATGGCAGAACCAACAAAGGTTAAAAATATAAAGCTCAATTGAGCCATGTTTTCAGACCAGGAGGTAGGAATATTAAAAAATAGCCGATTGACAATAGCAATGACAGTAATCAAGAACATAAATAAGAGAACAATCGCATTGAGAACCTCTAAAATCTTCTTCACCGGACCTAATCTCCTTCCGCATTGAAAAAGTAATCCCTTTGATAATAATAGGCCCCTGAGCTTAACAGCAGTTCAGGGAGCCTATTATGGTTCTTTAGAAATAATGCTTGAATTACTTCAGAGCTTCCAGTATTTTTGCATAAAACTCGGCATCCCACACTTCTTTTGCCAATTGATCCAGAACGGGTTGAACAGCGCTCTTGAAAGCATTGTTATCTACTTCAATTAAGGTCATACCGAGATCCTGCAGTTCTTTTACGAATTTCTCGTCGCCGTCTTTGGTAAGAGAATTGGCATAAGCTATGCCTTCCTGCATCGCCTGACTTAAGATCTCCTGGTCTGCTTTATCCAATGTATCCCACCACTTGACCGAAGATAACATACGGGCTGCGGAGTAGATGTGTTTAGTAGCAACCAGATATTTTTGAGCTTCATGGAATTTGTAATTCAATATTGTCTCAGGTGGATTTTCCTGAGCTTCCACAACACCAGTCTTTAACGCCAGATAAGTCTCTCCAAAGGCAATATTCTGGGGCAAAGCACCGAGACTCTCCCATACCTTAAACCAGGCATCTACAGGGGGCAGACGCATTTTCAATCCTTTAACATCTTCCACGGAATTAATAGGCCGGTTAGCGGTCAGGTATCGAGCACCGCGAAGAATCACTCCCTCTGTCCGAACCCCTCTTTCACTCTCTATGATGTCAGAAAGTTCCTTTCCCGGTCCTTCCCAGAATTTCCAGAAGTCTTCCGGACTGGAAAAAACATAGGGAACTTCACAGATATAATATTTTGGGAAATAGGTCGAAATATCATTGGTGCCAAGCGCACCATACTCTACAGAACCTTCAGACAACAGTTGGAAAGTCTGGAGTTCATCACCCATGGCATTCGAGGGATGAATGATGACTTCAATTCTACCATTCGAACGTTCCTTAACCAATTCCTTAAATTTAACCATTCCCTGATCCTGGGGAGAATCCGGTGGAAAAGTGGAGGCAATATTAACAATCATGGCTTTTGCTGTTGCCCCAAGGGAGATGATCAATAAGAATACACATAAGAGAACGATTATTTTTTTCATTCCATAACTCCTTTATTCTTGATGTTATTTTATTAGAAAATGATTCAAAAAAATAAATTCTTCTTCTTCTCTCAACCCCCTTTCTATTTTTTTGGGGAATAGTAACTCAGAATATAAGAAACCACCTCCTTTTTATCCTTTTTTATGGCTCACATTCAATGACAACGGGATTTAAATCCTGAAATAATCAATAAAATTCAGAATATGGATATGGTCATTTTCTTTCTATGGCCTTTGTTACAGATAATTTTCATTATTCTCAAGGTGTTTCTTCATGAGTTGCCGGGCTTCACTTTTATCCTTTTTTTCTATCGCCTGAATTATTTTCTCATGAAAAAATAATCCCGGCTCAGTACCCATGGCTTCGACAATCTTCACCATATGATTTCTAAAGAAATCTTTAATAACAAAATTGGCTCTGATGATAATGGGATTTTTGGTTATCTGAGATAAAGCCAGATGAAAGTTCAGATCCTCTAAGGCAAATTTTTCCAGATTGTTTTCCCTGTATTTTTTCATCTCAGTCAAAATATCTTTCAGCCTTTGAATATCCTTGTCAGAGGCCCTTTCTACGACTAATTCTATCGATCCAATTTCTACGATCTTACGGTATTCATGCATATAGACTGCCTGGGAACGGTCAAACTGAATGAGGGGTAATAAGGAGCTGATGAAAGATTCAGTAAAAGAATTCTTAACAAAGGTACCCTGTCCCCTCTTCTTCTCCAGTAAATCCAGAACGACTAAAGCCTGTAAGGCTTCTCGAATTGTGATCCTGCTGACATTTAAAATTTCAGTCAGTTTATTTTCCGAAGGGATCTTGTAACCCGGTTTCCATTTGCCGGTAATAATCTGATCTTTTAACTGGTCAAATACCTGGCTGGTCAAATTTTCCGTTTTTTTGATTGATTTCATTGGTTCATCCCCGATCAGGTGATTTTACTGCATGGAATAAATATACAGCTGGTCAGCAATTTTATCTTTCCATTGCACAATATACAATAGAAAATTTTAAGATATTATACTATCTATTATCTATTATATAGGTTGTTAGTTGTATTACAACAATAATTTGAAATGGAAGTGAAAATTTTTTTGGTTTTAAGAATGGTAAAGATTTTTTTCAGACAAAATGATAAAATGTAGTTAAAGAACTATTGTTATTATTTTGTATATGATAATGAAGAGGGATATCTAACCTGTTTTCAGAGATAAAGTCAGGGTAACGACAGCTTTGATTTAAATCTACCCGGAAAGCAATGGAAAGGCAGAAATATGAAGAAGAAAAAAAGGATCCTGGTTATTTTTACCGGAGGGACTATTGCCAGTGGTGTTCACAACAAAGTAACCGGTCCGGATACAAAATCTTTTCAATCCTTATACAGTTATATTAAAAAATTTTTTCAATACAGAGATGTAGACTTAATCTGTCATGAACCCTGGGGAATTCCGGGGGAGGACAGTTCCAACCTGGATCCGGGACACTGGCTCAAAATCACTTCTATCATTGTCAGGGAATTAGAGTATGGTCTCGATGGCGTACTCATCCTTTACGGAACAGATACCATGGCCTGTTTATCTTCCTGGCTAAGCCTCTGTTTCCCCAATATTCAAATTCCCATTATCTTGACCGGCAGCCAGTTAACCCTGGACTATATCCCTGAAGATGTAACAGTCAATGTCCCCGGTGCTGCCCAGGTAGTCTATTATCATTTTCCGGGAGTATGGATCTACTGTAACTGGAAATTGTTTCCGGGAAAACGAGCCCATAAAGCCCACGCGATACATCCGGACGTATTTACAGCCACCAACGGTATGCCTGTTTATTTTAATATGGAATGGGCTTTAAAGGATAGAAAAGATACTTCCAAGGCTGTATCTTATTATGCTCCTGACTGGTTAAAGCGTATGCTTGATTATCCTGCAGAAAAGGTAAGGAGTGTATGTAAACAGATAAGCTGGTTGATGTGCCTTCCCGGAATAGAACCAAGTGTAAATTCAACAAAAAAAATAATCTGTATTTATGGTTTTGGTGCCGGAAATGCACCAACTGAGGTCCTGGATTACTTACGGGAAAAATTCAAAGCTAAGAAAAAAAAGCCCAATATTATTGCCTGCAGTCAAGCAGAGGGTGATATTAAAAAGCCGGATTATTACCAGAAAGTGGGTATTGCCTGGTTAGCTCAGAATGGATTTAAGGTATGGAGTCAGATGGATTATCCCATTGAATTTATTCATGCTTTAGCCTGTTATGCCCTATTGATCGATATGGATAATCCGGATGTCATCCTTGCCAGATATATTCAGGGTTTTTTCTAAAAGGTGATTTCTAATTCCAAGGTCTCAATAGCTGAATTGCTCGCTTCTATTTACTGGAATGTGAAAAATCTGTGCCTGAACCATATTCATTCAAAACAGGGGAAAAGGATAGAAACATCCCAATAGAGGAGTTGAAATGAATTTAGAGCGATTAGCCAAGAGTGTTAAAAATAATCTGTCCCATTTGTCCTCCTCAGAAAGAGACAGGAAAAACCTCGATATCATTATTGAGGCAATTCACGTGATAGATCGGATATTCTTTGTCAGGGATAAAGCTGATGCCTATATTGACACTGCCCTGCCTATCGGGTATAACCAAACGATCTCTCAACCCTCTACGGTAGCCAGAATGCTCATGCTGGCTGATCTGGAAACAGGAAATAACCTACTGGAAGTTGGCGCAGGAAGTGGCTGGAATGCCAGCCTGGCCGGTTATATCCTGTATCCGGGAAATGTTTTAAGTCTGGATATTGTACCTCAACTGGTGGAAAAAGCACATCAAAATCTGGATAACCTGATTCTGTCGCTGAATCCAGAGGATCGTGAGAGATTAAGCCATGTTGAATTCAGGTATGGCAATATATTTAAACAACTCTCTTCCTGGCAGAAAAAATTCCAGAGAATCATCATCACAGCCGGCATCAAACCATCACAGGAACCAATGATTCAACAATTAGCTGAAAAAGTACTGGATGAAAAAGGAATTCTCATCTGTCCTCACATGCACGGACCCTTAATTATCCTGAGGATGAAGGACGGTAAAATCAGCAAAAATACTACCCTGGAGCAATACGTCTTTGTACCATTACTGGAGTAAGGCAATCAATCTTAAACAAATTAAAAACAGAACAGCTCACTGTTTCAGTCCGTCAGTTTTCCGTTCAATACCCGGGCTGCAGCAAGAACCGGATCCCATACCGGGGAAAAAGGCGGTGCATAAGCCAGGTCCAGATTCTCCAGCTGCTCAACTGAAAAATGTCCACCCAGAGCGGTGGCTATGATATCAATTCTTTTTGCAACTCCTTCTTCTCCCACCATACTGGCACCGAGAAGTTTCTTACTGTTTCCATCAGCCAATAAACTTATTTTAATGGATTTAGAACCCGGACAATATCCGGCTCTGGAATGACTGTCTATGGTCACTTTAACCGGACTGAAGCCATGCTTTCGAGCAACCTCAGGATTGGTAATGCCAGTAATAGCCACTTCCAGCTGAAAAACTTTCACTACAGCCGTCCCGGCAATCGGAGCAAGAAGGGTCGCTCTTCCGCCAACCGTGCTTCCAACTGCCCGACCATGTCGATTGGCAGTCAATGCCAGGGGAATATAAACCGTTTTACCGGTTACGATATGTTTTACTTCTACACAATCTCCTGCTGCATAGATTCCGGGAATATTTGTCCTTCCGTATTCATCAATGGCAATGGCACCGGTTTCTCCCAACTGAATTCCCGCCTCTTTTGCTAAGGTCACTTCAGGCGCAATACCGGCAGCTACAATGACCATATCTGTGAGTATCTTTTCCTGATTCGTCTCATCACCGATCTTGACGGATAGTCTTCTGCCATGACTAACATACTTAATGCTCTGAACTGACTTTCCCAGATGAAGCGTGGCATACTTCTTAAGATGACTTTCCACTACTTCTGAAATTTCCGGTCCAAAGGAATGTAATACATGAGGAAATAATTCAACAATCTCGATACTGATTCCCCTGGAAGAAAGAGCTTCCGCCATCTCTATCCCGATATAACCGCCCCCGATAATGAGGGTTGAATCGGTTGAATGTTCTTCTATATGGTCTTTGATCTTTTTAGCACTATCCATATCACGAAGCGTAAAAACGCCTTCTGAACCGATTCCCTCAATCTTTGGTTTGATCGCCCTGGCACCGGTACTGATGAGGAGCTTATCATAAGCAAGGTTGATTTGACCATCTTTTGTATTGACAGTCAGTTCCTTTTTTTCAGGATTAATTCTGCTTACTTCATGCTCTAACCGAAGGTCAATTCTGCGATCTTTTCTGAATGTTTCCGGAGTGATGGCAACCAAATCTTCTAAATTCTGAACATCTCCTTTAATATAATACGGAAGGCCGCAGGCAGCATAGGAAGCCCATCTTCCCTTTTCCAAGACGATAATCTGTAAATCATTATTTTCCCTCCTGGCCTTACTGGCAGCACTCATCCCTGCAGCATCAGCACCGATTACTACAAAACATTCTTTCATATATTCCTCCTGCAACAGCTTTTTGACCTGAAATCAGATTTCAAATCCCCATGAAAAGATTCAGAAAATGATATTGACACCATTGTTGCTACCCTTAAGACATCTTTCTGATACGAATTTCAATATCCTGCTCATCCTTTAACAGCTCGATTAATCGACTGGTATCCGAATCACCAAAGTGATAAGGATATAAAATCTTCGGTCTGAAGTTCTTTACCGCCTCAGCGACCATCTCCGGAGTCATGGTATAGGGAAGATTCATGGGGAGGAACGCGATATCAATTTCCTTCAGATTATTCATTTCCGGAATATTTTCCGTATCTCCGGCAACATAGACACGTATTTCACCGAAATTCAGGATATATCCATTTCCTGTTCCCCTGGGATGAAAAGGCTGTCCGTTATCGCGCTTATGCTGAATATTATAAGCCGGAACCGCTTCAATCTGAATGCCTTGAACATTCAGGGTATCCCCATTTTTCATCACCAATCCCTCACCCATCTTCTCTGCGCACGATTCTGTGACCACAAACGAAGTACCCTCCTTTTTGATGAGATCAATCGCCCGGATATCCAGGTGATCAGTATGCTCATGCGTCAATAAGATAATATCTGCCTTGGGCAATTGCCGGTAGTCCGCCAAATTGGTCCACGGATCTACATGAATGACTTTATCCTGAAAAGCTAATAACAGGGTACCGTGACCGATAAAAGTGATCTCCAGATCTCCTGCCGCTGTTGGAAAAGAATCCTTTTCAAAATGAGATTGCGCCTGAGAAAAATTTGTCAATCCTAAGAATATCAATAGTACTAAAATATCTTTTAACATATTATCCCCCCCCTAAAATTATTATTGACTAAATATCTATTTGCACTTATCTTGAATCATTCTCCAATTTTCCTGGTCAAAAACAAAAAACTATAAACAGAAAACTGATAACTGGTTTATTATTCAATCTTCCATACCCGAACATTTCTGCGGCCCCAGTTATCCGCTTTTTGTAATTCTCCCATATTAAAGCAAACATCAATATGCTTTCCCTTGATTGCACTCCCGCAATCATCAGCCACTCCCAGCCCATAACCTTCTACATACAGGACATCACCGTATTGAAACATCCCGTAATCCGGATCGATGGCAATACTGCCATAACCGGCTGGATAACCGGTCGCAGTGTAACCGTCAGCATAGGGGGCGCAACACTCTTCATCCGGTGTATAGGCAGTAGCCAGAACCTGGTAAACAGGATAATGAAGCTCTTTTTCGGTTTTATCCTTTAATCTCTGCTCGATGATCTGTTCTGCAGTCTGAACCTTTTCCCAATCGATTTTCTCCTTAAAATGATATTTCTTAAATGAAGAGACTGGTTTTAATTCTTTCTTTTCTTCTATCAGGATGGTAATGGTATAACCTGCATCTTTCTCTTTTTTCAGCATCTGGTATTGATTGGTAATCCGGACTACATTGCCCTTTTTATCCTTGATCATATAAACATGGGCATTCACCTGTAGGATAAAGCTTAATAATATCATGACAATCAATAGAAGAAGCATGATGGCACTCCAATTAGTAGAAAGAATATCTGTTTTAACTTTCTTCATGGGCTGCTTCTCCGTCTAATCGTAATGTCAAAAATAACCAGGGAGCACCGGCTCCAATCCATAGACCCAGTATAGCATAACGAATAAAACGAAAGATTTGGTAGGCATGTTGACCGGGTTGCGGGAATATAGATTTTAATCCAAAATACAGGGTAGCGACACCCAGAATGCCAACCAGAAATCTTGCTGTCTTATGAACAAAAGCACCACAATCTCCTTGAAAATGAATCAAATGGGCATTGATAACCAGGCCCCAGCCCAGCCCGGTAAGTGTCCCGATAACGCTGATCATATCAGCAACCGGGAAAATAATGATGATAACAGGTAATAGACTTATATACAATAGTTTTGTTTTCAGTTCCAGGGCATATTTCCTCACCGGCTTCCACCTTGGTAACAGGAGAAAATGGTAACTGTAAAAAATAACCCACCCAGCCAGCCAGCCTCCTGCTACATCATGGGGAAAGTGAACTCCCAGATAGATACGTGAAAAACCGATGATTAAAGTCAGTAACAGAGCAAAAAACCAGAAAAATTTTTTTTGTATGAAATTGGCGATGCTGAACCAGACCAGAATGGAAGACTGGGCATGACCGCTGGGAAATCCGAATCCTTCAGCATACGAAAGCTGAAGTGCAGGAAGGAAATCAAAAGGTCTGGGTTGTTGAAATATCCATTTCAATAAACTGTTAAAATAAACAGAGACCAGAAAAAGGACACCTACCCGAATGCCCAGCTGAAAATTGATGCACCAGAGTAAAAATGGGAAAAAAAATAAATAAAATACCTCTTCACCCAATAAGGTTACCAATTGGAAAAAGCGAGTGATGAATGGAAGTTGAATCTCCTGGACACCTTGAATGATATTCAATCCCCACTGCATCACATCAACAGTCATGGCATCTTTCCAGTTCCAGCATTTTCTCTTTAAGAGCTACTCCACCGGTTGCGGAAAAACCGCCTAATTTCCCCTGGCTGCTGATCACCCTGTGACAGGGAATAATTAAAGGCAGGGGATTCATACTCATGACACCTCCAACAGCCCGGTAAGCCCGGGAATGACCGGCTTGTTCTGCCAACCATTGATAGGTCCTGGTTTCGCCATAAGGTATCTTCCTGGCCTCAAGCAAAACTTTCTGCTGGAAGGAAGTATAGCCGTAGAGATTAACCTTCTCTCTATCGAAATTTGCAGGTTTGCCTTTAAAATATCCTATGATTTTTTCAGTCAGAAAAGTAAATTGATTTTCCAGGGGAATAAGCTGATCTCCCGGCTGAAGACTTACAGACAATTTTTCCAAAGCTTCTTCTTTTGTTTTTTCCGGAAGCACCAGTCTCCTTAAACCCTGTCTGTTACCTGATATGCCGATCCAGCCCATGGTTGTTTCTATCAATGCATAATAGAGATCACCTTGATGTTCATTCACTATAGTCATGTTTTTCTCCTGAATTATTTTATAATCTGCCATTTTATTATATAATAGATAACCCGATAAAAAAACTATCCTGGAGGAAAAACAGTCTTGTGTAGAAGATTTAAAGCACTGTTACTGGCCGGAGGAAAAAGCAAGCATGCCCTAAGGAAAGTAACCGGCCAGGAATATAAGGCCTTGATAACCATTGAATCTCTCCATGCACAATCCATGATTGACCATATGATAGAGATATTGCAGAATACGAAATATGTTTCCCGGATATTCATCGCTGCACCGGAAGAACTGCAACAACGGATCAGCTTTGATAAAAATTCATTTACTCCTTCCGGAACAACTTTAGTGGATACCTTGAAATTAAGCATTCCCCGTTTTCAAGATGAACAGCATATTCTGGTTTCTACCTGTGACCTGCCTCTGATCTTAAGCAGGCATATTGAGCATTTTATGGCAGACTGTCTGGCCATTCCAGGCTTTGATATCTATTATTCCATTATCAATAAACAGGCTTATACAAAATCTTTTCCTGACCCTGGTCTTCGAAGAATTTATGCCAATCTGACTGAAGGATCCTTTACCGGGGGAAATGTATTTTTAATCAATCCCCGTGTGATGATCGATTGTTCCAAAATCATCGAACAATTTATTCTTTTTCGTAAACACCCGTTAAAGATGGCCAGGATTCTGGGAAGAAGAATTGTTGCCAAATATCTTAAAAGATACCTCTCCATCAGGGATTTAGAGAAGCTGGTACCTGACTACCTTAAGGGCTATACCGGTAAAGCCATCGTCTCTGATCCGGAAATTGCCCTTGATTTAGATAAACCGATACAACTTGAAGCACTAAGAATGTTAAGTACAGGTTAGATTTGTTAAATTTTACTCTTCACATTGTACATGTATCCACCTGATTTGCCTACAATAAGGTAAGAGGTAATAAACGCCTTGGGGTCATATTCCAATGCGATATCACGGACTTTCGGAAACAGGTTTCGGGAAGTGATAATGCGTAAGACCTGCAGTTCACCCTGCAGACCGTAACCCAGGTTGCGGGTAACTCCGAATCCTTCTTCTCTAAGACGCTGTTCAATCTCAGGCCATTTGTTTTTTGAGATGACTCCGATCGAGATCATATCATGGGATGTTTTTTCAGTAATCGTAATTCCCACGATGTTACCGGCAGCAAAACCCGCACAATAAGCCAGGACATTCATCCAGTTACCGATATCCTGGATAACTTTGGATACAATCACAATAAAAATAAATACTTCAATAAAACCAATTATTCCTGCTAAAACCTTTTTACGACTGACGATCATCTGGACACGGAAGGTACCCAGGGCAACATCTATAATCCTGGCAACAAATATGAATAATGCCCAAACATAGGGATGTAAATTCTGTAACTCATTTAGCATATCCATTTTATCAAACACTCCTCTTATTACTCTTTCATTTTATTCTATTTCATCTTCGTTGCTGGCAATACAATATGCTAAAATGAGAAAAAAGGCAATAGCGAGAAGCTATCATTTTTTATTCGGGAGAAATATGATGCAAGTACGGGAATTGCATCCCTGGGATGTTAGCCCTGAAGAGGTCGTAATATACCAGCTTAAATTGGCAGAAAAAATCTCACTGTTACCTTCCTATCATCATGTCAGAATGATCGTGAGTGCTGACGCCAGAGAATTCCTGAGCCCATTAGACAGGCTCATATCTTTGTCATTCAGATGAAAAAAGAATCACTGGATTAAATGCACTTGACTGTTAAAATATAATATAATCAGGTAAGAGTCATCTCAGGTACTCTTATACTTTAAGAAAGTTTGACTGATTTTAACGCTGTGAAGAAAGGAAAATAATAGAGCAATGAACGCAGAAATTATCAGTATCGGCAATGAGATTTTGTGCGGAAAGATTATTGATACCAACGCGAACCATATTATCAAAAAACTGGCAGAAATAGATATCATTGTACAACATGTATCTGCAGTTGGAGATGATGAAAAAGAATTAATAAAACTACTTAGAACTGCCTATGAACGTTCTCGGATTATTATCACTACCGGTGGACTGGGACCCACTGAAGATGACATTACTTTTCAATCAATAGCCAGAGCATTCAATCTTAACCTGGTTAAGTATCCCGAGGCTGAAGAACATATGGCTAAAATATTAAATCACCTGAAAATTGATATTTCAAAAAGCAACTTGAAGCAAACTTATCTTCCTGAAGGTTCTCGCTGTATAATAAACAGTTACGGGACTGCTCCGGCAATGATACTGGAAAAAGATGACCGGTTGATTATTGCCCTCCCTGGAGTTCCTATTGAGATGAAATATCTGATGGCTGAAAAAATCATTCCCTTCCTGCAACAAAAATTTCCAGTTATCAAACACAGACAATCCAGGATTATCAGAGTCAGCGGTCTTGGTGAATCTGTCGTCAATGATAAAATTAAAGATTTTATTTATAAGAATACACAGTTGGATATTGGAATTTATGCCAGCCCGGATGATATTCAGATCCAGTTAAACGCTACTGCTGACCAATTTCAGGAAACTGAAAGCATACTCAACGATGCTTCCGCACAATTAAAAGAAATTCTGGGAAATTTTATTGTTGGTTTTGATCAGCAATCCCTGGAAGAAGTTGTCGGTAATATGCTCAGGTCATTTCAACTTACGCTTGCAATCGCTGAATCATGCACGGGAGGAATGTTAGGCGAAACAATCACCTCTGTCCCCGGAAGTTCTGATTACTTTAAAGGTGGTATTATCAGCTACGCTGGTGAAATAAAAGAAAAGTTACTGGGTGTACCACGTGAGGTCATGATTCAACACGGTCAAGTGAGTGAACAGGTTGCGGGATACATGGCCCAAGGCGTCCGAGAAAGATGTCAGAGCAATATAGGAATTGGCATTACAGGAATCGCCGGGCCGGATGGTGGCAGCCAGGAAAAACCGGTAGGATTGGTTTATATTGCACTGGCAGATCATCAACAGACGCTGGTAGAAAAACATCTTCTGCGGAAAGATCGTCAAACAATTCGTTTGAGAGCTACCCGTCGCGCTTTGAACATGCTGAGGCTATACCTTATTAATCTGGAAACTGTCAAATCATAATCTCAATGATTAGAAATTTTATTTTAAGGTCTTTAAAAATCATATTTTTTACCATCTTATCAATGAAGGGATTAAAAATATTTCATCTTATTTTGATATTTATTTTTTCCTGTCTAAAAACCAAAAACATGTGGACAAGAAGAGTCCTTGTAACATTCCCTAATCATAAAGATGGCAGGCAACATAGTAGCCTGGTTTGAGTTCTCGCATTGGTGGTTCCTCTTCTCTGCAGATATCCATCACCCTGGGACACCTGGTATGGAAACGACACCCCGGTGGTGGATTAACCGGACTGGGAACATCGCCCATCAAGATTTCCTGTTGCTTTCTCTGCTTAGGATTGGGGATAGGGATGGCAGAAAGCAATGCCTGGGTATAAGGATGTTTAGGGTCGCTGAATAGAGGTCTTTTTTCGGCCATTTCAACAATCTTCCCCAGATACATCACCGCTACACGATCACTGATGTGCTTCACCACACTCAGGTCATGGGCAACAAACAATAAAGTCAAACCAAATTCTTCCTGCAACTGTTTTAACAGGTTGATAATCTGGGCTTGAATGGAAACATCCAGCGCGGATACAGATTCGTCTGCCACAATAAACTCCGGATTGGTAGCTAATGCCCTGGCAATGCCGATTCTCTGGCGCTGTCCACCGCTGAATTCATGGGGATAGCGATTGATCTGGTCTGAGGATAGACCAACCTTTTCCATTAATTCAACCACCCTTTCTTCTCTTTCCCGGAGGGTTCCGATACTATGAACTTCCAGGGGTTCAGAAATTGCCTTTCCTATTTTCATCCTGGGGTCCAGTGAACCAAAAGGGTCCTGGTAGATAATCATCATTCTACGCCTGAATCGCTGCATTTCACATCTATTCAGATGGGTTATTTCCTCATTATCAAAAAAGATGGACCCGGAGGTGGGATCAATGATTCTGAGCATCATCTTACCACAGGTTGTCTTACCACATCCACTTTCACCAACCAGACCCAATACTTCTTTCTGTTTGATAGAGAAACTTACCTCGTCTACCGCTCGCAGGGCTTTCCTTTTGCCACCAACGACTTTTCCCACATAAAACCACTTTTTCAATTTGTGTACTTCAATTAATTTCTTCATACTGACAAACCTTTTGCTATTCCTTTACGGATTTGGCCATACTCTTTTTCCACCAGGTGGCATTTAATCAGATGATGAGGTTCAACTTCAATCAGTTCCGGTATTTCTTTAAAGCAATGCTCAAAGGCATATTCACATCTGGAATTAAAAGGGCATCCGGGAGGCAGATGAAGCAGATTAGGTACAATTCCTTTAATGGTTTCTAATGTCCGGGTTTCTCTATCCATTCTGGGAATCGATCGATTCAACCCCTGGGTATAGGGATGCATGGGCTTTTCAAACAGGGTAAAGATATCCGTATATTCTACGATATGTCCGGCATACATCACCGCAACATAGTCGCACATCTCGGAAATCACACCTAAATCATGGGTAATTATGATGACAGCAGTGTTAAATTTTTTCTTTAAATCGTTAATCAGTTTTAAAATCTGTGCCTGTATGGTCACATCCAGGGCAGTTGTAGGTTCATCAGCAATTAATAATGCAGGATTGCAGGATAAAGCCATGGCAATCATAATTCTTTGACGCATTCCCCCCGACAGCTCATGAGGATAATTTTTTATCCTCTTTTGGGCATCAGGTATTCCGACTACCTCAAGCATCTGAATCGCCCTTTTTTCTGCTTCTTTTTTGGTCACGTTCTGATGCAATAAGATGGTTTCAATAATCTCATGTCCGATTGTAAAAACCGGGTCCAGAGAGGTCATGGGTTCCTGGAAGATCATTGATATCTCTCTACCACGAATTTTTCGCATCTCTTTTTCACTTAAAGTACACAAATTTCGTTCCCTAAAGACAATTTCTCCACTGACAATCTTCCCGGGAGGCTGAGGTATTAATCGCATAATGGATAATGCGGTGACACTCTTTCCTGAACCGGATTCCCCTACAATACCCAATGTTTCACCCTGCTTAAGTGAAAAATCAACGCCATCAACCGCCTTGACAATGCCCTCATGCGTATAAAAATAGGTCTTTAAATGATGTACCTTTAACAATTCTTTTTTTTGATGATTTGAATTTACTGTTGTATCATTCATTGCTTTAATCTCGGATCTAATATATCCCGCAATCCGTCACCCAACAAATTAAGCCCTAATACGGATAGTAAAATTGCGATACCCGGAAAAGTAGCCGCCCACCAGGCCCCGCTGACAATAAAGGAATAACTGTCAGACAGCATGGCTCCCCATTCCGGAGTTGGAGGTTGTGCACCTAAACCTAAAAAACCAAGTGCTGCACAATCCAAGATGGCAGTAGCCAGCATGAGCGTACCATAGACGATGACCGGGGCAATGCTGTTGGGTATCACATGCCGCAGAATAATGCGCCAGTGAGTTGAACCAATCGCCCTTTGAACCTCTATATATTCCATCTCCTTAATGTATAGCACTGAACTGCGAATAATCCTGGCCATCTGGGGAGAATAGACGATCCCGATCGCAATCATGGCTTTTTCCAAACCTTGACCCAATACTGTAACAATGACAATGGCCAATAAAAGAGCCGGAAAAGCAAACATGATATCTACAATGCGCATTATGAATGCATCAACCCAACCGCCAAAATAACCGGAAAGCACACCGAAAGCGATGCCCAATACCATCGCGATACCAACCGCTACAAAACCTGCGGTTAAACTTACCCTGGCACCATAGATCATTCGGCTTAAAACACATCTTCCCAATCCATCAGACCCAAGAGGCATCCCGTCGGCCCCTTTTTCACTCCAGAAACCCGGTTTTAACTTATTTGCCAGGAGTGGAGGAGATGGAAACGGATGATTGGGAGCGATAAAATCAGCTGTTATGGCACAAAAAACCATAAAAAGAACAATCATCAATCCAAATACAGCCGTTTTATTATATTTAAAACGGCGTAATAGTTCTTTTCCGGTTGTTTCTCCTTTAAACTCCATACCTTCCATATTATTATCCTGATTATTGATATTTGATTCTGGGATCAATATAAACATAAATGATATCGGTAATAAGATTTACTACCACAAAAATAAAGGCGAAGAATAGAACACAGCCCTGTACCGCAGGATAATCTCTCATCTGCACAGCTTTCACAATATAACGACCCAGTCCCGGCCAGGAAAAAACTGTTTCGGTCAGGATAGCGCCAGCCAGGAGCAGACCAAAATTCAAACCAATAACGGTAACCACAGGAATGAGGGCATTGCGAACTGCATGCTTGTAAATCACCAGTCTTTCTGAAAGTCCCTTGGCTCTCTCGGTACGAATAAAATCCTGGCGCAATACCTCCAGCATACTGGAGCGGGTTACCCTGGCAATGGTTGCCATGGGTATCGTTCCGAGAGCAATAGAAGGTAAAATCAGATGACGCAATGAACTTATAAAGGCAGCCCAGTTACCGACAATCAGACTATCCAATAAGTAAAGACCGGTGATTCTGGTAAAAGGAACCATGATACTGATTCTTCCACCAATCGGTAACCAGCGAAGATAAACACCAAAAATCATCATCAACATAATTCCAAGCCAGAAAACCGGCATGGAAACACCAAACAAGGCGACACCCATAAAACCATAATCAAGAAGAGAATACTGGCGTGAGGCTGAAATAATGCCTGCAATGATACCTACCGTGACTGCAATGATCATGGAAAATAAGGTTAATTCCACGGTATTGGGAAATCGATCCCAAATTTCCCGACTGACATACTCATTAGAGACAATGGAACGTCCGAAATCGCCCTTTAAAGCCTGTTTAAGCCATATCCAGTACTGGGTTGGAAGGGGCTTATCCAAGCCATATTTTTCCCGTATTCTTTCCAGGGTCTGGATGGAGGCATGTTCCCCGGCCATGGTTCTCGCCGGATCTCCGGGAGCTAAATGAATCAAAGAGAAAACAAGAATAGAAGCACCCAACAGAACCGGAATCAACATGAATATGCGCTTCCATATGTACCATTTCATGATACTAAACGACCTTCTCCATTTTAATCATAAATTAAATCTCAATCAATTTTAACCTGTATTTTAAAAATGCAAAAAACTAAATGCTATTCTACCATTCAATGATTTGGAATGCAACAATAACAGTATATCGTATTATGTACATCGTATATCGTAAATACTGGATTTAAAGAATGGATATTCCAGTAAAATGTCGTTATCTGTCGAAATGTAAGATTTTGGTGAAAATAAAACTAGAACCTATGAAAGATAGGGAAATACAGAGAGATTGAATTGATGGCTTTCATTTGCATTATTACGGTATACGGTATACATTATGCTAAAATAAAAAAAGGGTGAATCAAGCGATTCACCCTTTTTTTATTCTTTCAATTATTGAATATCCACCGGATAGAAGAACATACGAGAAGTTGGGTGTAAAACAAATCCTTCAACATTACTGCGGAATACACAATTCTGATTGGAATGTGCCAGGAAAACCCAACCGGCATCTTCATGAATCAGTTCCTGTGCCTGTTTATAGTAAACAGCCCGTCTATCTACATCATAGGTTCTCAAAGCCTGGGTCAGGAGTGCCTGATTGGTTTGATTGGTGTAGAATGCATAGTTGCCGGCAGCTCCAATATTGCAGGCATTCAATCCGTATAGAACATTCATGAAGTTATCCGGATCACCATTATCTCCAGTCCATCCTAACATGCACATCTGATGCAAACCAGATTCCGTCTCCTGAAGGTATGTTCCCCAATCAACCTGATAGAAGTTAACTTTAATGCCAACGGCTGCTAAATAGCTTTGAATGGCTTCGGCAATTTTAGGCGGATCAAACATATAAGGTCTGGAGACCGGCATGACATGCAGTGTTACTTCAAAACCGTTGGGGTAACCGGCATCAGCCAGCAACTGCTTGGCTCTTTCCGGATCATAGGAATAATCTTCGATTTCATCATTATATCCCAGCATAAAGGGAGGCATTCCATTTTTAGCTCTCGATGCAGTACCCATATAGATATCTCTGACAATAGCCTCCTTGTCAATCGCCATATTGATGGCCTGTCTTACTGCCTTTTTGGTCAGTGCTTCATGGTACCCGGGTGTCTTCTCGAAGGGTTCATCAGCATCTTTAACCCCGTTCTTATTGGCATCTATATAGCCATAACCAGTATTCATCGCCATATAACCGATATTCATCCCCGGTTCGGACAGCAATTTGAGATCAGGATTGGCTTGAATCCGTTCCAGGTCAGCCGGATTGGGGTATTCTATGCCATGTACCTCTCCTACTTCCAGAGCCAGCAGGCGGGCAGAAGGATCAGGAATAACCCTGAAAATCAGTTGGTCTATTTTGGGTCTCTCTCTCCAATAATCCTCATTGGCAACCAGGGTGATATGGTCATCTTTCACCCATTCCACAAATTGAAACGGTCCGGTTCCACAGGGATTCTTAAAGGCATCTTCTTTATATTTCTCAGCATTAGCAGGGCTTACAATACAGACAGTAAACATAGCCAAACTGGTCATGATAGAAGCATTGGGATTGCTGAGGACTAATTTGACTGTATAATCGTCAATTTTTTCCATTCTATCTACATCACTGAACATATACCCCCAATAAGCCCATTCACCATATTGAAAATAGGGGTGTTCCGGATTATACTGACGTTCAAAGGAAAAAACGACTGCATCAGCATTAAAATCAGTCCCGTCGTGGAATTTGACTCCCTTTCTCAGGTGAAAAACGATCTCTGTACCATCTTCAGAGATCTCCCAGGATTCAGCCAGGCAGGATCTGATTTCAGTGGAACCCTCTTCGTATTCCACCAGCCCTTCGAAGATATTATCCATTCTCTGGATGGACTCACCATCTGTCACATCAGCAGGGTCCAAACGAGAGGCATCTCCACTGCTGCCAAAGACCAGAACCTTTCCCTGCGCCATACCTGTTATTGCCATTCCCAGTATTAAAGAGAATGTCAATATAAAAACAAGCAACTGTTTGATTCTCATTTTTTTCTCCTTTCAATTTATGCATTAACGAACTCTTACATCTTGTTTCGCTTAAAGTCATTTCAATGATATTTTTTCAAGATACTAAAATGACCACCTCCTTCCTCAATTTTTTTGATGATTTTTCATGAAATGAACGAATCATCAATCCTTGTTTGTCACCGGATTTCTTCCATCTATCATTGAATAGATTCTCTTTTCCAAAATCCGGATTTGGATAAAATAGTAGCATTCTAAAAAAACATTGTCAACGATCAATGACGATCAAATGAATAGAATAAAGACGATAATAAAGTCCAATTTCAAGGGCTAATTCCTGTCCCAGCCGATAAGGCAATTAAACCTTATCCCAGTCAACAAGAACATTCCCTTGAAATGAATAACAGAATCTGATCATGGGATTTTCAAATGGTCTATATTTCTTTCCTTAAAATGTCGGGTGATCTTGAATTGAGAAAAAATGACCTGTTTATTTTTGGAAAATTTCTGATTATGATCTTTAGACCATTTGCTAAAAATCTTATAATACTGCTTCTCCAGCACATCGACAGATTGATCTGAAATACAATTGATTGTTTGTAGAGTATCCCTGATCTTTTCAAATGGTTCCATGATAACGTCGATCATCTCCAATACGGCAATCGGAATCCCTTTCCAATTATTCAGAAAGGCATAGTCCCCGATTTTAGGAATGGGCTGGTGGTTTAAAGTATACTGGTCTTTCAGCTCAATCATCATTCTCTTCTCGCCTTCCAATATAAACCGGTTGCATTGATCGATCTCTTTTTTACCATGCCCGTTCTTAACAATATGAAAGCAGCCCCTTTGGATGGTAAAACCATCCATTAAAATATCATAATAGGCTTCAAGAATTGATTTTCCTGAGATACCGGAGAAATAATCCGACTCATTGATCGTATTCATGGGGAACCATTGAATATCCCGATATTTTGTCAAATCGAACAATATTTCCGATGCTTCCTTACCGGGACATAAAAAAAGATAAAGAATCTGATCATTTTTTGAAATATCCGATAGCTTTTTCTTCCCGATTAGACTTGACTTAAGAGGAATAAAAGCCTGTTTAGCTAAGAGTTCCACGTTCAATCGATTAGAGGGTTTATTGACAGGATCTTCGACTTCCGGTAAAAGCCAATGTTTTTCCTTGGGCTTATTTTTCGTCTTTACCCATAAAGCTTTATGCTCTCTATCCAGAATTAAGAGAAAAGCCATTTTTGCTCCTAGAGGTACTCATTTCTAATATATTAAATCAAAATTACTTATCTTTCTTTAGAAAGCTATGAAGTCTCTTGAATAAGTCAAATAGAAAAACTACTACCAAGAGTATTTCATCAGAAGGATATAAGCAATAGATTCGAAAAATACTCCCTGAACAAACTTTTTTCTGTTATTATACCATAGAAATATGATACTTTCTTCTGTGATATGCTATACTGAATAATTATTTTATAATTTTAACATTTTCATCATCTTTGATGGATAGAGCCAGGAAAAACCATGCCAAAGATCGTCCAAAGAGACCTGACGAAAGGAAATATCACCAAAATCCTGCTGGTCGTATCCATGCCGACCATGTTTGGTTTTTTTGCCCAGACGCTCTATGACATCGTTGATATGATATGGATCGGTAAAATATCTGCCCAGGCAGTAGCCGGGGTAGCCATCTTTGGCACAATCTTCTGGTTAGCTGACATTTTTAATGAAATCATTGGTATGAGCTCCATCTCACTGATTTCACAGAGTTACGGAGCCGGTAAATTTGAAAGAGCAAGACAGATGATTGAACAATCCATCTCATTTAAAATGTTAGTATCTATCATGATGTCGATTATTCTTCTCTTAATATTAAGACCACTCAGTTTTTTCTTCTCTCAAGAGTCTATCGTCATCCAGCATATTCTTGAGTATGGCACAATCCGATCCATGTTTCTTCCCTTCATGTTTACGTCCTTCAGCGTAAACACTGCTCTACGCTGTATCGGTGATGCTGCTCATCCCATGAAGATTATGATTGGAACTGCCTTGCTGAATATCATTCTGGACCCGGTTCTGATGTTTGACACGATTCCCGGCACTTCTATTCACGGTTTGGGATGGGGCATCCAGGGTGCAGCAATTGCTACCGTATTTTCAACTTTTATTGCCTTTCTCAGTGGATTATTAATCCTTCTGACCGGAAGAAGTTATCTGAAAATCTATTTATCCGGTTTATTCAGGTTGACGAAAGATAATGTTATCAAACTAAGTGTCATAGGCCTTCCTACCGGTCTGGAAATGTTCTTTCGACAGGGAGGCCAATTTCTGTTATTGAAGTTTGTTTCCTATTATGGAACGCATGCTCTGGCAACTTTTGGTATCGGTATGCGTCTGTTCAATCTGGTCTTTCTGCCTCTGCTGGGTTTATCGATGGGTGGAAGTGCAGTAACCGGTCAAAATCTTGGTGCGAATCAGGTTGATAGAAGTCACCGCACTGCGATCAGTGCAGTCATCCTGGGAATGATCATTACGACGCTTATTGCCTCATTGGCGCTTTTGTATCCGGAACATATTATACGAATTTTTATCAATCAAAGCCAGGTTATCGAAATTGGCAGAGAGATGATCCATATCATTGCACCGAGTTTTATTGCGATTGCCATTTCCATGGGACTCAATACTGTATTTGCCGGTTCAGGC
>CAYSSG010000015.1:32196-41783 GCA_964433635.1 uncultured Atribacterota bacterium | reverse complement strand
TGGACACAGAACTGGTATACGGATCAGTCCATCCGCTGTATCTATCCTGAACTTGGTCGTACTACCGGTTATGCAGTAACCTGTGTTTATGGCCTGCCGGATACTGGTTATTCCCGGCTCTCCTTTATGGATGTGATTGATGCGCTGGAGCAATCCAGAAAGCCGTCCATATTAGTCATTAAGCAGATCTTTCCGCCTGAGATAGCCGGCAAGATAGGGCTTTCAGGGGGCAACATGACTACCGCAATGAAGGCCATGGGCTGCGTAGGCGTCATCTCTGACGGGCCTTCCAGGGATATTGATGAAATACGGCTGATGAAGGTTCAGTATATGTTAAGCGGGGTGACTGCCGGTCATGGGGAGATGGCAGTTCATGCCGTTAATACGCCGGTTTCGGTAGCCGGAATGGATGTAGCCCCCGGTGATATCATCCACATGGATGAGAATGGTGCCTGCAAGTTCCCTGCCAATAAGCTGGATCAGGTCGTAAAAAATCTCGAGCTACTCAAACAGGAAGAGACCGCCCGCATGTCCGCCCTTTCCAGGGCAACCACTGCTGCAGAAATCAGGGCTATCTTTGGTGGGGAATCGTACGCGGACAAGAAATAGCGGATAAGAAATTGAAACATTCAATATCGGGGAAAAAGAACTGCAAAGCACGCCATTTTTATAGAACGCATCTTATTTTGATTTAAACAGAGGGAATCACTAGTGAAGATCGGCTGTCATATTTCTATTGCCGGGGGAATAGACAAATCAGTTGAAAGGGCAACTAAGCTGGGAATCAACAGCATGCAAATCTTTTCCAAAAATTCTCTTTCCTGGCAGGGAAGAAATTATTCAGATGAAGAAATAGATGCCTTTCAAAAAAATTTGGTCAGAACAGGTATTAAGCCGGTGTTTATTCATGCGTCGTATCTTATCAACTTAGCTTCTCCCGATAAAATCATTTATCATAAATCCATGAATGCACTATGGGATGAGATCAAAAGAGCAGATTTATTATTGCCCAATTCATATCAACCCTATCTCATTGTACACCCGGGAACACATCGTGGTTCCGGAGAGGTGTCTGGTCTACGGAGGATTATTCACTCTCTGAATGCGGTCTTAGATAGAAGTGATGTTCAGAAGGTTAAGACCGTCATTTTATTGGAGAATGTTTCTGGTTCGGGAACCAGTTTAGGAGCTACCTTCACCCAGTTAAGAGATATGATGGAAGGCGTAAATAGGAAGGAAAAGGTGGGATTATGCATGGATACCTGCCATGCTTTTGCTGCCGGATATGATGTTTCACATGAGAATGGGGTCGAAGTTGCTTTAACCGAGATAGATAGATTAGTGGGCTTGAAGAGACTGAAGGTGATTCATTTAAATGATTCCCGCTATCCTCTGGGTTCCAGAAGAGACCGCCACATGCATATCGGGAGAGGGTTTATTGGAAAGAGAGGAATCAGTTCTTTAATCAATCACCCGTCTTTAAAGAATATCCCGTTGATTTTAGAGACACCCAAAGAGAATGAAGATGATGATCAGAGGAATATCAGTCTGGTCAGACAGATGAGCCAGAAGGACGTTTCATGAGTACCAGTCAAGAAAGGTTTTTTCAGTTACACAAGGGTTTGAAGAGAAGAGATTTGGAATCAACCTGTTTTATCCTGTTCTTTCTGCTTATTGTCTTGATAACGGAATCAGTGGCGGGAAGTTTTCAGACTGAAGATCTTCTTTTTCCCAACAGCCATTTTGTGACTGTCGAAGAGGTCCATCTGCATTACCGTCTCTGGAATCCTGAAAAACAGACTGCAGCAGGCAACATTCTATTGGTGCATGGATTAGGTGGTTCTACTTACAGCTGGCGTTATACAGTGCCGGCTCTGGTTGAGAATGGTTATCTGGTTCTGGCTGTTGACCTTCCCGGATTCGGATTAAGCCAGCGCAGACCCGCTGTCAGGCAGAGCCATGTCAACAGGGGCAATCTTTTATGGAAACTCATTGAGTCCATGGATATCTGTGGGCCCTGGCATCTGGTTGGCCATTCCATGGGAGGGGGTGTGGCAGTGGCTATGGCGCTGCAAGAGCCTTTGAATACGGCATCTGTGACGCTGGCAGCCGGATCAATCGAGGCGGATAGCCGAAGGATGGGCAAAATTCTTTCCCGGTGCCGACCGATCAGAAAGATAACGGCCAGGGTGATCGGCCGGCTCTTTTTAACCCGCAGGAGAATCAAGTCATTTTTACGTTCTGCCTATGGAAGAGAGCCGTCTGCGGAAGAGGTGGCGGGTTATTATGATCCCCTGCAGCTGGAAAAAACCTACCTGACCCTGGAAAGCCTTTTGAGGAAGTATCCCGAAGACAACGATCTATCCGATAGGATTGGTGAAATCATGCTTCCAGTGTCAGGGATCTGGGGCAGGTTGGATAAATGGGTTCCTGTTGAGAAAGGGGAGGAGCTCATACAGAAAATTAACGGTGCAAGCCTGTCCATCATTGATGATGCCGCACATTGTCCCATGGAAACCCACCCGGAAATATTCAATCATCTCCTGGTTGATTTTCTTTCTAAAATTGTGAGGGATGAAAATAGCGATTAAACAACAAGTCGGATGGCAATAAGATAAGAAATCAGTGAGACCGAAACTGATAAAACCATTCCCCAGATGAGATCGATGATGGTGATGAATAATGGCCAGTCTTTCAGTGTTGCAAGATTGGTTAAATCATAGGTCGCGTACGTAAGAAGGCCATAAAAAGCAGCTGTCATGATTAAATAAGTGATACTCTTCCGTTCCATGGCGGGAGAAAGCACAAAAAAGACCAGTCCTGCAATAAACAGCAAGTAAAAGAGAATGGCAGCACCCCAATTGATATCCGGTTTCATTAAAAAGCCAATCTGGCTGCGATAAAAATTCTTAGCCACTAATCCCAACCAGATCATGTCAATGATAAAAAAGACCGGCAAAGCAATGAAATAGAGTTTATAGAACATTTTTTCCTCCTGATAACTGGATTGAAATCATATCGGGAATTTTTTTCAAGATACCATATTGAAAAGAAAGTGACAATCAAAATTTTTACTGGAAAGAACTGCAAGAAGGAAAATGATTCCTGTGAACAGAAAGAGAGTCATCCTGGTTCTACATTTCCATTATATGGTAAATTTGTTATAATAGGTAATCTGCTTTTAATCCTGTTGACAGGAGGGTCAATCAGGTTGAGTTATTTTGATATTACTGTACAACCGGGAACAGCGATTGAAATATTACAGAAAGTCCGGGCAGAACAGAAATCTGTCTTTGCGCTGGAACATATGCTGGGTTATCATATCAAGGAATTAGAGGAGCTGAGACCCCATAAAAATAATATTGAATTTATCGCTGAATCTGATTATACCGAAAAACCGGACCTGATTGATCTATACTATTGGACAGAACGTATTGGTCATATTGAAACCAGCATCCGAAAAAACGAGGAAATGCTTGTCAGAATTTATGACCGGTTGTATTCTCAGATTCTATTCAAGATCATCGAAGGGGAAGAATTAAACCCCCTGGATATCTTTTTTTACCATAGTAAAAAATATATAAAAAAAATCCAATCGGGTGAAATGACCTTTCGGAAACTGGTAGAATATTATGACTGGGAAGCGGAGAGGTTTATTGACATGGATTAAACAGGTCATCTCTGTCAATCATTTATTTTTGTTCATTGAAAGAGGTAAGAAGACTTTGAATGACGCTGATTCTAACCAGACGGTTACAAAAAAAGAGGCTGCAAAAGAAGTGGAAACGGGTACATACGAAATGCATGCCCTGGCGGAAAGATATAGAATGCGAATTCGATGTCCTTCCGACGACCGAAAAGGAAAGAAAAGATTTTTTTAACGAAGAAACTGACTGGATGAAGATTGATAGGGGCGTATGAAACTATTTTATGGTGCCGAAGGGGGGATTTGAACCCCCACAGGTGCGAGACCTACTACGCCCTGAACGTAGCGCGTCTACCGATTCCGCCACTTCGGCCGGTATACCAACAGGAAAGCAGAATAAATCATTGATTACTAACATATTAGCATAGATAAATTTGGATAACTTGTCAAGGAATTCTCACTTAATAATAATCCATGAAGGCACAGCTCATTTTACAAAAATCAATTTTATACTATAATAATTTCTAATTGCCCTATGAATTTTTTTACAAAGAATGAGAGGCTATGTTTTTGGAAAATAAAAGGAATCTTGCTGATTTAACCTTAGGAGATCGGATTAAGAGTGTATTTTATATCAAAGAGGCGGAATTCAGATTACGGAAAAATGGCAGGACCATTGACGGATTTCTGAAGATTCTGGATAAAAGCGGAGAAATGGAGGCCATTTACTGGGATATTCCCAATGAAAGAATCAGAAAGATAAAGGAAATACAGATTGCCAGGATTGAAGGCCAGGTTGTGAAACAGAAGAGTGATGGGCAGTTTCAAATGAGTATCCATTCACTGGAAGAAGCAGAGGGGGCTTTACCGGAAGACCTGATTCCTTCCACTGACAAAGATATTACAGGATTAATGAGAGAAATTGATAGTAAGATTACCTCAGTTAATCATCAATATCTTCGGACATTGCTTATTTCCTTTTTTGAGGATCTTCCTTTTCGTGAGAAATTTAAAAAAGCGCCTGCGGCAAAAAAATTACATCAGGCTTACAGGGGAGGACTGGCTGAACACACGGTCAATGTGGTGAATATCTGTGAAACCATCTGCCGGATTTATCCCCAGATCAACCGGGATTTCTTAATCAGCACGGCTTTACTTCATGACATCGGAAAGATAGAGGAATACAGCCTTGACGGAACTATAAAATACACGGATAAGGGGAAATTAATTGGCCATATTATTATAGGAAAAGAAATGATTCAGGAAAAGATCCAACAGATTCATGGTTTTCCCGATGATTTGGCGATGATGATCAAGCATGCGATTCTAAGCCACCATGGCAAATTTGAATTTGGTTCTCCAAAGCTACCCAGCATTCTTCCAGCAGTTGCCCTTTTTTATGCTGATGATACGGATGCTAAAATCAATGGCCTGGTTTGCATGAAAGAACAGAATAAAGATCTGGATAAAAAATGGAGTGAATGGGTCTGGTGGTTAGAAAGATCCATTTATCTGGATGAGCAGAATATCCTGGCAGATAGCAATGAGAAAACAGAAGAATAATCCATTGGATATGAGTCGGCATCATGGCGGCATAAAACGAATATCAACAAAACAGGAGGACAAAGGTGCAGAACAGATTACTACAGGCAGTTTCACATAAAAAAGCCGATTACCTGGAAATTCGGCTGGAAGATTGTGAATCTACACACATCCGCTTTCAGGGAATGAATATGGAAAAAATCAGTAGTGCGCAGGAGATGGGAGGAAATATCAGAGCCCTGGTTAAAGGGCGCTGGGGATTCGTATCTTTCAACCGCTGGGAGAATTTGGAAGACAAAGTTGATCAGGCTATCCAGATAGCTACCCTGATCGGTAATCAGGAGAGCCATATTGTAAAGACCGAACCGGTCAGAGAGCACCTGACTGCAATCAAGGGACGTGATTTCAGAAAGGTAAACTTAGAAGATAAGGCGGGTATGATGAAAAATTACAGTACAGTCCTCACCGGTTACAGCCCCAAAATACAGTCTTCTATTGTGGATTATCATGACCGTTACGCCACTGTTTATTTTGCCAATTCGGATAGCAGCTACATCCAACATGAACGACCTTATTTAAGCGTTCATTTTACCGCGATTGCCCGAAATGGCGATGATGTTCAGATAGCCCATGAAAGCATTGGGAGCATCAGAGGATATGATATCGCTGAACAGCTTTCTCCCTTGGCACAAAAGGCTGCACGGAGATCTGTTCACCTCTTGAAAGCCCGCCCGGTCAAAGGAGGAGAATATACGGTGATCCTTGATCCTATCCTTTCAGGTGTTTTTATTCATGAAGCCTTCGGTCATTTAAGTGAGGCAGATTTTTTATATGAAGATCCCCGAATGCAGGAATTAATGAAATTGGGCAAAAAAGTTGCTTCACCGGAGCTCAGTGTGGTCGATGACGGGTCTTTACCGGGTCTGTTAGGATCATCCAAGTATGATGATGAAGGAATTCTGACAAAAAAGAATTATTTAATAAAGGATGGTGTTCTTACCGGCCGACTTCATTCCCGGGAGACGGCTGCCAGAATGGGAGAAGAACCAACCGGCAATGCCAGAGCCATCAATTATCATTTTAAGCCGATTGTGCGAATGACCAACACTTACATCGAAAAGGGGAAGGGATCTTTCAAAGGTTTATTCAGTGATGTGAAAAAAGGAATCTATGCCCGACATTTTTTCGGGGGCAATACGACCTTTGAAATGTATACCTTCAGCGCCGGGGAAGGTTATATGATTGAAAATGGTCGAATTACAGAACCGGTCAGGGATGTCACCTTAACCGGAAATCTGTTTGAAACGTTGCATCATATTGATGGGATAGCCAATGATCTGAAGATGTTCCAGTCCGGAGGCGGCTGCGGAAAGGGCGGACAGTATCCTCTGCCGGTAACCTTCGGGAGTCCACATATCCGGATCGGGAATGTTGTAGTCGGGGGGAGTCATTGACATGGATAAGTTGATAGGCAAGATTCGAAAAAGAGTTCCTTCCGGAGAATTATTTAAAGTCGGCTATCGCTCTATCCCCGTTGATTATGAGATGAATCAATTAAAGTCAGTTGAGATGGAAGAGATTGAAGGGTGGGCGCTTAGAGTCATCCATCAGGGGAAAGTCGGGTTTTCTTCCTCCACATCCCATGAGGAGATTGATCGTCTGATTGATAAGGCTCTTGAGGTGTCACAGTTCGGACAGACAGCCAGTTTTGACTTTCCCGAACAGATGATTCACCCTGAGAAGCAGGCTCCAAAATTGTATGATCCTGCAGTTCCGGAAGTCAGTATTCCGGAGATGATAGAAACAGGCAATGATATGATTGAGCGGGTTCATTCCATCAGTGCAGATTTTCGCTGTGATGCAGGAATTTCCAGACAGGAAGGGCATGTACAATACTGGAACACCTATGATGCCTCATTTGAATATAGGAAAACAATGTTTTCTCATTCGATCATGATCCAGGATACCAGGGAAAATGATATGATGATGTTAGCAGAATCCCAGCAATGGGGCCAGGCTGCTCTTTCCCTGGATGAACTGATGGCAGGGTTAGAGAGAAAAGTAAAATGGGGAGAAAGAGTGGTAGAGATCACCAGTGGGAATGTACCGGCAATTTTTACCCCGAAAGCCTTGCTGGTGTTGATATTGCCTGTTATCAGCGGACTAAACGGAAGGCTGGTTAATCGAAAAGTATCTCCTTTATATGATAAAAAAGATCAGTTATTATGGAGTCCTCAACTGTCCCTCTATAATGACGGCACCATTGATTATGCAGGAGGAAGTGCGCTTTATGATGATGAAGGCATTCAAATGAAGCGTTTACCGCTGATCGAAAAAGGTGTCTTGAAGAATTTTTACTATGACTTACAGAATTCAGGTGAGGCCGGTGTAGAATCTACCGGTAACGGATTCAGGGCTGGTTTTGCTTCCTCTCCTTCTCCGGGAGTGAGCAATCTGACAATCCCGGAAGGGAAGTCATCCCTGACCGAGATGATTCAGGATATTGATGAGGGAATCATCATCGACCAGGTGTTGGGATTAGGGCAGGGTAATGTCCTGAGCGGTGCCTTTTCCAATAATGTGCAGCTGGGATTTAAAATCAAGAACGGAAAAGTAGCAGGAAGAATTAAAAATGTCATGATCGCCGGTAATGCCTTTGAAATCTTAAAGGAAATTTTAGCTGTAGGCCAGGAAGCGAGATGGGTATCCGGACGGTACTATTTTCCTCATATTTATGTTAAATCATTATCGGTTTCCACAAAGAAGTAGAGAGGTTACCCCATGAAGATCATCGTTCCCGTCAAGCAGGTCCCGGAGACCAGCCAGGTGAAGATTAATGAGGAGACCGGCACCGTCATCCGGGATGGTGTGGAGAATATCATCAATCCCCTGGATCTTTATGCTATTGAACTGGCTATTCAGATCCAAGAAGAGCAGGGAGGCAGCGTGACCGTAATCAGCATGGGACCTGCCAAAGCGGAGGCTGCCTTACGGGAGGCCATCGCCATGGGTGCAGATGAGGCCATCCTGCTCTCCGGCCGGGAATTTGCCGGCTCGGATACCTGGGCTACCTCCTACTCCCTCTCCGCCCTGATCGAGAAGCTCCGACCCTTTGATCTGGTGATCACCGGGGAGAGAGCCACTGACGGGGATACCGGTCAGGTAGGTCCCGGCATCGCCTCTTTCCTGGATCTGCCCTTAGCCACCTATACCCGAAAGATTGAGCGCATCAATGACCGCGAGATCATCATCCAGCGTCTCATCGAGGAGGGGTATGAGACATTACAGCTGCCCCTGCCGGCCTTGCTCACCGTAGTGAAGGAGATAGCCTATCCCCGCCTGCCTACCCTGCGGGGAAAGCAGAAAGCCCGCACCATGCAGATCCCCGTCTATTCAGCCAGGGAGATCGGCATTGGCCAGGAGGAATTAGGTCTCACCGGTTCTCCCACCCGGGTGACAAAGATCTACCGTCCGCAGGTCACCCGCAAGGGAACCGTACTCCAGGTGAAGGATGAGCGGACATTACAGGAATCCGTTACGCAATTAATCTCTTTTCTGCAGAAAAAAAAGATTATTACAGGTTCACCAAGATGAAAGAAAAAGAAATCTGGACAATCAGCGAGATCACCCCCAGCCAGCGCATCAAGGCGGTCTCTTACGAGCTGTTAGCCCGGGGACGGGCTCTGGCTCAGGAACTCTCCATACCCTTATCTGCGGTGGTGCTGGGAGGTGCTGTCTCAGAGGGTGAGCTTCAGGAACTGATTTACCGGGGAGCAGATCGGGTCTATACGGTCAATCATCCCCGGCTTTCTCCCTTTATTGTTGAGAATCACAGCCAGGTACTCCGGTTTTTGATTCAAAAATACGAGCCCCAGATCATCCTTGCCGGGGCAACCACCCAGGGCAGAACCCTGATGCCCCATCTGGCGGTCAGATTGAAGACCGGTCTGACAGCGGACTGCACCGATCTCAAAATTGAGCAGGAGACCGGTCTGCTCCTGCAGGTCCGGCCGGCCATCGGTGGCAATATCATGGCCGTCATCAAGACACCTGCAAGGAGACCCCAGATGGCGACGGTCAGACCCCGATCCATGGCCATCCCTCCCCGGGATGAGAAGAGATGCGCAGAGGTGATCCCGGTCATGATCGATGATGCCCTTCTGGATGGGCGGGTTACCCATCTGGGTTATCATAAAAGTGAAGAGGAAGAGATCGATCTCTCATCAGCGGATATCGTGGTCTCAGGCGGGAGGGGCTTGAAGAAGAAGGAGAACTTTCACCTGATCCGGGATTTAGCAAGACAGCTGGATGCCGCAGTCGGCGCTTCCCGTGAAGCGGTAGACCGGGGATGGCTCTCCTATCCCCATCAGGTGGGCCTAAGCGGCAGGACGGTCAACCC
>CAYSSG010000015.1:0-32096 GCA_964433635.1 uncultured Atribacterota bacterium | reverse complement strand
ATAGACCGGGAGAAGCTGGAGGCCTATGCCCTTGATGAGACGCCCATGGAACAGAGCGACTATCTTCCCGAGGTGCTGGTCTTTCCCCGCAGCACGAAGCAGGTGGCCGATCTGATGAAGCTGGCCTATGAAAATAGAATCCCGGTCACGCCCCGGGGAGCCGGCAGCGGCCTGTCCGGTGGTGCCATTCCGGTCTATGGCGGCATCGTCGTCTCCTTAGAGAAGATGAATAAGATCTTAGAGATCGATACCCAGAACATGATGGTGACCCTGGAGCCGGGAGTCATCACTAATGAAGTCAATGAAAGGGTGAAAGAACTGGGCCTGTTCTTTGCCGGTTATCCCATGAGTGTGGAGACCTGCTTCATCGGAGGCAATGTGGCGGAGAATGCCGGCGGAGGAAGAGCGGTGAAATACGGGGTGACCGATCGCTACATCATGGGACTGGAGGTCGTCCTGCCGGACGGTAAGGTCATCTCCCTGGGCGGCAAGCGGGTGAAGGATGTCACCGGGTACAACCTGAAGCAGCTCTTCATCGGTTCGGAGGGCACCCTGGGAATCGTCACAAAGGTCATCATCAAACTGTTACCCCTGCCCTCAGTCCTGGTGGACTTATTAATCTTATTTCCCCATATCAAGGAGGCCATCCGGATAGTCCCTCAGATCATGACCGAAATCCGAATCATCCCCACCTCCATTGAGTTTATGGACCGGCTGTCCTTTGAGACCTCCTGCCGGTACTTGAACGAGCATCTGCCCTACCAGAAGGCCGGTGCCATGCTTCTGGTGGAAGTGGACGGCAATCACCCGGAGGAGGTTACATCCCAGGCGGAAGCCATCGGCGAGCTCTGCCTCACCCGGGGGGCACAGGAGGTCTATGTAGCCGATAACTACACCACCCGGGAGCGCGTCTGGGCGGTACGGAGAAACATCGCCGAGGCCTTCATGGTGGTCAGTCCCCAGCAGTGCATCGAGGATATTGTGGTGCCCATCTCCGAAGTTGCCGGAATGGTTGAGGAGATAGGGGAGATAGCCTTACGATACGATATCCTGATACCCTGCTACGGTCATGCCGGTGACGGGAATCTCCATGTGACCCTGGTCAAGAATCCTGCCCACTCCCGGAAGAGGTGGCTGGAGATTCAGCACCGTATCCTGCCGGAGCTCTATCAGCTGGTCCGGAAGAAGGGCGGAACCCTAAGCGGCGAGCACGGAATCGGCTTAAAGCGGAGGGATTACCTGCCCCTGTTCTTAGGTGAGTCAGAAATTCAGGTGATGGAAAGAATCAAGAAGGCCATTGACCCGAAAAATATTATGAATCCGGGAAAGATCTTTGGCGAAAAAAAACCAAGATCATTGCCAGGAAAAAATCATTTTTTTATTCGAAGGACGAGACATGAAGAAAGGTAACAAGATATGTTAGAGTTTTTAGTTATACGACACGGTGAGACTGTGAGTAATGCCGAGCAACGTTTTTCCGGACATCTGGATGTAGATTTAACAGACAAGGGAATCTGGCAGGCAGGACAACTGTTTCATCAATTGAAGGACTGTCCGATTGATGCCGTCTATTGCAGCGACTTAAAAAGGGCAATTCATACCGCTGAAATTGTGATGGGAGGTCGTAATATTCCCTTTTATATAGATCCACAGTTCAGGGAGATTCATTTTGGAGACTGGGAGGGCCTGAAGTGGGAGGAAATTAATTCCGGACAGGAAGAAGGCAATTCAAATCACTGGTGGAGCCAGCCTGATGAACCCTTTCCCGGAGGAGAAAGCCTCTCTGATTTGAAGCAGCGTGTCAAGATTGCTTTAGAGAAGGTGATCAAAGAACAGCTCCAGGAAGATAAAGATAAAACGGTAGCCATTATATGCCATGGCGGTGTTTCCAGAATGATTATCGGAATAGCTCTGGATATTCCCATGAAAAAAGTATGGCATATCAGGCAGCAATCAACTGCCCTTAATATTGTCAAATATGATCAAAAGAGTGGATTTTTTGTTGATTCTGTTAATGATATTTCTCATTTAAAGATACAGGAGAAGAAGGAAGCAGCTGTTGAGAAGTAATCAAATCAAGCAGTTCATTCAGGATATTGGACCCATTCGTTTAAATGTGGAGAAAGAGGCATTCAAAAAATTTGACCGGTTAGCTAAACCTGCCAAAAGTTTAGGCCAATTGGAAGCCATAACAGCCAGGGCTGCAGGGATTTATGGAACTTTAAATCCTGATATAAAGAGAAAGGTCATCTTTTTAATGGCAGCTGACCACGGTGTAACCGCTGAACAGGTAAGTGCCTATCCTTCTGAAATTACCCGTCAGATGGTTTTAAATTTCCTGAATGGTGGCGCAGCTATCAATGTACTGGCACGGCATTTTGGTATGGAGGTAATCGTGACTGATATGGGAGTAAGGGGAGACCTGGGGGAACAGACAGGTTTAATCAACAGGAAGATAGCTCACGGAACTGAAAATATGGCCCAAGAACCGGCGATGAGCAGGGAGATGGCAGAAAAATCGATATTGACCGGCTATCAGGTCTTTGAGCAGACCTTTGCCGAAAAAAGGATTGACCTGGTCGGTTTGGGTGAGATGGGTATCGGCAATACGACAGCCAGCAGTGCTCTCATCGGCTTATTGACCGGGGCAAAGCTGGAGGATGTGGTGGATATGGGAACCGGTCTTAGTCCGGGAGAGGTTCAGCATAAAATTTCTGTGATTAAGAAAGCCATTGTACTGAACAAGCCTGATGCTACAGACCCTTTAGATGTATTGGGTAAAGTGGGGGGTTTTGAAATTGGTGGATTGGTTGGCTGTATTCTGGCTGCAACAGCGAGGAAGATACCTGTGGTGATGGATGGCCTGATATCGGGGGCCTGTGCTCTCCTGGCAATCAGGCTGAGCCCCCGGGTCAGGGATTACCTGTTTGCCAGTCATTGTTCCAAAGAAAAGGGCCATGCTGTTGTGCTTTCTTACCTGGGCATGGTCCCGATGTTTAACTTGCGGATGCACCTGGGAGAGGGAACAGGTGCGGCATTTGGCATGAATTTTATCGAGACCGGATTTAAGTTGCTGAATCAAATGGCTACCCTTGATGATTTAAAAACATAACCATCATCAGGCAAAAGTAATGCTGCAGGAGTGGGAAATGAATCAAAATCAAGTAAGACTCATTCTGATAACCGGTGGTGTCCGTAGTGGTAAAAGCACCTTTGCTGAAAAGCTTGCTGCGAAGCTGGGGAAAAAAGTTGCTTTTATTGCTACAGCCCAGGCTTTGGATGAAGAGATGGAACAGCGGATAGCCCATCATCTGCAAAACAGGCCTTCTCACTGGGAAACATTCGAAGAACCTTATCAGGTGTCAGAGGTGATAAGGAAGGTTGGACAGGAGACAGAAGTTATCCTGGTAGACTGCCTTACTCTCCTGATTTCCAACTTAATGCGGGAGTATCAGGAAGGATCTTCAAATCAGAAACTTGATGACACCATTACGCAAAGAATCAATGAGATAATTGAACTATCCTGTCAATCTAAAGCTGTGGTGATTGTCGTGACGAATGAAGTTGGATTCGGGCTGGTTCCTGCTAATCCCATGGGTCGTTTTTTTCGGGATATCCTGGGAAAAGCCAATCAGTTGATTGCGGCAAAATCCGATTGCGTTTATCTGATGGTGGCAGGCATTCCCATATCAATCAAAGGGCATAATCATGTATAATCTTACAAGAAGATTCTTTTTAGCGCTATCTTTTCTAACCGTCTTACCGTTAAGCCTGTTCTCTTTTCGAATCAATGATCAGGAGCAGGTCCGGCAGGATTTGTCAAAAGCAAGTATCTTCTTTCCGCTGATTGGTCTATTGATCGGTGCAATTCTGTATGGTCTTTATCACCTTTTCCAATTGATCCTGCTACCTGCGGCAGTGGTTGACGGGCTGATACTCATAGCATGGATTGGTCTGAGCGGAGCTTTACACCTGGAAGGTTTTGCTGATATGGTGGATGGTTTTTCCGGAGGAAGAAACAAGGATGACATCATCCGGATTATGAAGGACAGTGCTGTCGGTGCAAAGGCTGCTGTGGCATTGACGCTGTTTGTTTTATTCAAATTCCTGCTTATCCATTACCTTGATGATCACATGAAGATACAGGCTCTATTGCTGGCTCCCGTTGCAGGAAGATGGACCATGGTCATTGCCGGTTATTGGGGTGAGGCAGCCTCTGAAGATAATACATTGACCCGGATGTTTACACTTTATCTGGGAAGAAAAGAATTTCTGATTGCCACCCTGTTTACGATTGTTTTCAGTTTCATCTTTTTATCCTATCGCTGTGCCTATCTTCTTATCTTAACAGGTTTGCTGACAGGAGGCATAATAGCCTATTCAAATACCAGGATACAGGGTATCTGCGGAGATGTCATTGGTGCCATCAATGAAATCAATGAACTGGCAGTTTTATTACTGTTCTCATTCTCCTTTATGAGATGAGATCTTCAACCCCACTCATCTAATCCTGCAATCGGCAGTGGATACGCCTGTCATTCTTACCTTTCCCGGTACTACATAATCACCTGCGGAATAGCCAGTTCGGGATGTTGGATAATCCGGGCTTTAGTCCGGAACACTGTTTTGATATTCTGATCATTAATGACCTCCTGCGGCTTTCCGATTTTTATGATCTTTCCCTTATTCAGTAAGACCAGGCGATCGGCACAATAGCTGGCCAGGTTAAGGTCCTGAAAGACAGAGATGATGCACTTCACTTCCTCCTGCAGCGTTTCTTTTAAGATTTTAATCATTTCATACTTGTAATTCAGGTCCAGATGAGATGCAAATTCGTCCAGCAATAATATTTCAGGTGATTGTGCCAGTGCCCGGGCAATGTAAACGCGCTGCATTTCTCCGCCGCTGATCTGATGAATTCCTTTATCGGCATGGCGTAAGGAATCGGTTTTTTCCATAGCTTTGCGGGATATCTGGTAATCCATCATGGTTTCACCCTGCCACTGGTTGATGAACGGGATTCTTCCCATAAAAATGATTTCTTTTACTTTATAATTATAGACGATATAGGATTCCTGTGGTACAACCGATATGATTCTGGCTAATTTTTTTCTGGGAATAGACCTGATATTCTGATGAAACAGCAGAATCTGACCTTTCTGTGGTTTCAAAATCCCGGATATCAATTTTAAAAGAGTTGTTTTTCCTGAACCGTTCGGCCCGATAATACCGATAAATTCACCCGGAAAAACAGATAGATTGATATCCCGAAGTACAGGAAATTGACCATAGGAGAAACTGATTTGTTCCAGCGAAAGCGCCGGTTCATTTATATTCATTTGCTGCACTCCTCCTTTTTAAAAGATGAATAAACAGTGGGGCACCGATGATTGCCGTAATAGCGCCGATAGGTATCTCGGTTGGCGCGATAATGGTGCGTGCCAGAGTATCACAGAATATGAGAAATGCCGCACCAATCAGTGCTGATACCGGAAGCATGATGCGGTGGTCCGGTCCCACCAGAAGACGGGAGATGTGAGGAATGACCAATCCGACAAAACCGATTAAACCGGTAAAAGAGACCACAATGGCAATCATCATAGAACCGATGAGAAAGATTTTTAACCGTAGTTTTTCAGTCTGAATCCCAAGGTGAAGCGCCTCTTCTTCCCCCAACGCCATGGCATTTAATTCCAGGGCTGAGATGATGAGCAGAAAGCTTCCCAGAAAGACTGGCAGAATAACCAGGAGAATCTTTTTCCAACCAGCAGTGGACAGGTCTCCCATCAGCCAGAATACCATGGAATGCAATTCACGGCTTGACAGGGCCAGCAGGATGGTGATGATCGCTGAGAAGAAGAAGTTTACTGCTACTCCTGCCAGTAACAGATCAGTCATTGGAAGTTGGCTTTTCTTTCTGGAGAACAGGTAAACGAGCAGGATCGAAAGAAGGGCACCGATCAGGGCGAAGACAGGAATCATATTTGCCAGGTATATTCCGGTGACATATTGAAGGGCAATACTGGAGCAGGCACCCAGTGCTGCTCCGGCTGATACGCCCAGGATATAAGGATCGGCAAGAGGATTTCTCAGAATCCCCTGGAAAGCACCGCCCACAACGGAAAGAGTCATTCCTGTCAGCATGGCCATAATCAATCTTGGAATTCTCAATTCCCAGATAATCAGTCCCAGACTGTCATCTGTTTTATGCTGCCAGAGGATAGAGAATATCTCTTGAGGATGGATAGCTATCGTTCCAAAGTTAAGGGCGATAAAACCGATGACTAAAATGGATAAAAATCCAAAAATGAGAACAGACAGTGCTTTGATTCTCCAATTGGTATATCCATATAAGTTATTATTTTGTTGATTCCGTAAATATTTCATAGAGTAATTCCAAACCGTCTACCATACGAGGTCCTGCCCGATAGAAGATATCCTCGTTGACGTTATAAATGCGATTGTTTTTAATTGCCGGTACCTGAGACCATCCGGGATGATGAAGGATATCATTTTTTACCTTGGAAATCTCTTCCGGATTCATAATACCGCTGGGGATCAGAATAATATCCGGCGATGACTGAGCCACCAGTTCGGGATTCACTTTTGTCCATCTGTGCAGATGTCCGACAATGTTTATTCCGCCTGCCAGGGTTATTAATTCATGAAACAGCGTGCCCCTGCCGGGACTGTAAATGGTATCAAAGCTGGAACCGGCAAAGATCTTCGGTCTTTGAGAATCGGGTAGAAGGGCTACCAGGGATGATATCTGATCTACGTGTTTTTGCATCTGGGTAATGAATTGTTCTCCTTCTTCGGGGATACCACAGGCGATGGAGATCAGTTTGATACTCTCCAGGGTTTCCCGGAGAGATTCTGCCTGGATAACCAGTACCTGATAACCTAATTCCCTTAGTCTGTTGATGTCTGCTATCGGGTTTAATTCACCGAAAGCCAGAATAATATCCGGTTCCAGAGAGATAATCTTTTCTAAATTCAGTGGAAACATCTTTCCAATGCTCTCTATCTTTTCCGTCTCCCGGGGAAAGTTGCAGAAATCACTTCTTCCTACCAGCCTGTCTTCCAGGTCCAGAGCAAAGAGTATCTCGGTATTACTCGGCGCGGTTGAAACAATTCTCTCAGGCTTTTCTGTGAGTATTGTTTTTACACCACTATCATCGATCAGAGTCACGGGAAACAGAAGTTCCTGGGTAAAACCGGAAAAAGGCAAGCTCAATAAAAAAAATAAAACGAAAAAAGAAAAGCTGCCAGCAGAAATAGTTTTTATCTTTAATTGATTCACTTGATTCTCAAACCTTCCTTCCTAATTTATTGAGGAAATCATTGATACGGCTGTTCATAAAAATAAAGAAACACACCTCTTAACCTCGAAGAAGTGTACATTATCCACAACAGGCAGGTCTCCTGGCTTCAGGCTATCTACTCACTGCACCTTCCCGGAAGATATGCTTCCAGTGGCCTCAAGCAGCTTTCGGTACCTTTTACAGTAACGGGTTTGCGGTGGATTTGCACCACGCTTCCCTTCACCTGTTGATAGAGAAAACGATTCTTTTATGTTATTATAGACAATATCAGCGGAAAATACAATGTTAACCTATGGGCAAAACTGAGAATTTAGCAATCTGTGACAATTAAACAGCAGGATAAGGAGTTTTCACCTATGCAAGGATTAATTCAGGTGTATTACGGAAATGGGAAGGGTAAAACAACAGCTGCCTTAGGTCAGGCTTTGAGGGCAGCAGGAAGAGATAAAAGCGTATTCATCGTGCAGTTTATGAAGAAATGGGATTATGGGGAATTACATTCCATTGAAATGATTCCCCAGATTACCATCAAAACTTTTGGCACCAAAGCGTTTGTCTATAAGGGAAAAGCAAAACAGATTGATTATCAGGAAGCGGAGAAAGCATTTGCTGAAGGAGTACAGGCTGCACGGAGCAATCAATACGATATGATTATTTTCGATGAGCTCAATGTGGCAGTTGATTTCGGATTATTGTCCTTAAAGAAGGTGCTGGATTTCCTGGAGCAAAGACCGGAAGAGGTGGAAATCATTATAACCGGGAGAAATGCACCGCAGGAGATCATTGACCGGGCAGACCTGGTAACAGAGATGAGAGAGATCAAGCATCCTTATCAAAAGGGGATCCAGGCTAGAATGGGAATAGAATATTAGTATATTCATTTGAACCATGTATGATGAAGAATGATGATCAGAAAGTATTTGAAAGGTTTCAGGGAGGAGATCTTCCCTGGCGATTGATATGTTTATAAACGGAATGGTGCAAGAATAGTGGAAGAGAAGAAGCAGAACTACGATGATTCTAAAATTGTGGAATTATGCCGTGTACCGACTGAAATAGAAGCATTACCCATTCAAAGTCTGCTGGAAAGTTATGGCATTCGATGTATCCTGCAGTCTGATGTTACCCGGTCTGTATATCCCTTTACCGTGGATGGTTTAGCTGAGGTTAGGATATTCGTATCAGACCGGGACCTGGATGAGGCAAAAGATATTCTCAGACAATCCGGTGGCTCATGTTGTGAAAATGAATAATCTATTTCCCGGCATACATGACTGGCAGGCCAATAACAGGGTTTTCAGGGAAGAATATTTCCCTGCAACCTTGTTTAATTTTGTAAAATATCTTAAAATGCTTTTATCCGAACTTTTTAGATAAAGGAGGGTGTCTATTGAGTGGTATTTTAATTGTATATCATTCCCAAAGCGGAGTGGTAGAAAAAATGGCTTATGCCGTAAAGAAGGGTGTGACAAAGGTAAAAGGTGCGGAGGCAGTATTGAAAAAAGCTCAGGATGCTACCTGGGATGATTTAAAAGATTCGGCAGGAATTGCCGTTGGTACACCGGATTATTTTGATTATATGGCAGGTACCGTCAAAGATTTTTTTGACCGGACTTTTTATCCCAGTCAGAGTAAGATTAGAGGTAGTCTGACTGCCGATTTACCCTGCGTATTTTTTGTTTCAGGGGGTACAGGCGGTGAACCGGCTATAGAGAGTCTGAAGAAAATAGGAAAAGCCTTCAGATTTAATGTGCTTGATTATGTGAGCGGGGGAGCAAAATTAAATGATGAGCTTCTAATCAAATGTGAAGACCTGGGAGAAAAAATAGCTTCCCGTATTATAGACAGATAAAGAAATTTAAAAGTAAGGCAAAATAACAAGGAGGAAGAATCCATGAAAGATAAAGTAGAAAAGGCTTTAGAGAAGATTAAACCATCACTGCAGGCTGATGGCGGGGATGTTGAACTGGTAGAAGTGAGTGAAGAGGGCATTGTTAAAGTTCGGTTGACCGGAGCCTGCCGGGGATGCCCCATGAGCCAGCTGACCTTAAAGATGGGCATCGAGAAGGCTTTAAAACAAGCTGTTCCGGAGGTAAAAGAAGTCCAGTCCGTATAACTAAAAATGATAATCGTGCATTTTATTCCTATTTTTAAAATCAGAATTATCAGTAAATCTCTTAACGATAAATCAATCGTCCAAGGAGGACATAAATGGGAAAACTAAAAGGTACCAAAACGGAAAAAAATTTACTGGCTGCCTTTGCCGGTGAATCTCAAGCCCGGAATCGTTACACCTATTTTGCCAGCGTAGCCAAAAAAGAAGGCTATGAGCAGATTGCCGGTCTATTTCTGGAAACAGCAGATAATGAAAAAGAACATGCCAAACGCTTCTTTAAATTGCTGGAAGGCGGAGAAGTAGAGATTCAGGCAAGTTATCCGGCAGGAGTCATCGGAAACACTGCTCAGAATCTGGAAGCAGCTGCAGATGGCGAACGGATGGAGTGGGGCACCTTATATAAGGAATCTGCAGCTGCAGCCCGCAGTGAGGGATTCGAGAAAGTGGCACAGCAGTTTGATGAAATTGCCAAGGTAGAAAAGCATCATGAAGCAAGGTATCGGAAATTACTGGAAAATCTCAAGAAGAATAATGTCTTTAAGAAAAGTAAAAAGGTAGCCTGGCATTGCCGAAATTGTGGATATGTAATGGAAGGAAAACAGGCTCCCAAAAAATGTCCGGCGTGTGAACATCCCCAGGCTTTTTTCCAGTTAAAAGCAGAGAATTATTGAATGCAGTAATGAGTAAAATCAGTATTGCGTCGTGCATATCGAGTAACCATTAAAAGAAAAGAAAAAACAATAAAGAAAAGATAGTATTGAGTCCGAAGACAGTTACAAAGTGATGAGGAATGAGCAAGTAATGAGGGTTATATAAATAGAAGATAAGAAGACAATCCACGTAAAAATTTATAAAATTAACAGGAAAAAGAAGCACTGCTAAGATCATATCATCAGGTGCTTCTTTTTATTCTATACCGGACGATGAATATTTCATGCATTGCTTTAGATGAGCATCCTGGTCTATAATGAGTATATCATTTAATTATGAAGTCGAGATATGTATTTTTCAAATAGTGGAGGTATTTCATGGAATATCTGAGCATGTTTTTCTGGTTTTTCTTCATTTTTTCAATGCTTTCCCCATGGTTCAAGCAGAAGACTTTAGAATCATCCCGCCTCTCCCTGATTCACCGGTTGGAAAAAAAGAGGGGTTCCAGAGTCATCTCCCTGATTCACCGACAGGAAACCATGAGTATCCTGGGTATCCCCCTGGTTCGTTATATTAATATAGAAGACTCAGAGGCTATACTTCGGGCTATCAGGCTGACTGATGAAAATGTTCCTATTGATATGATCCTGCATACGCCCGGTGGTCTGGTGCTGGCAACCGAACAGATTGCCTTCGCCTTGACCAGACATAAAGGGAAGATAACGGTATTTATTCCCCATTATGCCATGAGTGGTGGCACCATGCTTTCTCTGGCTGCAGATGAAATTGTCATGGATGAAAATGCAGTTCTGGGTCCCATAGACCCCCAGTTAGGCCAGTACCCGGCTGTTTCTATTTTAAATGTGCTCAAGGATAAGGATAGAAATGAAATTGATGATGAGACACTCATTCAGGCAGATATTGCCCGGAAAGCCATCACGCAGGTCTATCAATTTGTGAAAAAACTGCTGGCTGATAATCATTGCAGTGAAAAGAAGGCAGAAAAGATAGCCATAACTTTGACGGAAGGCAGGTGGACCCATGATTACCCGATCAAATTTGAAGAGGCAAAAGAGTTAGGTTTATGTGTCTCCAGTGATATGCCCAAGGAGATCTATGAGTTGATGGATCTATACCCCCAAAGCCCGGGTAAGCGTCCTTCTGTTCAATATATTCCTGTGCCTTATCCCAGACCCTCAGCCCCTCCTGCAAAAAAGGCGAATCATAAATAAGAAAAATATTAAGCAAATTGAACATAAGGGAAGGAATTGATCAGCGATTTGACAAAGGAGATAAATAATGAAAATCAATAAAAAGAAAAAGAGTGTCATAGAGCGGGATATATCCATTGTACTATGCGGCGGAGCCGGACAGGGTATTCAGACTGTAGAGCAGCTTTTAACCAGGATGCTGAAACGTTCCGGTTATCATGTCTTTGCTACCAAAGAGTATATGTCCAGGGTCAGGGGAGGGAGCAATTCAACCCAGATACGTGTTTCCAGTCAACCGGTTCAGGCACCTGTCAGGCGAATTGATTTTCTGATTCCTCTGGACAATGAGGCGATTCCTCATGTAGCTGAAAGGCTGGATAAAAACACAGTCATTATCGGAGACCAGGAAAGGATTGATACTGACAGAAAGATGATCCATGTTTCCTTTTTGGAAATGGCTAAAGAGATCGGCAATGCTATCTATGCCAATACCCTGGCAGTGGGTCTTTTGTTAGGTTTAATGGAAGGCGATCTTGAGGAAGGAAAGGAATATCTAAAGGATTATTTTAGCAAAAAGAAGAAAGAGGATATGATTCAGGATAATCTTCAAGCGTTGGAGAAGGGATTTCAGGAGGCAGATCGGTTAATAAGAGAAAAATTCGTTGATGAGAATCATTTTCTGCATCTCAAAAAATCCAAGGATGTCAGGGATGATCTGCTGATGAATGGTGCTGAAGCCGTTGGCCTGGGAGCTGTAGCCGGGGGATGTAATTTCATCTCTTCCTATCCCATGTCTCCCTCGACAGGCGTTCTTGTTTTTCTCTCTCAATACGGACCCGAATTTAATGTTATCTCTGAACAGGCAGAAGATGAAATTGCAGCTATCAATATGGCGCTGGGTGCCTGGTATGCCGGTGCACGTGCCATGGTTACCACATCCGGCGGAGGATTGGCTTTAATGACCGAAGGGATCAGTCTGGCAGGTATGATAGAGAGCCCCGTGGTAATCCATCTTGCCCAACGTCCGGGACCGGCAACAGGTTTGCCTACCAGGACTGAGCAGGGGGACCTGCAATTAGCCCTGCATGCCGGTCATGGTGAATTTCCCCGGATTATCCTGGCACCGGGGATGATTGAAGATGCCTATCTGCTGACCCAAAAAGCTTTTTACTGGGCAGACAAATTTCAGGTTCCGGTCTTTATTCTGACTGACCAGTATACCATGGATACCTATTACAATCTGAAGACCTTTAAGATTCCTGAAGGTAAAATAGACCGGTTTATCCTCAAGACCAAACCCGGCTATCAGCGCTATGATCTGAAGACAGATGATGGAATATCACCCAGGGGAATTCCTGATTTTGGTGAAGGTTTGGTCAGGATTGACAGTGATGAACATGACGAGAAAGGGCTGATTACTGAAGAGATGGTTATCAGGGAAAAGATGATGGATAAGAGGAATGCTAAATGGAATCTGATAAAAAGAGAAGCCTTCCTTCCGACTTTAACCGGGCCAGATGATTTTCGTCTTCTATGTATCGGATGGGGGTCAACCTATCCGATCATCAAGGAAGCCTTGAGCCGTATTGATCATTCTGATATTGCTTTACTGCATTTCAGTCAGGTTTATCCCATTGCTGAAGCAAGCATAGATCTTCTGAAAAAGGCTAAACAGGTCATTTCAATCGAAAATAACTACAGCGGTCAGTTCAGTCAGTTACTGGAAATGTCAACAGGCATCACGATAGATACCAGAATATTAAAATATAACGGATTACCGTTTTATGCTGATGAGCTGGCTGAAGAGATCAAAGATGTGATTTCGGAGAAGGAGGACTGAGATGAAAAAAATGGAACAATTTGAGCTGGATCAGGTTAAACCGGCATGGTGTCCCGGGTGTGGTAATTTTATGATATTAAAAGCGTTGCAGCAGGCTTTGAAGGAACTCTCTCTGAAACCGCAGCAGGTGGTGATAGTTTCCGGAATCGGACAGGCTGCCAAGACACCGCAATATCTTAATGTTCATATGTATAACGGGCTGCATGGCAGGGCTTTGCCTCCTGCTGCGGCTATCAAAGCCTGTAATCCGAAGTTAACGGTTATCGCCGAAGGAGGTGACGGGGATATGTACGGGGAAGGCGGAAATCATTTCCTGCATACTATCCGCCGCAATCCCGATATCACCCATCTGGTTCATAACAATATGGTCTATGGACTGACTAAGGGGCAGGCGTCACCCACCAGCCAGTACGGATTTAAAACACCGGTACAGACAGAAGGAGTCATATCTGAACCATTCAATCCCCTGGCTGTGGCTATCTCCATGGGTGCCTCTTTTGTAGCCAGGGTTTTTTGCGGAGATATTGAAAGAACGACTGAGATCATCAAACAGGCAATCCGGCATCCCGGTTATGCCCTGGTGGATATTTTTCAGCCCTGTGTGACTTTTAATAAGGTGAATACCTTTAAATGGTTCAAGGACCATACCTATGAACTGAAAGATCATGATCCTCACAACTTCGATAATGCTTTACGCAAAGCCATGGAAAAAGAGAAGCTTCCTCTGGGGATTTTTTATCAAAATGAGAATAAAAAGACTTTTGAGCAGCAACTGTCCGTGCACAGGGACACCAAAACACCTTTTCTTTTCAGAGAAATGAACCTGAAGGGTATGAAGGCATTACTGGAATCAAGACAATCCTGAATGAGTCATATGATGATAGGGTATTTAAGGTAGAAGTGAAGCAATGCACATGTCAGTAGAGCAAGGCATGGAATAAAAAGATATCCCTCAGCCGGATATCAGCGTGTTGCCGGTTTTTGACAATCAAGGCAACTTATCTCATAATAGAGGTAATAGATTTGTTGGAATAGGTTAGATATACCATGTCTACCGTGTTAATTATCGGGGCGGTTAATCTGGATTGCATAGCCTTTCTTTCCCGTTTTCCGACTGAAGGTGAAAACCTGCCTGCCAGAGAAATGAAATGCTGCCTGGGAGGCAAGGGTGCCAATCAGGCAGTGGCCTTAAGTCATTTAAAGATAGCTACGCTGCTGCTGGGTAAGGTGGGAAATGATTATGCCGGGGATTATCTGCTTTCGGCTTTAAAGAGATACAAGGTTAATACAGAATATATCGTTAAAAGCAACGTAGGAAAAACCGGTATCTGTTCCATTTTAGTCAGCCCGGGTGGAGAAAATACAGTCATCGGATTTCCTTCTGTCAATCGTATGATTCGACCTGATTTTTTAATACGGATGGAACACCTGTTTGAATTAGCCCAATGGCTGAGTGTATCCCTGGAATACCCGTTAGATACCGTCGCTTTTGCCTTGAAAATAGCCAAAAAACGTGGATTGAAGACTGTCATGGATCCTTCCCCCCTGATCGAAGCACCTGCAAAAGATTTATGGCCGATGGTCGATTATGTCTTACCGAATCAGAAGGAGTTACGCATTTTGTCCGGAGAAGAAGAGATGCTGCAGGGCGCTGCGGTACTTAAAAATTGGGGAGCAGGAGAAGTCATTGTCAAGCAGGGAGCTTCAGGTTGCAGTTTTCTGCATCAGGATAATCTGATTAATGTGCCTGCCTTTCCGGTAAAGACGGTGCTTGATACGACCGGTGCCGGAGATTTGTTTAATGGTGCTTTTATCTTCGGGATGATTCATTCTGATTCTGTACCCAAAGCAGTGCAGATCGCTAATCTTGTTGCTTCTTATGCAGTACAGAAGAGGGGAACTGTTGAATCATACCCGGAAAGAAGAGAGATTGATTGGGAACGACTGAAACAGAGGAAGGACGATCTGTTATTCTAAAGTGGCATCAGGGGATTTTGATTCCCTGACTGTATTTGTGAGGAAGAGAGGGATTGATGGTCAGGTTAGAAGAATGCACTTTCTGCCAGATTATCCGCAGAGAAAAACAGGCTTATTTTGTCTATGAAGATGAAGATTGTGCGGCATTTCTGGACGCGTACCCGGTCAATGAGGGACACACCCTGGTGGTGCCAAAAAAACATTATGAAGATGTTTATGATATTCCGGAAGATATTTTAGCCCAGATCATGAAGGTTGGAAAAAGACTGGCGATGAATTATCGGGAAATTTTTCATTCTATCGGCTTGAATATGATTCAATCCAATGGCGCGGCTGCCAAACAGACTGTCTTTCACTTTCATTTACATATCGTGCCTCGCTATCATAATGACGGGCTTGCTCTGTTCAGGCATCATTTTGCCAGAACAGATCGCAATCTGGAAACCACCTATCAGAAAATCAGAACCTATTTGGAAAAATGAAAGACCTAAATGCAACAGGAAACCGATATGCATCCATATATAAAACCCCTGTATGAGATTTTCAGGGAATATCCTCTTGAGAAAAAGGTCCTGATTCTTCCTTCTTATGTTGATGGGAATACATTAAAAAAGATCATCTCCCGCCAGGGTTTAAATGCACTGAATTTTCATCAGACTACCCTTTTTGATCTTGCCAGGCGATTTTCCCTGCATGAATTCATTCAGAACAAGTACAATATTCTGGATCATTCTCTGGGACTGGTCATGATCATGCAGATATTAAAACAGCTGTCTGAGGAGAAGGATTTATTCTATTTTCAATTACCCCTGATTACTCCCGGCTTGGCTAGAACTGTTTTCCGTACGATCAAAGAGATAAGGGTAGCTGGGTATCTTTCTCAGAATTGGCTGCCCCAGGTTGCCCCTGGCTCAGGAAAGATGAAAGATTTGCATCGGGTGATGGTAGAATATGAAAGGCAGCTGCAGGTCAAGGGTCTGGTTGATGAAGCCAGGCTCTATCTTCTGGCCGCTGATACACAGTATCGGGAAGATGATACATTCTTTCTGGCACCTTCTAACCTGCAGATGAATACTGTAGAACAACTTTTTTTTAACAGGATCATCAAATCCGCCGCCCATATTCTCGAGATACCATGCCCTGAAGCAACAATTACTCCTTACAGCTTTTCTCTATCCAGAAAGAATCATCAAGTGATTAGTCCGGAAAAAGCAGTCCTTGATTTCCTGAATCATAAGAAATCGACGAAGGTAAAGTTGCCTGAACCGGATATTGAATTTTTCCACACGCACGGCGAATATACGGAAGTCAGGGAAATACTGAGAAAGATTTTTGAAGAGAGAATACCTTTTGGACAGATCCAGATTCTCTACACTTCCCAGGAACCTTACACACAGTATTTCTACCAGCTGTTGCATTCCAGTCATGACTTCGCTGACCTTGCTTCCCAAAAGATACCGGTAACCTATCACAGTGGTATACATATCAAAAACAGTTGCCCCGGAAAGCTATTTTTTGATCTTCTGGAATGGATGAATGACAATTACAGCATCAGGAGACTCTTCACGCTCTTAAACAGTGGACATATCAACCTTCATTTAACCGATCCCTTTAAAATAAATGAATTTGCTTCCCTGTTAAGACAGTCTCCCATAGGATGGGGAAGAGAGCGTTACCTTCCGGGAATCCGGCTGGCGATCAAGGAGCGAGAAAAAAGGATGGATAATGCCTCCCCTGATCAAAGACAGCGTTACCAGACTGAAATCAAATTTTACCGGCTGATTCAAGACTGGATTGAAAAGATATTCAGCCTGATTCCCGATGGCGGCTTTGAATCCCGGGTATCTCTCGGAATCCTTGCCAGAGGTGTAGGTCAGATCATCCACGATTTTTCCGTTATTGAGGATCATCAGCTGGATGAAGAAGCCCTTTCTGTCATTACGCAAAAAATGGGCATCCTGGAGAGGCACGTCAATGAGGAGATGGCCTATGGTGAAGCCCTGTCTATTCTTGGCGATGCCTTAAGCAATGAACATATCTTTTGTTCAGAACCCTGTGCCGGGAAACTTCATATCGCCAGTTATAAGAAGGGCGTCTGGATGGACAGGCCTTATACTTTTATTGCGGGTATGGATTCCCATAAGTTTCCCGGGAATATAGATGACGGGACTGTCTTTCTTGAGACAGAGAAGAAACCCTACAGGCAACTGCTCACAGATTCTGAGAAGAGCAGGATGGAACAGGTGAGATTTCTTCATCTTATTCTATCTCTCAGGGGGAAAAAGGTTTTATCCTATTCCTGTTCTGATACTATCAATAACCAGGAACAGTCTCCTTCTCCCATGTTGCTGCAATTGTATCGTCTGGTTAAGAAAAATCCGGAAATAAGCTATGATGAATTCTATTGGGATCTGGGAGAAAAGAAGAAACTAATTCCCGAAAACAATACAGAATTACTTGATGACGGAGATATTTTCCTGTATTTTACCCATCAGGAAAAGAGAGATTTGCAATCCCTTTTTCTCAGAAAATATGCTCATTTGATCCAGGGATTAAAGGCAGATCTGGAGCGAAAGAAAGGAGATTTTAATGCCTATAACGGCCGGATCATGGTGACAGCTCAAAAGATTGATCCCCGCCGGAACCGGGGGATTATCATGTCCAGCTCCAGGCTGGAAAGGATTGCTCTTTGTCCCTATCTGTATTTCTTAAGTGATGTATTGAAGATCAAGCTGCCGGAAGAGATGGAATATGAACCTGTCCAATGGCTGAATCCTCTGGAAAGAGGCTTATTGCTTCATCAGATCTATGAAGACTTTTATCGGTCATTAATGAGCATTTCTCAAGACCATTTTGAGGCACCATCCTTTACCAGGCATTGGAAATTACTGAAAAGCATTGCCGATAGGAACATGGAAGAAAAGAGAAGATTCCTGGCACCTCCCGGAGATTTGATTTATCAGGCTGAGCGAAGAGAAATCCTGGAATCCTGCCAGATGTTCTTAATCGGAGAGGAAAAAAATAATCAGGGGCAGATACCGCAGTATTTCGAGTTGGCATTCGGTACCAGGGATAACGAACATGACACCCTGGGGAAAGTAAAATCGATTGAGTTTGACCTGCCTTCCGGAGAAAAGGTCAGTTTTCAGGGCAAGATTGACCGCATTGATCGATTACCTGATGGCACCTTCCAGATTATTGACTATAAGACCGGCAGTTTCAGGGAATACAAAAAAGGAAAACCATTCCGGTATGGGCAGCAGCTTCAGCATGCACTCTATGCCATTGCACTGGAAAAAATATTGGAGAAAAAGATTGCGGCTGTAAAACCCGTGGTAAGCGCATCCGGTTATTATTTTCCTACAATCCAGGGTCAGGGAAACCTGATTCTCTATGAGCAGGAAAACAGTGATCTGGTATTGCAGATTGTAGAGATTTTGTTGGATATCGTTGCACAGGGCAGTTTTGCCATGACCCAGCGTGCGGAACATTTTATGTGCCGCGATTATCAGGACATCATGGAACAGAATGAAGTCATTTCGATTGACGGAAAACCGGGAGAAGAATCTGAAAAAGAACCGGCTCTGGATGGCTTGAGGAGGTTGAAACAGTTTGAATAATAACGCAAAAAAGACCATTCCCCCTGACCATAAAGCCCGGGAACAGATTATCACTGAATTGAATCGGAATTTTCTGGTAGAGGCAAGTGCCGGTTCCGGAAAAACATCCTGTCTGGTTGGAAGAATGGTCGCCCTGGTTCAGTCCGGAAAATATACTATTGACCAGGTTGCCGCGATTACCTTTACCCGCAAGGCAGCCATTGAAATGAAGGAACGCTTTCAGAAAAAACTGGAAGAGACATTTCTTCATTGTAAAGATGATCGGAAAAGGGAAGGTTTAAGGAAGGCAATTTCAGAGATTGAACAGGGCTATATCGGTACCATTCATTCCTTCTGTGCACGTATTTTGAGGGAATTTCCCATTGAAGCAGGATTGGACCCGGGATTCAGAGAGATGGATGAAATCGATAATATTCTCTTTATGGAGAAGTCCTGGGAAAAATATTTAAGTCATCTCAAGATATCCCATTCTGAAATATTAAGAAATCTGGAATATGCCGGTATCGACATCAAGGATCTGAAAGGATGCTATAAGCAGGTATGTCTTTATCCCGATATTCAGATTACCTTTCACCAGAGCTCTACTCCCAATTTAGATCAGGCTTTCAGAAAACTGGTTTCTTTCTGTAAAAAGGCCGTGGAATATATTCCCCGACCGGAAAACGAACGCGGATACGATCAGATACAGGAAGCCATTCTGCTGCTGCTGAGACTGAAAGATTATACTCCTTTTATCAAAAAGGATTGTAATAAAATCATAGTATTAGAAAAATTCAATAAAAATTTTTCCGCATCCGGTCAGATTACCCTGAATCGCTGGCTGGATAAGGAGAAGGCTAAAGAATACAAAGAAGTGATCCTGCCTGAATTAAGAGACAGATACATTGCACCGGCAATTAAAGAATGGCGTGAGTACTGTCACTATCATGTCTTTCAATTCATTATGCCGGCCGTCGAATCTTATCATCAATTCAGAGAAAAATATTCCATGCTCAATTTTCAGGATTTGTTAATCAGGGTGGCTGCTCTTTTACGGGAACATGCTGATGTCCGGAATTATTTTCAGTGTAAGTACCCGGTACTGCTGATTGATGAGTTTCAGGATACCGATCCTATTCAGGCAGAGATTATTTTTTATCTGACCGGCGGTGATATCAAAGAAAAGGACTGGCAAAAACTGACCGCACGTCCGGGATCTCTCTTTATTGTCGGGGATCCTCAACAATCAATCTATCATTTCCGAAGAGCCGATATTGCGGTCTATAAACAGGTCAGGTCATTAATTGAAAAAAGCAATGGTAAGGTCATTCAGCTGAACAGTAATTTTCGCTCACTCCAATCTATCGGAGAATATCTTAATCCCGTTTTCAGCGAACTGTTTTCCGTTCAGGAAGTTGAATTCCAGGCCCGGTATTCTCCTATGGAGGCAATCCGGAAAGATCAGGCCGGATATCTCTCCGGTGTTCATCAATTCATCATTGATAAAGAAAGGCTAAGGGAGAAGACCATTGAAAATGATGCCCGGGCAATTGCCGGACTGATTACGAACTGGATCAAACAGAAAGTCAAAATTGACCGCACGGAAGATGAGCTACGGCAGGGCATTACACCGGAAGTCAATTATCGTGATTTTATGATTCTGTTGCGTTATAAAAAAGGATTGGATATTTATGCCCGGATTTTTGAGGACTACGGCATTCCCTTTACTGCCTCCGGCGGCAGCACGTCTATTAACCAGTCTCAGGGTATCCGTGAATTACTGAAGCTATTGCGCCTGTTAAGGGATCCGGAGAATCAGGTATTGATGATAGCGGTTCTGCGGGGGATTTTTTATGGCTTTTCTGATGAAGAGCTGTACCATTTCAAAGAATCAGGAGGAATATTTGATTTTTCAGCAGAAATTTCTGATACCGTCCCACCTGCTCTGAAGGAAAAATTTCAAAATGCCTTTGAGGAATTAAAATCCTATCATTCCTGGAGCCGGAAGCTGTTACCTGTCCATGCCCTGGAGAAGATCATGAACTGTTCAGGGCTTCAATTATCATCCACGCTGGAGACGGTCCAGACGATTCAGGATAGTGAACTATATTTTTTATGGGAATATTTACGGAAATTAGAAATGGATCGGTTTTACACCTTTGCCGGAATGGTGGAAGAAATTGAAAGATTATGGCTGTCAGGCATTGAAGAGGAATTTGATTTAGAAGCAGAGAGCAACACTGTCCGTATCATGAATCTGCATAAAGCCAAGGGCCTTGAAGCACCCATTGTATTTCTGGCCGTTCCCTATAATACCACGAAACGTGAACCGGATTGTCACATTCAGCGTCAGTCAGTTACACCCAGAGGTTATTTTGCAGTCAAAAAAGAGAATGATTACGGTAACGGTAAAATGATTGCCCATCCTCCCCAATGGGAGGCGTACTGTCAAACAGAAATTTCCTATTTGCAGGCAGAGGAGACACGTCTTCTGTATGTGGCAGCAACAAGAGCAAAGAACCTGCTGGTCATAAGCAGCCTGGGAAAAGAATCCAGTCAGAATAAGCATATTCCCTGGGAGCCATTATTGAAAAACATGACCGAAGATCAGATTCTACCTGTTCCTGTGGAGGCAGAAAAGAAGGATAAGGAGATCCGAAAGGTATACACCCTGGAAGATTATGAGATACAGAAACAAAAGATCGTAGATACCTACCAGAAAGCATTGGTTACTGATTATATCGAGAAGACGGCAACAGCGCTACGAGGCAGTTCTCATGATCAAATCAGCTTTATTCCAACGATCGATCAAGGCGGAACTGATTGGGGGAAAGCGGTACATGAACTGCTGGAATATCTGTTAGATTTTCAGCCATCAGAGGAATTTTTACGCTCTTATATCATTTATGCCCTGGAAAAGAATCATATTCCCATTTCTCGAAAGGACCAACTTCTCCGGATGATCCGTCGTTTTATTGAAAAGCCGCTGTTTGCCAGAATAATAAAAGCAGAAAAAAGACTGACTGAAGTTCCCTTTCATCTGAAAATAACCCCGGAGGAGCCCTTATACCAGGAATTGATAGAAGATCAGGAACAAAAAAAATACGGTTCACTGCCCGTTCTTCTAAGCGGGATTATCGATCTGGTTTTTCAGGAACCGGATGGATGGGTGATTGTTGATTATAAGACCGATTGTCCAGAATACAATCAGCATTATGTGAATCTAGAACAGATCTACCAGAAGCAGATTGACATTTATGCTGCCGTATGGCAGAAGATAAGCAGGGAAAAGGTGAAAGAAAAATTCATCTATTTTGTTTCCAGACAGTAAGCGTAGGAGACTCTCCGGTTATCGCTCCGATCTATTTCCGGTCACATGCTGACTATATTTTCATGAATATTCTGTTGTAAAATAAGATGCAGCCAGGGGAGATGTCTTCTCTGGCTGCATCTATGAGCTGAATCCGAATCATAGGTTTTTCATGGCATCTCAGCAGAATGGTGATCCGTATCCGTCCGCATAAACCTGAAATCCTTTATACAGAAAGAAATCCTTGTAATCGATGTAAAATTTTTCTATTTTATCGGCCAATCTCTGCTCAAGAATAAAATCCAGGTTATTGGTGTTTACGTTTACGTCATTTTTATCTTGCTCATCCAGAGCAATTCCAAACCTTGGTCCCCCTCACCCGATGCCGGTCATCATGATACGAACTTTTTTCCGGGATTTCTCTTTTTCTTTGACCATCTCTTTTAACTGTACTAAGGCTTTATCGGTTATATTAATCTCCATATGCAGTATCTCCTTTTTATATGATTATCCTGTCACTACAGGACTTGTTTATTCTGGTGCAGTAGATTATCATAACACAGGAGAATAGTTTGTCAACTTTTAGTGAAAAATTAATGCAGAAAATTCATTTGGTAGATTGACATAAAGTGATATAATGTCTTTATGTATGATAAATAGTTCATATGTATCCTTTTATCATTCAGATTCACAAAATCCAGACTGCTGAGGAAAGGAGGTGAAATTATGAAAAAAAGAATGACCTTTTTCTTCATCTTAACAGCATTTTCCATGGTCATGAGCGGATGTATGCTGCCTATCTTTGGAAACGAACCTCCTGTGATTGAATCTTCCCCGGATGAAACCGCAACAGCAGGCGTGTTATACACCTATCAAATTGATGTGAATGATGATTCCAGTGAGAAGCTGGTCTACAGCCTGATACTTGCCCCGGAGGGAATGACAATTGACAGCTCTTCAGCTTTGGTAATGTGGACACCTGCTGAAAGCCAGGTCGGAGAACATGATGTCAGCATCAGAGTCAGTGACGGCTGGTATAAGGTATCTCAGGATTTCTCCATCGAAGTCAGTATACTTCAACTGAGCTCCATCAGTGTTGAACCGGCAACCATGTCTTTCTCAACCCTGAACAGCACCAGGTCCATTACTTCCATTACGGCAGCTTACAGTGACGGTTCCAGTTCAGTCATTGGTACAGCTGATTGTAATTACGTATCCAGTGATAGTAACATAGCCTCGGTTAGTGCAGACGGAATTGTAACTTCCAAGTCAAACGGAAGTGCAACTGTCACAATCAGTTATACTGAGGATGAAATAACAAAAACGGATACCATTGCTGTGACAGTCAGCTATTCTCCTCCTCCTGCCAGCGGAGGCAGTACCTGAAATAAGTAATACCCTGATAGGTTATCAGGATTCGAAAAAAATAAGTATCGGGAGTGGATGGGTTCTGGTGGATCTTGCGGACTTCAAATCCGTTGACGGTAATGCAATCATTGCCGTGGTGGGTTCGATTCCCACCCCTCCCGCCATATTTGCCCATAAATGGCAGTAAAAAGGCCAGTGTGGGCTTTTTTATCAACCAAGAGACAAAACAAAAAAGAAGACTTGAAGCTATTATTTTCTGTTCAGCAATGCAATCTCGTCAATCAAATCTTTTAAAATATGATATATTAATATAAGTATTTGTAATCGTAAAAGACAAAGGAAAAAAGTAAGATTGGACAAACAAAACAATAAACCGGTAAAAGACTTTCATCAGCAATTGGCGCAGATTCCCAGCGTGGAGGAGGTCTTGCAGCAGGAAGAGCTGCAGACCACCATTGGCCGCTATTCACGAAAAATGGTTACGCCCCTGGTCAGAATTGTCCTGAACGAAGAAAGAAAAATGATTACGCATGGCGCTGATCCTTCTTCTTTAGCGGAAGTGATTCAAAGGTGTATCTCTTTTGTTGATCAGGAATGCCGGTCCTTTATCCGTCCGGTCATCAACGGAACCGGTGTGATTTTACATACCAATCTGGGCAGGGCAACGTTGGGAAGCAATCTGATGAATGAGTCCGTGAATACCCTTATGGGTTTCTGCAATCTGGAATATGACCTCCTGCAGGGAACCCGGGGAAAAAGAGGGGATTTCGTGGAGAGGATGCTGGCTGTTTTAAGCCATTCCGAAAGCGCCCTCGTCCTGAACAACAATGCTGCTGCGGTTTTTCTGATTCTGAAGACGCTGGCAAAGGAGAGAGAAGTGGTCATATCAAGAGGTGAGCTGCTGCAAATCGGCGGAGGATTCCGCATCCCGGATATATTAAGGGAGAGTGGCGTTATACTGAGGGAGGTAGGCACCACCAACCAGACGAACCTGGATGATTACCGGGAAGCTATCAATGAAAACACCGCCTTATTACTGAAAGTGCACCAGAGCAATTTTTTTCAGAACGGCTTTGTCCAGTCTGTCGATGTAAAAGCACTCAAGGTGCTGGGGAAAAAACATGAAGTACCCGTTGCAGTTGACCTGGGGAGCGGTACGTTTTTACCTACCGACTCATTTGATTTGACACATGAGCCGATGGTTCATGAAATGATCAGAAGCGGTGCCGATATGGTCTGCTTCAGTGCCGATAAATTATTAGGTGGCCCGCAGGGGGGAATCATCTGCGGCAAGAGAGAATATCTCAGCCGAATCCGGACAGATCCCATGTACCGTACCTTCCGGGTAGGAAAGATGACCCTTGCTGTTCTCCAGTCTGTTCTATTATCTTACCTGCATGGAAATGCCCTGCAGGACCTTCCAGTCTGGCAGATGATTTCCATGCCATATGAGACCATCAAACACCGCTGCCATTCTTTAGCCAGAAGGTTACGGCAGCAGGGGATTGCGGCAACCTGCCAGGACGGTGTATCGGTAGCAGGCGGTGGATCACTGCCCGGGAAGACACTAAAGACCCGGCTTTTAATGATTCAATCAGAAAGCAGCATCGAAGCGTTGGATCAAAGGCTACGCCAATCCAACCCTGCCGTTCTGGGAAGGATACAAGAGGATTGCTTGATTCTGGATCCCAGAACCATTGAACCGCTGTATGACAAGAAGTTAGTGAAAATCATCAGTCATGCCTTTCAGGAGAAGACAGGGACAACATACACCAAAAACAGCATCAGGAAGAAGTTGCATTAAGCCATCGAAAGGAGGTGTATAGATGTCAGATCAAAAAAAGAGATTGATGCAGCTGGTTTCTGCTGCCGGCTGAGCGGCGAAACTGAGTTATGAGGATCTCGGTGAGATTCTGAAAAAATTCAATCACATCAAAGATGAAAATGTATTAAGCAGTTTTGAATATCATGAAGATGCTGCGGTTTACCGTATCAACCCGGACACTGCCATCATCTTTACGGTGGATTTTATTACGCCTATTGTGGATAATCCGTTTGTCTTTGGCCAGATATCCGCTGCCAATGCCTTAAGTGATATCTTTGCCATGGGCGGGAAACCCCTGATGGCTCTAAATATGGTCTGTTTTCCTGCTGACCGGATTACCGATTTGAACGAAATCATCAGAGGCGGGGTAGAAAAGGTACGGGAAGCCGGAGCTATTCTGGTCGGTGGCCACAGCCTGAAAGACCGGGAACCCAAATACGGTCTGGCTGCACTGGGAATCGTCCATCCCGAAAGAATAATCCGTAATCATACGCCCCGGGAAGGCGACATGTTGATTTTAACCAAACCACTGGGTACCGGAATTATCTCTACTGCTCTCAAGGCAGAGATAATCAGTGAAGATGAAGCAGGAGAAGCTATCAAGTGGATGACTAAACTGAATCATATCCCTGAATCAATTTTAGGTCTGTCTGTACACAGCATGACTGATATCACCGGTTTTGGATTTTTAGGGCACTTAAGTGAAATGCTGTCAGACGGGGATTTCACTGCCGAAATTCAGGTCAAAAATGTTCCGGTACTTGCTGGAGCATACACGCTTGCCCAACAGGATATCATTCCCGGAGGCAGTATCGCCAATCAGAAGAACTTTTCCTGTGGTGTGAAAAAAGAAAAAGAAATCCATCCGGCTACGGAGATACTGTTATATGATGCCCAGACCTCCGGCGGACTATTAATCTCTGTCGGACAGGAAGATGCCCGGGAAGTCTTATCGCTATTAGAGAAAGAGGGATTTGACAACAGTAGGATTGTTGGCAGAATTGGCAAAGGCCGTTCAGGTGAGAAAAGAATCCATTTAATCTAAGTGGAATTTGTGAAAGGCGTGGGAACCGGATAGACTCTGACAGGTTCTATCTGCCCCGAATCCTGGATCGGCAAAGAAGAGAGGATGTTATGTTTGTTTTTGGAACAGCAGGTCATATCGATCATGGAAAGACGGCGCTGATTTATGCCCTGACAGGCATGGATGCAGACCGTTTACCTGAAGAAAAGGAAAGAGGGATGACGATTGACCTGGGTTTTGCCTGGATGGATTTACCTTCAGGAGAAAAGGTCGGTATCGTGGATGTCCCCGGGCATGAAAACCTGGTAAAGAATATGATTGCCGGAGCAACGGGAATTGATGCGTTCATCCTGGTAGTTGATGCCCATGAAGGGTGGATGCCCCAGACCGAAGAACACTTTCAGATTATCCAGCTGCTTGCCATCCAGAATGGTATCATGGTCATTACCAAGGTAGACCTGGCAGATCAAAGCCAGGTAGACCTGGTTGAAAACAGAATTCAGGAGAGATTAAAGGATACTGTCTTTCACAATGCTCCGATCATCAGAGTGAGTGCTGCAAAAAATAAAGGCATTGACAGATTGAAATCTGAAATTCAAAGTCTGATTCCCCGGATGAAACCAAAAAAAGATATTGATAAACCGAGGCTGTGTATCGACCGGGTTTTTAATATCAGGGGAAGCGGGACAGTCGTGACCGGAACACTGTCAGGGGGGAGATTATCGGTAAATCAGGAGGTTCATATTTTCCCTTCTGATCAGAAGGTCCGCATTCGAAGCATTCAGACCTATAAGAAACAGTCATCAGAAGCCTATCCTGGTAGCCGTGTGGCCTTGAATTTAGCCGGGATAAAAAAAGAGGACCTCAGGAGAGGGGATGTTATTTTCGGGTATGAACCAGTTACAGCAAACCGGTATATCGATGTACAATTAAAAATCATATCCGGGTTATCTGGATTTGAATTAAAGAATGGATCCGTATTGGACTTTTTTTGGGAGACCAGGGAGATCCCGGCTCAGATGATTTTAGAAAAAAAGAAGAAAGAAAATGACGGAGAAGAACGATATGCCCAAATACGTCTGAAAGAAGCTTTGGTCACCTGTATTGGTGATCACTTTATTTTGAGACGTCCTACACCACCTCTGACAGTCGGTGGAGGTATTATCCTAGATCCACTGGCCGAAAAACATAGTTTTTACGATCAACAGTATAGGGATTTTTTAAAACGGAGAAATCATTCCCGGATAGACCAATTAATATTATCAGAACTGAAGAAGAAGAAACTCTGCCTATTAAAAGATTTTTTAGTTCAGAGCCATTATTCCCGGGTTGATATTACCGAGACCGTTCAGGAACTACGGCATGCAGCCAAATTAACTGTTGCCGATCAATGGATTGTTGATTCGATCTACTGGAATCTACAGAAGGACAAGTTAGTTGATACCTTAAAAAAAGAATATCAAAAATTCCCCCTGGAAAAGAATTTTCAGTTAAACCAGATACAGTCTCATTTTAAATTCTTTCCACCAAGATTATTCCTGTTTCTCATTCAATCTCTAGTCAACTCCGGGGATTTAGGATTTAACAAGGGAAAAATTTTTAATCCCTCTTATCAGCCATCCATCTCCTCCAGAAATCAGGAGATGATTGATCAAATCCTGACACTTTTCAAAGACAGTCCAACCAATCCTCCTACCGAAAAAAACCTTTCCGAACAATTCCCCGATAGTAAAGAGGTGGTGAAATATTTGATACAGGAGAATCTCATTGTGAAACTTGATGAGGGGATATTGCTGGATAGAGACAATTTTCAGGAGATGAAAGAAAGAGTGATTAATTTTTTGAAGGCTAATCAATCCATTTCGATAGAGGAAGCCAGGGATTTGCTGGGCATGAGTCGAAAGTACCTGATACCTTTTCTGGAGAGAATGGATAGAGAAGGAATAACGATACGGAAAGAAAACAGAAGGTTTTTAGTAGGAGATTTGAAGAGGCAATGACACGGTAATAATATTTCATTGGATGATAGATAAAGTATGTCAATATGAGATCATATATTCCATGGATAGATTCGTATTTTGAAATAAACAATTTGAGGTAAATTTTATAATGCAGAAAAAAGGTTTTTTACTCATTGTTCTATTAATTATCGCTGCCTTTCTGGCCATAGGTTATTTTGTCAAAAATATGACTAACCAGTTTTCCGGTCCACCGTCTTTAGCGGTATCCGAGGAGATCGGAGACCTGGGTAAGATTAAGCCGGATGAGGAAAAGACACATGTGTTTACCCTGGAGAATAAGGGGGGCGAGACGCTGATGATCGAAAGAGTGCAGGCTACCTGTGGATGCACTGCCACCATGTTATCCGAAGAACAGATACTTCCCGGGAAGACAGGCCAGCTGGAAGTGACGTTTAATCCCAGGGGATACGAAGGATTAGTGACCAAGTCTATTTATATTTACTCCAATGACCCGGAAAAGGAGAGGGTAAAAATTACCATTCAGGCAGATGTAGAGCATGTGCCTTCTCCCGAGATTCATCTCTCAGAACAGTTATGGGACCTGTCACTCCTTACACGGGGTGATTCTTCTCATTTTACTTTAGAAATAGTAAATCAGGGGGATTTAAGTTTGGATATTGAAAGTATTGATGTTCCTGATCATATTCAATATAACAAAGAGACACTGATTTTTCCTCGAAAGTTAGCTCCCGAAGAAAAGATGGAGATTCCTTTTACCTATGATTCAAGTGAACAGGAAACCGGTTTGGTCAGGGAACATATCCGTTTGGTGACCAATGACCCGAACCATAAGAATATCACATTAAGAATAGAAGGGTATATCGGGGAGAAGGAGCAGGTCGTTTCCATCCGTCCTGTACCGGAGATGATGATAACTGAAAATCCACAACAGGGAGCACATGAGGCCAAATTCCTTTTAAAGAATAACAGTGGCGAGATATTACAGATCGTTTCCGTTCAATCTTCCGTTGCCTATCTGAGACCGATCAGCGAGCCCATGAGCCTGTCACCGGGAGAAGAGCGGGAGATGATTATTCAAATCGATGAAGAAAAAATAAATGAACTGAACTTAAATGAAGAGGTGCAGGAATATATTCATCTGAATATTGCACTGCCTGTCAGGATCAATCCTGAGCACCAGTAGCCTATCGTGCTATTGGAGAGAAGATCAATGATGGCAGAGGAGTCTTATGAAAGAATATCTGAAAATATTCAGCGCTTTATCTGACCGGACACGTCTGCGTATCTATATGATTCTGGTTGAAGGTGAGCTCTGTGTCTGTGAGCTCACCTGTGCCCTGGATATGGAGCAATCCAGGATTTCCCATAGCCTGAAGGTATTAAGGGAGGCAGAATTAATTAACAGCCGCAAGGTCGGCAAGTGGATGTTTTATTCTCTTCCTTCTGACCTGGATCGTCAATGGTTAGCCAGCGGAATCAAAGAAAACATCGCAGCGTTAAAAGAAGATAAAAAGCGCCTGAGAAAATGCCGGGATAACCATATCAGGGAAAAATGCCAGTGTCAGATATGCTGATTTCACCGCTTTTAATACGAAAAATCATCATGCAGCTGATCTTCCCGCCCGGGGGAGTGATCATTGCCGTACTGCTGATTCTTCTTCTTTTTCTATTCAGCCGGAAGAAGCTGGCCACCTGTCTAACGGTTTTTCTGGTCTTATTCCTCTTTTTATTCAGTTCATGGTATGGTGAGACGATTCTTTTAAGACCGCTGGAAGATGATTACTTATCCTGGCAGGAGATATCAGGCTATAACCTGAACCTATCCCAACCGGTCATGGTGGTACTGGGTGGAGGTCTGGTCGAAGAAAGTCTGTCCAGCAAGGAGGGAAAAACAGAGATCGGAGAAGTGACCTTAGCGCGCTTATACGGTGCCTATTTGATCTGGCGAGAGATCAAATGTCCCGTCTGGGTAAGCGGAGGAAGCGTTCCCGGCTCCGGTAGAGAAACTGCTTCTGCAGACATCATGGAACAGGTATTGCTGGAACTGGGCATCCCGTCAGGCGATATACATAAGGAAGGGCAATCCCGCACCACTTTCGAAAATGCCGGGTTAACCCTGGAAGAGATCAGACAGCATGGGTATCAGGAGATAATTCTGGTCACCAGTGCCCTCCATATGCGTCGTTCTGTCCTGTCATTTGAGAATGATGAGATCATCGTTATCCCGGCACCGGTAGACTACCTGTTTGAAAATATCGCACCGGGACTATTGAACATCCTTCCCAACGGAATTTCCTACGACAATAACCTGCGGGCATTGCACGAGTGGATTGGCCTGTTGTACTACAGGTTGTTTTATTAGGAAAAAGATAATAGTTATTCGTTTTTCGTTTTTAGTCCAATCTTCTTTCCTGATACCTGCCTGTTTTAATATTTCCATAAGAGTGCCTCTTGGCAGGTCTTTCTTATGGTAGGGAACAACAACTCTTCTTCTGCTTTCTGCATGGTAATATCTTTTATGGCTCCCCTTCGATCTATCTGATATAAGCCATTTTTCTCAGGATTTTTATTACTTCTTGGGAGGTTAAAGGTGGTAGTTTAGGCACTTATTCCTACCGTTAGGGTATACTCCAAAGTACCTTCATCATTGGGGATTTCTTCGTGATGAGCCTTTAAACTTTCTAAATATAATTCAATGGCTTCCTTTACCATTGTTGTTGCTTCTTCAATAGTTTCGCCATAGGTAACACAACCGGGGAGAGATGGTACGGTTGCAGTATAACCAGCCCCAGCCTCTTTCCTTAGTAAGATTCTATAATTTATCGTTTGTGAAACAGGCATTTTTCATCTCCCTATTTTTTCTAATCTTTATTTCCGATCTAACTATTGCGGCATACCCTAAAAACCATATACCTGTTTTGTCTCTTCACTAATCACTTATCACTGTATTCATAATGAACCCAGATTCTCTTAAACCAGCGGTAGAGCCATTCATTGGCTAATTTTCGATTTTTAAAAAAGATAAATTGGATATCGGGGAAGGTAACAAAAAGTTCAGCCAGGATATCTGCCGTGTAGGAAGGCTTATAATATACATTGGTTTTAGGGTTAATAAATTCGGAATAGGGAGAATCAAATAGCATCGCTTTCAGGGGATACTGCCGTAATTCCTGCAGGTTCAGCTTCAGGACCTCAAAATTCCGTATTTCATGCAGGAAATGATCCAGGGTTTTTCTTTCAGCAATGGCAACAATACAATCATCCTTGAATAAGGCATAATCTCCTGCCTTGAGGTTCTGTTTCTGAATATTACTTCTGGCAAATTTATAAGGATAGCGTTCTCTCTTATCAATGATAATATCCATTGTGTCCTGTTTTCCGCCCTGTGGGATATAAGTTCCCGGACCCTTTACTTTCATGGAGGATTGGGTTATCCAGAAGATTTGCTCATAATATTCTCCCGGACTTGTCTTATACTCCTTTTGCAGGAAAAGGAACCAGCACCTTCTTCGGGTCTTTCGATCCAGGATAATGTTCAGTTTTTTACCGAATCTTTGGGCTAATATTATGGGGCATTTATCTACAGGTTCCTCATCAGGCAGGTCTTCCTGGGAAACGATTCCATCGGAAATGCAGAAAATTTTCTTTCCCGGTCCCGGCCATTTCGCCTGTACCCGCAAAACTAAAAATTGACCTGACCTTTCTTCCAGGTAAATCCTGTAGGGAAAATTATCAATTTCGGTTTTAAAGAGATACCAGTACAATTTTTTCTCCCGGTTTCACAGCGGTTTTTTCGATGTCAAACAGATTATTGGTCTTAAAAGCAATTTATTTTCCAGTATACACAGGAATTCCTTGAATCACAATG
>CAYSSG010000014.1:0-45847 GCA_964433635.1 uncultured Atribacterota bacterium | reverse complement strand
ATTTCTAAATATACTACTAAAAAAAAACAAAATTGTCAAAATTTTTTTAAGATATTGTGAATCATATGAATAAAAAAAGCTTTCCAAAGAGGTTTTTGCTTACTGAAAACTCAGAATCCCGCTAAAAAGAACAGACTGGTTTGAATTATCATGAAAGTCGTTATACAATAAAATGGAAAAAATATACCAAATAAAATGCTGGAGGTAACAGATGAACAAAAAAAGTATATTGAAGTTCACATGCTTTGTTTTACTCATGACAGTTTTGAGCTTACCGCTTTTTGCTCAGGCAGAAGAGATCATTCAGGAATCTCAATATCTTCATCAAATAGTCATGTGTAAAGAGGTTGAGGAAAAGGAACCGGTTCAGGAAACAACCACTTTTTTCGTAGGGGATGAAAAAGCAGTTTGCTGGATACGATTCAGCTATCAGTCACAGGTTCCCTTTGAAATGATCTGGGAATGGATAGATCCGGCGGGAAAGATTTATCATACCGGAAGGTTGGAAATGGAAGCAGGCAGTTACCAGCATTATCGGACCTGGTACTGGATTAATATAATGGATCATTCTGCGGCAAAACTGCCTGGAGACTGGCAAGTCAGGGTTTATGTAAAAGATATCCTGATGACAGTGCAGAATTTTACCATTCAATAAAAAAATTCAACTGGCATCCTGCATTTCAGGAAGGGCACTTCCGCCTTTACTTGCGCCACCCAGCTCATTCCCTATCAAAGGGTTACAATATTCGGCACAGGCGGATGGATCGAGATAGGGATACCCTTTAATGCCCCACCGGAAAAACCCTGTAAAGTCTGGTACGGCGATGGTCGTCATACCGAAGAGGTTGTCCAAAAGATATGTGATCAATACACGATTCAGGGAGATTTATTTTCTCAGGCAATCCTGGAAAACAAACCAGTACCTACTCCCCTGGAAGATGCCCTGGCAAACATGCGCGTGATTGAAGCCGTCGTAAAAAGCAGTAAAGAAGGTCAAACAGTTAAAATCTAAGAATTGTTTATTTCAGGTAAATATTCTCAGAATATGAACAGGGCAGAAGATTCCTCTTAGTCAATTCATAGGTTCATTCAGATTTCCGAATAGGATTCTTCCAGTTCAGGAGGCACAAGTTTTCCTTCCCTTTCCAGGTGTTCATTTGAAATCTGCATCCTGATACGTTGAAACAGGATCACAGCCAATCCGAAGGAAAGAATATTGGCGATAGGCTGGGCATAGATAAAGCCGGAAAATCCAAAGAATCTATTCAGGATAAAAAGAGCGGGAATATAAAATAAGCCCTGTCGGGCTAAGGCAAGGATTAAAGCCGGCTTTCCCTTTCCCATAGCTTGAAAACTTACCCTTATCAGAAACTGAATACCCGCAAAAGGCAGCGCAATGATGATGGCGCGCATAATCTGAATCCCATAGGTTACGACCTGTTGGTTATTCATAAAGATTTGAATCAGCTTTCCGGCAAAAAGATAGAAGAATATGACAAAAAAAATAGAGATGCTGGTAGCCATAATACCGGCTGTTTTAATAATCTTATTCAGGCGCTTAATATTTTTGGCGCCATAACTATAGCCGATCAAGGGCTGTGTACCCTCAGATAATCCGATTAAAGTCATAATGCACATGGAAAAAATACGATGATTGATACCATAAGCTGCTACGATCATGTCATTGTAGCTGGCTGCCACGAAATTTCCCATCGTCTGGGCAATACTGATCATTAGAGTGTGTAGTGATGCGGGAATCCCAACCCTGAAAATTTCCAGATAAATCTCTTTTTGTAAAGAAAAATATTTCCAATGAATGGATATGATACTCTTCTTTTTTATATAAAAACTGAAATAATACAGTAAACCGATTGCCTGTCCTATCAGGGTGGCAACTGCCGCTCCTTTTACACCATATCCTAAGGTCAGGATGAAGATAGGATCCAGAATAATATTGATCCCTGTTCCGATAAACATACCAATCATGGCTACCTTTGCTGCTCCCTCTGAGCGAAGTAATTGGGTAAGCATAAATTTGGTCATCATTACGGTACTGCCCAGGAATATGATTGACAGGTATTCATAAGCATATCTTTGAGTTTCCGGGGTGACCCCGATTAATTTCAGGATTGGTGATATAAAAATCAGACTTCCGACAGTCACAAACAGAGCGGCAATCAGGCAGGCATAAAAAGCCGTTGCGCTGGTCTTTTTAGCCATCAGATAATCTTTTTTTCCCAACAATCTGGAGATATAAGATGCTGCTCCGAATCCGAACATACCAGCGACTGACATTAGCATCATAAAGATGGGAAAGGCTACCGAAACAGCAGCTACCTGGAAGGGATCATTTAATTTTCCCACGAAAAAGGTATCGGTGAGATTATAAAAAACTTGTACCAGCATGCCCATAATGGTTGGAATAGATAAACTCAGAATGGCCTGTGTGGGTGGTGCATCCTTTAGAATTTTTATTCGCTTCTCATCCATTTCAATGCTCCTTTATCAGTATCGCCCTGTTCCCGTTTCGATTTGTATCATCAATCAGATGATTAATGTCGGATTTTTTCCTTTATCCTGAATAACAAATCATATAATGTATCAATTTCCTGTACTGAAAAGTCTTTTAAAAGATAATTTTCAGATTGTTTCATATGATGCAGGCAGATTTTTTTAATCTCCATACCGGCTGCTGTGATTTTGATGATTTTATTTCTGGGGTCATCCGGATCAGCTTCTTTTTGAATTAAATCCTTCGCTTGTAATAATCTGATCAGTTTGGTCATTGAAGAGGGTTTAATCTCCAGGAATTCATGAATCTGTTTTTGATTGACTTTCTGATGATGATGTTCCCATAAGTAGGCTAATACCTTGAACTGGGAGATGGTCAGGTTATTTTGACTCAGTCTCTTGTCCAGGCGTAATTTTAAATGATGACCGATGCCCAAAATGAGCCTGGGAATATCCCTGTTTTCACTTTTGACCATGACAGACGCTTTCATCTCTCTTAATATTTAGCCAGCTAAATATATTATAGAAGGGATTTCCTGTTTGTCAACCAGAAGATCTAATTTTTATAAAAATTTAAGATTTTGTTTAAGGACTTTTTAAATTTACCCTCTATAATGAAAAGTAGCATAAGATCATAAAATAAGGAATTCAGCACTCATCATTTTGCTGTAACTTAAAGGAGGAAGGGAATGAGGAAACAATTCTTTCTGATAGGATGCTTTTTTTTACTATTACTAAATGGTATCGGGAGGTTGCAGATATCAGCTCAAGAACCGATTACACTGGGACCTTCCAGGATGCTCGAATTGGCTATTTCTAATAACCTGGATTTTAAGATTGCCAATGTTCAGCTGGAAAATACCAGGCTGGAAGTTCAGAAGATGGAAGCAGAGAATCTACTTTCAGAATCGACTATAACTGATTTACAAAAAGAATTAACGCTGTTAGGACAACAGAATCAATTTCAATTACAAAAAGACCAGTTATTGATGAAGGTGGTAGATGATTATTTTCGTTTACTGATGGCCGAGATGGAGATCGAAAGCAAGAAGAAAAATTTAGAATTGGAGGAAATCATTCTGAAGAGTGTTGAAAAACAGGTAGCAGCAGGGTACAGTATCGATCTCGATCTGTTACAGCAGGGGAATGAATACTATGATGCCCTCTTTTCCTACCAGGAAGGCATGTTAAACTATCAGCAGCTTATCATGGAAGTCAAGAATTCACTGGGTCTTCCTCATGAACAGAACATTCGCTTAACGGAAATGCCTTTACCGGGATTTCCGGAAATCAATCTGGATGAGGCCATTCATCAATCCAGGGAAAACAGTATTGCTTTAAAAAGTCAATCCCTAAAAATCAATCAGGCTGAAAGAGAATTGGAAAAGACAAGAGCAAGTGACGCCTCAGGAATAGAAATAAGAAAATTAGAGAATAACCTCACCATCGCTCAATTGGAAGAATCACTGGCCCGGCAGGATCTTGAATATCAGGTTGAGGCACAATGGTTGAATTATAACCAGGCCAGAAATGCTATCACTTTGAGCCAGAAAAGCCTGGAAGAGATCAGAGAAGATGAATCTATGATTCGACAACAGGTTCAGGCCGGATTAAGAACAGACGAAGAGGCACTTTCGGCAACCATCGGTGTACTGGATGCGCAATCCCGTCTCGTCTCCTCTGTTCGACAGATTTATCAGACATACCTGGAATTACGGAGATTAATGGGAACTTTAGACAAAGGAGTCTTACAATGAGAAGAAATAGCGGTGTAAAATATCATGATCAATTCATTATTTTTACTATTTTATTCATCCTGATACTGGTTTCAAACAGCGGAGGCATCCTGGCAAAAGAGATGAATCCGGAAGAGGCCATCCGGTGGGGTGTTGAAAATAACTTTGATCTGAATACGATCCGTAACAGTATTTTAGAACTGGAACGGAACCTGGATATTCTGGATGCTGCCCAATCCTTTCAGGTGGATTTCAGTGCCACACCCATCTGGTATTTTGGACAGCACAATGAGAATGCTGTTGAAGCGAGTGAAAATTCATTTACACCCTCTGCCGAGGTAAGTTTAAAGGCAACCAAAATACTTGCCAATGAAATCAACCTCTCCACAGAATTAGCCTGGGAATCAGAGAATTTCAATCAGGTGGGTTGGGATGACATGGCAAACGAGATGAATGCCAACATCAAATTGTCCAAACAGATCTATCCGGAAACCTGGACTGAAAATGAAAAACAGGTTTACGATATCAAAAACAGCCTGAAGATGAAATTAGAAGAATTAAGGTGGGAAGAGATGGAAAAACAGATTGAATTTATTCAGGATTATCTGAATGTCATTCGTCTTCAAGAACAGGTTAATCTTGCCGGAGAGCGAGTAAGCCTGGCCGAAGACGCATTGACAAGGATAGGAAAACAGATAGAATTGGGGGAGGGCGGATACCAGCAGGAGACAGAAGCGCAGATTGCTCTGGAGGAAGCCAGAAATCAACTGGTCAGTCAGGAACAAAGTCTTTCCCTGGCCAAAAAACAATGGTTTCTGACCCTCAATTTACCCGAAAATGTAACAGTCTATTTTGAGGATGGAACAGATTTCATCCGGAGTCTTTTTGCGCTCATGGATTCCCTGAATATCAACGAGAAAGATCGGTCAGGTTTCATTGCTGATGCCCTGGAAATGCATTACCGGATTAAAAACAGTGAAGTGGAGATGGAGGCGTTGCTGAAAGAAGTGGAATGGACTGAAGACGAGGGAAAACCGAAAGTGAATCTTTCTGGTGGTTATCAGTACCCTGATGACTGGTTTGCCATGGTGGATTTTTCGGTTAACCTGGTAGACGGCGGTGCTCAGAGGCTCAAAGAGGAGCAGAAGGAGGTCAATGTTCAACAGAAGGAAGTCAGTGTTGCCTATTTGAGGGAACAATTAAAATTGGAAGGGGAACAACTGATGGATCAGGACCTGTACAACCGGCTTCATCTGGATACCCAGTTATTGGTTCTAAAAAAGGAGCAGCATAAGGCTGAAATTCTGGAAAAACAATACCAGCAGGGAGCCATCAGTGAGACACAATGGAAGAATGAACTACTGGTATTGAAGGAGAAAGAAATCAATATGAAAAAATCTGAAGATCAGTGGTTTGTGGACCGTTTGAAATTAGCCCATTTTATCGGTTATCTGCAGGAAGAAATTTGAGGTGAAGCGATCATGAAGAAATGGTTTGTCTGGCTGTTTATCATTCTGTTATTAGGGATTGGTGTATATTTTGGCAAGGATTACCTCATACAGACGATAAGTCCTGATACTGATTCAGTTTCAGGCATTTCTGCTGAAGAGATAGACCTGGACGCTGCTGTGGAAGTAACCAGAGGAAGTATCAGAGAAAAGGTATCAACCAGTGGTTACCTTCAACCGGAAAATCAGGTTCACTTGAGTTTTGCATCGACCGGAACAACGGGAGGTACGGTGGAAGAAATTTTCGTGGAAACCGGAGACCTGGTTGAACAGGGGCAGGCATTGGTCAAACTGGAAGATAAACAGGAACATTTAACTTATCTCAAAGCCGAAAATGAATATGAACTGGCTAAAATCAGCGGTTCTCCCAGCCAGATTGAAGAAAAGAAACTGACTATGGAAGTAGCCCTGGATAATTACGATTCCAAAACCTTAAAGGCTCCTTTTTCCGGCAAGATTGTGGAAATATTCGTTGAAAAAGGGGATTTTATAGAAGGCAGCAACGATGTGATTTACCTAATTGATGATACTTCCTATGAAGTTGAAGTGCCAGTCAGTGAAGTGGATTGCCTGAAGGTAGAAGTCGGTCAAAAGGTGGAAATCGAGTTAGATATCCTGAAAGGTCAAATCTTTTACGGGAAAGTGGCAAAAGTATCGGAATATGCCAATACCGAAAGCGGTGTGGTAACAGTACCGGTTACGGTTTTATTGGACGAAGTATCTCCATATTTTAAACCGGGATTTTCGGCTACAGCAGAAATTATTGTTTATTCGGTGGAAGGTGTGGTAGTCGTTCCTGTTACCGCGATATCAAGAGGGAATCAGGGAAATATGGTGATCAGGGTTGAAAACAATCAGGCTAAACCTACACCGGTTAAAACCGGCATCAGCGACGGCTATTATCAGGAAGTCACCGAAGGTTTACAGGAAGGGGACCGGATCATTGTCAATAATTATCAGCTGAATTCACTTGCAAATCCCCGTAATCAGGGTTTTGGTGGTCCAGGCATGGGGATGCCGATGATAAGACCTTAAAAAGGAAACAGCATCATGAATGATAGCGTTATCAGAGTTGAACATCTGAAGAAAAATTACTATTTAGGCAGAGTGACAGTCGAAGCGCTGCGCGGTATTTCATTTGAAATTGACAGCGGTGAATTTGTTTCTATCATGGGACCTTCCGGATCGGGGAAATCAACATTGATGCATATCATCGGATGTCTGGATTATCCCACGGAAGGAAAATATTACCTAGCCGGTCAGGATGTGACCAAATTAGATGATAACCAGCTGGCTTTATTCCGCAACCGGAAGATCGGCTTTGTCTTTCAGCAGTTTAACCTGTTACCCAGGGCAAACAACTTGAAGAATGTTGAGCTTCCTTTGATTTATTCCGGTGTGAAAGCACAGAAGAGGCAGGGATTAGCCAGACAGGCCCTGGAGGAAGTAGGGTTGGGTGACAGAATAAAACATCGTCCCAGTGAAATTTCCGGCGGGCAGCGTCAACGTGTGGCGATAGCCAGGGCATTGGTGAATCACCCTTCCATTATTCTGGCTGATGAACCCACCGGTAACCTGGATTCCAGGACCGGCTTGGATATTATGAATATGATCAAAAAGTTACATGAAAAGGGCAATACGATTATCCTGGTGACCCATGAAGCGGAAATTGCAAAATATGCCAGGCGGATTATTCATCTGAAGGACGGATTGATTGACAGCGATGAGGTGGTGGCATGATTTTGCAGGGTTTAAAGATTGCCCTAGAGAGTCTATGGGCAAACAAGATGCGCAGCTTCCTCTCCATGCTGGGGATTGTCATCGGGGTCGGTGCGGTCATTGCCATTGTTTCAGTGGGCTCCGGTTCGACACAATCTGTAACTTCCCGTATCGCTGATTTAGGTTCCAACATGATTACCATTTACCCCCGAACACCAAGAGGACAATTTGGCAGAATCAGCGGCAGTAGTTCTCAGGAAAAGTTTTCTCTTGAATTAGCAGATTATATGGAAAAATTTTGCCCCTCTATCAGCAGCGTCATTCCGACCAAACAGGTCAGCGGTCTATTCATTTATGATGATGTGAATGTCAGTGCCAGCTTAGTAGGAACGAATCCATACTATATGGGAGTGAATAATTATAAGATTGAACAGGGCCGTTTTATCACTGAACAGGATCATGAACAAAGGAGTCAGGTCATCGTACTGGGCTCAGAATTAGCTGCCGACCTTTTTGAAGAAATTGATCCTATCGACCAAAAAGTGAAGGTGAATTACCAGGGAAGAATATTCATGTTTCAGGTTGTCGGTGTCATGGAAGAAAAAGGAGGCTCCATGGCCGGAAATCTGGATAACCAGGCTTATATACCTCTGTCCATTGCCATGGATCGAATGACCAACAGCCATTATGTTTCGTCCTATATTGTCCAGGCCGCTTCCTCTGAAAAGGCCTCCAATGCGGTGAAGGAATTAGAAAATTTCATGGTCAAATTCCTGGATGACGAAAACAGGGAGCAATTCCGAATTATGAGTCAGGATGAGATTCTGGACACCATGAGCTCGGTCACCAGGACGATGAGCCTGATGTTGGGCGGCATTGCTGCTATCTCCCTCTTAGTCGGTGGAATCGGCATTATGAATATCATGCTGGTATCGGTTACCGAAAGGACACGGGAAATAGGTATCCGAAAAGCGTTGGGTGCCAAGAATAAAAATATATTATATCAGTTTCTGATGGAATCATTAAGCTTGAGCAGTGTAGGAGGGGTAGCCGGCATCGGTTTTGGCTGGGTCGCTGCCTATTTTCTTTCTCAATATGGTGACTGGCCAATGGTGATTTCCGGCATCTCCGTAATCCTGGCCTTTGGTTTTGCCTTATTTATCGGCATCTTTTTTGGATTGTACCCGGCTATGAAAGCTGCGCGGATGAATCCGGTGGATGCCTTAAGATATGAATGAAAACAGTCTATGGTATATCGTTACCCCAACTAGCATCACGTTCAATGCTCTGGGAATGAATAGAGGCAATTTTACCTGACTGCATAGGTGCAAGGATGAAAAGAAGTTATTGGTGTATGGTTTTGGTGAAAATGGATTGAAGTTAGGGAAAACAGGTCCCAATGACCTTTGATTCTGAACCCCTATGACCTGCCATTACTGAATATTCTATTGAATGAGGAGTGATACCATGAAAACAAAAGAGATATCTTTGATCTTGTTTCTCATATGTTTCTTAATCATTTTTTCTTTCAGCGGTAGCAGTAAAGCTAAAAGCAATAAGGATATAGAAACCTTTGAGCATCCGGATATTGATTATAACGACTATCGCTATTTTACCTTTATGACTGATGAGCTCTCTACTGATGAAGTGATCAATGAGATTTTCCGGTCTTTGGTGATCAAATTGCTTGAAGATAAAAATTATAGCTATGTTAAAAGCGTACAGGATGCTGATTTTATTATTTTTCTTCTTTACACTAACTGGAATGAGAAATTGTCCGTAGAAGTTCCGGTCTATGATCCGGGAAAAAAAATAAAAATTCCCCTCTTGCCGGGCAGTTCGCTTATCCCACCTGATTCTGACGCTTCTTCTCATGGTCACCATGCTCCGACAACCTATGTTTATCTTCCAGGAGAATGGGAAACGAAAAAGATCACCGAACAAAGATATTACCCGTTCATAGCCATAACCTGCATAGGAGACCTGTTCAATAATCCGGAAATCATCTGGCAGGGACAGGGTATGAAATCTACCGGTAAATCAAATTTAAAGAAATACGGACAGGGCTTGATCGAAGAAATACTGGAGGAGTTTCCGGAAATATCAGAGCCAGTCATAGAAGAATTGTTGCCAATTGAAGTTGAAGTAAAAACCAGCACCACGATCGAGATTCTTCTGGAACAACTGAAATGAATAATAAATAACAGGAAAACAACTGAGGGTAATAGAATAAGTTTTTCGTCTTTAGTTTTTTTTAGATTAAACCAAAATATTCCATACAAATCTTTCATTACGAGATCTATTTTTACAGATTGTGGTAATCTCGTTCATTTATACTTAAATAAATGAGGATTGTTAGATTACTGCAATATTGTATTCATGGGTTTTTGAGTTAACTATTTCCCCCCTTCTTGCAGGCTTCCCTTACTTAATCCATTCATGCAGTAATTATTTACCCATTAATGTCTTTATACGCAAAGCACAATACGCAGGAATCATCATCTATAACGGCAGCAGTCTTTATATCCACACCAACAGCGGTAATTGACTATTTAAACGAGATATTATATGATTACTATGGAAAGTTCCAAAGGAGGAATCATAGATGGAAGATGGCAGTCCATGGATTGCCATAATTATTTTTATCCTGCTTACTACCGTAAATGGCATTCTGGCTTCAGCAGAGATTTCTCTGGTCAGTCTGAAAAAAATCCGATTAAAACAAAAAGCTGAATCAGGAGACAAGAAAGCAGAACGGCTTCTTTATATGAAGCAGAATCCCAGCGATTTCCTATCCACCATCCAAATTGGTATTACACTGGCAGGATTACTATCCGGTGCTTTTGCCGCCGATTCCCTGGCCAGACCCATTGTGAAGTGGCTTTCCGGCCTTGGTGTACCTGGTTCATGGTTATCTTTGATCAATATCGTAACAGTCATTCTTGTTACCTTTGTTCTGACCTATTTTCTACTGGTGTTCGGTGAAATTGTACCCAAGCGTATCGCCATGACCAATCCCTACAAAATTGCCAGCCGGGTGATATCCCCCATTATTGGATTATCAAAGGTGATGAAACCCATTGTACATCTGCTTGCCAAATCAACCAATCGTGTACTGCGACTATGGGGAATTGATTCTGACCATGATGATAGTCCTGTCACCGAAGAGGAAATTTTACTTACCATGAAGGAAGGAAGGGAACAGGGCACCATTGAAGAGACCGAAGAGCACATTGTGAAAAATCTGTTCGAATTTACCGATCTGCTTGTGGAAGATGCCATGATTCATCGTACTGAAATTGAGGCGGTTTCAGCTGATTCCACATTTCTGGATGTGGTGAAATTGATGTCCGAAACTGCCCACAGCAAGTTTCCGGTGTTCGAAGAGAATATCGACAAGATTGTGGGTATTGTCTACGGTAAAGATTTCGTGGCGATGTATCCGACTGAGAACAAAGATACATCTTTACCGCAGGTCAAAGATGTCATGCGGTCACCCTTTTTCATCTCCGAGTCGCAATCACTGGTCAATCTGTTTGCTGAGATGAAAAAACATAAGAGTTACCTGGCAATTGTGGTAGACGAATACGGGGGCACATCAGGCATTATCACCATGACTGATATCATCGAGGAGATTGTGGGTGACATTGAACAGCCGGATGTACAGATGATTCAGGACAGCAGGGACGGAGGATATATCATGGACGGCCGTACCAAGATAAAGGATGTAGCAGAATTCTTAAAGATTAACATAGATTCTGACGAGAACAATACCTTAAGCGGTTTCATGATAGAGAGTTTGGGGTATGTGCCTGTTGTCGGACAGACCCCGGAGGTTGAGGTCCATGGTTATATCTTTCGGGTGAAGGAGATCAAAGGCGCACTGATCCGTTCTATTGATGTGAAGGAAAAATAAGAGAAAAGGGAAGATAATTCTGCGGTAAGGATTTGACAAAAGTCTTGCAACGTATTATTATGAACATAGGTTCATTGAATATGAGTTCATAATAAATATTCAGGGACAAAAATGCCTAAAATTATCGATAAAGCCTTAGACAAAATTAATCGAGCTGCTTTTAGTTTATTTGCCGAAAGAGGATACAGTCAGGTAACCATGAAGATGGTAGCCCAGGAAGTCGGGATCTCAGTCGGTACCCTTTACAATTATTATCAGAATAAACAGGACCTTTTTCTAAGTGTTTTCAAGCAAAACCTTGATCAAACCCATGCTGCTTTGGACAGTATTATTGAGAAAGGTGCGAATCCATTGGAGTTTATCACCACGCTCTATAATGAGCTTGTAAGGCTGAGAGAACTGGGGGTGGAAATTCTGAAAAACAAAATCGATCGCGAAGTTGTCCATTCTATGAAAGAGTACCTGACGGAACTGATGGAGTCGCTCTTTTACGGGGCAGAAGAAAAAACAAGCCTGCTGGTAGCAGAAAAAGACAAAGACAGGCGGATTCGACTGCTATTGCTGGCTGTTAAGGATTTTTCTCAGGAATTCCCGGAGGACAGGGAAGGAAACATTGCCTTTATCTGCCGATTGGCTGAAAAGATGAAATAAACTTTTTTTCCTTTGAAAAATATTTTCCGCAAAAGGAGAATACAAAGGAAATGTTTATGAAAAACAAAAATTTGTTTTGTAGGAGCAAATATCAGGCAATCCTTAGAAAGGAGAGGATGCAATTATGGCAATGAATTTTAGTTTTGCAAAAAAGTTTGCTGCCGAACAGATAGTCAAACAGGGAATGCATTATCTGGAGAAAGACCCGGAGAATAACTTTATCAAGGTTTTAGACCTGGCTGACAAGGTTGCTGGTACCCAGAAGCATCATGAAGAGATTGCTTCCATGAGGCAAGCCTTTCAAGCCAATCCGGCACTCAGGCAGTTTGTCCGGAAACTGTCCCATGTAGCTCCCAGCTATAAGAACGGAATGCTGGTCAATTTCTTTGTTAACTCAGCACTGATGGGAATTCCCAGGCAGTTTGAGGTAGCCAAAGAGCTGGGCGCGGCAGTTCCCTGGACCATTCTGATTGACCCTACCAGTGCCTGTAACTTGAACTGCATAGGATGCTGGGCAGGGAGATACAAGAAGAGTGACACCCTGGATATCGACACCATCGATCGGGTTATCAAAGAGGCAAATAAAATGGGCATCTTCTTCATTGTGCTTTCCGGCGGAGAGCCGACCTGTTATCCTGATCTTTTTGAGATTTTCCGCAGACACCCGGATGTAGGTTTCATGATGTACACCAACGGCACCCTGATCGATGACAGGATGGCTGATCAGATGCTGGAAGTAGGCAATATCAGCCCGGCTATCAGCATGGAAGGTTTTAGAGAAGCTACGGATGCGCGGCGTGGCAGGGGAACTTATGACAAAATTATGGCTGCCATGGACCGGCTTAATAGCCGCGGCATTATCTTCGGCATCAGCCTCACCGTGACCAGACAGAATGTGGACAAAATTTTTGGTAGTGATGACTTTATCGATCATGTCATTGACAAAGGGGCGGTCTACGGATGGTCTTTCCATTATATCCCGATCGGTAAGGATACCAATCTTGATATGATGATCACCCCGGAACAACGCACCATGTTAGCTTTTAGAGTTCCGGAATTGCGAACCAGTAAACCATTCTTCCTGGCTGATTTCTGGAATGACGGTTCCTTTACCGGCGGCTGTATTGCTGGCGGCAGGAGATATTTCCATATCAATGCCAAGGGGGATGTGGAACCCTGTGCATTCGTGCACTTTGCTGTTGATAATATCAAGGGAAAGAGTCTGCGGGAAGTGCTGCAGAATCCGTTATTCAAATCTTACCAGAAGCACCAGCCCTTTACCGATAACATGCTGACTCCTTGTCCGATTATTGACCATCCCCGTGAACTGCGGACAATTGTCTCTGAATCAGGAGCCAAACCTACCCACGATGGGGCAGAGAGTGTTTTAAGCGGAGAGATTGCAGAATTTTTGGATAACCTCTCTGATAAATGGGAGAAAAAATCCAGACCGATCCATGAGGAGAGGACCAGGAAGGCAGAGGAAGCTCAAAAGAGGTATCAAAAGGATAGGCAGGTTTCCTAAAAACATAACATCTAAAGATGGCCTAAGCAGCTATATGAGAGGCGGATGAAATGACAGAGAGAACCCTGGTTTTAATTAAGCCTGATGCAGTCCAAAGAGGATTAATCGGTGAGATTATTGTCCGCTTTGAAAGGGCAGGACTGAAAATCGAGGATATGAAGATAACAGTACCTGCTCCCGAGTTGGTCGGGAAACATTATATCGATGATGATTGCTGGCTTGGTTCGGTTGGCAAAAAAACCATCGATACCTATCAGAAATATCACCTGAATCTGAAAAGGGATTTAGATACAACCGAATCCCTGGAAATTGGCAGAATTATCAGGGGATGGCTCATTCAATATATAACTTCAGGACCGGTCGTTGCCCTGATTCTGAGCGGTAACCATGCTATTGAAGCAGTTCGAAAGATGGTCGGAAATACTGCACCCCTGTTTGCCCTTACAGGAACCATCAGGGGAGATTATTCTATAGACTCGCCGGATCTGGCAAATCAGGAGAAAAGAGCTCTCCACAATTTAGTTCATGCTTCCGGATGTCCTGAGGAGGCAGATCGGGAAATCTCTCTCTGGTTTGGTTCATCCTGATATCTATGAAAGAATGTAGAATATCCTGATTTTTACCTGTAAACGTGACTTTTAAATTATTACCTGCTCAATATTGATCCATCGTTCTGCAACAATAGCTTCCTCTATCTTTTTCTTAAGAAAAAGAAGCCGATATTGAGAGTCTATCTTTATTTATCGATTGACAATACCATTGGGCACCTTATAAAATATCTTATTATTTATTGTTATACATATCACATTCCATAAGAACAGGAGGTTCTATGTGGTTTTTTTATCTGACAGGCATTTTGCTGCTCATCTCTTTTTTATTGGACCGCTCTAAGACCAAAAAGGCCTTATTGATAGCCGGTAAAAGGTTGCTGTTTATTTTTCCTTCTTTTATGGTCATGCTGATCCTTGTTTCCATCATCCTGTTTTTATTTCCCCAGGAAAAAATTATCACCTATCTGGGTTATGGAAGTAATACTGTGAATATCATTCTGGCTGCGCTGGTTGGTTCCATTGCTGCTGTACCTGGCTTTATCGCTTTTCCTTTAGCGGGGATTCTAAAAGACAGCGGTATATCCTATACCATCATTGCTGCCTTTACTACAACCCTGATGATGGTAGGAACAATTACTTTCCCCGTTGAGGCAACCTATTTGGGGAAAAAAGTTGCCTTGATTCGTAATTTAATCGGTTTTATCATCGCGATCATCGTAGCAATCTTGATCGGCATTTATTTTGGGGAGATTGCTCTATGAAAGAACAGAAAAGACAAAACACCAGAAGCATCAACCGGAAAGTATTTATAATTATTGTCTTCATCTATCTGATCTTTATTCTTTATTCTTACATTGCTGGTATTCCATCCGGCATAGCAATCAGCCATCACTTGCTGTCCTACCTGTCTTTTATGATTAAAATATTACCATGTGCCTTTATTATCATCGGCTTATTTGAAGTCTGGGTTTCGCGGGAAAAGGTCGAAAAGCATCTGGGATACGAAGGTGATATCAGGGGGTATGTCTGGGCTATCATTCTAGCCGGAACGATGGCCGGGGGCTTGCTGGTTGCTCTACCTGTTTCATCTGCTTTATATCACAAGGGAGCGAGGCTGAGTGTTCTTTTTACTTTTCTTGGTGCCTCGGCAATCGTGAGAATTCCCATGACCCTGTTTGAAGCATCCTTCCTGGGATTTGAGTTTACCGTGATCCGCTGGCTTGTTTCCATTCCCTTGATTATCATATCATCCATCTTCCTGGAAAAATACCTGGCAAAGCAGGATTTTTCTATTAAATAAAATAGTTTTTGGTTTCTAGTTTACCGTTTTTAGTTTCATTCCGAAAAGAACCGGGGTCAGGTCTTGAATTATAAGTTTTAAAGTAGTAATAGTGAGGCCGGATCGCTGTTTGACATGCGTTTATTGATGAGATTGCTAAAGGTTGTAAATTGCAAAGTTAAAGGTCATAATATTTCATAATTTAAGGGGAAATCAATCGTTCAGGTCTTAATATGCTGATCCCTCCACTTTTCCTTTTTTCTCAAAAGTTCTTAGAGTGTCCAATAGGAGGAGCCTGCCAATCCCAGCCCTTCAGCATCCTGCTGGTGGGCTTTTTCTATTTTATCTTCTCTTCTAAAACATGGTTGATTTAATTCCATTAATAAAGTATATTATCATCAGTATCAAAAGAGGTACAAATAATGAAAATAGTAGCTATCAATGGCAGCCCCAGAGCAGAAGGGGGATATACTTCCCTGATACTTGCCCCATTTATCCAGGGGATGATGGATGCCGGAGCTGATGTTGGTTTATTTCAGACCCGACATCTGAACATCAAACTCTGCAATTGTGGCCAGATGTACTGTTGGTATAATAAGCCAGGAGAATGTTATCATACCGATGACATGCAGATACTTTATCCTAAACTGAAGGAAGCGGATATACTTGTTTTAGCTACCCCGGTCTATATCCCTTTACCCGGTACAATGCAGAATCTATTAAATCGGTTATGCCCCTTCATTGAACCTCTGCTTGAGTATCATCATGGCCGAACCCGAGCCAGACTTCGCAAGGATGTTCAAATTCGAAAGATTGTGCTTGTCTCAACAGGTGGATGGTGGGAGAAGGAAAACTTTGCAACAGTTCTCCATATTATTCGAGAGCTTGCTGAAAATATGGGTATCGAATTTGCCGGAGCCCTGCTTAGACCCCATGCTTTCTTAATGAAGAGGGAAGGAAAGATAACCAAAGAAGGGGAGGTTATTCTAGATGCGGTAAAGAGGGCAGGCATTCAACTGATGAAAGAGGGTGGCATCAATGAGGATACCCTTGGAATGATAAGCCAGCCGCTCATCTCCGAAGAGGAACTCAGGAATGAATATAACAGGATGTTAAATTAGCTTACCAGTTCTTTTATTTCTTTCAACATACACGCTTTGTTTTCTAAACAGAAATTGCAGAAACCGTCCTACTGTTTTGTTTTTATGCTCTTTATCACCAAAAAAATTTAATGATTGTCAACCCATCTCAGCCGCTGTATAATGATAACAATCCACAATCCCTGTACTTCACAGCAATCCTACCCATCAGATAACATGACCATCGTGCCTACCTGAGGAGACAGTGTTCATGGTTTCTTTTTAATGATCAATTCAGTTAGAAAAGAGGTATCTGAAAATGAAAATTTTCTTTGAGAAAAAAGGAAGGTTATGGTTGGTCTTTTTCATCATATTATCCCTGTTATGCTTTTCCTCCTGTAACGGCATCACCCCCACCGACCATACCATTACTGCTACTGCCGGAACAGGAGGCAGCATCAGTCCTGCCGGAACGATAGCCGTCAGTGAAGGCGGTAGCAAAACCTTCGCTATCATTCCGGATGATTGCTATCATATTTCCGATGTTCTGATAAACGGGACATCCCTTGGACCGGTCAGTACCTATACCTTTGTCAATGTAAACCAGGACTACGCCATCCAAGCCAGCTTTATACAAGGTTCTAGAGTTAATAACCTTAATAAAAGTATTGGCTATGATACTATCCAGGAGGCTATCAGTGATGCTGATGTAGGAGATACTATTGTGGTCTGTCCGGGAACCTACCTGGAAAACCTCTATTTAAATAATGAGGACCTCATTATACGGAGTATCGACCCTACTGACCCAGCCATCGTTGCATCCACCATTATTGATGGAGGAGCAAAGGATTCTGTTGTCTGGTTTTTTGATGATGAATCGATCCTGGAAGGATTTACCATCCGTAATGGATATGCCATTGAAGGTGGTGGAATATCTATGTCTTACAGTTCTCCTGCCATCAGGAATAACCGCATCGAGCAAAACCGGACAACTGCCACTGGCGGGGGAATCTGCACCTATTTCAGCTCTCCCCACATCAAAGGCAATACCATAACCAACAACGAAGCAACCAACGGTGGCGGGATCTATACCGATGCCAGCAATCCAACGATTGAAGATAACATTATTACATCTAACGAGGCAAACCATCTTGGAGGCGGAATCTATATGTTAAATACCTTTTCCGCGATTACCGATAATACCATCACTGATAACGAGGCAATTAGTGGTGGCGGTATCTATTTATCCTCTGGCTCTTCTACCGTCACCGGCAATATCATCACCAGCAACCAGGCAAATAGTGGTGGAGGGATCTATGTCATTTACTGTTCTTCTACCGTTACTGGTAATTCCTTCACCAATAATAAAGCAAGCTATGATGGTGGCGGTATTTATGTTTATTATGGTAGCGAGCTTCAGCCTAAAACTGCTCGACCGGCTGGCTGGGGTACTACTAAAGAGAATATTCCTTCCGGAGAGACGCTTAATCCTGCCGAAGAGGTGGAATTTACCATTGCTGGTAACACATTCCTGGGGAATGAACAAGGCATTCCTTTGGAATATACCGAGGGTGCTCATGTCTTTTTTCAAAAGGGCGGCAGTATTTTATAGACTAAGTCGATACCATAAATTAATGGTTCATCCTGTTTTTGATGAAAGGAATAGAAGAATTACTTTCAATTACAAGAAGTTCTAAGCACATCCAACAGGAGGAGCCAGCGAATCCCAGCCCTTCAGCATCTTTGCTGAGGGGCTGTATTTTTTCATCAGCATTTTTTATAAATAATTCTAAATAACTAATTGACTATTTAAAATGAAAGTGCTATATAGCAATTATATAGATATATTCTCATTCTACAGGCCTTATAAGTAAGAGCGACTTATAAAAAGGAAAACAATTGCTATAGTAATAAATTAATCGAAAAGTGTTGAAGATTAATGGAATTAATGGCAATACCTGCTGCGACAAATATTTATTATAACAGTTCTAATCCTCTTATAAACTTTCTTTTTTCTTTCAAACTACCTCTGTATAACGTTTGTACGTTTTTTGTAAAGCCATCTCTTTTTGTATTTTTATCTATTTTTTTATTATTATCCTTTTAAAAAGGGGGCAAAACAATGAAAACGGATAATATTTCTAATAGGATGGAGATCGTACAGAATCGCACTTCTTCATTATATAAGCTCCTACTTATCTGCGGGATACTCTCTTCCCTGCTCTGGGTCGGTGCGGATATAGGTGCCTCCCTGCTGTATGAAGACTATAGCTACACCGCTCAAGCTATCAGTGAACTGTCCGCCATCGGTGCCCCGACCAAATCACTACTAAGTATTACCGGTGTGATTTATGAAGGTCTTCTTTTGGCCTTTGGATACGGTGTGTTAAGAGTAGCAGGCCAAAAGCGTACCCTGCGTATCACGGGAATCCTGTTGATAACCCATGCCATTTTAGTCCTGGTAAGTTTCTTTTTCCCCATGAACTTGCGGGAGGCTGAAAAGACTATCAGCGACACCATGCATGTCATTATCTATAGTATCATCCCGCTTTTATTCCTGTTTATCATCTGGTTCGGATCTACTGCCAACGGGAAGTGGTTTCGCTACTTCTCCATCGGCGCTATCCTGGTGCTCATCCTCTTTGGGATTTTAACTGGCATGGCTGCTCCCCGGGTTGCAGCAGGGCTGCCGACCCCGTGGCTGGGCATTTATGAACGGATTAATGCCTATGGGTATATGGTCTGGGTGATACTTTTGGCTTTCATTTTATTGAGAAGGGAACAGGTCGAGAATGGTTAACGTTTGAAATAGGCATCTAGGAATATTATGTGGTTAATAGGATAGAAAACCTAGTATATAGATAGAATCAGATAGTGATGTCTGGTGAATACCTGTACAGTTTGGAGAATGATAGTAATAACAAGATAAGTTATTTTTTCAATCGTTTATGGACAGTAAGATATTTTGATAATAAAGTAGAGGAATCTATGGGTATAATAAACTTCGTCAAACGATATCAGGTTTTATCGTATTACCTTCTGGTATTTATTATTTCATGGGGTGGAATTCTCATCCTTATTGGTGGACCCGGCAATATCCCGGGTACCAAAGAACAAGCTGAAAAGCTCTTTATCCCCGCACTCCTCATTATGTTTGCCGGCCCCTTCCTTTCCGGTATCTTAACGAACTTCTTGGTCGGTGGTAAGGAAGGGTTTCATCAGCTTCTACTACGATACTTACAGTGGCGGACTGAAGCACGCTGGTATGCTGTCGCGGTTTTAACGGGTCCGCTTCTTGTGGCTGCGGTCCTCTTCGGACTTTCACTTTATAATCCGGAGTTTCTCCCGGGAATCGTCACCACGAATAATAAGATAACCTCACTGGTATTCGGTATCGGATGGGGACTTATCGGCGGGGGATTATTGGAGGAAACCGGTTGGACCGGATTTGCAGTACCCAGACTGCGAAAGCGGTATAGTATCTTATCCACCGGTCTCATTGTGGGTCTTCTTTGGGGTATATGGCATTTCATGATCGCTTTTTGGTCCAGTAATTATTTAGGTGGCACGGACTCATGGATTTTATTTGTGGCAGGATTTCTTGCTTTCTATTTGCTGGCACTTCCGGCGTATCGGGTACTCCTGGTGTGGGTTTTTGACCGAACTGGTAGTCTACCTGTGATCATGATTATGCACGCCAGTCTATCCGCCAGCACACTCATCTTCCAGCCGTCAGCAACTGGAGCAATAGCCTTCATATGGAATTTAGTTCTTGGCATCCTGTTATGGATCATTGTTGTCATGGTTGTTCTAACCAATAGCAAACAACTCTCTCGGCAACCGCTTAGAACATAAAATGGAATGAGAACTAATTTTTAAAAAGGAAGGTAAGGCATTATGGTAAATGTTTTAAGCTGGCGAAACGGAATGAATATTTTCAGGCCAGGAGGGATAATTATCCTTTTTACATGATCGTCTTAGATTGCAGCTATATTGTTCATCGATATTTCCTCAAGTTGCAGCATTGCCCGAAAGTATTAGCTTAATCAAACCTGTGGGATATTTGCCCCTGTTTCCCGGATTAATTCTCTGGAGGAATGCAGTTATCAAACTAATAACGGGATTTTCCAAAGGCAAACTTGTAACCACAGATACAGTCTTTGTTGTCCGAAATCCTATCTTTTCCAGCGTAATCTTCTTCATCCTTCCTGCAGTTACACTACTGACATTAAAGTGGTTCTGTCTTATTGCTTCTGTTTTTTTGGGTCAGCGTTATGCTTTTCATCTGCAAAGAGGAGGATCAACTCAGGAAAGTTTTTAGCAGGGCAAATAAAGGTTATAAGGTAAGGGTTGATCGGTTGTTCCGTTAAAAAACCTTGATTGTTTTATTTGTATAACGAAGCTCTGAACCTGTTCAATATGGGAACATGCTATTCCAGCAGGTATAATTTCTTTCCTACTGACCGAGCAGCCAGCAAACCCCAGCTCCTCAGAATTATGCTGAGGAGCTTTTTCTATTTTGGGGACAAAAGAAAGATTCATGATAAGTCTATAATATAGCAGGGACTTCCCACCTTTAAAAGATTGAGGAGAGAACAAATTCCCCGATAAATCAGAAAAGATACTAATCTGTGAGAGTGAGTACCATGTCTATGAAGATGAAGTGTTTAGAATCCCATGATGACCCCACTGGCAATATTCTCCGAATGATTAGCAACACGTTCCAGATTCATGACGATTTCCAGGTAAATAGGACCGGCTTCCGGACGGCAGATTCCTTCTTTAAGTCTAGTATAGTGATTTTCCCTGAACTTTTTTTCCAGGAGATTTACTTCATTCTCCAGGGACAGGGTTTTTTGGGCAATGGTCTGGCTATTGGTTTCCAATGCTTCGATAGAATAAGAGAAAGCATCAATAGCCTTGGAGTACATTTGATTTAATTCTTCCTCTGCCGGAACGGAAAAGGACATTTTGTTTTGCATTTTGAATTCTGATATCTCAACTAAATTATTGGCATGATCTGCAATTCTTTCAATGTCCGTTACGCTATGAAGCAAAATGGCTAATTTTTGGGATTCCTCTCTGGAAATGAGCTGGGAAGAAATTTTGGTCAGGTAATCATCCAGAACGTGGTGGAGTTCATCGACAGTTGATTCCTCGCTTTTGACCGCAATCATTAAATCCTTATCTCCTGAAATCATTGCCTTGTGGGATTTTTCCAGCATCCCTTTGGCTATCCTTGCCATGCGCAAGACTTCTTTCTGAGCCTGCAAGAGAGCCAGGTTTGGAATGTTTAAAATCTTGTATTCTAAATACTGTACCCCTCTTTCAATTTCTTCTATTCCACCAGGTATAACCTTCATAGACAGCATTCTTAACCAGCCTATAAAAGGAATTGCTGCCAGGACGAGCAATACATTAAAAAAAGTATGCGCGTTGGCAATCTGCCGGCTTAAATCATGACTGGTTAAAGAAATAAGGCGACTGAAAGGAAGAAGTAGAAAGGCAAAGATGGTAATGCCAATGATATTGACGGTCAACTGGGCTACAGCGAGACGTTTGGCCGATTTACAGGATCCTACTGAAGCTAAAAGCCCGGTAATGCAGGTACCAAGATTGGCTCCCATGATTAAAGCGATGGCTGCCGGTAAAGTAAGGGTTCCTTCCATACCCATGGCAATCACTAAACCTGTAGTGACCGAACTGGATTGCACAATGGCCGTAAATAAAGTCCCGGCCAGAATACCCAAGAGAGCATTCTGTCCGAAACAGGTCAGCATATTGACAAAAAAAGGAATCTCCTGGATAGCATGCGCCCCCTGGGACATGGTCTGCATTCCTAAAAACAGGATTCCAAAGCCAAGGATGATCTGGCCGATATTCTGTATGCTTTTTTTTCGGCAGAAGAAGAATAGAAAACAGCCTAAGATGATAAAAGGAAAATAATACAGCCCGATTTTAAAGGCTACGATCTGGGCAGTGACGGTTGTGCCGATCTTTGCTCCCAGCATTACTCCTATCGCCTGATCCAGATTGACCAGCCCGGCATTTAGCAGGCCAATCAGGGTGACTACGGTAATGCTGGAGCTTTGAATAATGGAGGTAATAAAGGCTCCGAATCCCACTGCTCTGATGGAACTACTGGTAATTTTTTTTAAAAAATCTTTAAGCTCTTTGAGAAATACCTTCTTTAGGCCATCACTTAAGGTAAATAGGCCATATAAGAATAGGGCCAGTCCGCCCAGAAGATTAAAGATAATGACGCTCATAAAATGAATATTCTCCGTGATTTTAAGGTAATGCTCTTAGATTAGACAGGATTTCTTCTACGATATGGATAGCCTGATATTCTCTAAATAAGTTCAATATTTCCTATCTATTAAAAATACTAAAATATCTATTGGCAATATATTAACACTTTCTGCATCATCATACAAAATAGAATCTGAATAAGGGTGTATCAGAATAATAAAAAACAGGAATTGAAATTAAAAATGTTTAACCTGGGGATTTGGCATAATTCCAATCCTTCGGTTTCTTGCTGAGGGGCTTTTGTATTTTCATTTCTATCCCATAAGCACACTTTGAATAATGAATTTCTAACCTATTAAGGTGACCTTTTTTAGCTATATAGTTTGTTAAAGGATAAAAGAAATTATTAAAAATAAATAAATAATTTTATAACAAAAATAAAAAAGCTTGACATTACTCCCCATTAGTGTATAATAAGACATCGCTTAGAGATAAGTGAAAATGTCATAAGCTGAAAAGTTTATCACATTGAAAGATCAATCCCACTCTGAGGATTGATTTCCAGTAATTAATAAAATAGAGACTTTTCTATCTTGCTATATTTTACCTCTAAATAAAATGTTACTGAAATAATTATGTAAAAAGGAGGTAAAAGAGATGCAAGGTAGTAAACTTTATGTAGGAAATTTAAACTACACTGTGACTAACGAGCAACTGGAAGAGCTTTTCGCTAATCATGGCACTGTTAAAAGTGTCAATATTATCGAAGGCAAAGGTTTTGGATTTGTAGAAATGTCTTCTTCAATAGAAGCCAATAAAGCCAAAGATGCATTACACGACACTGATTTTAATGATCGTCCCTTGAAGATTGACGAAGCCAAACCGCCAAAACCAAGAAGAGATTTTAACGACAACCGCAGACGCTATTAACTTATAGTTAAAATATTCTGTAAAGAACCCCTTTAGATGTAATACTAAAGGGGTTCTTTCATGTAGAAAAGAATAAACTGAGGAATAGGTAGTACTTCATGATTCTGCCTGAAACCACACAGTAGAACCATTCCAAGGAATAAGCATTATGAAAAATGACCAGAAGCCCAACTATACCCTGAGAAAAGGATTGGCATTTTATTTAAAAAACAGAGACATTTTGTAACATTTCAGGGGATAGAGAATTTTCTGGAGGACGAAAGAATGAATCGTAACAAAACAGAAGATTTCCCTGTTGCCCTTCTTACTCCAGGCATTGATGTGCTTGAGGAAGAAGAAAAAGAAGAAAAAGATGCTGAGCAATTCTTACGCAAAGGACAATGGGAAAAATCAGTGGCAGCAGTCATTGCTAAAAAAGAACCCTCTGCTGAGGTATTCACCAACAAAGGCATTCAATTGGATGACCCGGTCAAAATGTATCTCAGAGAGATTGGTCAAACCAGACTACTGACTGCCTCTAAAGAGATTGAGTTAGCTAAGCGAATGGAAAACGGTGATGAGGAAGCCAAAAGAATGCTGGCACAATCAAATTTAAGGCTGGTAGTTAGCATTGCCAAACGCTATGTAGGGAAGGGTATGCTCTTTTTGGACCTGATTCAGGAAGGGAATATAGGTTTAATTCATGCAGTGGAAAAATTTGATTACCGGCGAGGGTATAAGTTCAGTACCTATGCCACCTGGTGGATCAGGCAGGCTATGACCCGCTCTATTGCCGATCAGGGAAGAACGATCCGCGTACCAGTGCATATGGTAGATACAATCAATAGACTAGAAAAGATATCCAGGCATCTCCTACAGGAACTGGGCAGAGAACCATCCATGAAAGAGATTGCCGAAAAGATGGAATTACCATTGGATAAAATCAAAGAAATTATCAAAACAGCACAGCAACCTATTTCCCTGGAAAGTCCAGTCGGCAAGGAAGATGAACGTCATCTGGGTGATTTTATTGAAGATGAAGATTCACCTGCACCACCAAAACTTGCTTCCTGTACTTTATTGAAAGAGCAGCTTAATCGGGTCTTAAATACCTTAACCCAACGGGAAAAAGGTATTCTGGAATTAAGATTTGGCATCACCGGCGGTTATCCCCATACCCTGGAAGAAATCGGTCGGGAGTTTGGGGTTACCCGTGAAAGAATCAGGCAGATCCAGGAAAAGGCAATTCGAAGATTAAGGCATCCCAGCCGAAGTATACAATTACGAGACTACCTGGATTAAGTGTATTTTCCATCATCAATTTAAAATCAGGGCTGAAAATATACTTTTGCGGTATTCTTTTAACTGATAAAATGGTATTGATAAAAAAAGGATTTAAAATGATTATTTTAAGGAGTGATTTTGATTGGTAACGATCAGGACAACAAATTTTAGAAACCTGGATGATGCTCTAAAAGAACTGAAAAAGAAAACACAGGATACTTTGAAGGAAAGCAAAACTCGTGAACATTTTCTATCAAAGGGAGCAAGGAGAAAAGAAAAATTATTGAAAAGCCAGCGTAGAGCAAAAAAGGCGAGGAGAAGATGAATCTATGTTAAAATGAATCATCCTTTAAATAGTAATGATAGGTAAACTACTTCTTCTAACTTTCGATGTAGGTTTTATATTTCATCCCTAAACAGGAGTTGAGAAAATCGTCCTGTTCGGAGAGCCAGCAGTCACAGCCCTTCAGCATCTTTGCTGAGGGGCTGTATTTTTCTTCACTGACTATGTAAATAGATATTTCTTATACAAAATTTCTCAAAGTAAAATAAATAAGTATTTAATTTATTCTCCAAATTTCTAACAATAATTTCAAATCTATAAAATTAACAAACTATAAATAACTTGCCACATCTAATGTAACATTTTTGCAAAAAATTTCGTAGTTGCTTACAAGAAAAGAACAAAAGGACTCAATATAAATGTATGGAGGTGGTATATGGGGAAAATAGGATAAGAGGTAAAAGAAAAAATTTTAAGAGAAAGCTTTAGATTTAATGAAATGATAGAAGGATAAATAAAATGAAAAAATATTTTAAATATATACTATTATTAGGATTCAGCCTTGTTTTACTTACAGGGTGCACGAGTGATTTACTAACCCCGGCTAATAATTTAAATCAGACAGAGACGGAAACAGGTAATTATGAAGAAGAAACAGACACTGGAACGGGTGATTCAAAGATTGAAGCAGGAGGAGCAGCCTCCAAAGCAGGAATTCTTGAGATGTATCTTACTGATGCCCCGGGAGATTATCAGGAAGTGAACATTGAAATATCAAAAATAGAAGGACATATAGCTATTGAGGGAGCAGAGGGCTACTGGGAGATTTTAAAGGAATGGCCTGCTGGTTATCCGGTTAACCTGATAGAATTGGAGGATACATCCATACTGCTGGCTTCTTTGGAACTTGAACCCAATCAATACACTCAGCTTAGAATATTCCTGAACACAGATGCCTCGCTGGTTATGGAGGGAGACGAGGGACCGGAAGGGCCAACAGAAACAGTGCTTCTGGAAATTCCAAGCAGTGCCAACTCAGGGATCAAATTGAACCATCCCTTTGAAATTGTGGAGGGTATGGTTACCACGTTGACTATCGATTTTGATGCCCGAAAATCAATAATAAAAACAGGTAATGGTAAGTATAAGATGAAACCTGTTATCAGCCTTTCCTCAGAAAATTATCCAGCTGGAGAAGTTCCGGAGGGAGAGGGTTCGGTCTCCGGGACAATAGCCTTTTACGAAAGCACAAATCTATCCTTGATAGGAATAGGTGGAGCGGAAATTGAACTTACCGGTGGGTCCTATACCTTTGATAACACCACTATAAGTTCAGTTGAAGAACCATTAGGATTCTTTAACTTGACTAATGTTCCTGCAGGCGAATATATGCTCAATGTCTATACGGATGGTTATGGCGATTATTCAGAAAATATTGAAGTAATACCAGAATCAGATTCCTGGGTTGATGTGGTATTCCTGACTGAAGAACCCGGAATGATTTCGGGAACTGTAGTGGATTCCATGACTCTCTTACCTATTGAAGAGGCGGTTGTGAGTGTTGAGCTGAACAGCGGCTATACTTTTAACAGCTCATCTGAAACGGACCAGTTTGGCATTTTTACTATAGTTCAGCTTCCGGTTGGGAGTTATGATCTTATGGTTTTAGCAGAAGGTTACTATGACACTGATGAGCATATCGGAATTGTTGTAGACGAAGGGGCAGAAAACAACCTGGGTGAAATTTGGTTAGCACCATCTACTCCATAATTCCATAACCCAAAATAAAAAGGCAGGGTCCTTCCTTAATAGAGACCCTGCCTGGCTATAAATTAATTATAGCAATATCAATATTCCTGAGCTTCCTCAATTTTTTACTGCTATCCTATATGTAACATTTCTGTGAAATATTTCGTAGTTAATAGTATGTTAATATAATAAATAGAAAATAAAGATTAATAACTTTGTTATTTGATTTTTAAACCAGTAAACGCTTTTGTGCCCCAAATAATTAGGGAGAAATTATATATATTAATGAATAACAATAAGGATGATTGGTCTATCGTACAGAGTTGTTTGGATGGTAACAGGGAAGCCTATGCCCGTCTGGTAGAGAAATACGAAAAATCAGTTTTTAATATTGTTTACCGGCTGACCGGCGGGTCTAGAGATACCAAAGATCTTACCCAGGAGGCATTCTTAAAAGCTTATAACTCTCTCAAGCAGGTTAGGCCGGAATTTAAGTTTTCTAATTGGTTATTTAAAATTACGACAAATCTCTGTAAAGATCAACTGAAAAAAAGGAAAATAACAACCATTTCTTTAAATGAGCTAAATTCTCTTGCAGACTATAAAGATAGCCAGGAGAATCCAGATAGTTTGTCAACTTACGAAGAGAAATTCATACCCAGCGACGAGCAGGAACAGGTCCAAAAGGCAATTAGTAAGTTGCCATTAAAGTATCGCAGGGTTGTTGTTTTGAGATACATTCAAGACTTAGCTTATAAAGAAATAGCTGATATCTTAGAAATGCCCATAGGGCGGGTTAAGGTTCAACTTCATCGGGCGCACAAAATTCTCTATGAGCAGCTTTCTGAAGTTTTGTAGTTAGAAAAGATAAGAGGTGAAAATTATGGATTGTCGCCATGTAAATAAACTATTAGTTGCCTATATAGAAGGTGAATTACCAGATTCTGTTTCCCGGCGGGTCGAGGCGCATTTAACCCGATGTGAGGATTGTTCCAAAAAATATACCAGAATGCAAAAAATGGTTCATCTAATGAAAACATTGCCCAGTATCTCTCCTTCTCCTGGAATCGTACAAAATGTGATGGAAAAAATTGAAGAAGAGAATAAACCAGCAAGAATGAATATTTTCACCAGGTTTAAACTGATACCAAAAAAGTTAATGGTGGCTGCTGCAACCTTTATGCTGCTTGCTGCAGTTCTATATGGATCCATAACATTTTTTTGGGATCGTTCCCCACTTCAATTTCAATCCTGGGCGGCCACAGTTCAGGCTGAATCGTATAACCTGGAAGATAGCGGATGGTGGGCCTGGCGTAAGAAGGCAGCAGATGAAATACTATTACCTGAGGATAAAAATATGGGAATCATATTTGGAGGGATTTTAGATCAACCGGAAAAGGTAAATATTACAGTAAAATGGATAAACCCGGATGGAATAATCTTTCAGAAGACTTCCTTTAAAGGGAGCATTTCACCTGGTTTGTGTGCATTTATGTCTACTTTAAACATTGGTGACAATGAACCCATAAACAGGAAAGAGGAAATCAGTGAAGCATCTTTTAGGGGCGAAGTCTCATACAGCAAAGCAGAAGGATTTTTAACTGATTCTCCGGGTATTTGGCACTTAGAAATCTATATCAATAATCGATTGCAAACAACTATGCAGATCAGAGTCTAATGTAACATTTTTAAATCATTTTTCGTAGTAGGTTACAAATGCATGATATATGGGTTCATCATGGAGGTGATAAAACCTTGAAAAAGAGAAAATATGCAAAAGTCATTTTTATCATTACTTTCCTGATATTAAATACATCCAGTTTAATATTGGCAGATAATTTTATAATAAAGGTTCTGGATCCAGGGATTTTGCCGGACTCCCCTGATTATGAAATAAAACTGATCCAGGAAAAAAAGAATATGGAAACATTCACTGATTCTTTGGAAAAAGCGAGGTATCACCTGGAGCTGGCAGAACGTAGAGTGGTAGAAGCTATGTTTATGGAAGAAAAAGGGAAGCCTCAGTTTGTTGATGAACTGGTCAGAAGGTATGACGAAAATTTGACACAGGCTCTGCAATGCCTGACAGAAGGGCAATCTATAGAGAGAGAAGACTTCGATGAAATAATAGCGACCATTAGAAGATCTACCAGAATACATATGGATGAGCTCACAACTCTTTTAGATCAGGTACCTGGGATTGACAGGCCAACAATTGAACTGGCCATTGATCATTCCCGGATGGTTAGTAATATTTCTATTATTGAATTAGAACAGGTTACTGCCGATAAATTATCTACAGGTACACCTGAAAAAGTGAATACAGGCCCTCCCGAAGAGCCTCCAGGGCTATTAAAAAAGGATACAGAGATGAAAGATGTGGGTCCAAAGGAAGAGCCACCAGGCTTATCCAAGCAGGAAGAAAAAGAAAAGTTTAAAGGAGCTCCTGAAACTCCACCAGGACTTATTGACAAGGATAAAAAAGACACTGATTCCCAAAAAGAACCACCGGGACAACTAAAAAAGGACGCCCAGGATGAAAAGGTGAAAGAATCAGGACCTCAGGATGATCCCCCGGGGCTATCCAAGCAGGAAGAGAAAGACAAAGATACAGGTCCTCCTGAAACTCCACCAGGACTTATTGACAAGGATAAAGATACGGGTTTTTCCGAATAAACACCGGATACATAATAAATTCTAAGGTCATCTGTAAGGAAAATACCATAAAAACTAACGAATGAATAAAATGGAGAGAGATTATGAAAATATTAGATAGAAAAAATCATAAATTAATTTCTTTCAAATCTTTACCTTGTATTTACTGCTTTTTGCTTCTCATTATTCTATTGGTGGGGATCTCATCTGTGGCTATGGCGCAACAGCCAGAAAATTTTAAAAAGAGTGTTCAGATTATTAATCCCCTACCTGATTTTGCTTTATCTTTGAGATTAGATAAGGGAATAGGGGGTACCTATACACAAGGTTAAAGGATTCGGATATATTTCAAAACTACTAAAAATGCCTATGTGACAATTTTTGGCTATGATACCAGAGGAGATATGCGATTGTTATTTCCGAACGAACATCAAAAAGACCAATACGTACAGGCTAACCGTGAGTTCCATATCAATGGCATGATTGAACCGGAAACACCTCTGGGCATTGAGTATGTTCAGGGATTTGCGACAACTGAACCAACATTGGTTAGCCGGGATCTACAGAAAAGACTGGAAAAGGAGGAATTTCCCAAGATGGAAGAAGGAATTGACAGGTTTACCCAACGTATGAAAGGGATTCTAACAGGATTGCCTGCATCTAAATGGGTTAGCAGTGAGACTTTACATTATCAGGTTGTGGAGAGAAGGAGAACCGGACAACTGAGAGTTAATTCATCTCCGGGAATCGCCGAAGTCTTTCTAGATGACCGTTATTTTGGTAGAACACCACTGGTTATGGATGGAATGCAGATTGGAGAACATATAATCCGGGTAGAACAGCCGGGCTATCAAACCTGGAGTAAGATAATCCAGATTAATCCTGATCAAACTACCTTTATAAATGCAGATTTACAAAGACTGGTACAATATGGATCCATTGCTATCCATAGCAACAGGGAGGATGCCAGGATTTATCTAGATGAGCAATACAAGGGATTGACTGAAAAGAATGAAAACTTTTATCTAGAACAGGTTACGGAAGGTTCTCATAATATCCGGGTTACCTTGGAAGGATATTTTGACTGGTCGGTAAATGTGGATGTGAAACCCAATCAGAGCATCCAACAGATAGTGGAATTAGAGAAGGTAAAAAAAACCGGTAGTTTAGAGATTACCTGTAATGTGGATAATGGCAGAATCTACCTGGATGGGGATTACCTTAGAAATGCCTCTTCCAACAAACCTGTCATAATCGAAAATATTGAGGAGGGCAGTTATGAACTGCGGATTACCAAAGAGGGATACCTGGATTATTTTGATACGGTAAGAATCTACCCTGATCGAACTTACCGAGCAGACGTGAAGATGCAGCCAGAATATCAGGAAGGTTCAATTGCTGTGTACTGCAATGAAAACAATGCCAAAATATTTATTAACGGGATATACAAGGCAAATTCTTCTGCTAACCAGGTTAAGATGATTAACAATTTAAAAGAAGGCTTCTATGAGATCACAATTGTCAAAGACGGATATCATACCTGGCTTGAGGAAACGTGGGTCTATCCCGGTGAAACGACTTCCATCTTTTCCGATTTAGCTCAAATTGAAGAGGAATATTGATATTGTTGAAATGCATATAACAAGGTTCATTAGAAAATTATAGAAGGTAGATAAAAGATGAAAAGAATAAAATTAAAAAAAATCTTTACAACATTAATGGTTACCTGTTGGGTTCTGCTATTATTGACCTTTGATGTTTCATCTGCTCAAGGCGGCACTCCTCTGGAAGCTGCTTATTATACCGAGATGGCTGAGAAAAGAATGAATGAGGCGCTTGAAACATATGGAGGGATAAACTACCCCAGTAAAAAGCTATGGACCGAGGCAATACACTATGGAGAGATGGCTGTTCAAATTGATCCTGATTATACAGAAGCCCACTATCAGTTAGCCAAGATTTATCAATCCACTAATTGGTATTACCGTGAGGCTAGACAGTGGGAAAAATATGTCCAGCTGGTTCAAAACCAACAAGCACTAACTACGGAAATAATAAGGAATTATGCCTATGCGCATTTCCGCTTAGGTTATGCAGCTTATCAAAAGGATGAAATAGACTTTGCAGTTGATTATTTACAGGAGGCGGCACGGATTCATCCAGAAATGATTGAAACTCATTACTGGCTAGGAAGAGTGTATTATGAAAAAGGCAATTTGGAAAATGCTTATGATGCATGTAAACAGGTAGTAAGCATTGATTCAAATTACAAAGAAGGTGCGTATTTTCTGGACAAGACAGAAGAAGCCATAAAATACGGCAAACAAGCCTATGAGTATTATGAGGCAGGATACAATTTCTATAAACAGGGATCGTACCAGCAAGCCCTTTCAGAGTATCAACAGGCTATCAGCTATAATAGCAGATTTACTGATGCCTATTACTGGCTGGGAAGAATTTACTATGAGCTGGGGAATTATCGGCAGGCAGCAGATTACTGGTGGCAGGTACTGCATATGGATCCGGGTAATGACAAAGCAGCCTATTGGCAAAAACAGGCAGAGAAATATTTGTAATAAACTGTCCAAAATTCAAATATTGAAAAAATAGATTCTTATAATGAATCTTATAATATCATTTAAATTCTTGAAATAATAACAGGATAAGGAAGGGAGATATAAGGAAACAATTCCCGTTAAGTGAAAAGCAAGTAAGGTATATTATCTTCAAGATGTGGTTACACAAGATAGAACTATGAAGATATGGGGAGGGAAAATAGAATGGAAAAAAAAACAGAAATAAAACAAATTCTATGGAAGAACAAGGTATTAATTTATATTTTATTAATCGGACTGGTATTTACTTTGAATACCGGCAGTGCTATTTGTGCCATAAACTTAAGAATTGTTCGCCATCTTTCCCCGGAAGAAGAGGGATTGCATCTTAATAGACTGAAACTGGAACTTGCGGGCGAATTTTTTAGGATAGATACTAAATTAATTTTCGATTACTGTTTGAGAGGTTTTACTTCCGAAGATATTATTTCTGCTCTGTTTTTTTCTGCTGATGCCCAAAGACCGCTTAATACCGTTTTAGAATTACAAAAAAGAGAAGGGGATTGGAGTAAGGTTGCAACTAAACTGGGATTAACACCTAATGCGCATGGTATGCAAACAGCCTTAACTAGTGGAAAAGGAAAAAAATTAGGGCTAAAAAAGAAATTGCAACAAGAAAATTATGTCTTTACTAATTTTGTAAGTAAATATTTTAATGTTGAAGCAGATAGATTGAACCATTATATAAAAAGAGGATTCTCTCTCGACGATATTATTTTAGCGGTAAATCTAAGTTCCCGACTTGGGATACGTTTTGAAATATTATTGCGAGAAAGGGAGAGAGGCCTTGATTGGTCTATGATTTTGAGGGAGAGGAATATTCAGAAACAATCCCTGTTTGCAGCTTATAAATCTGAAATCAAGTATCAATATAAACCCCTAATTGAATAGTTCTTTAATCAAATCCATTCCGATCCTTCAGCATTAAGACGTCTTTCTACTTTGATCTGTTGTCAACAACTTTTCTTTCGAGGAGCCAGCAGTCACAGCCCTTCAGCATCTTTGCTGAGGGGCTGTATTTTTCTTACACAACTTTTTACCCTACCAATATCATGTTTTAAGCACAAAAATAACTGATTTCTTTTAATATCAATAGACCAATCGGAATGTAATTGTCAATTAATCAAAAGAGGCGTAAAATTAAGAAAAATTGCACTTATAAAACTTCACTCTTGATATTTATTCCCAACACAAACCGAAAGGTATGCTTCTAAGAAGTTGTAACCCCTTACAGATATCAGTTTCTAATCTTTATAATAAAGTTCACTTGATTGAAATACATAATCAAGAATCAATTCAATTAATAAAAGTTTTTCTATGAAACAAAAGGATAAGAATAATGAAAAGAAGCAGCCATATGCCTGATGTTTTTTATACGGGGGAACTGCCGCCACTGAAAAAGTTAGTTTTGAATGTTAGCAACATCATCGCATGGTTTAATGGAGATATAAAGAGAACCGGGGCTATGAAACAGTCCATGAAGGAAGCCTATGATGGCAAAAGAACAGAAGATGTCAAATACTACGATACATATGCCCAGGATCATTATCATAAAATTGCCAGGAAGCTAATGGAAGATATTCATAATAATATAAGAGGCAAGGATATTTTGGATGTAGGTTGTGGCTCCGGGATATTAACGCTGAAGCTCCTGACAAATGGCGCCAAAAAAGTGATGTGTGTAGATATTTCAGAGAATATGCTGAAAACCTTAAAAGATAAAATATTATCTCTAGGCTATGATCCGGATTTAATAGAAGCAAAGATAGCGGATGCTGAAAACCTACCCTTTAAAGACAATTCTTTTGATGCAGTTGTATCCAGTATGGTATTTGGTCTGGTACCAAATCAGGATAAAATGCTTCAAGAAATGGTCAGGGTAGCAAAGCCGGGAGGGGTGATCGCCATGTCTACCCATGGTCCGAAGCACTATCTGGAGTTTACGATACCAGTAATTGATCTTCTTCCAAAACGATCTGTTCTTGGACATAAGTTTATATACTGGCCTCGGGGGTGCAAACAAATGGTTAAATTTTGTCAGGATGCAGATCTAACTGAAATAATTGTGGAACAATCTATTTGGGAAGATCGTTACAAAAGTGGTTCGGAATTGATTGATTTTGTGACCTCTTCAACAGGTAATTTCTGGGCTGCATCGATTCCTGATAAGCAACTTCCCGCAATTCTAAATAGAATAAGAAACTATTTTCAGGAACACGATATAAATAAATTAACGCTTGATGTTATCTACGTCTATGGTAAAAAGAAATAATTTTTCTCAGGTACATTTCTAAATAGGTTTAATTTCAGAAATACATGTCATGAATTCAGTAAACATTGTCAATTCATTAAATCAGTTGTAAAATAATAAAAATATATACATCAAATTCTATCATTTTTAGTCCTGATAATAAAATGGAATGATCTTACCAAGGAGGTGATGATTACCAATTTCCATCCATTCCTAATCTGAAAGAAGAAGGAGGTTTATTCAGATGAAAGGAATCATTAAAATTGATAGATTATATTTTAAAGTTCTTCTGATTATTTTGCTGTTTACTATCGTATCCGCGTGTAATGGAGTTACCCCTAGCAGTCCCATTATCAGTTCCTTTTCTGCTGATCCTGTCACCATCGATGAGGGAGACAGCGTTACCCTAAACTGGATCACCAATGCCACCACGGTTTCCATCAACCAGGGTGTTGGCACTGTAACAGCGCCTTCCGGTTCTGTCTCTGTCTCTCCCACTGAGACGACGACTTATACGCTGACTGCCACGAACGCTGCCGGCAGTATCACAGCTAATGTGACTGTGACTGTCTCTTCCGTCTTAAAGAAGGTCATTGATGCGGTGAAGGAAGACATTCTGCCAGATATTCCTGAGGTGCAGTCAGGAGATTATTATAGGTGTCTTCTCTTAGAAGTTTTACCTCTTCCCCCTGGAACCTTCATTGAAGAAGATTCTGATCTACCGATGAAAGCAAATGCAAACATTACCCTGCAGGATGAGAGGTACTTCTTTTACCTGGATTTGGCTCCCGGATCTTTTTATGCCCATCCGGTCAAGTACATCCTGGTGGATGAGGAAGGCAATCATGAGGAATATGATGCCCAGTGGTGGCCGAAAATTAACAATAAAATCCCTGATATCTTTGCCAAGGATATTCCTGACGAAGAGGATGTGATTGCCAGTAATATTACTTTCAAAAAGCCGATTGGAACCATTCCCGACTATATTTTTGAACCGATATATCTCCAACCAAGAGAAGGCTTTATTGTGGTTCAGGGATTGATGCCTGATGAAAATCTGTATGGTTGTTCTGTGGATACCTATCTGAATGCCATCAACTTCTTCAATGCCTACAAGAATTCCTCCTCCCGGGTGGAAGGCCTGGTACAAAGCCAAGCGACCCAGGTATTGGACACGATTGATACCATGGCAGAAGAGGATAGGAGCATAATTACCGTTTTTATTATTGCCCACGGAAATGTCAACACCGTCCGTCTGGGAGGTCAACGTTTCTATGCCAGCGAATTCCGTAATAAGATGGCAGAATACCCGGCTATCATCTTTAATTTCATCCTGGGCTCCTGTCACAGCGGAAGCTTTATTGATGATTTAAGCACCTTGTCTAATGTCTGTGCAGTGGAAACCGCCTGTGCATCGGATGAGGGTGCTTGGCCTGATTATGATGAGTATGGAAGTGCAGATGATATTAATCCTTCCGATGTAGGCAGCGAATGGACCAGTTCTCTTATTGAGGCTATGTTTGAAATTGCCCAGGATTCAGATAAAATAAAGACAATACAGACCTGGGCCAGTAATAATGATGTTCCGGTAACTTCGATGCTGATCTGTCAGGGAGGGTTCGGTGCTGTAGGGGTTCAACCAAGTTTGGGATTAACAGATAATTTAGATTTAACCAGTATTATCGGATGGTCCACTCCTTCCCATTACTGTTCTTATGAGTACCCGCTTTATTAAGGTATCTATTGACAGGATTTAAATGAAAGTTCTGAAGCTGTCCAACAAGGAGAAGCCAGCGAATCACAGCCCTTCAGCAACCTGCTGAGGGGCTTTCTTTATAGGAATTTACCAGCGAAAAAAGTTTTTTTAATTCTGTTATAGATTAGTTATAATAGAAAGAAAAATAAACCACCCTGTAAAGAAAATTTAGATAGATCTTACTCTTTAAGTAAGTTTCTTTCTATGATAGAAGGGTAATAAAATAAAGGAGGCAGAAATCATGAGGTATATCATCATAAGCATCATCAGTGGAATTCTTTTTGGTGTCATGGACGGTTTGATTAACGCCAACTCTCTTGCCAGAGGACTCTTTAAAGTCTATCAGCCAATCGCCAGAACCACCATCAATATCCCAGCAGGAATAGTGATAGATATGATCTATGGATTTGTAATGGCTGGCATATTTCTGATTCTCTATCCAGGCTTACCAGGTGATACCGGTCTAGCGAAAGGAATAAGCTTTGCTTTATTAGTGTGGTTCTTTCGTGTAGCGATGTCAGCTATTACAGGATGGATGATGTTCATGATTCCTATTGGAACAATATTCTATACCTTGATGACTGGATTAGCTGAAATGCTTATATTGGGCTTCCTTTATGGATTGGCTTTAAAGCCTTAATCACAGGTATTTTTCTTTTGTGTAGGACTAGCTATTAACGAAAGAGTGGGTCGTCTATGAAAATCAGATCCTTTGAATTCAACTTAAGAGAGCTGGCCGGTTCTATGGGAGATTTCGGCACCCTTTTCCCCCTGGCCATCGGCTATATTGTAGCCTGTGGTCTGAACCCGGCCGGATTTCTGGTTATGATGGGTATCACCAATATCATTACCGGTCTAGTTTATCGTCTTCCCATGCCTATCGAGCCCATGAAAATCATCGCTATTGTGGCAATATCACAGCATTGGACTCCCTCCATGGTGTATGCCTCTGGATTCGCAATGGGAATCATCTGGATTATTCTGGCAGCTACCGGTATCATTGACTGGATTGCCAGGGTAACTCCCAATTCAGTTATTCGGGGTATACAGGTTACCCTGGGAATATTACTGGCTGTGGAAGCCTACAAGATGATTTCCACCTGGTGGATGATTGGGTTTGTTTCAATTATTATTGTATTGCTATTGCGACAGAACCGCTATGCCCCAGCCGCTATCGTTCTGATGGTTATCGGTATAGTAATTATGTTATCCAAAGGACAGTTTGTTCAGATAAGTTCACCAATGTTCATTTTACCCACCTTGACCGGATTCTCTTTAAGGGAAGTATGGCAGACCCTGCTATTAGCCGGTTTTGCCCAGGTACCACTGACTGCAACCAATGCTACCATTTCTACTTCTTCTCTGATCAAAACCTACTGGCCAGAGAGAAATGTGACGGCAAGACAGCTAGCCTGGAATCAGGGAATCATGAATGTCATTCTGCCTTTTTTAGGAGGTATGCCTACCTGTCATGGAGCCGGTGGATTAGCCGGACAATATTTTTTCGGGGCACGAACCGGGGGAACCAATATTTTAGAAGGATTGATAGAAATTGCCATGGGATTATTCCTTTCAGCTTCTATTGCCAGCTTGTTTGCGGTCTTCCCCAGGGCTATTATCGGAGCAATGATGTTTATGATAGGAATTGAGCTTACTAAGTTTGTTAAGGATGTTAAGCCAGGCAAAGAGATGATTCCTATGGCGGTGACGATTATTGTTGCTTTGGTTAGCAATATGTTTTTTGGATTTTTAGCTGGGCTTATCATTTATTATCTGCTTGTGAGGGTAACTAAAATCATATAAAAATAAAATCAGCTAATTATTATTACAGCAAGAATCAGTCCTTTTTGAGTTCAGGATCTGATTTGCAGTAAATAGACCAGCCTGTATAATTAAGTCAGCAGGAATGGTTTCATATTTTTCTCCATTTACTTCGATAGTCCTGCAATTCGAAGGTCCACAGACATCACAGCAGGGACTTTGCCCGACATCTCCTTTGATGATATTTTCTATCGGTTGGCCGTTTATCCAGATACGATTTGATTGTGAGGGGTCTTGTTTGAATTCTGAAATATTCAGTTCTTCTTTTTCCAGGTTAACATCAATTCCCAGAGGTATCAGTGCTTGTTTGAGCTTATCTATTGCCTTATCAAGTTCCTGTTCTGTAGAGCCGCACCTGGGACAGGTTTCTCCTTCGGTGACTAATCTTTGCCATTTAATATTCAGTGTTTTCTGGTTAGCATTATCTTTTTTTAAATTTTCTTCTTTTTCTGGAATACTACATTCACATTGATTTTTATTTCTATTCATCTTGTCTTTTACCTTTCATATTTCTATGGATGATATTTTATTGTCTATCTTGACAAATATGATTTTAGTGCTATCATATAGCAAGTAAGCTATATTGTCAAGGAGAGAATTTACGATGGAAAGGTTAGCAGAAATCTATAGCATGCTTTCAGATAAAAACCGGCTTAGGATCCTGAAAATGTTAGAATACAAATCGATGTGTGTCTGCGAACTGACCTATGTACTTGGTATACGGCAGCCCAGTGTTTCAAGGCATTTGAGAAAACTGAAGGGAGCAGGACTGATCGATAGCCGACAGGATGGTTATTGGAGTGAATATTTTATCTCCCGGAGAGGAGACGAATACAGCCGCATGATTTTAGGTAATCTAAGCGGCTGGTTGAATGAAGACCCGGCAGTAATTGATGATCTGAAAAAAGCCGTGCAGACCAATAGGGAACTTCTCTGCCATCCCAGGTAATTTTATTATTTTTTTCTTATTTCATATAGCATAACAGCTATGATGTTCAGGAATCTATTGCTTAAAGGAGCATCAATTCAGATGAAAAACAAAATAAAATATTTTGCCATACTGGCAGGATTTTTATTATTCTATTTTTTACCACTGGAAAGTTTCGGATTTCGTAATCCATTTTTTGAAGCCCTGGCTATGTTAAATATGTATGCCAGAGAGCATGTTATTTTCAGTCTAATTCCAGCATTTTTAATTGCAGGAGCTATCTATCAATTTCTGGACCAGAATGCAGTCCTAAAGTATCTGGGTGCTAAAACTAATAAAGTTTTGGCTTATTTTGTAGCATCTCTTTCAGGTTCAATATTAACAGTATGTTCCTGCACAGTATTACCTTTGTTTTCAGGTATCTATAAAAAAGGAGCAGGATTAGGCCCAGCTATAGCTTTTCTTTATTCAGGCCCGGCTATCAATGTACTGGCAATCATTTTAACTGCCCGGGTATTAGGCTGGCAGATAGGTTTAGCCAGAGCGATCGGGGCTATCATTTTTAGTGTCATTATTGGTCTTTGTATGCATTTTATCTTTCTCTCTGAGGAGAAAGAACGGCAAGCCAATGGGGAACTGCAGTTTGGTATCACTAAAAGCGACTCTGATGGTAGAACAGGATTACAAAATCTTCTCTATTTTATATCCATGATTGGTTTTATGGTCTTTGCCAATTGGGCAAGACCTCAGGCAGGAGATCAAAGCCTATGGGCTTTCATATTCCAGTATAAGTGGTATTTAGCCGTTGCCTTTGCCTTATTATTCATCTATATCCTGATTAATTGGTTTCAAAAACAGGAGATTATCCCCTGGCTGGATTCTTCCTGGAGCTTTACCCAGCAGATTCTACCATTGTTATTCTTGGGCATATTTTTTGCCGGTCTTCTCTTAGGCAGACCAGGAGAGGAGGGGTTGATTCCTTCCCGTTTTGTTGCCTCTTTAGTAGGTGGAAATTCTTTTGCCGCAAATTTCTTTGCCTCTTTTATCGGAGCATTTATGTACTTTGCTACCCTGACAGAGATACCTATCCTGCAGGGCTTAATTGGTTCTGGTATGGGCCAGGGACCGGCATTGGCGCTGCTCTTAGCCGGACCGGCATTAAGTTTGCCCAATATGCTGGTGATCCGCAGTGTGGTTGGCACAAAGAAGACTTTCGTTTATGTTGTCCTGGTAGTGATGATGGCTACTATAAGTGGTATGGTTTATGGAAATTTGATTCAATAAATTAAAGGAGAAAAATAATGAAGATTGAAATTTTAGGAATGGGATGTCCCAAATGTAAAAAAACAGCACAGAATGCCCAAATGGCAGTTGAAGAATTGGGAATTAATGCAGAAATCATTAAAGTTGAAGAGCTGGACAAGATTACCGAATACGGTGTGATGATGACTCCTGCCCTGGTCATTGAGGGGGAAGTTAAAGCTGCAGGCAGAATACCTGATGTCCGGGAGATTGTTGATTGGATTAAGGCGAAGACTCAATAAAGGAGTCATTTAATGAAGAATAAAAAAATATATTCCGTAATATTGATTATAGTGATTGCATTTGTTGGATTGGGATTAAAGGCATTATTGGATCAAAATACTTCAGGATCCTCTCAGAAGATCATTCAATCAGAAGAATCGCCTGTTGATAATAACATAAAAGTAACTTTTGTAGAATTGGGCTCGGTAGGCTGTATCCCCTGTGATCAGATGCAGCCTATTCTGAAGGAGATTTCCGAAGAATTCCAGGGGCAGGTTGAAGTTGTCTTTCATGATGTGAAGACCCCGGCAGGAAAGCCTTATGCTCAGGAATTTCAGGTCCGTGTAATACCGACACAGGTTTTTCTGGATAAAGACGGCAACGAATATTTCCGGCACCTGGGATTTTTCCCTAAAGAGGAAGTCATTAAAGTACTAAAACAGCAGGGAGTGAATGAGTGATAGCATCAGTCTTTGAATGGCTTACCAGTCTTATGCAAACTAATTTTCTTTTTGCTTTCCTCGCCTCATTGATTTGGGGAATTTTAAGTATACTACTAAGCCCCTGCCATCTGGCAAGCATCCCCTTAATAGTAGCCTTTATTGGAGAACAGGGCAGAATGACAACAAGAAGGGCTTTCTGGTTGTCAGTCTCTTTTTCTCTGGGAATATTAGCCACCATCAGTCTTATTGGTCTTATTACCGGTCTCCTGGGCCGTATGCTGGGTGATATCGGCGCATATGGAAACTATTTTGTCGCTATTATCTTTTTTGCCATTGGTCTTCATTTATTGGAAGTCATTGAAATACCATTTATAGGAAAAACCAATCAACCTGTTTTCCAGAAAAAAGGATTATGGGCAGCTTTTGCTTTAGGTCTTATCTTTGGCATTGCCCTTGGTCCCTGTACTTTTGCCTACATGGCGCCTATGCTGGGCATTGTCTTTACCGTATCGTCAACCCGGTTTCTATTTTCCGTGCTACTTCTGCTTTTTTATGGTATTGGTCATTGTTCGGTTATTATTTTCGCGGGGACCTTTACCGAAATCATTCAAAAATATCTCAATTGGAATAAGGACTCCCTGGGTATGACCATGGTGAAAAAAATATGCGGAGTTCTGGTCATCTTAGGCGGTATTTATTTAATCTGGATAGTATGAAGGGAGATTTAATATGGCTAAAGAAAAGCAAGGTGGATTAAATATTTTTGAACAATATTTAACTTTATGGGTCTTATTATGTATTATAGCTGGAATTCTTTTCGGTAAAGTAGCTCCGGGCATTGCTAAGTTTTTAGATGGATTGGCTATTTATGTGAACAATGCACCGGTTATTTCTATTCCCATTGCCATCTGTCTCTTTTTTATGATGTATCCCATTATGGTAAAGATTGACTTTGCGGAAGTGTTAAAGGCGGGAAAAACTCCTAAACCGGTAGGATTAACTTTGTTTGCCAATTGGGCAGTCAAGCCCTTTACCATGTATCTGATCGCCTATTTCTTTTTAGGTTTTCTTTTCAGAAATTTAATTGGAGCTGAGGCAACGGATTTAGTTAAACTTCCTCCCGGAATGGACTGGGCTGTGGGTTCAATCCATGGTTCCGGTACTGTTATATTAAGTGAAGGAATCAGAATGCTGGAAATTCCTCTCTGGAGAAGCTATCTTGCCGGATGTATCCTCCTGGGGATTGCTCCCTGTACGGCAATGGTACTGGTCTGGGGATACCTGGCAAAAGGAAATGACGGACATACCCTGGTGATGGTAGCGATTAATTCTCTTTCCATGCTGTTCTTATATGGTCCATTCGGCGGTTTCTTACTCGGGGTAGGAAGGATGCCGGTACCCTGGCAGGTATTACTGCTTTCCATCAGCATTTATGTTGCACTGCCTCTGATTGCCGGTTATTATTCCCGGAAATGGATTATCAGGTTAAAAGGAGAACAATGGTTTAAAGAAAAATTTCTGCACACCCTTACTCCGGTATCTATTATTGCCTTACTTTTTACCCTGGTCTTATTATTTTCCTTTAAAGGTGATGTGATTTTAACCCAGCCTTTGACTATTTTATGGATTGCTATCCCTCTCTTTATTCAGACTAATCTTATCTTCTTTATGACCTATGGTTTAGCTAAATTAATTAAACTTAATTACCAGGACGCTGCTCCCTCTGCCTTGATTGGAGCAAGTAATCATTTTGAGGTGGCCATAGCTACAGCTACCATGATCTTTGGTTTGGCTTCCGGTGCTGCACTGGCAACCGTAGTGGGTGTCTTGATTGAAGTCCCGGTAATGCTGATGCTGGTATCGGTATGCAGAAAGACCCAGGGTTTCTTTCCGAGAAGCTAAAAATAAAGAGTAATTTAAATTAATAAATCTTTTTAAGTTGGAAATATTGATAATAAAACGGAAGTAAACAAAAATGGATAAATTTATCGGAAAAAATCTGGATTTTCAGTCAGGAAAAAATGGGAAAATTATTTTTAATCTGTTTTTCTTATTTATATTGATGATTAGCTTAAACATTAAATTTTATGCCTCTGGCCAGGATTTTTATGATAATAGTGAAAATCAGCGCAAACCAATTTATATTGCAGACTTTTTTGAGCCAGGCTGTCATGATTGTGAAAAAGCTGAACAACTCCTCAATCAGATTGTATTTGAATACCCGCAGCTGGAAATCAGGAAATTTGATATGACCACATCTGAAGGGGTTGCTTTAGCAGAGGAGTTAGGGGAATTGTACGGGGTCCCCGAATATGATCGTTTGCTGGTTCCCATGATCTATTTAGGTGATGAATATCTCTTAAGAGATCAGGTTACTTATGAAAATGTAGTTAAACTTATTGAAAAGATAACGGGGGAATCCTTTCCACCCCCCTGGGAGCTGGTAGAAGAAGACCAGGATTCGGTCCAGCAGAGAATAATCGAGCGTTTTCAGTCATTTGGCATTGGGGCTGTGGCTATCAGCGGACTGATTGACGGGATTAACCCCTGTGCTTTTGCCACCATTATCTTCTTTATTTCTTATTTGGCTCTAATTAATCGAAGCGGGAAAGAACTCCTATTGGTAGGCAGTATGTTTACATTGGCTATTTTTCTGACTTATTTCCTTATCGGTGCCGGTGCTCTACGGATTGTGACTACTCTTTCTTTTCTTCCACTGGCCAGGCAGATCTTTATCTATGTCACTGCAGCAATTGGGATTATCCTCGGGACACTTAGTTTGCTTGATTATCTGAAATATAAAAAGACCGGGAAAACCTCTGATACCAGTTTACAGCTGCCTCCCCGAATCAAGCAGATGATTCATTCAACGATACGGAAGAATGTTAAAACCGGTAATTTTGTCATTATGGCAATAGTAACCGGATTTATGGTTTCCATTTTAGAGCTGGCCTGTACCGGACAGATCTATCTGCCCACTCTAATTTTTATAAGCAATATTCCGGAGTTGAGAGGAAATGCCCTTATCTATCTGTTAATTTATAATTTAATGTTTGTGGTTCCATTAATTATAGTCTTTCTATTTACCTACTGGGGAAACAGTTCCCAGAAATGGGCTGAATTGAATAAAAAGCATTTTGGTACAGTGAAGCTGATTATGACGATTTTATTCTTCGGTTTGGCCATGTTGTTAATTATGACCGGATTGCTGTTTTGATTTTTTCTGTGTAAACTAAAAGATCGTACAAACATATAATTAAAGAGCCTTTCATATATGGATGATAGAAAAAATACTAAAAAAGAAAACAAAATAAAGAATTCTTTTCTTTTGGCAAATAAAGATTCTATCAAATTACCGAAGAATATTGCTAAATACCTTGGTATTGAGAATGCTTCTACACCATTACGTTTTGCCATGAATGGGAATAAGCTGGAAATCCAAGCCAATATACACAGTCTAGCAAAAGTCTATATAGAACCAACTTCAAAATGCAACCTGAATTGTCAAACCTGTGTAAGGAGTACCTGGAATGAAAAGACGGGTAACATGGACTCAAAGGTTTTTGATGCCTTAATTAATCAGTTAAAAGATTTTAAAAATATTCAATCTGTCATGTTTGGCGGTTTTGGAGAACCTACTTTTCATAAAGACATTTTGCTTATGATAAATCGTATCAAATCTTTGGATATACAAGCTGAGATAACCACAAATGGAACAATGTTGAACGAATGTATGATAAAAGGATTATTTAAAAACAAGTTAGATGTATTATGGATTTCTTTCGATGGGACTGATCAAAATATTTTTGAAGGCATCAGAAGAGGAGCAAGCTACAATCATGTTGTAGAAAACCTCAAAATACTAAAATCATTCAATAGAATAAAAAAGCATAAAATTAAGGTTGGAATTACATTTGTTGTAATGAAAAAAAATATTGATAGTTTAAGTGAAATAGTTAATCTTGCAAAAACAATAGGGGCTTCTAGCATATTAATCAGTAATGTTTTGCCTTATAGTCATGATATGGTTGATCAAACACTATACAATTGGTCTACCAGCAGATTTTATAGTTCAAACAATTCATTATCAATTAGTTTACCATTAATAGATGTCAATCGTTATACCAAGGAGCCTTTATATAGTCTATTTAAAAATTATAATTTTAATATATCAATAATTGATAATATGATAAATCTAGAAAATCCAAAGTGCAGGTTTATAAGAGAAAGAAGTACCTTCATAAGATGGGATGGAATGGTATCTCCTTGCATGGGATTACTGCATGAAAGTAAAACGTATCCTTATTTATCAGATAACTTTGAAAGAGTAGTAAAATCGTACACATTGGGAGATATAAATAAAAGAAAACTAAAAGAAATATGGGATTCAGAAGAATACAGGAATTTTAGAAATAAGGTTAATGATTTTGATTTTTCACCATGCTTGCAATGTGGACTTTGCGAATATGCTGAGAACAATAGTGAAGACTGTTTTGGTAATATTTTTCCAACCTGCGGGGGATGCCTTTGGGCACAAGGGGTGATACAGTGCCCGTAAAAAAGAATATGAAATTACATTTTGGAAGCATTCTAAAAATATCATGATATGGTTACAAAACATAGAAAGAAGAAAGGAGATGGTAACCATGCAAGTAAAAAAGCTTTCTGATTTAATAAAGTACCAGGAGAATGCTATCGTGAGCAGTGAGATTATTAAAAATGATACTGGAACAGTCACAGTATTTGCTTTTGATAGAAATCAGGGATTAAGCGAACATACTACCCCGTTTGATGCTTTGGTTAATATTATTGAAGGGCAGGCAGAGGTTGCCATATCAAGGGAGGTGTTTTCCGTAAAAGAAGGAGAAATAATCATCATGCCTGCCAACAAGCCCCATTCCA
>CAYSSG010000013.1:0-50338 GCA_964433635.1 uncultured Atribacterota bacterium | reverse complement strand
TTCAGCTTTTCCATAATGATACTGAGTAAGTAAACCAGGAGAATAATCCCTAACAATTCAAGGGTTCCAATACTTGTAAATTCATTTCTAATAACAATAAAAATCTGATAAAGATCAATTTTAAACAGCAAACCCATCAATAGTGAACTGAAGAAAAGGGTTAAGCCTAAATTGAGCCTGATTTTAAGTAAAAATATAATAAATATCAAAACAACGAGCAATTTAGTTATTTCAATCGGCATAGTCTATCTACTCTATCAATTAAGTTTTCTTCAACAAAACTTATAAAAAATGAATAACATTTTATCATTACAAAAAGAAATAAACTCAAGAATATTTACTAACGAAATGCTAGTTTGCCTTTTTCTCCATGCTCTGCTATCACGGTTACATCAAGGTGCTCCGGAAAACAATTACAAAACCAGGATTCCATTCCAACATTAATAAGATTTCAAAAAAATAGAAGAACAATAAATAACATAACCACTTTAATGTCAACATTCTCAATGATGGATATTTATCATGTTCCTTGAAATGAAAAAATATTTTAATTTATTTAATTTACCTTTCACTGATTCATTGGGTATCAATTCTACGAAATGATGAAAAAAATATAAAAAATACTTAAACTAACAAAAATTAACAAATGAATTGATAATTTTCTATAGAACTTTAAAATATTTACGTGCAAATACTCTAATGTGACAGTCAAACAAAGGTGCATAGGGGAAATCATCATACCTGAGAAACCAGCAAGATAAGCAAACATAGCCATGGATAGATTTAACGATCCACTATGTGTCATCAATGGCATTAAAATAGGGAAGCTAATCCCGATAAAACCAGTAGTAATCCCGGTCAGAAACCCTAATAGAAAAGGAATAAAGAACAATATAACCCAAACATTGATACCAATCTCGGAGAAGAATTGGGGAATTTGATTCATGGAATGTGTACTTTCCAATACTTGTTTAAAAAGCATAATTCCGATAATCATCATAATAACTTTTAAAGAAATATCTTTAAAAATAATTTCTTTGATTTCCTGAGTTGTCACTGGGTGAATCATTAACAGAAAGACAATAGTTACACTCAAGGATACCAGTAAATTAACCTTAAAGAATAAGACTAAAAATATAATGAGTAATATTGACCAAACACTCTTAAACAAGGTAAATATTTGGGTTTTTAAGTCCTTATAATTTATTTTACCATTATTCTGTCTTGATAAACCGGCATACAAACCATAAAAGCCAATTGATAGAGCAATAACACTTAAAGGAAACTGGGAAATCATAATTGTTCGCAAATTGACACCAATAACTGAAGCATATAAAACAACACCCGGTATTAAAGGCCAGACAAATTCCCAAACATGTCGAAACCAGTAATTGAAGAACATAATTTCTTCTGAAGTCATGTGATTCTTCACACCAACCTCTCTTAATAATGGAGCAGAAAACATGGCACCGGCGGGCATTGGTATTAATCCTAAAAAAGAAGCAATAAAAAAGAGAATTAAACGATAATCAGCAACTATATTTTGTAAAGAACTAATAATCCCTTCCATACTTTTTGTTCTTCTTAAAATACTGCTTAACACATAAACCAAAACAATGATACCGATCAATTGTAATGTTTCAGGGTCAATCATGGTCAGATAAATGTTCTTTACAATTTCATAAATCCCTATCTGAAAGAGAATGCCTAATAAGACAGAAGATAAGAGCATAACAAAACCAAGATCCCACTTCAACCTTAATAAGATTACAATTAATAGGATAACAGAGAATAACTTGATAGCCTCAGTCATAGAAATCCCTTTTTATGGATATTTATCATGTTCTTTGAAATGAAAAAATATTTCCACAAAAAAAGAATATTCTTTTGTGGAAATATTGCTCATTTTTCTTTTGCAACAAGCTACGCTAGTTCAGAAATTATAATTTCTTTTCCTCAGTATCGGTTTCCTTTGCAACTTTGTTTTCTTTTTTAACCTCATTTTTATCGGGTTTTTCCAGATTTTCCTTAAATTTAACATCCAGCACATTAATGTCCACTTTTGATACAGTTAAACCAGCCATTGTCTCAATAGCCTTTTTTACATTTTTCTGAGTTTCCCTGGCAGTCTGATATATACCAGCTGCATAATCTGCAACCAATGATACTGTAATGGCAACTTCTTTCTGATTCATGGATACTTCAATTCCCTTGGTTAAATTATCTTTATCTAGCAAAGGTGCAGTGATGCCCTTTCTTCCTGCGGTTAGACCAACAACACCTTTTATTTTGGTTACCTCCATAGCTACGATAATTGCCACAACATCTTTCGAAACCGATATATTCCCTAATTCTGTGTCATTATTTTCAATTCCAGGTTTTTGATCCTTTTTTTCATTCTCTGTCATTAATATAAAACCTCCCTTACCTTATTTGGAATTTTCCTTATCTTCCTGGTAACTAATTTTGTTCACATTAATTTTTACCTCTTTTGCCTCAATTCCACTGATTCTGGGCAGCTCTTCTTTCAGCTTCTGTTGAATAAGATGCGCAGTATCAGGAATATTGCAATCATTTGAAATCATAATCTGTAATAATGTTTTAATGTTCCCATCCTTCTGAACCTGTATTTCAGGTTTAATGTCCTGTACGCCATCTACATCACTTAAAATACTTAGAATAATCTGCTCTAAAGTTAGCTTAGAAACTATAATTTCTCCGTCATCGGTAGCAATTTTAACATACGGCTGTTGCTGGGCAACTCTTTGCTTTAACCAAATCAGGTAGATAGCAATAGAAAACAATAAAAGACCTAATAATACAAGCCAGACTTGATTAGTAAAATTGGAGTAAACTGAGTGTATGTATTGATTCATTTTTTGAATGAGAAATTCCTGTTCAATGACACGAAAAGCAAGTAGAAAACATTGTAAAGAAAAAACCAATAATAAAACAATAAAGAGTATAAAAATAATATGATTAAAAAATTTTTCCTTCATATTTAACCTCTCAAACTCAATTTTGGATCAACCCTCATTTCAATAACAGACTGAATCAGGTTATTTTAGTGAGGGTTCAGACAATAGAATTCCGGAAATTCTATTTAAATCCTCTGCACTGTAAAATTCAATAGCAATATTGCCTCTCTTTCCGCTGAATTGAATCTTTACCTTAGTACCAAATCTGTCGATTAAATTTCTTTCCAGGTCCGGAAAATATTGCACAAGCTTCTTTTGAGAAGATAACTTCTTGTCTTTCTTTTTTATCCATCGACTGATGATTCTTTCCAGTTCTCTTACTGATAAGTCCTGCTCAATTATTTTTTGCCCGAATTCCTGTTGAATCTCTTTATTTTCTAATCCTAACAAAACCTTGGCATGACCAAAGCTGATCTTTCCGGACGCAACCCTGTCTTTTACCCAGTCATCTAAATTGAGCAATCGCATGGTGTTACTGATAAAAGTCCTGCTTTTCCCGGTCATCATAGCCAACTCTTGCTGTGTTAATTCAAACTCATTAACCAACCTTTTAAAGGCAAAGGCCTGTTCTATTGGATTAAGATCTTCTCTCTGAATGTTTTCTACTAAAGCAACCTCAAAGGTTTTAAGGTTATCAAATTGCCTGATGATAACCGGAACTTTTCTCATGCCTATTTCCCTGGCAGCCTTCAGCCTTCGCTCTCCGGCAACAATTTCATAACCCTGGGTTGATTCCCGGACAATAATAGGTTGAATAATTCCATGTGCCTTAATCGATTCCTTTAATTCATCCATTTTACCCTGATCAAAATCTTGTCTTGGCTGATAAAGATTAGACATCAGTTGATCAACATCTACTTCCGAAACATAAGATCGATCTTTTATATGAGATATGGGAATCAGTGATTCTAATCCTTTTCCTAATCCTTTCTTAGCCATGGGCAATCACCTCCTGAGCTAATTTCTGATAAGCCTGTGATCCTTTGGACTTAATCTCGTAGATTACAATCGGTTGGCCATAACTAGGCGCCTCACTCAGGCGAACATTTCTGGGAATAATCGTCTGAAACATGCTTCCATGAAAATGTTTATCAATCTCTTCAACAACTTCTTTGGAAAGATTGTTTCTCTTATCATACATCGTTAATAAAATACCTTCAATTGACAGATTGGGATTTAAATTTTCTTTAACGAGGGTGATGGTATTTAATAACTGACCAATTCCTTCCAGGGCATAATATTCACACTGCACAGGAATAATAACAGAATCAGCAGCATTCAAGGAATTAAGGGTTAATAAACCCAAAGACGGGGGAGTATCAATAATAATATAATCATACCTGTCTTTGATTGGGCGTATCAGCTGTTTTAAACGGTTTTCCCGAGAGATATAATTAACCAGTTCTATTTCCGCCCCTGCTAACTGAAGCGTGGAAGGCAAAACATCCAGATTTTCGATCTGGCTGGTAACCAGAACTTCCTGAATCGGGACTTGATTGATAAGGCAATCATATATATTTCTTTCTATTTTGGAACGTTCAATTCCTATCCCACTACTGGCGTTTCCCTGTGGATCGATATCAACCAACAGGACTTTCTTCTGCTCGATTGCCAAAAATGCACTTAAATTAATAGCCGTAGTCGTCTTGCCTACACCTCCTTTTTGGTTACTGATAGATATTATTTTCACCATAATTCGTTAGTCCCCTTTTATTAATAGTCATTGTTCCACGTGGAACATATCTCAGATACCCTGGAAAATGATGGATTTCAACCTATTCTACTGCCATAAATTCATTCATTTCATTCCGAAATCTTCACGATATCATTTCTTAAACCTGCACCATTGTTCTGACTTGGATTATCGTCCATTCAAAACATTGTGATATAAATTCGGCATTGTTTTTTTGATAAAGCATAGAAAGTAATTTAATCTTATCAAAATTCAGTCAAAAATACAAAGGTCTTTTGTGGGGGATACCCTCTTTTCTGGGAAAATTTTCCGGTGTAGATCTTGTTTTGCGTACAAGTAGAATAGAACGTATATGCTCGGAATGAGGAATCCTGTATTGATGTATACATTCCAGAGTCCCTCCCAATCTTTCCATTACCTTGAAATACATGGTCAATTCTGCTTCATAAGAACTACCTTTGAAAGCAATCATGGCTCCCTGCATTTTGCATAAAGGAAGGCAATACTCACATAAAATACCAAGAGGCGCAACTGCCCTTGATAATACAATGTGATAATTTTCCCTATATTCTTTCATCATTCCTAAATTCTCAGCCCTGTCCTTAATAACAACGGTATGTGGTAGCTGTAATCCGTCAACAACACTATCCAGAAATAATTTCTTGTTTTTTCTAACCTCCAGCAGAGTCATTCTTTCCCGTGATAAGATAATCTTCAGGGGAATGCCGGGAAATCCTGCACCGCTACCAACATCAATTAAATCCTTCCTGTTTTTATTCCCATATTCCCCGATCATACGATTCACCATCTCCATACATGAGAGCGATTCCAGAAAATGTTTGTCAATGATATCAGAAGAGACTTTTGTCGAAGTAATATTTATCTTTTTCTGATATTCCTGAATCATCTTTAAATAGGTGACAAATTTTGTAAGTTGATCGTCATCCAAGCTAATCCCTAAAGATAAGGCTTGTATTAAAATATACCTTTTCAGACTGTCTTCCCTTTCACAAGAGATTTCTTCTTCTTTCACAGTTTTTCCACAATTTATAAAATTCTTCATTTCTTCCATGTTCTAAAAAATATTCAGGATTTATCACAAAAACTTCTATACAGATTCTATACTTCCTGAAATCCTTATATAATAAGGACTATGAAGGTTCTTTTTTGACCGCTTTATCGGTTCTTTTGAAAATAGACTGCTTTTTTCAGGACTGATACTCTTTCTCTTTGTTTATTCACAGCTTATTCACAATCTCAGTTTTTATTAATTTTTACTTTATTATTGTTCTAGAATGCTTTGCATTTGCAGTTATTTCCTTAACTTCCTTCAGGAAATATCTATTTGGTTTCTTCATTATCACCTTTTATCATTGTCACCAGTTAGCAGGTCTATTTATAAAAAGTAATGATGATTGCTCCTTCTTTACTGAAATCCAATTAGTTTTGAATATCTTCTCTTTTTTATGCCAGGACAATATACTTCAGCTTACTGTTTTAATCCATTGTTCCACGTGGAACAATGGATTATTTGCCGATACAAAACCTTGTAAATATACGATTTATCATCTCCTCATCACAGGATTCCCCGATAATCTTCGCCAACTGGTTGATAATATATTGTAAATCCATCACAATGAAATCGTCTGGAATACCTTCGCTTGTACCGGAAATGACGTGGAGTAATCTTTCTTGTGCTTCAAGTAACAATACCTGCTGTCGCTGGTTGCTTATCATAAGACCTTCTTTGGGAATAGTTGTATCAGATAATATCAGGTTAACCATTTTTTTCTCCAACAGCTTTATGCCGATCTTTTTCTTAGCAGATATTCTGATCAGGTCTGTATGGTTGAATTTCTGCTGCAGATCTGATAGATTCATCTTTCGGGGTAAATCAATTTTATTGACAACCAGAATAATTTTAATGTTACGATTGATAAATGATTGTATTTTTTGGATAAGTTCAAAATCCTCTTCATTCAGCGGACAACTTATATCAAACATAACAATAAACAATTGAGCATATTGCATCATCTGGTCTACTCTCTTTAAACTGATTTGTTCAACAACATTGTCAGGATTTTTAATTCCTGCAGTATCCATCAGGTTAAAATTAAAACCATTTATATTCACCGACTCCTGAATAATGTCTCTTGTTGTTCCAGGCAATGAGGTTACAATAGACCTGTTTTGTTTTAATAAAGTATTAAAAAGGCTGGATTTTCCCACATTAGTTTTACCGAGTATGATGGTCTGAATCCCTTCCTTAATCATACGGCCATACCTTGCTGTATCTGATAATTGTTTTATTTCCATCAGACAATGATTTAACGCTTGCATGATTTCAGGTCTTTTCAATCCGGCAATGCCCTGATCCGGAAAATCCATAGGCGCTTCTATCTTCACTTTGAGGTCAACCACTTGATTCCTGAGGTGATTTATCTTTTCTTTAAGTCCACCTGATAAATGGTAGAGAGAAGCCTTTAGACTATTTTCATTATTTGATTCAATTATATCAATCACAGCTTCCGCCTGACTTAAATCTATTCTACCATTTAAAAATGCCAGTTTTGTAAATTCCCCGGGCTCTGCAATCCTTGCTCCAAGCTTCACTGTAATCTCTAAAACCTTCTGTACAACGAATAAGCCGCCATGACAGTGAATCTCTACCATATCTTCTCTGGTATATGAATGCGGGTTTCGCATAACAACCAACATCACTTCATCAACCATCTTCTTTCTTCCCGGTTGTACAACTGTACCGTAATATAAATGATGAGAACAAAATTCATCAGGATTGATTTTGGTCTTGCCTTTATGATAGAAAACCTTGCTGGCAATACCAATAGAGCGAGAACCGCTCATACGTACAATACCGATACCACCAATCCCTAAAGGTGTTGAAATGGCAACGATGGTTTCTTCGTCCACCGTCTTATTACTTAATCGTTTCTTTTCCATTTTTATTTCCAACGATCGAACATCCTTTGTCTAAGCCTGTTTTCATTCATATACATGATTCTCATTTTATTAAATAACTGATAAACGAAGAAAGAGTATAAGAATAAAGAAAGCTGTTTATCAGTTTCTCTTTTACTTTAATATTATACCTGCTTAAGAAAGTTTATTTGATCCGGAATAATTTTTTTAAGTTTCCATCATTAAAAAATAAAAAACATAACAAAATTAGATTGTTACTCAAACTCATCTAATCAAGTTATGATTATCTAGTATCTCTTATATAGTTTATATTATATCTCTTTGAATAAAGTATTTTTATCTATTATTTTCAATATCTTGATCATCAGGCTTGGATGCAGGTGCAATGATGATTCTACGATAAGGCTCTTTTCCTTCGCTGTAGGTGATAACATCCGGATTTTCCTTTAGCGCCAGATGAACAAGTCTTCTCTCAATGCTGTTCATAAAGTACAGTGCCACGGAATCGCCCTTCCTTTTAACAAGCGCTGCCTTTTCTATGGCATATTTCCTTAAAGAATCTTCTCTCCTCTTTCGGTATCCATCAATATCTATGATGTAAATTTTTTGGGTAACCTGATCATTATTCTTATTGACGATCATATTGACAAGATATTGGATAGCATCAAGGGTATGACCATGTTTTCCGATAATAATTCCAGGGTCAGCTTTCCGAATCTCGAATATCGTATAATCGGTGTCAGAAAAGGAAATTTCAATCTCAGCACCATCAACAATACCATTAACGATAGTGACAAGGGCTTGATAGGCTTTCTGGTCATTGCTGCTGATGTCTATTCCTTCATCTTTAATGTCCACAAAAATGTCTACTTTCTATTCTTAGTTTTTGTCTTTCCGGCAAAATATTCCCGATAAGGTTCACATGTTTTATGCTATTTTCTTTTTGTTTTGTTAGCTTTACCATTCTTTTGATTTTGTTTAGAAACAGGATTTTCATATCCGGGAATCCAGGATCTTTCCTTTTCTAGTACTTCAGTTTTAACCGTGGTTTCTTTCTTCAAGTCAAGTTTTTCTTTTTTCACCGGTCTTTCTTCAGTTTTCTCCAGACCTTTGTTGATTACCGGCTCTTTTTTATTAATCAGAAGTTGCTGTACAATACCAAAAACTGTGGACACAAACCAGTACAGGCTTAATCCGGAAGGCAAGGTGAAACTGATAAAGCCAATCATGAGTGGCATCATAATCGTCATCATCTTCTGGGTGCTGGCAGCAGGATTTGCTGAACTTCCCTCCTGATTTGTGGCGGGTAGGGCAGGGGAGGTTAATTTCTGCTGAATATACATTGAGCCGGCTACCAGGATTGGCAAAATTCCAATACTGTATCCTCCAATCATGCCAAACAATTTGTCCGGAGCAGCTAATCCAGCAATTTCCCTGGTAATTTCAACTCCGTTTTCAATGATTGTTTCTGAAACAGTATTTTTTATCCACAAAAAACCACCATCTATAATCTCAGTATTTGGTATATAATACTTAAATTCCCTTAAAACCTGAAAAAACAGTATCAAAATGGGCATCTGAATGAGAAGGGGCAAACAGCCACCCATCGGATTCACTTTATGTTCCCGATACAGTCTCATCAATTCCTGATTCAATCTCTCTTTATCGTTTTTATATTTCTTCTGGATTTCCTGCATAAGAGGTTGAATCCTCTGTGTATCCCTCATAGAAGTCATCTGTTTTTGCATCAGGGGATACATCAGGACCCTGATAAGAATAGTCAGCAATATAATTGCCAACCCATAATTATGAGTAATACCATATAGGATGCAAAGAAACTCTTCTACCAGACCAATTAATGAACTCCAAATTGCTCCCAAAATCTTACTCTCCTTTTTTAATTTTCATTATTACTACTTCAATGGCCAGACATGTCTGTATTCAGATTATTTATCAGGAACCGGATCATAACCACCATCATGATAAGGATGACAACGGAGTATTCTTCTGATAGAAAGATAGCTTCCTTTTAAACATCCAAATTTACATATTGCCTGGGTAGCGTAATCTGAACAGGTGGGGTAAAACCTGCAAGTTGCAGGCTTTAAAGGAGAAATATATTTTTGATAAAAAATAATTAATGCGATTAAAATTTTATTCATTCAAACTCATTCTTCTATCTTCAGAAAGACAATCATCTTCTATATTTTGTAATAATTTCTCCAATTCCGTTTCTATCTCTTTGTATGATGCCTGGGTAATTCTTTTTTTTGCTAACACAATAATATCATAGCCAGTTATTAATTTATGACATCTTTTCCGCCAAATTTCTCTCAATCGTCTTTTAATTTTATTTCTTAACACTGCTTTCCCGATATCTTTTTTAACGATAAAACCGATTCTGCTAATATCTTGCTGGTTAGGCAATAGATAGGTGATGATATATTTACCTGTTTTCTTATTTCCAGCTAAAAAAACCAGTTTAAATTCCTTACTCTTTTTTAGATGATATCTATACAATCCTTCTTCTAACCGGAAACGGTTAATTTTTTTCTACCTTTTTTCCTTCTCCTTTTTAAAATAAGCCTTCCACTTCTGGTGCTCATGCGGCTGCGAAATCCGTGAACTTTCAATTTCTTTCGGGTATTAGGCTGATAAGTACGCTTCATTAGGGGTTTATCTCCTTTGAACTAATTCTTGTTCTGTCTAATTATATATAGCTTAAGAAAACAGCGAAATAACCTCGCTGTTTCAAAAAAATATTAATGGTAAATATTTAATATGAAATTATATCTTTATTGCTATAGATATGTCAAATAATGAAATAGTCTACCTTATTTTTATTATGAATGCAAGTTGTCATCTGTGAAGTTCTGATTGTAAGGATTTTCTTTTCATCTCTCTCAAGGAAACAAGTAAAGAGTTATTCAGATTTATATTCAGAAATAATTTATTTTTATAAATAATCCCTTTATACTCCTCAAGGTCATGATATCCATGTTATAATAATAGATGTATTTGGCTGACAGCAGGTTTTATGGAATCAATGCTGGTTTTTTTCCACAATTGTTAATAAGCTGTGAATTAAACGCAAACCCCTTGTTTTTAATTCATATTCAGGTGACTAAGTTTTTTATAAAAAAATGAAAAACCATCCAAAAGGAGATTTACCAAGACAAATGCTACGACAGTCTGTTTTCCACAGAAAATTGTTGATAATGTGAATATCTTTTTTTGAACTTTGGCTGTTCTTCGTCTATTATAGATATAATTTCTGCTATAAATATTAATAAATCAACCGTAACTAAAAAGAGGGATGTTATGAGTGCTGATAAGACAGAAAAGAGATGGAAAGATCTTTTACAGATCATTCGAGACAGGGTAAGTCCCCAGACATATAATACCTGGTTTTCCCGTGCCAAATGTATTCATTTGGGTAATGATGAACTTCTAATGTCTGTACCGGATCTATTCTGTAAAGACTGGCTGGAAAAGAATTATAGCGTATGGATGAAAGATATTCTGGTGAAACAGATGGGATTTCAAAATACCATTTTAATTAAATTTCAGGTTGACCCGCTCAAAAACGATCATCAAGGTAAAAGTAAAGGTAAGATGGAAAAAAATTATCAGGATATTTTTCAAAAAAAGTATGATAAAACCGGTTTAAATATCAAATATACCTTTGATAATTTTGTAGTAGGGGATAGTAATCGTTTTGCTAATGCTGCCTGTCAGGCAGTGGCTAAATCGCCTGCTAAATCCTATAACCCGTTATTTGTATATGGAGGAGTGGGATTAGGAAAGACCCATTTAATCTATGCCATTGGAAATTATATTATTAATCAGAATTCAGCGGATTCTATTAATGTTATCTATCTTTCCGCTGAAGATTTTACCAACGATTTAATTAATTCTATTCGTGATGATGCACCTGAATCTTTTCGGGAAAAATACCGTAATATGGATGTTCTCTTGATCGATGATATCCATTTTTTAGCCGGGAAGGAGAGAACCCAGGAAGAATTCTTTCACACCTTTAATGCTCTTTATAACGCCAACAAACAGATTGTGATTACCTCCGACCGCCCTCCCAAGGAGATACCAAACCTGGAAAATCGGCTTATTTCCCGCTTTGAATGGGGCTTGATCGCCGATATCCAGCCTCCTGATCTGGAGACTAGAATTGCAATTCTCAAGAAGAAAGCCCAGAGCTGCCAGACAGAATTTTCTGATGATACGATTCAATATATTGCGGAAAAGATTCCTTCTAATATCCGGCAGTTGGAAGGTGCATTGAATAAACTGGATGCCTATGCCACTCTCACACAGACTGAAGTGGATTTTGACCTGGCTAAACAGATTTTGAAAGAGATTATTCCTATTGAAGTAAAAGAAGTGTCTATTCCTCTCATTCAGCAGCATACGGCAGCCTATTTCAACCTGAAGCCCGCTATCTTGTTATCTAAGAAAAGATCTCAGAATATCGTCACTGCCCGTCATATTGCCATGTATCTTGCCCGGGAGATGACCGACTGCTCCCTGCCTATGATCGGACAATCTTTTGGAGGGAAGGATCATACCACAGTCATCCATTCTTGTAATAAAATAAAGGGACAGTTAAAAAACGATAAAAAATTACAATATCATATAGAGCGCATTAAAAATAGAATTCAAAATAGTTCAGATACTATCTCATAATATTAGAATAGTAGAAATACCATTCAACAGATGATTGTTTTAAGATAAGCTGGGTTGTGTATAATGTGAAACAAATGAAAAAATTATCCAGAATGATATGCACACTCTTTTTGTTGATAGAATTTAAGAAAAATCTGTTATTCACATTATACACATGAGTATTACTACTAATTCTAATTAATTATTAACTTTTTACCTTATACTTTAGACTTAGAGATAAAATAAATATTTAAATAAAAGGAAGAGGAAAAAGTAATGAAAGTAATATGCTCTCAAAAAAGTTTGGTCAATGGAATTCAAACAGTTCAAAAAGCAATTTCCACTAAACTCGGTCTACCAATCTATAGCGGTATACTCTTTGAAGTCACTAAGGATAATAAAATTCATCTCTTCTCTACTGATTTAGAGATAGGGGTTGATTGTTATATCTCTGCACAAATTATAGAACATGGATCAGTGGTTATACCAAATAAAATTTTCAGTGATTTAATTAGAAGATTTCCAGAAGGAAATATTGAAATTGAAACAGGAGATGATCATATTGTTCATATTAAAGAGGAAGATTTATCTAGTTATACAATTCTGGGTTTTTCTGCAGAAGAGTTTTCTTCTTTCCCGGATATTCAAAATAAGGCAAAAATAAAAGTAACCCAAAGATTATTAAAAGATACGATACAGGAGATTGTATTTGCTTCATCAAAAGATGAAAATCGTTCTTTTTTAAATGGAATACTTTTTAAAAGTGTAGAAAAGGGGATTGAGATTGCTGCAACTGACAGTCACCGATTAGCACTAAAAAAGATTAAATTAGGTGGAAAAAGTAAAATAAAAATAGAAAATCAATTTGAAGTTATTATTCCCCAGAGGGCACTGGCGGAATTATTTAAATTACTTAATTTTGAAGATGAAAATACCGTTGAAGTCGGTATCGGAGAAAAACAGGTCGTATTTGTTTTGAATCCGGAAGGAGAAAGAAATAGAATCAGATTATTCTCTCGAATCATCGAGGGACAATTTCCGGATTATCATCAGATTATTCCAAGTCAGTTTAAAACTGTTGTAAAAATTGAAACTGAAGAATTCAGACAAAGAATGGAAAGAATTACCTTATTTGTCAAGGAAGATTTAAATACCATCAAAATTGAGGTCCATCAATATCAACAACAAAAAGAAGAGAATAGGGGGGAATTAATTATCAGGGCAAACACTCCTGATATCGGGGACGCCTATGAACAGATTCCCTGTACTATTGAAGGAGAATATATAGAGATTGCCTTTAATTCCCGTTATATTATGGATGTATTAAGAATTATTAAAACAGACATGACAGAAATTAGATTAAATGAGAATTTAAATCCTGCTATGATTCGACCACTGGATCAGGAAGAACAGTATGAGTATGTATTAATGCCTGTTAGAATAGACTGAAATTTACAGAAGGGAATATCTTTTGAATGTTAAGAAAATTAAGGTAATTCATTTTAGAAATTTTTTGGAGTTATCTATCTATTTTAATCCTTTCCTGAATATTTTTATTGGTGATAATGCCCAGGGTAAAACGAATATTATAGAAGCTGTTTATACCTTACTGAGAGGTTATTCTTATCGAACCAGAGATGATCAGAATTTAATTTACTGGAATATGAATCAAGGTTATCTATTAGGCGAAGTCCAAAAAGATCAAGATATTTTTCAAATTAATATTTTACTTCAAAACGTCAAAAAAAATTATATACAATTAAAAAAAATAAATAAAATTATTAAAGTTAATAAAAAAAATCAGAAAAAATCCTGGCTGTTAAAAAAATTTCATCCTGTTATTTTTACACCTGAAGATCTTCAAATTATTAAAAGTTCCCCCTCCGTGAGAAGAAAATTTTTAGATGAAGTGATTATAAATCTTTTACCTGTTTATGAACGATATTTAAAAGATTATCATCATATTTTATTTCAAAGAAATATTTTATTAAAAAATAGCAAAAATAGAAGTGAAATAAACCATCAGCTGGAAGTATGGGATTATAAAATTATTGAATTAGGCACACAGATTATTTTATTCAGAATTAAAGTTCTACAAAAATTAAATCAGAAAGCGAAGATTCTTCATCAGAAAATGACGGAAAATAAAGAAACAATTAAACTTAAATATCATAGCAATGTGTTAACAAATTATACGGATGACCCAGAAGAAATCAGTAAAATTATGGAATACAAGCTCCATCAGGCTATAGAAAAAGATTTTAACCTCAAGATGACAACCATAGGACCTCATCGAGATGATTTTGCTGTCATGAATAATGCTGTCGATCTGGGTATTTATGGTTCACAGGGACAGCAGAGAACAGCAGCTCTCTCACTTAAGCTGGCCGAACTGGAGCTCTTTCAAGAAAAAGAAGATGAATATCCCCCCTTATTATTAGATGATGTCATGTCAGAGCTAGATTTAAGTAGAAGAAGATTTTTAATGAAACTTATTCAAGACAGATCCATGCAGACCTTTATCACCAGCATCAGTCTGGATGATTTAACTCAGTTGGAAATGAAAAAAAATTTAAAGTTATTTCAGGTAAATAATGGAATAGTGGAGGAAAAATGAAAGAAATTTTTCCCATACATATCGGAGAAATTATTGATTCTTATCTCAGAAAACGTCATTGGCTGGAGCGAATGAACGGATATGATATTCTTCAGTCATGGGAAGATATCTTGCCCCCAAAAATTGCTGTAAATACCAAACCTGTAAAGATTCAAAATCATCTTCTTTTTATCAGGGTCAAAAATCATATTTGGGCCAATGAACTGAAAATAAGAAAAGGTGAGATTGTTCATATGATAAACAGAAAGGCTGGAGATGATATTATAAGAGATATCGTTATCAGAATTGACCCCCAACTATTTAAATAATATTTAAAACTAAATAAAAATGTTAATAAATATTTGAAAATAATATAATATAATATAAATATATAAAAGAAATATAAAATAATAAAACAAATATATTATACGAGATCACGATTGACAAAATATCTTTTATATCGTATTATTTATCATGGTTAGCTACTAAATATAGAATAATCAAGCCGTGGCCTCCAGTCACGGTTTCATTTTGTCTATTGGAGTATGGAAGAGATGGTTAAAAAAAATTTGAGTAAACAATCACAATATACTGCAAAAGAAATTCAGGTTTTAGAGGGCTTGGAAGCCGTTCGAAAGAGACCGAGCATGTATATTGGCAACACCGGAAGCAGAGGATTACATCATCTGGTCGACGAAGTAGTGGATAACAGTATTGATGAGGCGATGGCGGGATACTGCAAAAAAATTCAGGTCGTCATTCATCAGGACAATAGCGTTACCGTAATGGATGATGGCCGAGGAATACCCGTTGATGTCCATGCTTATACCAATTTACCTGCCGTAACAACCGTTCTTACCAAGCTGCATGCCGGTGGTAAATTTGGCAGCGGAAGCTATCAGGTTTCCGGTGGGCTTCATGGTGTAGGGATTTCGGTGGTGAATGCCTTATCCGAATGGTTAGAAGTAACAGTCAATAGGGACCATAAGGTCTATTACCAGAAATTTGAAAGAGGAAAACCGGTGAGTGAATTAGAGGTCATCGGTCGTGCCGATAAGAATGGTACCAAGATTACCTATCGCGCGGATCAGGAAATCTTTGAAGACATAACGATTAATTTTGATATTGTTGCTCATCGTCTGCGGGAATTAGCCTTTCTTAACGGAGGCGTGAAGATTGAATTACAAGATGAAAGGGATAATAATTCGGTTGTCTATAAATACGATGGCGGAATTATTGAGTTTGTCAAACATTTAAACAAGAACAGGGATGTTCTCTTTAGCAAGCCCTTTTATATAAGCGGTAAAAAGGATGATATTGAAGTCGAAATTGCCATCCAGTATAATACCGGCTACCTGGAAAATATCCTTTCTTTTGCCAATAATATTCATACGGAAGAAGGGGGTACCCATTTATCAGGATTTAAGGCTGCCTTAACGAAAGCAATAAATGACTATGCAAAAAATGATAGTATTCCCCTGCAAAAGAAATATTCTATCAAGGGAGCAGATCAAGGTCTTTCAGGTAATGATGTTCGGGAAGGCCTTATGGCTGTCATCAGCGTGAAATTACTGAATCCACAATTTGAAGGGCAGACCAAAACAAAATTGGGTAATAACGAGGTCAAGGGTATCGTTTCTTCTGTTGTAAATGATAAATTAAGTACCTACTTTATTGAAAATCCTGACATTATTCAAAAAATATTAGCCAAATCTATTTCAGCTTATAAAGCCAGAGAAGCAGCCAGAAGGGCTCGGGAATTAGTAAGACAAAAAAATGGGATTGGATTAGGTGCTTTGCCGGGAAAATTAGCAGATTGTTCGGAAAAAGATCCATTACACCGGGAAATCTTTTTAGTGGAAGGAGATTCTGCCGGAGGGTCTGCAAAACAGGGGAGGGATCGTAAATTCCAGGCTATTTTACCGCTTAGAGGAAAAATTCTGAACGTTGAAAAAGCCCGCCTGCACAAGATTTTAAGTAATAATGAGATTAAATCCATTATAACGGCATCCGGTTTTCAAATCAGTGAAGAAGATGAATTTGATCTCTCTCAATTAAGATACCATAAGATTATTATTATGACTGATGCAGATGTTGACGGAGAGCATATTAAAACCCTCCTGTTAACCCTATTTTACCGGTATATGAGGCCGTTAATTGAAAAGGGAAAGATATTTATCGCCATGCCGCCCTTATTCAAATTGAGCCATAATAAAAAAAATGATTATTATTTCAATGAAGAAGAATTGAATAAGAAAATCAAAGAGATCAAATCAAATTATACCATTCAGCGTTATAAAGGGCTGGGAGAGATGAATCCTTCTCAGTTATGGGAGACAACCATGAATCCGGAAACCAGATTATTAAAAAGAGTGGAACTGGAAGATTCTCTGGAAGCGGATGAGATGTTTACCATTCTGATGGGAGACAAGGTTGAGCCGAGAAAGGAATTTATTTATCAGCACAGTACAGAAGTTCAAGAATTGGATGTCTAAAAGCTTTCTGTTAAAATAAGGATCAGTAAAACAATAGGTTGGTACGAGATGATGAGTAATGATATAAATAATGAAAACCAGGAAGAGAAAGAAGAAATAAAAGCAGCAGGAATCCAGGAATTACCGATTGATATTACGGATGAGATTAAGATTTCCTACTTAAATTATGCCATGAGCGTCATTATCGGCAGGGCTATTCCCGATGCCCGTGATGGCTTAAAGCCTGTTCACAGGCGTGTTCTTTACTCCATGTACAAACTGGGCAATACATCTGATAAACCATATAAGAAATCAGCCAGAATTGTCGGTGATACACTTGGTAAATATCATCCCCACGGCGATATGGCGGTTTATGACACCATTGTCAGAATGGCGCAGGATTTTTCCTATCGCTATCCCCTGATTGACGGTCAGGGAAATTTTGGTTCGGTTGACGGAGATGCGGCTGCAGCGATGCGTTACACAGAGATCAGGATGTCGCCTCTAGCCCAGGAATTATTGGCGGATATCAGAAAAGATACGGTAGATATGATTCCAAATTTTGATAATTCCCTGGAAGAACCGGCATTATTACCTGCTCCTGTTCCGCAACTGTTAATTAACGGCTCTTCAGGTATTGCTGTGGGTATGGCCACGAATATCCCTCCTCACAATCTGGGTGAAGTGATTGATGCCTGTGTTTTGCTTATCGATATGCCTGATACAACCATCAAAGAAATTATGAAAGTGTTGCCGGGTCCGGATTTTCCCACTGGCGCAACCATTTATGGTGTCTCCGGAATACAGGAAGCCTATGAAACGGGAAAAGGAATTATTACCCTGCAGGCCAGGGTGATTACGGAAAATTATGAGAAGAAGAGCAAATCAGCACCGGTGCTGGTGGTAAAAGAAATACCCTATCAGGTCAATAAAGCCAATCTGGTGGCAGAGATTGCCTCCCTGGTACAGGATAAAAAATTAACCGACATCACCGCATTAAGAGATGAATCGGATCGTAATGGGATGCGGATTGTCATCGAATTAAAGAAAAACACCAATGTAAATGTTATTCTGAATAATTTATATAAACATACCAAATTACAGACTTCTTTTGGCATCAATCTGTTAGCTATTCTAGACGGAAAACCAAAACAGCTTAATATACGTGAAGCATTAGAATGTTTTCTAACCCACCGTAAAATCGTTGTGGAAAGACGTTCGCGATATGAATTAAAGCAGGCCCGGGAAAGGGCTCATATCTTAGAGGGCCTGAAGATTGCCCTGGCAAATATCGATGAAGTCGTTCAGATTATCAAAAAATCCAAAGACGTAGAAACAGCTCATCAAAATTTAAGAAGTCGTTTTCTACTGAGTGACAAACAGGCTCAGGCAATACTGGATATGCGTTTACAAAAATTAACCTCGCTGGAAACCAGGAAGCTGGAAGAAGAATACCTGGAGTTGATTAAAAAAATTGCCTATCTCGAGGATATTTTAGCAAACGAAAGAAAACTCATGCTTACCATCAAGGATGAACTGTTAGAATTAAAGAGTAAATATGCAGACAACAGGCTTACTCAGATTGTGAAAGAAGAAAAGGAGTTTGAGCTGGAAGATTTTATTGCCGAAGAGGATATTGTCATTACCTATACCAAGGACGGATATCTAAAGCGATTACCCCTGAATACCTATCGGAAACAGAGAAGAGGTGGCCGGGGTGTGATTGGAATGGGAGTTAAAGAAGAAGATCTGGTTGACAATCTGTATATTACCACCAATTTACATGATATCCTGTTCTTTTCCAACAAGGGTACTGTCTACCGTCGGAAAGCCTATCAGATTCCGGAAGGAGGCAGAACTTCTAGGGGTATTGCCGTAGTTAATTTATTGGGAATTCAAAAAGATGAACGAATTACCACGGTGATTCCCATTCGCCAGGAAGAATTCATTAAATCCCGTGAGGGACATGATTGGTTTCTTTATATGGCAACCAAACGGGGAAAAGTAAAGAAGATACCTTTGCGTGCCTTTGCCAATTTGAAAAATAAAGAAATTATTGCCATTTCTCTTAATCCGGGGGATGAATTAATCAGAACAAGGCTGGCAGGCGAGAAGGATAATGTTATTCTAACCTCACGAAAGGGGAAGTCCACCTACTTTTCCGGTGAAAAGATACGTCCTATGGGTAGAACTGCCATGGGGTGCAGGGGAATGATCATATCGAGAGATGATTATCTGCTTGATATCAGCCTGGTGAACCCTGATTCAGAAGAAGACTTGCTTCTTATTACGGAAAATGGTGCCGGTAAAAGAACACCCATACAATCATATCGGTTATCCAGGGGAAGAGGCTGTAAAGGGGTAAAATCAATACGTTTCAGCATAGAACGCGGAGAGGTCGTATCTGTTAAAGTGGTAAGCGAAAGAGATGAGCTGGTGGTCATCAGTCAGAAAGGGATTATTATTCGCGTTCCGGTGAAAGAGATCAGCCGAACAGGAAGGAATTCCATGGGAGTCAGAGTAATGAACCTGGATAAGGATGATAAAGTTGCCAGCGTAGCTACCGTACCCCAATCCCAGGTTATTGATTAGTTGTACCAGTATTATTTTTCTTTTGACAAATGAAAATTTCAATGGTAAAATGACAAAAAATTTATAAGGAAGACCGAAGAAGGGGAGAGTAGGAATAATTTGGATATGCCAAAGGATTCCAAAAACCAACCCGGAGGTCATCATAAAGGAGTGTTTAAACAATCAAATTGGTTGTTTAAAAAGTAAAGTGGAACCGCGAAAAAGGCCTTTCGTCTTTAACAAGATGGAAGGCCTTTTGCATTGAAATATCTTATTATGAATAGGATGTCGAGGTGTAAGATTTATGTTAAAAAAAGAGATTGGGATCGGGATTCTAGGATTAGGAACGATTGGAAGTGGAACTTTAAGTATAATCGAAAAGAATCAGGATTTTATTGAAAGCGAGATTGCGCCTTATAAAGTGAAAATAACAGGTCTGGTAGATTTAGAGCTGACCAGAAAACCAACTTCTGGGAAATATGACTCTATATTTACAAGTTCTGCCCAGCAAGTCATTGAAGATGCTAAAACTCAGATTATTGTAGAGGCAATCGGTGGAGAATACCCAGCATATAATCTGATTAAAAATGCTCTCAATAGAGGCAAGCATGTCGTAACACCAAACAAGGAAGTTGTCGCAAAACATGGATACGAATTATTAAATATTGCACACGATAATAAGGTTCAGTTTCTCTTTGAAACGTCAGTAGCTAGTGCAATTCCTGTTATTGGAATCATTTCAAACATGTTAACATCATGTCCTTTAGAGGAGATTACAGGCATTTTAAATGGGACTACCAATTATATGCTTGATTTAATGCTTGAGAACAATATGACCCAAGAAGAAGCATTAAAGAAGGCACAGGATATAGGTTACGCTGAAGCAGATCCAAGTAATGATATCCTGGGCATTGATACACTTTATAAAATATTTATACTTTCTTCTCTTGGATTTAGAGCTCAATTAGATATTGGTCAGATTAGTTATTCTGGTATAGATACCATCACATATGAGGATATTTTATTGACAAAACAACTTGGATATCGAATTAAACTTTTAGCCATTGCCATACATAAAGGAACATATCTAGATATCCGGGTTCAGCCGGTTTTAGTTGACAAAGATCATATTCTGGCTAATATTCATAGTGCTGATAATGGAATCTTGATGTACGGCAAAAGTTATGGAGAATTATTCTTCTCAGGAGCAGGTGCTGGGGGAACCGCCGGAGGAAGCATGATCGTAAGTGACATTATAAGAATTATCAGGCAGCCAGAATATTTCGAATTTGGTTATCTGGTACAAAACTTAAAAAAATTAGAAATTAAGCTATGTCAACAGCAAGAAAATGAATATTTTCTTAGAATTCAGCTTGAAAAAGAAAAAGATTGCAGAGGAAAGATTAAAGAAATAATTGAACAGAACAATGGTTTTATTGAAAAGAGTAGTGAAATAGGTAGCGAGACTGAAAACCTGACAATTGGAATTTTAACCAACAAGTTAAGTGAGAATAAAATCAATAAAATTATTAAAGAAATAGAACATCAAAAAAACTGTGTTAAAATGATTCATTTTCTAAGAATATATAAGAATATCAGGAAATGAATTTCAAGTACCAAGGCTTACTCATGTTACTCATGTTGATTGAATGTTTTTAACGGTTTTTATTTTATATCGAAAATATTAACAGTTATCTGATGATGAATAAGGAAGGGATCATAATGGTCAAAGTGAGAGTACCGGCTACAACCGCAAATCTTGGTTCAGGCTTTGATTGCCTGGGCATGGCTTTATCGCTATATTTAGATATTGAGATGGAAAGGCTAGAAAATGGATTTGCCTTTCATGCTGACGGAGAAGGTTCTGCGATGCTGGCTTCAGATTATAATAATTTAATTTACCGGGCAGCTGAATTAGTCATGGACAGGGCTGGCCTTCATTCGGAAAACAGGGGAATCAAAATATCGATTAAGAACCAGATACCCATAGAAAGAGGACTGGGAAGCAGTGCTGCAGCCATTATCGGAGGTATCTTGGGTGCCAGTCAACTTTATGAGATTCATTTAAGCCGGGAAGAAATCCTGCAGATGGCTTTTTCGTTGGAAGGCCATTTGGATAATATCGTCCCGGCTCTCATTGGTGGATTTACTATTTCGTATAGAGACCATAACGGTCAGATCAAATGGGTAAAACTGGATATGCCTCATGATTTACGAGCAGTTGTGGGTATTCCACCTTATACTCTGAGTACAGAAGAGATGCGTAAAGTGCTGCCCAAACAGGTTTCGCTTCAGGATGCAGTAGACAATTTGAGTAAATCTGCATTACTGGTAAATGCCCTGCAGCAGTCCAGGTGGGAGCTTATACCGGAAGCAATGCAGGATCGTCTTCACCAGCCTTTTCGGATTCCCTTTATTAAAGGAGCTAAAAATATTTTTACCGAGGTGCAGAGAAGCGGGATTGCCGGTGTTGCTTTAAGCGGTTCCGGGCCAACTGTTATTTCTTTGGTCAAGGAAGGTGCAGAAAAAGAGATTATCAAAATCATGAGAACGACCTTTTCTGAGGCAGGAGTAGAAAGTCAGGTCAAGGTACTGGATCCGGATATGGATGGTGCCAGAATTGAAGAAGGGAAAACGATCCATCCTATCATTGTGCAGAAGTATGGCGGAAGTTCCGTTTCTGATATACAGAAGATTAAAAAAATAGCCCAGAAAATAGTTGAACAGGCCAGACAGGGTAATCGTATGATTATCGTGGTATCGGCTATGGGCAAAACAACGGATGAATTAATAAAAAAATCCCACGAAATAGTCAAAAATCCCAGCGAAAGAGAGATGGATATGCTTCTTTCTACGGGAGAACAGGTCTCCATTGCCCTGGTGACCATGGCAATTCATGCTTTGGGTGCAGAGGCAATATCCTTTACAGGGAGCCAAGCTGGAATTATTACCAACAACTCTTATACCAAAGCCAGAATTGACAGCATTAATCAACAACGTATTAAGAAAGCGCTAGATCAGGACAAGATTGTCATTGTAGCCGGTTTCCAGGGAACTGACAGCGAGGGAAATATTACCACATTAGGAAGAGGTGGTAGCGATACTACAGCGATCGCATTGGCCGCAAGGATGAAAGCTTCCTGTTGTGAGATCTATACCGATGTGGACGGTGTTTACACAGCGGATCCGGATTTAGTACCCAAAGCCAGGAGACTGAAAGAGATTTCTCATGACGAGATGTCAGAAATGGCTATTTTAGGTGCCAAAGTTTTGTATTACCGGGCGATTGATATTGCCAAAAATTATCAGGTCAATATTGTCGTGAAATCCAGTTTTAGTCATAATGGTGCTGGAACAATCATTCAGACCAGAGAGGAGATACCCATGTTGGAGAAGGTAAATGTAAGGGCAGTGACGCATGAGGTGAATGTCGGGAAAATCATTATTAAGAATGTTCCCGATATTCCCGGCATCGCCGCTAAATTATTTAAAGCACTGGCCAGTAAGGAGATTATTGTGGATATGATTATCCAGAGCGCAGAGCATGATGAGGTGAACGATATTGCATATACGGTAGCCTCTGAGGATCTGGCAAAAGCACTGAAGATAACGAAAAAGGTAGCCAGAGATATAGGGTCACCGGAAGTTTTGTCTGATAAAGAGGTAGCCAAGATATCAATTGTGGGTGCTGGAATCACTTCGGATCCGCTCATTGCCGCCCGCATGTTCGAGGCTCTGGCCAGGAATCATATTAACATTGATATGATCAGCACTTCGGGAACCAGAATTTCCTGTCTGATTCATCAGGATAGAATCGTGGATGCTGTAAGGGAAGTCCATCAGGAGTTTCAGCTGGATAAAGAGTGAGAAGAAAATGAAATATTATCATATTGCAGTAGTGGGCGCAACCGGAGCGGTAGGAGAAGAGATGACCCGTGTTCTGGAGCAGAAAAGTTTTCCGGTTAACCGGATTTCACTTTATGCGTCTCATCGTTCTGCCGGCAAGGAATATATTTTTAAAGGGGAAAGAGTACAGGTTCGGGAATTAAATGATGATTCTTTCCAGGGAATAGATATTGCTTTGTTTTCAGGTGGAGATGAGGTCAGTAAATACTATGCACCTCTTGCGGTCCGGGCAGGTGCTATCGTCATTGATAATGGAAAGCATTATCGCATGGATCCCAAAGTTCCGCTGGTAGTCCCGGAAGTCAATCCGGAGGATGTTTTGCAGCATCAAGGGATTATTGCTAATCCCAATTGCTCTACCATACAGATGGTGGTCGCGTTAAAGCCCATCTATGATGCGGTAGGGATTAATAAAATCATTTGCGCTACCTATCAATCTGTTTCCGGGACCGGTAAAGAGGCTATCGATGAGCTGAGAGAGCAATCCAAAGCCATTGTTTTAAAGAAAAAAATAAAGATAAACGCTTATCCCTATCAGATTGCCTTTAACGTCCTGCCCCATATTGGTTCTTTTGATGAAGGCGGGTATACCTCGGAAGAACTGAAGATGCGGAATGAAACGAGAAAAATTCTACATGCTGAACATATCGCTGTTTCCGCAACGACAGCCAGGGTGCCTGTCTATCGGGCACATGCCGAAGATGTGCATATTGAAACACAGAAAGAAATCAGCCCGGAAAAGGCAAGAGAACTGTTAAATCACTTTCCAGGAATAAAAGTAATTGATAGACCCGATCAATGCCAGTACCCCCTATCACTGGATGCAGAGGGAAAGGATGAAGTATTTGTCGGACGCGTCAGAAGAGATCTGGTCTTTAACCCTGGCCTGGTGATGTGGATTGTTGCTGATAATCTGAGAAAAGGTGCTGCCCTTAATGCCGTCCAGATAGCCGAACTACTGGTTAAGTCATAACGTTTAACCTTATTTATTGACTTCATGACAAGTATAAAATTTGTAAATTTTCACTAAGATAAAGTGGGAATATATCGAAAAATTGCTTGGAGGAGATTGAAGTGAAATATAAACTATTAGGTAAAACGGGTATTCAGGTTTCATCTTTATGTTTTGGAACCATGTCTTTTGGTAGAGAAGCCGATGAAAAGATGTCCAGACAAATGTTCGATCGGTGCATAGAAGTTGGTATTAATTGTTTTGACACTGCAAATACATATTCAGCTGGAAAATCAGAAAAGATTCTGGGGAAGTGTATTGCTGGTTGTCGGGATAAAGTGATCATTACCTCTAAAGTGGGAAATCCTACCGGGGATAACATCAATGCCCATGGGCTATCACGTCGCCATATCATGCTTTCTGTTGATGAAAGCTTGAAGAGGCTTAAAACTGACCGAATCGATATCTACTTTGTTCATATATTCGATCCTTTTACAGAAATAGTGGAAACTTTGAATGCTCTCCATGATCTTCAGAAGGCAGGTAAAATCCTTTATTTAGGAGCAAGCAATTGGGCAGCATGGCAGATCATGAAGGCATTGGGTATTTCAGCCAGGGAAGGCTTGGCTCGATTTGAATGTATACAACCAATGTACAATCTAGTGAAGAGACAAGCGGAGGTTGAACTGTTGCCCTTAGCTCAATCTGAAAAGATGGGCGTGTTCACTTATAGTCCTTTAGGGGGAGGTTTATTAACGGGAAAATATGGAAAAGATAAAAAACCAAGAGAAGGAAGAATATTATCTGATAAAAGGTATGCTCATCGTTATCACGAGGATGTATATTATGAAATTGTAGAAAGATTTTTAGCCCATGCGGAGAACACCGGAGTTCATCCGGTAACATTGGCAGTTGCCTGGGTGAAGTCCCATCCTTCCGTAACAGCACCACTGATTGGTGCACGCAATCTGGAACAGCTGGAGCCTGCTCTGAAAGCAGCAGATTTTCATCTGGATATGGAACAGCGGGAGGAAATCTCAAGATTATCAATAACCCCTCCCCCGGCAACAGATCGCAGCGAAGAATTGGATTTTGATAAGACTAATTGAAATAATAACAATTTACTATTACTGCAGCTATTTTTATAAGTCAATATGGGAGAAACAAACAGATTGAAAAAGACCAATGCCACACGCTTGCTGGATAGATTAAATATTGATTATGAGTTCTTATCTTATCAGGTGAATCCGGATGACTTAAGTGCCGAACATGTGTCCCGGGAAGTAGGTGTTCCCCTGAACCAGGTTTTCAAGACCCTGGTTGCCCGGGGGGATAAGACCGGAGAGATAGTCGCCTGTATTCCGGGAGATGCAGAGCTTGATTTGAAAAAATTAGCGCAAATAAGCTTGAATAAAAAAGTCCATCTGGTTCCTGTAAAAGAGATTAACAGGCTAACCGGATATGTCAGAGGAGGTGTTTCTCCCCTGGGATTAAAACATGCTTACACCATGTATATTGATAAGACTGCACTCCAATATCCTTTCATTTTAGTCAGTGCAGGATTACGCGGATGGCAGATTAAAATCAATCCCCGGGATTTAATCACTGTCTGCTCGATGCAAGTTGTATTATTAACACAATCATGGTGACCTTTCCGGAAATTGGCAGAAGAGGGAACGAATTTTCAACGTGTTTTATGGGCATCCACCAGCACCAAGAATCCCGATTATTCGGATATCAAATATGTCCAGGAGCTCATTGTCAGAAATACGATTAATACCATGCCTGAGAATACTATTGAAGCCTTTCTGGATCGCGACAAGGCAGAACAGTTATTTTCGGAGGACTCTACCCAGGAACAGCTGATCCTTTCCGGCCTGGATGAATACGGTATCATGATGGATGCAGTTTTCCAGAAACGATTAGAAGAGGGGGTATAGAAATTCATTGATTCTTTTGAATCACTGTTGGCAACCATAGAACAGAAGCGCATGGATTTTGTATCAAAACACTGATTCTTGTGATTTTTAGTGAAAGCGTTTATAATTGACATACTGGAAAAAATCTGTAAATGGATTCAGGCAAGGAGAGTAAAGAAATGCCGGAAAATATCATTTTTGCTTTGACTGGTTTTATTGCCGCATTGATTCTTTTGGTCATATTATGGTGGTTTTTTTTCAGGCCGCGCGGTTCAGGGAAGCAGATTCAGATCTATTCATCCATTGAGCAGATTCGTTCCGTGGGAGAACTGGTTGCTTTTAAGATGGTAACCAAAGAGATTGTTACGGCTTCTCAGCACTGGTTTGGTGAAACCGGAAAACGGTATTTCCAATGGCTGGTTTCCACTAAAAAGATGGCCATGATCTTTGAATTTGATATTGATTTCCGCTATGACCTGCGCAGTCCGGATTTCAAGATTGAGCAACTAAATGAGAATGAATATATCTTAACGATGCCCCGCTGTCTTTATCAGGTTCATATTCGGGATATCAGCTTTTACGATGAACAGAATTCCAAGTTTTTGCCCTGGTTGCTTCCAGATCTGCTTAACCGGGCATTCGGGTCCGGCTTCAGTGAAGAAGATAAGAATCAACTCAAAGAAGAGGCAAGGACTCAGGCTGCTCAACTGGCAGAAGGTGTAGTCAATAAACTACAGTCAGAAGTAGAAAATTCTGCCCGTCAGACCTTGCTGACCTTAACTAAAAGTCTGGGAGTGAAGAAGGTAAAGGTTGATTTCAGTCAATCCAAAATCTTGCCCAGCAGCGTTCATACCGGTGAATTGGAAGAGAATCTGCAGAAAGCAAAAAATAAGTTCCAGCAGCTGGTCAGTAAAAAAGAAGAAAAGGCTGATTGATGAAAATGCGATGATCTTGATTTTTTATCTTCTCCCTTTTCCCTGCTGGAATCCTCGAGCAAACCGTATTTCGAATGCCTTAAACTTAAAACTATTTTCAGCCAATTGTTCCCCGATAATCTTAATATTCAGATTTTGGGATAAGGGAACATTGCCTTTTATCCTGACTTGGCTGATGTCTATCTCCCATACTTGGCCGTGATGATCTTCCAGCAAGATCAGTGCCCTCTCAGGTGACATATCCTTAATGTTACCGCTCAACAGCCCTTTTTCCGGGTGCATCCATTGATTTTCGCCAGTATAAACCAGACGTTGATAGCCCGGAATTCTGGTTCTGAAATGACTTTCCATGGTTTCAGTCCAGCCATATTGATAGAAACCGAATCCCAGCAAGGCACTGATGAGAAGGCTGACAATTAAGATTGCTACAAATCGGTAACGGTAACCGGTACGGGTATGTATAAAATTGTAATAGGTAATGACAAGAAAAATCGCCAATAGGATAATCCAGAGATAGGGCAGACTCATGATAACTGCTTTCGGTAAACTGATTCCCAGATAATGGTAAATATCCCAATCCAGATCGCCGGTGATAAACAGGATCATACCAAAGGCAATACCTCCCAATAGAGTCGTTAGCACAAACATGAACCAAAAGAAATAATTGCGGGTCAGAAAATACCAGCGAGACCTGGGATGTACCTGTTCTTTTTTTATTTTTTCTAAAGTTTTTTTACTGATATCAGTCATTTTTTGACCTGCCTTTTCCTTTTTCAATATCCTGAAGCAATCTTTTTTTGGCACGATTAATCAGGGTTCCGATGGTTCCTATCGGTTTTCTCAGAATATCACTGATTTCCTGATAATCCTTTCCTTCTACAAATTTTAATAACAGGACCTCTCTGTATTTAAGGGGCATTAAATCAATGAGGTGCAGTAGTTGTTGATAGTCCATTTTCTGTAACAGATGCTGCTCAATATCAAAATCAGAATGTACGATCTGGTCCAAATCATGTTCATCCCAGGAAATATCCTGCATTTTCATTTTTTTTCTCAGTATACTGATTGTCTGGTTATGAGTAATACGATATATCCAGCTGGAAAATTTAAATTGCCGATCATAGTCATTTAAGTTTTGATAGGCAAGAATAAATACTTCCTGCAAAATGTCCTCAGCATCGGCCCGATTCATACCGGATAATTTCCGGATATAGTTCATCAGGGGAATCTCGTATCTTTTCATCAGACAATAATAGTATTCTTGATTTTCTAAGCTCAGGTTAACTAACTGGGCATCTTTTTTTTGTTCACAGTCGGCAATGGCTATCATAAAACCTTTCTTTTCTGGAATCACCATTTCAGGGGTATCGGAGTATCTTTTGTATTATAAACCATTACTTTTGTTTATGAAAGGTTTTCCAGTAGTACTTCACATGCCATAAGGCATGAAAGATACTGATGAGTCCCATGGCAATAGAAAATTCCACATGCCAAAAAAGAAAGTTAAAATGAATGGAGCGAAACCAGTCAAAGTCCCGAATGAGTATCAGAATGTAACCGGTCCCAGCTGAACCAATAAAACTGATTAAAAGCAAAATATTCCAGAATTTCTTTTCTTTTGCTGCACTGATTTTTAACTTGGCTGCCAGCCATTTGCCGCCCAGGTAAAGAAAAAGAGTTATCAATCCGATTTCAATCAAGTTATAATCAGGAAAAAACACCTGTTGCATGGTGCATTCTTCAGGAAATTCAGGAATGATTAGATTGTCATCACCTTGATTCAAACCAGGTTTTTCTGTTTGAGAATGATTCTGTGTTTTCAGCTCTTCAGCAACCATTTTTACCAGTGAGGGAGAAAAGCGCATTTCTATTCTTAAATCATTAATCGTGTTCTCAATATGATAATCTGCTTTCAGTAAGAGATTTTCTTCAAGTGCCTGCAACAGCTGATGTGCATCAATATTCCACAATTGGGCAATTTCGGTAATGGACATATTTCTCAATCGGTTTCCGGAAATCTCCACACTATATTCTTTTTCCTCAGGAGGAACGAAGACATTGCTTGTCATGTTGTCCTGTTCATGATTGGTATTCAGCTGGTTTGGATTGTTTGTGGTGTCATGAATGGTTGGTTCGGGCTGGGATAAATCACAAATTCCATCCTGGTTTGTGTCGATATACCTGCCACACTCCCCCGGATAAGGATCGTTTGATAAACCGAAAGGACAGCTGTCCCAGGTATGCGCAAGGGAAAGATGATTGCTTGGTAACTGAAAAATAATCAGAACAGAAAATAGAAAAAAAAGAAATATATTTAATTTTTTTAACATAGTCAGATTCATCCCCTTGGTTTAAGAATCAACGTTTCATAACAATAAATACGTATTAAGCTAACATTATCTTTCATTTTTATTAAATTAATTTATATTTATTTAATGATTTATCGAAAGAAATTTGATTTGAAACAATGTCTATTTATGTTAAAATAATATTAGATCAGATATTAGAAAAGTCTTAATGACATAGTAGTTTCCAGGAAATATTTAAAATCTTGTCACTGAAGATCATCAGGAATGGAGGTGATACACAGCCATATTTGTGAACATCAAGTTTACGGTATAAAGATGTTTTTGGATTTTTAGAACAATATTCTATTTTGGAGGATTTTATTATGAAAAGGGTACTGAGTCTGTTTATTTTGCTATTTTTAATCGTTACATTAAGCGCCACAGTCTGTGCGCAAACCACATTTAGATTAGCGCACATCTATGATCCTTCTCATGCCTGGTCTAGGGGTGCAGACATGGCTGCCAAACTAGTGGAGGATAGAACAGGTGGTCAGATTAAAATTGATACTTATCCAGCCAGTCAGTTAGGAACCGAAGAACAGATTTTAGAAGCAGCTATCTTTGGCTCGATTGACATTGTCATTGCCGGTGCCGGCCAGGTTGGAAATCTATTTAAACCGATTAATGTATTAGAAATGCCTTATACTTTTAAAGATAATGATCACGTCCAGAAATTTGCCAAAAGTGAGATTGGTCAGCAGATGTTTGATGATTTAGGAAAGGAATTTTCCCTGAAGGTTTTAGGTGCCATGACTTATGGTACCAGACAGTTGACCTCAAATAAGCCCATCTACAAACCGGAAGATTTAAAAGGCTTCAAACTTAGAGTGCCTGAACAACAGGTTACCTTAGCCTATGCCCGGGCGATGGGAGCAGATCCTACTCCTATTGCTTTCCAGGAAGTGTATATGGCCTTACAGCAAGGAGTTGTCGATGGGCAGGAAAATCCTCTTCCAACCATCCAGGCCATGAAGTTTTATGAGGTACAGGATTATATTAATTTAACCTCTCATGTTATTAACTGCGGCACATTTGTTATGAACGGTGACAAATTTAATGGATTAAGTGCAGAATACCAGAAGATTATATTAGACGCTTTCTCTGAAGCTACTGAATTCATTACAGTTGATATCAATGAGAGTGAAAAGAAATTGGGTGAATTCTTTGAAGAACAGGGCTGCACATTGGTAGAATCAGACATTGATGCGTTTGTTGAGGCAACCAAGAGTATGCCTGCTGATTTTGCCAAGTGGTGGATCCGTTATGGAGCCGATCTGCATAGCAGGATACACAATCTATAATTTGTAAACGTAATGAAAAATGTCATGATTGGGAAGTCATTTCAATGGCTTCCCAATTAATCTGCTAAGTTGTAACAGTTGATAAAGAAAAATTCAGTAAACGTTTGGGGCTACTCAAAAGCAGGTCAAATGGAGTATAAAGTCTTGAAGAATCTTTACGATAAAATCGAAGTATATATACCCGAGATTCTGTTTCTCTTCATCTTTTTACTGATGGCAGTTCAGGTATTTACACGTTACATTATGAATTTTACCCTACCCTGGAATATCGAGTTGTGTCGTTACACCTTTGTCTGGCTTACCTTTCTGGGAGCTGCTTATGTTCGCAAGATAAATACCCACATTAAGATTGAAATTTTCTTTAATTTCATGTATGGAAAGATGTCTTTAGGTCAGCAGAAGATCATCTGGTTATTCAGAGAAGTGCTGACTGTAGCATATATGGTTGCCTTGGTCATTCTGGGATATATTCTGGCTTATAAGTCCCGGCGTTTTATGTCACAGGCAATGCAGATTTCCCAATTCTATCTTTATATCTCTGTAACGGTAGGTTCATTGTTTTTCCTCACGCGAGAAATTCAGGATATCATAAAATATTATCGGCAGCATTTTCTTATCACCGTCAAGAAAAAGTAAGGAGTATGTTCTTTGATTGCTTTTTTAATTTTAGGCTTATTTTTTTTATTACTCTTGGGCATGCCTGTTGCTCTGGCCATCGGCATTCCTTCGCTAATCTATATGATGGTTGATGGGAATATTCCGAATTTTTCTGCAATCCAACGCATGGTTGCCGGTGCCAATACCTATCCTTTACTGGCAGTTCCGTTTTTTATCTTTGCCGGTAATCTGATGAATACCAGTGGCGTGACCTATCGAATATTTGATTTTTCCAATAAAATTGTCGGACATATCAAGGGGGGATTGGGACATGTGAATGTCATAGCCAGCATTATTTTTGCGGGAATGTCCGGTGCTGCTATCGCTGATGCAGGCGGTTTGGGTAATATTGAAATCAGTGCCATGCGCAAAGCAGGCTATGATGACAGATTGACGGTGGGGATTACAGCCGCTTCTTCCACCATTGGTCCTATCATTCCCCCCAGCTTGCCGGCAGTTGTCTATGCCGTTGTGGCCTCTACTTCTGTCGGCCGCTTACTGGCTGCAGGTATTCTTCCTGGCCTTTTGATGGGGATCAGTTTGATGATGATGATCTATTTATTGGCAGATCGTTATCATACACCTATCGAAAAAAGAGCAAGTTTTAAGGACATTATCATTTCATTTTTTTCCGCAGTGTGGGCTCTTTTTACGCCTGCCATCATTCTAGGCGGGATATTTTTTGGTATTTTTACACCCACTGAGGCAGCGGTCATCGCATCGGTTTATGCCATTATTTTAGGATTTTTCATTTATCGGGAGATGACGATGAAACAGTTTATGGATGCCGTTAAAATCTCAATGGTTTCAACGGTACAGGTGATGTTTATCGTGGTCGCCGCAACTTTATTTGCCTGGATTTTAGCCAATGAAAAAGTTCCCCAGGCAGTGGCGAATTATATTCTTAGTCTTACCGATAATTATTATATGATCCTTTTGGCTATTAATATCGTGCTCCTGATTGTGGGGATGTTTATGGAGACGATTGCCTCTATTAATATTCTGGTTCCCGTTCTGCTTCCTATCATTGATCAACTGGGCATTGATCCCATTCAATTTGGTATCATGGTCATTTTAAATTTAATGATCGGCTTGCTGACACCTCCATTTGGAACAGTTCTTTTTGTTTTGAGTGGCGTTGCGGAAGTACCAGTAGAGAGAGTAGCAAAAAATACAGCCATATTTCTTATTCCCTTGCTTATTGTATTGGCTTTGATTGTGTTATTTCCCCAAATTACCCTTTTTTTGCCCAACCTTATATTTGGTTAAAAATGAATACATGTATTTTTTCTTCACCTTCTATTTTTTCATTACCGGTAAAGCTTTGATTCCTTCCAGCAATACTCTCATGGCGATACAGTCATCTTCGTTGTATTGCAGGATACGTTCCTTCATCTCCGGTCTTTCGTTTTCCAGCCAGCGATGATACCATTCAATGGATTCAGCCCCGGATGGGCTTTCGTCACGCCATTGAAAACCCAGATATTTAGCCAGGTCCTTTATTGAGTAACTATAAGTAGGCCATTCGGTATGTTTTCTAACAATATCACTGTATAAATCTACAACCAATGGTGAATGAAAGAATGATTCCAATTCAGCTGGCTTGATAATATCAGGATATTTCAGGCTTAATTTTTTCCAGATCGTCTTCTCGTAGGGAGAATAATAGTAAACGGTACAGGGAAAATGTTGTTTGATATAATGCCAGGCATCAATGAAGATTCTCTCTTCTTGTTTTTCATCAGCCTTATCCGCAAAAAAGGGAACATATTTTTCAGTTGCTGAATTCCGATGAATTCGTTCTACAAAACCATGCAGGTAACAAAAATCATGCATAGGATCAGTTTCCACATCAAAGAATAATTCAGTATCAGTCTGGGGGAATTTTATTGTTTTTCTGCTATAAGCCTGTTTGTCAATCTGTGCCAATAATCTAGCACGAGCATGATATTTGTATAAAGTTGTTATACCTATACCTGGAAAAATAGTCTTTTTACCGATCATAAATTCATGAAAGGATTTGTAGGCAAAATCCGTCATTTTTTTCACTTGCTGAACTAGAATATCTCTTTTCTTGCGACCCAGTTCCGGTATTAATGTTAAATCTTTCACTGTTATCAGATGTCTAAGACAATAACTTCTCCAATGACATAGTTTACAGACTCCTCCATGTGCCGGGGAGGTAGAACCCTTTTTCTCCATAATCTGCTGCACTTCTGATAGGGTATGTACGTATAGTTCCCACCAGGTTGACTCTTCACGTTTTCCCATTACTTGTGTTAGATCGTAGGTAATATCTCTTCCCTTAATATCATGAATAAAAGGTGTTTTAGAGGAGGAATAGTTTAATTTTTCCAGAATATCAGTATATAAACTCAATTGAATCGCATAATGTATTTTTGGTTTTCCTTCCGATAGATCGTTTTCACCTTCCAGTGCTGAACCACTTTTTATATCGCCGGCGATATATCCTCCTTCTTGTTTGAATAAGAAATCTGGTTCACCGACCAGATGATCTGCACTGATCCGACCGCTATAAATGAAAGTGACACCCTGCTGAAGGGCTTCTCTGGTTCTAACCTCTTTTTCAACGCCTGAATAAGTGCTTAAATCAAGAAGAGGTCTTTTTAATTCAGCTACGATCTGTTTTTCATAATCAATTCCTCTTTCCCAGAGCAATTTCATAAAAGCAGTTTCCGGATCTCTCATGGCAGGATCTTCAAATTGATCCAGATACAAGCGATGAGGACATTGGATGTAATTATAGAGCATATTGGCAGAGATTTTCTGTTTCATTGTTTTTTCCAAAAAAATTTCCTCAATATTTATTTGTCAGTTCAAAAATTATAGTATAGTATCATTGTTTTTAACAATGAATAGTAGATTGTAGTCAAAATAGAATCTTAATTTATTATTCATAGGAGTAAAGACGATAAGATTTTTATCATTTCTGAAAATTAATTCGAAGAAAGATTCCTGGTCAGATCCCATGGAATCTATTAACCGGTTTGTGCAAAAATCGATTAGTTTATTCTTCTCATTGATAAATAGTCATGAGGAGCTTAATAAGTTATTATATATCTCGAAATTGCCTGTTAGCTTCTACTGAATATTGTAGCAAGTAATGAATTTAAATGACTACATTTGTAAGAAATAAATTATATTCAGCATAATAAGGTTACAAAAATACTTCAAATAGGGTATACTTGGGTTATCTTTTTTATAAATATTATACCAAAGTATTTTTTAGTCATCGGAATGTATGCTGACATAAAACCATCTTTTTTGAAGATAAGAAAATCACTTACAATAAAATTTAATGAATCTGATGGAGTTCATGATGGAAAGATATATAATTGGTTCTAAAGTTGAAGAAATCGAAACACCATCTCTTTTGCTCGATCTTGATGCAATGAAATATAATCTCAACAAAATGGCAAAATTTATCAAAGAAAATAAAAAACTGCTAAGACCACATTTTAAAACACATAAAAGCCCTTTTCTGGCTCATAAACAGATTGACGCAGGAGCAATCGGCATAACCTGTCAAAAATTGTCAGAAGCAGAGGTTTTAGCTAAATCAGGTGTCCAAGATCTGCTTATCACTAATGAAATTATTGGCACACTTAAAATAAAAAGATTGGTCAACCTGGCTGCGTATTCAGATGTTAAAGTATCCATCGACAACGAGAAAAATGCAAAGGATATTTCGGAAGCAGCACTAGAAAAAGGGGTAGTGTTAAATTGCTTAGTTGAAGTGAACATTGGAATGAATAGATGTGGTGTAGAGCCGGGTGAGCCAGCTTTAGAATTAGTCAAAAAGATAAATAAATTGAGAGGATTAAAATTTTTAGGAATCATGGCCTATGAAGGACACACTGTCTTTATAGAATCCTTAGAAGAAAGAAAAAGGGAAACATTAAGTTCCCTCAGAAAGGTGAGTGAAACAAAACAAATACTTCACCAGAATCACATATTTTGTCAGATAGTGAGTTGTGCTGGTACTGGAACATATATGATTACCGGTCAACATCCGGATGTTACAGAAATTGAAGCCGGGAGCTATTTAACGATGGATTCAAAATACGACTCCATTGAAGGAGTAGGAGAGGAATTTAAAAAAGCACTGACTTTATTGGCTACTATTATAAGTATACCAGCCGATGATCGAATTATTCTTGACGCAGGAATGAAGTCCATTAGCAAAGAATTTGGAATGCCTATATTGAGGAAGGGCTTAGAGGGTACAGAACTGGTTAAATTATCAGAAGAACATGGCATTATCAAGACTAAGAAAGAAGCAGCAAGCCAATTTCACATTGGACAGAAGATAGAATTAATTCCAAGCCACGGATGCACCACAATCAATCTGCATGATATCTATTATGGAATAAGATCCGGAATTGTAGAATGTGTATTACCAATTGAAGGTAGGGGAAAGTCTTATTAAAGTCATTAAAGTAAACTCGTATTTAGAAAAGATTTTTTTGAATTAAGTACTATTTATATGCTTCCGTGACTGCCTTCTGAGCCAGGATAGCGGTGGGATCAATTACCGGAATACTAATATCCCCGTTTTTAAGTACCAGGGGTATTTCAGTGCAACCGGCAATGATGCTCTGAGCGCCTTTTTGAATCTGAGCCTCGGCAATCTTAATCATTTGCTTTCTTAAGTTCAGCAATGCGTTTCCTGCCTTAATTTGATAGATAATTTCCATGATCTGATTTTGCTCGGCTTTTGTGGGAATCAATGTTTCAATATTTATTTTATCGAGATAAGTCTGATAAACTCCTGCCTGATAGGTTCCTGTTGTTGCCAGGAGGCTGACCTTATTCATATCAGGAAAAGACTGGCAGATATATCTTGCCGTTTCCTGGATCATATTTAAAATAGGAACTTTAATCATTTTTTGAATTTCTTGATGAAAATAATGGGCGGTATTACAGGGCATGATGATAAAATCAGCACCTGCTTTTTCCAAATTTTGAGCCGTTCTGATTAATTCCGGAAGAGGATTTTCTCCCTTTTCCAGAATTGCCTTAGTACGATCGGGTATTTTAGGATTATTATCAATAATGATTCTCAGGTGATCCTGATCCCGGCTGGCAGGAGTTAATTGAACAATCTTCTGAAATAAATCGATGGTCGCTTCAGGTCCCATTCCACCGAGAATGCCGATCATTTTTTCTTTCATCATATAATTCTCTAGTCCTCAAGTTTATACGGATAACGATCTATGATCATTTTATTTTCTCGAATTAACAGCTGATCAAAATAGCAGAAGATACCTCAACTAGATAATAAAGGAATATTTTGGTCTTGGCAAGAAGAAGAGTTTGAAAATAAAATAATAAAATCTTTCGCATCATCAGAAAAAGTAGTAAGATAATAAAGATATTCAAAAATGAGTATTGCAGCATCTGTCGGTATTTTACTTCAGCTATGTAAATCATTTAATAGAACAGGAGGAGAGGATATGAAAATAGTGCGATACCGGAAAAATGGAGAAATATTTTATGGGGCTCTGGAAGATGATGTTATCCATAGAATCAATGGTGATATTTATCAGGATATTCAATTGAGTGACACTTCAGATAAAAGAAGTGAAGTGGAATTACTCGCTCCACTTGTTCCAACTGACATTATTGCTATTGGATTAAATTATAAGAAACATGCTGATGAAAGCGGGCATGCTTACCCGGAAAAGCCCCTTGTCTTTATCAAGTTAACTTCCAGCCTGATTGGTCCGGAAGATAAGATTATCTTACCGGAGATGGCTCCAGATGAAGTCGATTATGAAGCCGAATTAGCAATTGTGATCGGTAAAATGGCAAAGAACACAGCAATAGAGGATGTAGATAAGTACATCCTGGGATACACCTGTGGAAATGATGTATCAGCCAGAGATTGCCAGCAGCGTCTGGATCAACAATGGGCCAGGGGCAAGTCGTTTGATACCTTCTGCCCATTAGGTCCCTGGATTGAGACTGAACTGCCTGATCCCGATCACTGCAGGATCATATCCAGGCTAAACGGGAAAGTCATGCAGGACTCTAACACCTCAGACCTCATCTTTAGCACCAGGGAATTAGTCAGCTATTGTTCCAAGAACTTTACTCTACATCCGGGAACTGTCATTATGACAGGTACACCGGAGGGTGTTGGTTTTGCCCGTAAACCCCCGGTATTTTTACAATCCGGTGATACTATCGAAATCGAAATAGAGGGAATCGGAAAATTAAGCAATCAGGTAACACGATAAAATCATTCCATTTTTATATTTTGTTATTGTTATATTTGTTACGGGGATACAGTTTAGTAGCCTGGTATCCGAAAATAACATATCGGAATAATAATATCTCTTCTTCATGTACTGAAAGATGAAGAGGTTGCTTGTCGGGAATTGAATTTTCGGGAATAAAATAGCTTGACTATCAGGCGTAAGGGCCAATGTGAAGGGCTTGACAGATGCTGCCAGGCTTTTTTTGCTTTTCCAAGCTGTTCTGCTGATATGGATTTCTGGCCGTAGACTTCCTGGTTAAAAGAATCAATGATGAACTGGATATCATTCCGGCTTTCAGGAAAGAAATGAGCCAGGTGTCTGCTATATTCCCAGGGGGTGTCTGATCTTTCCCTCGGGATACCGCTGGATCGACCCCAGCGGCAGAGTTTTTGAAAGAGGTCGGAAACATCTTCTGGCTTTCTGAAAATATTTTTGATGATTCCGGTCATCTGGTAGAAACCTTTTTTAGCAAGAGAAAAGAGATAAATTATCCAAAGAACAAATTCCTTAAAGAAATCTTTTTTTTCAGAATCCAGATCGGTTTTGGTGGAAAACCATTTCCAGAGTGACCATAAAAGCCATCCAACTGCAATCAGGGCAAGCAAGCTTAACACAATGATTCCTGCCCAGGTTATTATCCACTTCAGTAATTGAGCCCACCAGGATAATTCAGTGTTTTCCGTTAAGGGAATGCTTGATTCACCCGGATAGGTTGGGCTTACACCAGCAGCACGATGACCGTATCCGAAAAGAAAAGTAAGAATTTTTAGAAGTAAATTTCCGATAGGCTGAGCAATCATTTTAAGAATTCGGTAACCTGTCTGCGCTGAAGAAGTAAGCTGAGGCAGGAAAAACAATACCACCCAGCTGCCGATAAGCAATACCACCAGAATAAAAGTGACTACTAATCCTGTTCCACTCAACTGGTAAGAATGTGGTGTTTTTGAACTACTCAGGTTTTTAGCAACTGCAATGGCAAACATACTGAAAAGAAAATAATAGATAATTAAAATACCGGCACGGGGAAAGGATATACTCATGCTTCCTAAAATAATAAAAGTAATAGTCAGTGCTACAATACCAAGGTCAAAGCGAGAAGCAACTGTAAAATAGTCATTGGAACGGTTTGCCAATTTGAATCCGTTAATCCAGAGGATAGAAAACCAGATCATCATTAAGAGATAAGCAAATCCGTCAATCGAACCATATTGCTGATGCAGAATCATTTCCAGCCAGGTAAAACTCAGAAAGGGTTTCTGAAATTTTCCGTAAAAATAAATAACAGGCAGGAGGGTTGACAGATAAAAAAATAGATGCAGAAGAACATGTTCAATGATTCTTTTTCCTCTTCCCTTTAAAGCAGAGGTAACGATGATGGGGGTAAAGAAGGCTGTTATTGCTGTCCAGATAGGAAAGATGGGATAATCCATCATAAGAAACAAGATGCAGGCTACTGCATAGAGCCAGGTTAATTCCATCATACCGGCAGAGATAAGCAATAATACTTCTTTACCTTTCGTATGTACAGGCATAGCAGCTCCTGAGATTATTTATTTTAATCGTTTTCATGAGAATCAAGATGACCACCATGAATTTCGTTCAGTAGAAAGACAGGTATATGAGGACAGGTGGTATGATGTGAAGGTTTGGCAATCATGAAATATACCGGCTTATGCTGTTGTCTTATAAATTCTGCAGTCTGAATGTTTTTTTTATTCAGACGGTAGGCGCAATAGATGCAGCCAGACCCTTCAGGTATAATATTTTCCTGAAACAAAATTCGTTGCATGGAATCTGTTGCCCTTAACTGAAGTCTGGCCAGCAATTCCATGGCTCTAGTCAGCTGTTCAGGCCCGGTGGCAATGGACAAGCTGGCGACATCACTTCCTGCCAATCTTCCGTTCGAGAGGATACCATAGGGGCTACCTTGCCTGTCAAACTCCATGGTCATTGCTGCGATAACCTCCAGTGTTTTTTCAAACAATTCTTCATGATCGGTCTTGGGAAATGAACTTACATCAATCATGAAAAGCACTTTCCTTTGAGCAGAAGAATCGAAAACTTTTGATTGAAGACGATCATGACGGGCACTGGCTTTCCAGTGTATATATTTAGCAGGATCTTCCGGGCAGTAATCCTTGGTAGCAACCGGGTATACAGGATCTTTAACCGGACTGTTTAATCCAGGTTTTCCGAATAGCTCTCTGGCAGGAGAAAAAAGAGAGTTCAATACAACAGGTTTGGGATAGACAATCATCTCAACAGATTGAGACAGAAATCTTTTTTGCTGAAAAAATCCTAAAAGATCACCCGTTTCTAAAAAAGGTGGTCCAATTTCAAAGCAACCCCTGTGTTGGGCAATAAATTTCCATTGCCAGGAAGAATGATCATACCAGAGAAGACTGAATTCTTCACGAATGCAATGACTATCGGAATACAAATGTGAAGAAGACAGATGATTGTCTATCGGTATCGTTAACTGCAGCCAAATGGGTAAGAATTTATGGTTGGAAACAGTCGCCTGCAGGGTGATCCACTCTCCAGGAAATCCTTTTTTCTTTTCTGCATCAAAGGAATATTGAATGTTTTTGGCACTGATATCACTCCAGTATTTTGAGGTATAAAACATGGTCAGTATCAGTATGGAGATTAAGACCAGATTTCTTTCCTCATAAAGCAGGGCAACAAATAATAAGATCAATACCAGAAATCGAAAGAGTCCGTCTGTAAAAATCGAAGATAGTTTACGATTATAATCTACATTGTTCATCCGTTCAATTCCTGTGTGGGTACCTCTGTCTGGTGTAATATTTCTCCCAATAACTGTTCAGGGGTAATCCCTTTTAACTTTTCCCTTGTTTCGATAATGATACGATGGGCCATGACGGGCATAAAAAGATCTTTAATATCATCCGGTAAAATAAATTCTCTATGCCTTAATGCCGCTAATGCCTGCCCTGCTCTCATTAAATGCAGGGAAGCCCTGGGGCTGGCACCAAAACGTATCCTGGGCGAATTGCGGGTGGCTTTTACCAGGGAGACAATATAATGATGAATCTCCCTGGAAACAATGATCTTCTGTCTTTCTTTCTGTAAGTCTAATATCTCTCCGGGAGTCGTAACGGCACAAAGTTTTTCCAGAGGATCTTTTTTCTGAAACCGCTTCAGAATCAAAATCTCCTCCTCCTGTGAGGGATAATCTAGATTAATGCGCATTAAAAATCGATCCAGTTGAGCTTCGGGGAGAGGGAAAGTACCCTCCAGTTCGATGGGATTTTGTGTAGCCATGACCAGAAAAGGAGAAGGAAGGTCCATCGTTACACCATCCACGGTAACCTGTTTTTCCTGCATGCTTTCCAGTAGACTGGATTGCGTCCTGGGTATGGTCCTGTTAATTTCATCAGCTAACAGAATATTTGACATAACTGGACCTGGTTGAAAAATAAATTTTCCCTCTTTTTGATGATATACATTAAAACCGGTGATATCAGAGGGGAGTAAATCCGGGGTAAATTGCACACGGTGAAAGGTACCACCGATGCTTTTAGCCAGCGTTCTGGCCATCAGGGTTTTCCCTACTCCGGGCACATCCTCCATGAGAAGATGACCTTCAGCCAGAAGAACAGTTAGAATTAACTCAATCGCTTTGCTTTTTCCGACAATGACCTTATTAATGTTTTCAGAGATTTTATGACAGATGGAAAAGTTCAAAATGCCCTCCAGAATTTTATGAATATTAGTTCATAAAAAAAGATAAAAAATAAATAGTTGCTCATTAACAACGATTTTTTCACTGATTCAAAATTATATCAAGTAAGGGATGACAAAACAAGTTAAATTGCTTAAAAGTGAGCATTTATAAAAAGCTTCAGAATGATGTGATGTCTGTCAGGAACTAATTTCTACAGCAATAGCCCTGACAGGGGAACCGTCAGCATTCTTTATCTTTAAAGGAAGAACACTGAGCAAGAAAAATTCTTCTTGAACAGCATCCAGGTTGGTCAGATTTTCAATAATAATCATGTCATTTGCCAGGAAAGTAGTATGCACAGAAAAGTCAATGGAATCTGATGCGTCAATAGATATACTATCAATGCCGATACCTTTCAGATGAAATTCTGAAAGCCACTCTGCAGCCTTATGACTCAGGAAGGGATAGTTCTCATAATATCTGCTCTTTCCCCAGTATTGACTCCATCCGGTTTTTAAAACGACAAAATCGACTTTTCCTATCTTTTGCTGGTAAGATATCAAATCATGATGGGAAATTGACAATTTCTGATGATTGCACAGATCCAGAATGGTGGCTTTTCCGAAAAAATGATTTATATTCATGTTGTCAAGATTCGGGCCGTGAGTTACCATATGTCCGGGAGCATCAATATGTGTTCCGGTATGGGAATATAAAGTGATTTTTGTTTCCCTGTAATGATCTTTGTCCAGCGTACTGACTTGCTGTAAGATGGGTGATTCGGTACCCGGATAAACCGGCATATCAGAATATATCAGATGACTCAAATCGATGATCTTCATTGGTTAACTCCTGTTTTGGATTTGATGAAGGATTTCTTCTTAATAATATTATCATGAGCAATCAATTAAACTGAATTTTCAGATTTATCAATTACAATCCTGATGCAATCCCTTAACAATGATTGTATTTTACGGTACAATAAAATCAAAATAAGGAGGCTTCCTATGAAGATTAAAGCAACCGTTCTTTGTGAAAATTGTGTATTTTTTAACACTGGTGTCATTGCAGAGCATGGCTGGGCAGTCTATCTGGAAACCGATCAGGGAAGTTTTCTGTTTGACACCGGACAGGGGATAGGCATCATCAATAATGCGCACCATTACCATAAGGATTTATCAAATCTGCAGGGTATTATTATCAGCCATCACCATCATGATCATACCGGTGGCTTATTGCGGGTACTCGAATATTCAGGGAAAGTAAAAGTGTATGCGCACCGGGATCTTTTTAAGAACAGCTACAGTGTTACCAATGGCGTAGAAAAAAATATCGGTATTCCCTTTCGACGTGAGATTTTAGAAAGCAAAGGAGCCGAATTTGTATTCAATACTGATTTAACTGAAATTGTACCGGGCTTGCTCTTGAGTGGAGAGATTCCTCGCAAGACCTCATTTGAAACAGGTGATAAAAAGTTGTTATTGAAAGACGAAAAGGGCTATGTTCAGGATAAGATGCCCGATGACCAGACCCTCATTGCCGATACCGAAAAAGGGCTGGTGATTGTATTAGGTTGTTCCCATTCCGGAATAGTCAATATTATCAATTATGCCATTGAGAAGACAGGCCAGCGGCACATTCATGCTGTTTTTGGCGGAACCCATCTTGATCGGGCCAGTGAGGAAACGAAGACCAGGAGCATAGAGGTACTGAAACAATTTGACATTGAGAGAATCGGCACTTCCCATTGCACGGGTTTAGAGGCTGCCATGCAGTTATATCAGGAATTTGGAAGACGTTTCTTTTTCTGTAATGTCGGGACAGTGGTAGAGGCATAAATCGGTCACTGCATGTTGAATATGAAAAATAAACAGAGGCATTGAGAAGATTGTTTTAGTAAAAATTTGATTGAGAAACTTTACATTAGTTGTTTTCTGCTTCATATTGTTCTTGGGAGATAAAATGGCCACCGGTGATTTCCTGGGATAGGCGATTGTAATTCTGATCAAAATGGATGGTCAGGTTAATCCGATTATGGCAGGATGAACCGATGATTTCTTTCCGCACAAAATAGGTAGGGCCATTCTGTTGATATGTGGGTGTAAGGTCATGATTTTTTTGAATGACTGTTCTGAATTTTTCCCCGCACTGGTCGCATTGCGTGTAAATCCAGATTAGCTCATCCGAAATTCTGTTTTTTTGCCCGAATAACTTTCCGAAAAAAGAGAGGGACATATTGACAGATAACCTCCTGATTCAATTGCTTTCAGGTGGAGATTCATTTTTTGTCGGATAGTCGAGATTTCCATCTGAACCATTATACCTTTTCTCAGTAACAATTGGCAAGAATAGGACCATGGATGTGGATTTGAGAATAAAATATTTGAAAAGCATTGATTCAATTTCAGTAAAATATTAGAATAGTAACGCCATAGAATAAATTAATCTGATCAATTTCATTATTAAAAGAAAGGAATGAATAGAAAATGCAGGAATTATTAGAGAAAAGGTTTCATCTTTCGGAAAACGGGACTGATGTCAAGACGGAGATTATTGCCGGATTTACTACTTTCATGACCATGGCTTACATTATCTTCGTGAACCCGACGATCTTAAGTGATGCCGGTATGCCCTGGAATGGTGTATTTATTGCAACTATTATGGGTATTATCCTGGGAACAGTGTGTATGGCTTTATTAACCAATTATCCTTTTGCCCTGGCGTCCGGGATGGGCTTAAATGCTTTTTTTGCCTATTCAGTGGTCATCGGTATGGGGATTAGCTGGCAAATTGCCCTGGGAATTATTTTCCTGGAGGGCATTTTGTTTATTATTCTTAGCGTTACTCCCGTCAGAGAAATGGTTATTAACTGTATTCCCATGGGATTAAAGGCTTCCATCAGTGCCGGGATCGGTCTGTTTATCGCCTTTATTGGTTTACAGAATGCTAATCTGGTGGTCAAAGATGAAGCAACATTGGTTGCCATCGGTGATGTACTGAGCGGGACAGGTATCGTTGCCATTTCCGGTTTAATTATGATGGGAGTGCTTCATACATTAAAGGTGAAAGGCGCCATTCTTTGGGGAATTTTAGGTGCTACCGTCATTGGATACCTTCCTGGACTGAATGTAACGCCACCTTTTCAGGGCTTTTTCGCCATGCCCCAGTTTAATGATTGGAGCGAAGTTCTGTTTAAAATGGATGTTGCCGGTGCACTGGATCTTACCCTGATCGCAGTTATTTTTTCCTTTTTATTTGTAGATATCTTTGATACAGCGGGCACTCTGGTAGGAGTAAGTACCCAGGCGGGTTTTCTGGATAAGGACGGCAATTTACCTAAAGCAAGTCGGGCACTGTTAGCAGATGCTATTGGTACAACAGGGGGAGCCATTTTTGGTACCAGCACAGTCACCACTTATATTGAATCCGCTTCTGGTGTTTCAGAGGGTGGAAGGACCGGTCTGACAGGTATTGTGGTTGCAATTTTATTTCTATTATCTCTATTTCTTAGACCATTGGTAGGTATTGTTCCGGGTGCTGCGACTGCACCTGCCTTGATTGTTGTAGGTACCATGATGATCCGAAATATCTTAAGCATCAAATGGGATGACTTTTCTGAAGCGCTACCCGCTTTTATATGCTTAATTGCTATCCCGATGACTTATTCCATTGCGAATGGAATAGCGCTGGGCTTTATTACTTATCCCCTGATTAAGTTGTTAAGCGGAAAAGGAAAAGAAGTGCATGGCTTAATCTATATTTTGGGCATTCTTTTTATCATCAAATTCATATGGCTATAAATTTCTGAAACTTCTGAAATCATGGTAAAAATAATATCTTGATTCGATTTTAAAATGATTGTGGCAATCATTGCCACAATCATTTTTGCTTTGATTAAGAAATCTAGAAGCATATCCGTTGAGATGATTATGTTATAATGATTTTATTGTATTGTTCCTGATAAATGAGCACCAGGCAGGAAGAAATTTTTCAATCGATATCTATGGATGTTACCTAAAGGAGTTATGAATGAGCTTTTTTCAGATCGGATTCATTTTAGTCACCGGGGTTGTAGCAGGGTTTCTTAATACACTGGGAGGTGGTGGTTCATTGCTGACACTGCCAGTACTCATCTTCCTTGGCTTGCCTGCTGCAACTGCTAATGGGACAAATCGGATTGCTATACTTGTTCAGAATATTGTTGGCGTAACAAATTTTCGCAGGAAAGGATTTTTTTATCCCAAACTGAGTTTTATTCTAGGGATTCCGGCAATTATCGGATCGATTATTGGAGCGAGAGTAGCCATTTCTATTTCAGGAGAATTGTTTGAGAGAATATTAGCCATTGTCATGATGATTGTCCTTATTATCATATTAACACGTCCGGAAAGAAAATTTATTAAAGAAATTGATACTGAAAATCTTGGTACCTTTCGGTTGATTTTAGCAATGATTGCTTTTTTAGGAGTCGGTTTTTATGGTGGATTTATTCAGGCAGGGGTCGGCTTTATTTTCATTGTTGCCCTTACCCTTCTTACTGGAATGTCACTGGTGAAGGTCAATAGCCTTAAAGTATTCATCATTCTAATTTATACGATTTTTTCACTCCTGGTATTTCTTGTTAATGGAAAAGTAAATATTATTTTAGGTTCTACCTTGGCAATGGGCAATGCGATTGGTGCATATATTGGAAGTAACTTTGCGGTCAGCAAAGGGGATAAGTGGATCAGGGTGTTCCTGGTTATCTCGATTTTAGCAATGTCGGCAAAATTGCTGGGTCTCTTTGAATTTATTGGTTTATAAGTCGGATTCACAACCTTAATTGCATAAAATATAAAAATTCCGTTTTTTGTTAAGAAAGATTATAACAATATCCTCAAAGGATCATCATGTGATGCCAATAAGCAAAGGAGGAAAGAATGGATTTTGATTTTTTATACTATCCCTATCCTTCTCAGCGGAAAGTTATCTTTGCCAGGAATGGAATGGTTGCGACTTCCCAGTCGCTGGCTGCACAGGCCGGTCTGGAAATACTCCGACAGGGTGGCAATGCCATCGATGCAGCTATAGCGACTGCTGCATGTCTCACGGTTGTTGAACCTACTTCTAATGGAATTGGTGGAGATGCTTTTGCGCTGGTTTGGACTAAGGAGACACTTTATGGCTTGAATTCCAGCGGTCCGGCACCTCAGGGAATTTCAGGTGAAGCACTCCAGAAAAAGGGATTAGAAAAAATACCAGATTATGGTTGGCTGCCGGTTACAGTTCCGGGGGCACCTGCAGCATGGGTAGAGCTTTCCAGAAGGTTTGGCCGCCTGTCTTTCCCAAAGCTATTATCACCAGCTGTTGATTATGCCCAAAATGGATTTCCTGTATCAGCTACAGTCAGTTATCTGTGGAAGAAGGCTTTTCAAAGATACAGTCAATATGAGAATCAGGAAGAGATGAAGTACTGGTTTGAGACCTTTGCCCCCGGGGGAAGAACACCTGAGCCAGGTGAGATGTGGCGTCTTCCTGAACAAGGTCAAACTTTACAGATGATTGGTGATACCAATGCCGATACTTTTTACCGGGGCAGAATTGCGGATAAAATCGACTCTTTTTCCAGAAAATATGATGGTTATCTGCGAAAAGAAGATCTTGCTTCTTTTGTTTCCGAATGGGTGAAGCCTATCAGTGTAAATTATCAGGGATATGATGTCTGGGAAATACCCCCTAATGGACAAGGTTTAATTGCTCTAATGGCATTGAATATTCTTAAAGAAATCAGTTTAGAAACAGGAAGAGAAGGCCCGGATACCTTCCATTATCAGATTGAAGCAGTAAAATTAGCATTTGCAGACGGGAAAGAAACTATCACTGATTCTAAAGAGATGGGTGAATTGGTCAAGAGATTACTTTCTCCGGAATATGCTGCAAAGCGTAGGAGTTTAATGACTGGTGAGTCAAATAATCCCCACCCGGGAAGACCAACCGGGGGTGATACCGTGTATCTTGCGACTGCAGACGGTGAGGGTAACATGGTTTCTTACATTCAAAGTAATTATATGGGCTTCGGATCCGGGTTAGTCGTTCCGGGTACCGGTATCGCATTGCAGAATAGAGGGGCTAATTTCTGTTTGAATCCGAATCATGCAAACTATTTAAAACCGGGTAAAAAAACTTATCATACCATTATTCCGGGATTTATAACGAAAGAGGATAAACCGATAGGTCCTTTTGGAGTCATGGGCGGCTTCATGCAACCACAGGGACATGTGCAGGTTGTCATGAATATGCTTGATTTCGGTTTGAACCCCCAGTCTGCGCTGGATGCACCTCGCTGGCAGTGGATGGAAGGAAAAAAGATTAAGGTTGAGCAGAACTTTCCCAAACATATTGCCGAGGCATTGGAAAGAAAAGGACATGTCATAGAGGGAGCGCTGGATTCCGGAGGATTTGGACGTGGTCAGATTATCTGGAGAACCGATAACGGAGTTTTGATGGGCGCAACCGAACCCAGGACAGACGGTACTGTAGCAGCCTGGTAGGGAAGATATAAAAAACAGCTCCCGTTGATGGGAGCTGTTTTTTAGTCTGGTTCTGCGATTACATTACTCTGCTTCAATGGTGATTTCTTTAGGTTGCACTTCCGGTTTCTTGGGCATCGTGATTTCTAAGATACCATTCTTAAATTTTGCACTGATCTTTTCCTTTTCAACTTCACCCGGCAAAGAGATGGTACGTGAATAATTACCGTAAGCTCTTTCGCGATAATAGTAATCTTCTTTTTGTGTTTCTTCCTCTTTTTTGATTTCGCCTTGAATCGTCAGATTACCATCATTCAGGGATAGTTTTACATCTTTCTTTTCTACACCTGGAAGTTCAACTTTGGCAACAAACTTATCCTTTTTATCGATTAAATCAACTGCCGGAGCCCAGATGCTGCCATTCAGCCAATTTCTTCTTCCCCTACCGGGAGTTTCCATCACATCAAAGAAATCATCAAAGAAACTTCTCATTAAACTTCTTCTTGGTTCCCATCTTACAAGATCCATCATGACACCTCCACTATTGATATTATTTTTTATGCTATTAACATTATATGCTATTAGCATTTTTTCCTATTAACAATTATAATGATATAAAATGATTTGTCAAGTGATTTTGAAAAATTTTTTTAATCTTTCGTTCGAAGTCAACTGAATAGCCTGGTGGCGAGAAAGGAAATCAATTTAACATCTGAAAAAAAGATGATAATGGCTAGAAGATTGATCAGTTTTTAGGCACAAAAAAACCCTTTAGCTCGAAAACTAAAGGGTTTTGCATTTCATGTTTGCTTAAAAGCGTCTTCTGGGACCGGAATCGGAATCGAAATCTCTTCTGGGTTTTCGTGGACGGGCTTCATCAATTTTTAATGGACGTCCCTGAAATTCCTGGTCATTCAATGCTTCTTTGGCAGCTTCTGCTTCTTCATCGGAAGACATTTCTACAAATCCGAAACCTTTGCCTTCAATGATGTTGACACTTTGAACAGTACCATGATTTTCAAATAGCTCTTTCAACTGGTCTTCATTGACGGCATAGTTCAGGTTTCCCACATAAAGTTTATTGCCTTGCATCTCTTTACCTCCTTCTTAAGAAATTTTCTTCAGTAACATTTCTTTAGAGGCAAAGTAGAGCAAAGTCAAAAGCACCGAAAAGCTCTAATTCAATATCACTGGAGACAATCCATGATATGATATTTATTATTCTATCAAACCATGAACACTTATATTATCTGATACTTTTGTTATTTTGTAAACAACAATCATTATAAATAAAAAATGTGGAATGTCAAATTTAATTCATTTATCGTATGTATAGCGGAAATAAGTAGGGAGAGATCCTAAGTTGTTTGTAATATGTAATTTTTGGAAATCGAGTTTTGAATCTGGTAAGATATAGGAAAAGTAAAAAAACATAATAATCTACCAAAAGCTTGAATGACTATTGTTAGGATATTTCATTTTTCTAAACAAGTTGAGATTTTTTTCATCTAAAAGATAATGCAATTAAGGTGGTGGGAAAATGAGTGAGCCGAAAAAACTGGATTTACATTCTCTGGATATAACCCAGAAACAGAAAGAGAAATTAAGGCAGTTATTTCCAGAGGTCTTTACTGAAAACAAAATTGATTTTGAAAAATTAAAGAAAACACTGGGTGAAAATATAGATAATGGAAAAGAGCGTTACAGCATGACCTGGCCCGGAAAAGCAGATTGTTTTAAGTTGATCCAAAGTCCCAGTATCGGCACCCTTAAGCCAGTGCGGAAAGAATCAGTTAATTTTGATACTACCGAAAATCTCTTTATTGAAGGTGATAATCTGGAAGTCTTGAAATTATTGCAAAAATCCTATTACGGTAAAATCAAGATGATTTATATTGACCCGC
>CAYSSG010000012.1:34094-55093 GCA_964433635.1 uncultured Atribacterota bacterium | reverse complement strand
TTTGAGTTAGGGGGGAATATGAAAAACAGATCTTTTTTCCTTTTTTTAGTTTTTTCCATTTTTGTGTTATCTGTGATACCTGTCACAGTTGACAGCCAGGTATCCAATCCTGATACGCTTATCTATACCAGTCTGGGAGATATAGAATCCCTCGATCCCCATTGGCTTTATGATGAAGCCAGCATGCAGATCACCTATCATGTCTATGAGAATTTAATGAAGTTTAAGAAAGACAGTCTAACTGAATTTGAACCATTATTATCGATACAGGTTCCTTCAGATGAAAATGGCCTGATACAGGATGAAGGCCTGACCTATGTCTTTCCAATCAGGCAGAATGTCTTATTTCATAATGGTAATACATTAACAGCTGAAGATGTGGCTTATAGCTTTAAAAGAAGTATGATACTGGATCGGGTCGGGGGTCCTACCTGGATGCTTTTAGAACCGCTTCTGGGCGTGAGCAGCATTGAGGATTTAGCCATTGAATTAGCCGGTGTCCAATCCTATGAGGATCTGTTCCAGGAGGGGGCACTTCTGCCCCAGTATCAGGAGATCATGGAAAGTATTTTCAGAGACCATATTGATCCCGCTATTACGGTGGAGAAAGAAGATGTGGTTTTTCATCTCCAGACCCCATACAGTGCATTTTTGAGTATTTTAGCCCAGAACAACAGTTGTGCAGCTATTATGAATAAGGCATGGGCTGTTCAACAGGGAGCCTGGAATGGCAGAGCGGAGGGATGGTGGAATTATCATGACCCGACTGCAGAAGATGACCCATTGTATGTCATGACAAATGGTACCGGTCCTTTTCAGTTTCAAAGATGGGTTCCCGGTGAATTGATTCAATTGGAGCGTTTCGATTCCTACTGGCAGGGGCCGGCTAAAATGCAAAGGGTCTTAATACAGATTATTCCTGAATGGATTACCCGGAAATTAATCTTTTTTAACGGAGATGCAGATATCATCGAAGTCCCGCCAGGTTTTATTAATGAGGTGAGAGATATTGAGGGTGTCCGGGTCATTGAAAATTTACCGATGCAGTCCATCAATATCATGCATTTTAACTGGTCGATTAATGAAGAGGGAAATGGTTTTATCGGGAGCGGACAACTGGATGGAGAGGGGATTCCATCTGATTTCTTTGCTGATATTCATGTGAGAAAGGCTTTTTCTTATTTGTTTCCCTATGATACCTTTATTGAAAAGACATTGCAGGGACAGGGTATGAGAGTTTCCGGTCCCATGACCAGGGAAACAATGGGATATCTTGAAGGGCTCGAATTCTATTACCAGCAGAATCTAAAGAAGGCAGAGGAGGAATTTAAACAGTCCTGGAATGGTGAGCTATGGGCTAAAGGATTCCGTTTTGATATTTTTTATACAGCAGGTGCAGATTATGCTCAGACTTCCTGCGAAATGATTGCTGAATTTGCCAAAATTATCAATCCCCGGTTTGAAATTCAACCCATAGGCGTGACATTCCCGACCATGTTAAAGGAACTGTATTCCGGCAGGCTTACCATGTATAATATTGGCTGGCAGGTAGATTTTCCTGATCCGTATGCCTGGGTTGGCGGTCTTTTGTTCAGCTATGGTACGCTGGGCGCTGCCTATGGTGAAAATTATCAAAAATTAGCCCAGCTATCGATCGATCCGCTGATTCAGCAGGCTATTCAAACAGTGAATACCTCTGAAAGGGAAAAAATCTACCGGAAATTGATGGAAATAGCCCATGATCAGGCAATTGCCCTGTATCTATGCCAGCATCATGGGTACCATGTGGAAAGAGATTGGACTAAGGGGTGGTATTATCATCCCTTGATTCCGGTTGGTGCTTTTGCTGGAGATTTCTATGAGATGTATAAGGAAGAGTAGCTAATTGATTGTTTTTTCTCTACCATAAGTGTGGGTTATCTCCTTTAATCTGGGAAGAGCATTTTCTTTTATTTCAGACATCTGCCTATCCGTCAGACGCCAATGCCAGTTCCCCCGGGTGCTGGCAGGATTATTCATTCTGGCATCTTCTCCCAGTCCCAGGATATCCTGGACAGGTATGATAGCCAAATTTGCCACAGAAGCCTGCGCTATCCTGATGATATCCCAGTGTGCATTGGCAATCCGAATGGATTTTCCCAGGTATTGTTTGAGCTGTTTTTTGTATGCCGGTTTTAATTCCTTTTGCAGCCACCCTTTGATTGTGTTATTATCGTGGGTACCGGTATAAACGACACAATTTTCCCGGTAATAGTGAGGCAAATAAGTATTATGGGGAAAACGCTCATCAAAAGCAAAAAGCAATACCCGCATTCCCGGGATTCCCAGTCGTTCAATCTCCTGAGTTACCTCTTCAGTGATAACTCCCAGGTCCTCGGCAATAAAAGGCAGATCAGGAAACTGAAGCGTCAGCATCCTGAAGAAAGAATCTCCGGCTCCTTCTGTCCAGGTACCATGAACGGCAGTATGTTCCCCCGCCGGGATTTCCCAGAAGGAGACCAGTCCCCGGAAATGATCAATTCGCAATAAATCAATCAATGATAAGTGATGGCGAATACGCTGCATCCACCAGCGATATTCCTCCTGGTGATGTGCTGACCATTGATAAACGGGATTTCCCCAGAGTTGACCGGTTTTGCTGAAATAGTCAGGTGGAACGCCTGCTTGAAAAAGCGGTTGCTTATTTCTATCCAGCTTGAAAAGCTCCGGATAAGTCCAAACGTCAGCGCTATGATAGGTCACATAGATGGGCAAATCTCCGATCATCTTGATGTTCTTTTGCTGACAGTATTTTTTGAGTTGATCCCATTGTCGAAAAAAGAGAAACTGTATGATTTTGACCATCCTTATTTCCCTGACCATCTTCCTGCTTATCGCCTGTAAGGTATCTGAATCCCTGTCTCTTATTTTGGCAGGCCAATGATTCCATTGAATGCCGGGATAATCAGAACATAATACCTTAAAGAGGGCATAATCATCCAGCCAGAAGGCCTGTTGCTGACAGAAATGATGATACTCCTGTTGTAAGGAGGGTAATTGTTCAAAAAAATGACAGGCTTTGGTCAGCAATTCTCCTTTGACAGAAGATACAGTTGTAAAATCAATAGAGCCTTGTTCAGGTATATAAACATTGTTCAAGTCTTTTTTTTCCAACAAGCCATCCTGATAAAGCCATTCAAGGCTGATAAGGAGGGGATTCCCGGCAAAAGTCGTACACGAGTGGTAGGGGGAATTGCCATAATGTAATTCCGTGGGATTTAAGGGAAGAATCTGCCAGAAATGCTGAAGATTTTTTACCAGGAGATCGGCAAACTGATAGGCCTGTGGTCCTAAATCACCGATACCAAACCGGCTGGGAAGGGAAGAGATATGCATTAATAGACCGCTGCTCCGCTGCTGTAACAGTTTCAGACTCCTTCCGTAGTAAAAATTTGAAAGAGTAGAATTTTATTTCTCCTGGCACCTGTTGTTTCAGGAGATACCAATATTGAGCATTGTACCTAATTTCTTGAATGGTTCCAGCCAGGAACGGGCCTGCTCATCTCCCTGATTTGCCTTCTTCTGAAAGGCGGGCATGATCTCCTTCTGCATCTGGAAATAAATATTTTGAGCCTTCCAGAGTTGCAGCTGAATGTCAATTTTTTTCAACTGTTCCAAAGCGCCGGTGATCTCCTGAATGCGACGAATGTTATCCGGTTGCTTGTTTAAATCTGCTAAAGCCCGGTTTACCCATTGATTGATCTTGAACGATAAGGTCTCCTTATCTATAGAGACAGACCAATGCTCGATTTCCTGAATAAGATCTTCCAGTTTTTTCAAATCCGGCGATCTCCGGGAAAAGATTTTTTTGAATTCCTGATTGATTGCCAGTTCGGTAATCACAGACAGACATTGCGGGACAGGTATGGTCAGTTGTTTCAGGAAGTTTATAATCGTCCGGTTATCCAGATAAATCTGCATAAAGCCTCTTTCCGCCTGTTCCAGGTTAGGTTTTAATATTTTGTGAATTACCTTTCTCTGTTCATCTTTAAAAAGATACCAGAGAGAATAGTTATTGGTACCGAAATATTTATCTATCAGACGAATGATATCAGCTACATTCGCCTGATCAAAAGCAGCATTGATATTCTGTACCATCTCCTGATAGGCTTTTTCTCCCAGATAAGATCTCACACCTCCGCTTACATTGTGATCGCCCAGATGAATGACGGCGAAGCTGATGTTATCTTCCTCCAGGGTAATCTGTGATTGAATCATGGCTCTGCCGATAGACATCCGTAATTGACCGTTTTCACGATGGTCTATCTGATCTTTCAGGATCTGATAGGCGTAGATTGTTTTTTGCTTTTCATGAAAGAGGGCTGAAATGGCATAATGTGCACCAACCCTGAGAAGATCAACAATGACAGGTTGAACCTTTGTTTGATAAACCCTGGCCCCATTCAGGTAACGAGGGAGATTGCTGGTCCCTTGCTCTAACTGCTTGAGATAATCTGATTCCAGGTCAACTTCGTCCAATTCTTTGGCTAACTGTATGCATCGGGCGGCATAGCGCATGATCTGGGTTGATTCTATGCCGGAAATTTCGTCAAAAAACCAACCGCAACTGGTAAACATGAGCATGGCATTGCGCTGCATCTCCAGGTATTTAATGGTTCGAATGGTCTCCTCATGGTTGAGAGATTTCCTGCTGTATTGATGAAGGAAGTCCTGGATGTGTTCGGGATTCCGGTTCAGGATAATGGTAATGTATTCATTTCGAGCCATCCATACATCTTTCAAATAGACAGATGCTCCTTTTTCAAATAGGTTTATTAGCTGATCCCTGAGCCAGTCCATTGCTTCCCTGAGTGGTTTCCGCCAATGCTGATTCCAGTTCCGGTTTATGCCCTTTTGATAGCCACTGCCGGTATTGCAGCCGCAGTCATTCCGCCAGCGTTCAATTCCGTGAGAACAGCTCCAGGAGGTATTTTCTACAATCTGAACTTCGTCATTCGGCGGACAAAGCTCCAGGAATTCTCCGTAATTGGTTATTCTAGCCAGCTCATTTTTTTCTATATGATACAGGCAATAGGATAAAGCCATCTCTCCAAAACGATGATGGTGTCCGAAAGTTTCTCCGTCAGTAGCGATATGCGACAGTTCAGGAAGATCCTCTTCAGATAGACTTTCTATCAACCGGTTGGCGAATTTCTCTCCATTGCGCAGGAGATCACCAAAGCTGACTTCATGGGCCAGTACACCGTTATAGAAGAAGATAGAAATGGTTTTTCCGGATGGCAGGGGGCACAGGTAAGCCTTTCGATGATCGATGTTGGCATCTTTTATTTCCTGCCAGGGTGCATCTTTTTCCATCTTCCTGATTCTGGCTGCCTGATGAGGTGCCAGAATGGTATAACGGATCCCCAAATCAGCTAGAATTTCCAGTGTTTCGTAATCCACAGCTGTTTCAGGTAGCCACATACCTTCCGGATCCCGACCGAATCGTTCCTTGAAATCTTTTATTCCCCAATACACCTGGGTATATTTATCTCTTTGATTAGCAAGGGGCATGATCATATGATTGTAGGGTTGGGCAATGGCTGAACCATGATGGTTGAAACGTTTCCGGCTGGTTTTATCTGCTTCCAGAATGAGTTGATAGATTTCCGGCTGGTGTTTTTGCATCCAGGAGAGAAGGGTTGGTCCGAAATTAAAACTGATCCGGGTATAGTTATTTACGATACTGATAATATTACCTTCCTTATCCAGGATACGGGATGCCGCATTAGCCTTATAGCATTCTTCAGATATTCTCTCGTTCCAGTCATGGAAGGGGTAAGCCGAGTCCTGTAGTTCAATATCTTCCAGCCAGGGATTTTCTCTGGGAGGTTGGTAGAAATGTCCGTGAATACAAATAAATTTACTCATCGTAGCCTTCTTTTTGCTCCTTTTGTGTCTCTTATGCCTATGATTTCTCCTGTTTCTTCAGAAAAAGAATGCCGAGAGGCGGAATGGTCAGATTCAAGGAATATTCCTGTCCGTGCATGGGTACAGGTGAAGCCTTGACCTGACCCAGATTACCCTGACCACTGCCTCCGTAGATAGGGGCATCACTATTCAGACATTCCTGCCAGATACCTTTTTCCGGCACACCTATGCGATAGTTGTACCATGGCGTAGGGATAAAATTACAGATAATTAAAACGTTTTCCTGCCAGGTCTTGTCTTTTCTTAAAAAAACAAGCACGCTGTGTTCCCAGTCATTGCTTTCAATCCATTGGAAACCTGTATAAGTAAAATCCACCTCATGCAATGCCTTTTCTTTTTTATAGAGAAGATTAAGATCTTTGATCCATTGCAGGATTCCCCTGTGAAGAGGCATGTCTAACAGGTGCCAGTCCAGGGAAAAATCGTGCTGCCACTCCTGCCTCTGCCCATATTCGCCGCCCATAAAAAGAAGCTTCTTACCGGGATGGGCAAACAAATATCCCAATAATAATCGCAGATTACCAAATTTCTGCCAATGATCTCCGGGCATTTTTTCCAGCAGGGATTTTTTGCCATGGGTTACTTCATCGTGGGACAGGGAAAGAATAAAATTTTCATTAAAACTATACAACAGACTGAAGGTAAGTTCCTGGTGGTGATATTTGCGATAGATTGAATCCCTGGAAAAATAGGAAAGTGTGTCGTGCATCCATCCCATGTTCCATTTCATTCCAAAACCCAGTCCTCCCAGATAGGTTGGTCTGGAAACCATCGGCCAGGCCGTAGATTCCTCGGCAATCATCTGGATATCCGGGAAGAAAGAATAGGCTGTTTCATTCAGTTTTTTTAGAAAAGCAATCGCCTCCAGATTTTCCCGCCCCCCGAAACGGTTGGGAATCCATTCACCATCCTTACGGGAATAGTCCAGATAAAGCATGGAAGCAACAGCGTCTACACGAAGACCGTCTGCATGATACATTTCCAGCCAGAAGAGAGCACTGCTGATTAAGAATGACTGTACTTCTTTTCTGCCATAGTTAAAGATATAACTGTTCCAGTCGGGATGAAACCCCTGCCTGGGGTCGGCATGTTCAAAAAGATGCGTTCCGTCGAAATAGGCCAGTCCGTGTTCATCGCCGGGAAAGTGAGAGGGAACCCAATCCAGAATGATACCTATTCCCTGTTGATGCAGATAATCAATGAAGTACATAAAATCCTGCGGCGTACCGAATCGGCTGGTGGGGGAAAAGTAACCCAAAGTCTGATATCCCCAGGAACCGTAAAAGGGATGCTCCATGACCGGGAGTAATTCTATATGGGTGAAACCATTCTGCTGACAATATTGAGCCAGTTGGATTGCCGATTCCCGATAGCCGAGAAAAGCATTTTCCGGTTTCAGTTTTCTTCGCCAGGAACCGAGATGGACTTCATAGACAGAAAAAGGCTGGTCCAGTTGATTCCTTATCTTGCGTTGTTCCATCCAGGCCTGATCCTGCCATTGATAATTCAGGTCCCACACTACTGACGCAGTTAAAGGTGGCTGTTCACTATAAAAAGCAAAGGGATCTGCCTTGTCCACGCTGTATTTCTGTGATCTTGACCGAATGTGGTATTTATATTTCTCCCCGATGTTTAAATCAGAGATCATACCTTCCCAGATGCCGCTTCCGAAATGAATCTGTTTCAGTGGATGGGAACCGGTCTGCCATTGGTTAAAGTCTCCTATCACCGAAACGGCTTCAGCATTGGGAGCCCAGACAGCAAAGTGAATACCATTTTCATTGTCACGGATAACCGGATGTGCCCCCAGGTGCCGGTATAATTGATATTGCGTTCCTTCATTGAAGAGAAAAATATCGTCATTGCTTAAGCTGGAATGAGTGTGAATGATCTTATTCCTCGCTTTCATTATGGATTGCTCCTATCTCATAGAGAATGCCTTTTAAGGGGATGCCTAACCAATCAGGGCGATGATCCATCTCATAGCCGATTTCATAAACCGCTTTTTCCAGTATATAGAGGCTCAGGATTCGTGATAGGTCTGCCATCTCCTCCGGTATAATGGCCGAGGGACCCATGTGTTCCAGGTAAGCGTCTAAGAAGATTTTACTGGTATAATAGGTCCATAGTTTTGCCCAGTGTTCCAGCTCCTCGTATTCTCCGGCAATTTTCTGCTGGATTAAGGGAGAAAATGCGGCATAGTGGAAGGAACGTAACATACCGGCTACATCTTTTAATGGTGATCGTTTCAGACGTCTTTCCCCCAGAGGTCGGACCGGTTCACCTTCAAAGTCGATAATGTAAAAATCGTTGCCGGTGTAGAGAACCTGACCGAGATGATAATCTCCGTGTATTCGTATTTTTTTAGCTTTAATTTTTTTCCTGGTTAAAATTTCTCTGGAATAATCAATAATTGTATTTTCCAGCGTAAGAATCTTCTTTAGATCATCCTTGAATTCATCAGGGCAGGTGTCGCTGTTTTTCCGCAAAGTCAGGAAAATCCTCTTTACCAGGCTTTGAATCGATTGATGAACCGATCGTTGATAGAGCAGGCTGAAAGGCTCTGGACGAAAATTCGGGTCCTGAGTCGGGAGAGCCAGTGCCCGATGAAGCTCGGCTGTCCGTTTTCCCAGCTGATAGGTTAATTCTAAAAAAGGTCCCCCGATTAATTCCTGGATGATCTCAGGAATATCCTGTTCCGGTTTTTCAAAAAGAGATGACGGTAAAGCCGGGTATTTCTCAATTTGGCTCAATTTTGAAAGTACCCTCTCATAATACCGGATCAAAAAATCCTGGGAATATTCCCAGGCATTTCCCTCGCTGGGAACAAACGGATAGAGTATGCCCAGCGTTACCTGAGAGCCATCCTTTCTCTGGTATTCCAGGGCACCGGCAAAGGCTGGAACGTTCTGGTAATCCGTCTTTTCGGTGATGTAGCGGACAATTTCCAGATCAGGATTCATACCTTCATCAAGTTTTCGGAATAGTTTAAAGATCAACTTACGTCCATAGAGACCGTAAACAATGGATGAATTGCTCTGTTCAGCATTCAGTAATTGGGACTGATTTGAGTTATTGAGCTGTTGACGAAAGCTTCTGAAATATTTGCCGGGGTAGGCTTTCAGTTTTCCTTCCTGCACCCTGATAACTCTTCTTCTGGCAACCAATTGAATCAAGGATTGATGAAATTCTTCATCCCGAACGGCATCATAGACAATACCCTCCCTCTTCGGTGACTGGTAACGGAATAATACCGCTTGTGGGTTCTCTTCTATCAGCGTTTTTGCCTCTTCTATTTCCAGAAAGGAAAGAGGAAGATGATAATACTCCTCAGTTGCTGCGGTGTAATTTACCCTTAGAATAAGCATTAACGTAGAACCGCGACGATTCTTGACGGGAATTGTTTCAGCGATGCTGATTTTAAGGATTTTCTGTGATTTACTGCCAAACCACCGTTGTTTCTGTAAAAATGCAGGAATAATCTGACTCTCGATTTTAATTCTTGACCTGGTATTAAAAAGTTCTGTCCAGTCGAACCTGGTATTAATGGATGGGATTTGCCTTTCAGATTTTCCTGGAACTGCTTCCTCTTCTTTTTGAAGTACGAACCAGAAATAATCATAAAAACCCATGGTCATGACATAAGGTTTTTCCTGAATCACCGGAAACTGATTTTTACTGAATATTTCTACCGGGTGATAACCGGCATAGTGGGACAGGTCCAGTTCTGCTACCTGAGAGAAACGGGAAAGATTTATCACTACCAATATGATTTCATCTTCATATTTCCTGATAAAAGCCAGGATTTTGGGATTATCGGGTTGCAGAAATTGAATGTTCCCCCTTCCGAAGGCCTTGTAATTTTTACGCATGTTAATCACTCTTCTCATCCACCAGAGAAAAGAGGTTTGATTCTGTTCCTGATTTTCCACGTTTACCGTTTGATAGTGATATGCCGGATCGATAATCACCGGCAGGTAAAGTTTCTGGGGATTCGTACGGGAAAATCCTGCATTGCGGTCTGCGCTCCACTGCATGGGTGTTCTGACGCCGTCCCGGTCTCCCAGAAAATGATTGTCACCCATGGCAATTTCGTCACCATAATAGATGGTGGGTGTACCCGGCAGGGAAAAGAGAAGTATCTTCATAATTTCCATCTTCCGGCGGTGATTTTCCAGGAGAGGAGCCAGACGTCTTCGAATTCCCAGATTGATACGGGCGGTGGTATCCCTGGCATAAACCCGGTACATATAATCCCGTTCTTCATCAGTTACCATCTCCAGGGTTAACTCATCATGATTCCTTAAGAAGAGGGACCACTGACAATTTTCCGGAATTGCCGGTGTCTGTTCCAGGATGTCGATGATGGGAAAACGATCCTCTAACCTTAAGGCCATAAACATACGGGGCATCAGGGGAAAGTGAAAGGCCATATGACAGGCATCCCCGTTTCCGAAATAGCGAATGGCATCTTCCGGCCATTGATTGGCCTCAGCCAGGATCATTCGATTCGGATAGTGCTGGTCGATATAAGAACGCATTTTTTTCAGAAATTCCAGTGATTCAGGCAGGTTTTCGCAATTGGTTCCATCCCGCTCATAGAGATAGGGAACGGCATCCAGCCGTATCCCGTCAACACCCATGTTCATCCAGAAATCAATCACTTTAAAAATAGATTTTTGAACGGTTGGACTGTCGTAATTCAGGTCCGGCTGATGGGAGTAAAAGCGATGCCAGAAATATTTTTCGTTTTCCGGATCCCGCGTCCAGTTGGATGTTTCGAAATCTTTAAAGATAATCCGTGCATCCAGATATTTGTCCGGTTTGTCACTCCAGACATAAAAATCCCGCCATTGCCTGGGAGCGTCTTTCCTGCGAGCCCTCTGAAACCATTGATGTTGATCGGAAGTATGATTGAGGACCAGCTCGATAATGACTCTCATCTCCCGCTGATGAGCTTCCTTTAAGAAATGCTTGAAATGGCTCATATTCCCGTAATGATGATGAATCGTATAATAATCTGAAATATCATACCCGTCATCCTTTAACGGAGAAGGGAAAAAGGGAAGTAGCCAGATGGTATTGACTCCCAGGTTCTCCAGATAATCAAGTTTTTCTGTTAAACCCTTAAAGTCTCCGATTCCATCCCCGTTTTTATCATAAAAAGTTTTCACATGAAGTTCATAAATAATGGCATCCTTATACCACAGCGGTGATTCCATGAAGTCTTCCTGGCTGATCATGTAGTTCCTCCTAGCTGAAATAATCGAATTGATTCTCTTTCTTCAGGTTTTTCCGTATCTTAAGGATATGGGCAGGAAGAATGTGGGGATTCAATTCCACATAATTATATTCACCCTGCCAGATATATTGGCCACCTCCCAGCAAATCCTGGACTAAAAAAGACTGTTCAGGTGAAATGTCCAGCTCATACAAGGGTACTTTCACCCAGCCGGACTGGGTGTAATTGGGATCCAGATTGATAATGACCAGGATGGCATCAGTTCCTGTTTGATTAAATTTGGCAAAATAAAGCAGTTGGTTATTTTCAACAGGTAAAAACCTGATATTATTTGTTTGCTGAAATTCAGGGTTTTCTTCCCTGATGCGGTTGATAGTTGCAAATAAATCCCGGGTACTTTCCTTTACCTCTTCCGGCAGCCAATGCTTGAGTTCATATTTTTCCGAATCATGATATTCCTCTTTTCCCGGAATCGGCTGGTTGATGAATCGTTCAAAGGGTGGGGCATAAATCCCGTAACTGGAAGAGAGGGTTGCTGCCAGAATAAACCGGACGATAAAGGCAGGCGGACCGTCGGCTTGCAGGTATTCGGAAAGAATATCGGGTGTATTGGGCCAGAAATTGGGGCGAAAGTATTCTTTTACCTCTGTCTGTGTCAATTCAGTCAGGTACTCGGATAATTCATGCTTGGTATTTCGCCAGGTAAAGTAGGTATAAGACTGGGTAAATCCGATTTTAGCCAGCCGATACATGATCTTTGGCCTGGTAAACGCTTCGGATAAGAAGATAACATCAGGATATTTTTCCTTGATCAGGGTGATTAACCATTCCCAGAAGAGAAAAGGCTTGGTATGAGGATTGTCTACCCTGAAAATCTTAATTCCCTTTTTTATCCAGAAGAGGGAAACATTTTTTAATTCTTCCCACAGATCCTGCCAATGTCCTGTTTCGAAATTAAAGGGAACAATATCTTCATATTTTTTAGGAGGATTTTCGGCATATTGAATGGTACCGTCTACCCGCCATCGAAACCATTCCGGGTGTTCCCTGACATAGGGATGATCAGGTGAGCATTGAAATGCCAGGTCCAGGGCTACTTCCATTCCATATTCCCTGGCTTTTTGAATGATCTGTTTAAAATCAGAAAAACTCCCCAGTTGGGGATGGATAACGGTATGTCCGCCTGTTTCATTTCCAATAGCCCAGGGACTGCCCGGTTCATTTTCATGGGCAATGATAGAATTATTTTTCCCTTTGCGGTGGGTGATTCCGATAGGATGTATGGGTGGAAAGTAGAGAACGTTAAAACCCATTTGGGCAATTTCCGGAATCCGGTTCAGGCAATCCTGCAACGTTCCGTGACAGCCGGGATTGGTAGAACAGGAACGGGGAAAGATTTCATACCAGGCACTGAATCCTGCTCTTTTACGGTCAACAGTGACCCTAAGGGTTTTTTGATAACGGGTAATATGACTCTGTACCGGATATTTCTGCAGAAATACAGTATCCAGATTTTCTTCCAGGTTTTTGACCAGCCGATCCTGTGGCTCTCCAGTCTGAAGGAGAGCAATCATCTGCTGGATTGCTGTTTTCTTATCAGTTTCTTTTATCTTGAGAGCTGATTTTGTCAGGAGGGAAATGCCACTTTTCAGATCGACCAGTATGTTCTGATTACTTTGTACCTTTTTCTGGATATCTTTCCACCACGTAGACAGATGATCTACCATTGCCTCTATGGTATATTCATAGATGCCTGTTTCATTGACCGTGAATGTTCCCTGCCATTGGTCATTGACGACAAATTGCATGCCAATTTTCTGCCATTTCTGTTCCCCTTTCTTCCTGAAAAGGAGATATGCCAGAATTTGGTCATGTCCGTCCGCATAGACATCAGCGGTAACTCGAACTTTTTCCCCTGCAATCCGTTTGATGGCAAATTTCCCATGATTAATTTCAGGTTGTACATTCTCAATAACAACCCTTTGTTTTCCATTAATCATTTTCAAGTTATCGATTTTAAAAATCCTTTCGATTCTACAGGGATAAATTTATGATTCCAGATATTTTTTAATGGAGTTTAACATTCCCTGAGGAGAACGGGTCATCGTTATCCTTCTGGCCAGTTCTTTTTCCCCGAATACATCTCTCAGCCAATTAGCAAAATCATTATTCTTTCTATTCACATGATGGTTAAACATTGCCTGATCCATACCGACCAATTGATCGATTAATTCTGCTAAACTTTTCACTGGAGTTCCGCTGTTCAGGTAGAAATACTGATTGGTATATTCAGCCTCTTTATTGATATTGATTTTTTCCATGTTCATTACTGAACCTCCTTTATTCAATCATCCGTCTTACTCAATTCATACACCAGTACCCGGTTCCATCCGGGAATTAATTTTCAGTTATCATGAATAAGATGATGATCATTGTTATTTATATAGCTATTCTATTGGCAAAGTTCAAAAAGTCAACTGTTTTTACAATTTACCGGATGATTTTCTCTTTATCCTTTAATCTTCCGGCTTTTGAGGAATAATCAGCCAGGCAACAATATAAGCCAGGATTCCCGGTGGTGTCAGGCAGACAACAGCAGCAATCACTCTGACCAGGTTTGCGTCAATATCGAAGTACTCGCCGATTCCTCCGCATATTCCGGCAATGATTTTGTCTTTCTTTGAGCGATAAAGTTTTTTCTTCATTTGCCCACCTTATTATCTTATCCATATATATTATATCCATTATATCATTTTAAGTCATTTTTTCAGTCATTTACCTTTTCTTATTTTTAAAATAGAATATTAAGGTCGTAAATCAAGACGAAATAACATCTCTTTTTCATTCGACCAAACTCCTGCATGTTTATTTTAGACAGACATGAGTAAAATAAAAGCATTCATCCTTTTTAATACAAAATTGTCTGTATTTTAATGTTACTAATCTAAAATATCAGGAAAATATGCGGGAATATCATAATAAATAAAATGAGGTCATTGTCTGGTCTCTTTGATAGAATAAAAGATAATGCCTTGATCATTTTAATGGGATGGAAAGGTAAATGAAAAAAAGAGATTTAGCCAGGTGCATCATAGACGAGAATATTGATTTATTTAGATGCCCGATCTGTAAAAGTGAGATGTTTATGCAGAATGACTCATTATTATGCTTCAATAACCACTGTTTTGATTTATCAAAAAACGGGTATATTAATCTGCTGGGCAGGAGTATTCATTCCAAATATGATAAAGAGATGTTTACAGCCAGGAATATCATCACCCGAAGTGGTTTTTTCCGGCAGATGATTGGAAAAGAAAGTGATGTAATCTTAAAAGAAACCAATAAACGAAATCTAAAGAAGGTGAGGATCATAGATGCCGGTTGCGGAGAAGGTTCAAATATAGACGGTATACTGAAAGTTCTACGTCATGACTTCCGGAATGATTTTGTCGGAGTTGGACTGGACATTTCCCGGGAAGGAATTTATATTGCTGCCGCCACTTATCCAGGGAATATCTGGTGCGTTGGAGACCTGGCGAATAGTCCGTTTAAAGACCAGCAGTATGATTTTATACTCAATATTTTGTCTCCCGCAAATTATGTTGAATTTCGCAGGATTCTTAAAAACGAGGGAGTATTAATTAAGGTGATTCCCGGTCATTACTATTTACAGGAAATCAGGGAAATATTTAATCAGAAAAAGGATAAACAGAGGGTTGCTCATGAAAATGTAATGAATTTATTTCAAAAGCATTTCACGGTATTGAGCCGGGAGCACCTGTTTTATCAACAGAAAATAGGTCAGGATCATATTGTGCCTCTCATCCGGATGACACCCCTTTCCTGGAGTATTCACAGAGAAGAATTCCAGGATCATCAATTTTTTCAGCTTCAGCATGTCACCATTGACATGACTGTTATTGCAGGAAGAAAAAGATAGAAACGAACAATCGTTAAGATGTTATGGTTATCAGTTTTCAGCTAAATAACAAGGGCGTCCAATAGAGCGGGTTGGTCGTTAGCCGCTGGTATCTCATTTCTAATAAGAATTTAACACAGAAAGTGGAGGTTAGATCAGGAAAATGTGAAGAAGAATAGAAAGATATTCATTACAGATTCATTCTATTAACCTGGTATTCTATATACAAATGGAATGGGTTATCTTTCTATTTGGAAAGATTCTTTCTAATAAATTCAGCCAGCTCAAGTTTATCCAGATAAAGAGGATGCTTTATACACAAATCCAAGACTTTTTTCCGGTAATATTCCTGATGGAATCCTTTTTTTACTCCCTTCAAAACATCCACCATGATATGAGACAATTCATCAATATCCCCCTCCGCATAATCCAGGGAGGTTATGGCACTGGTACCGATTCTGATGCCACTTGTGATCGTGGGAGGTTCTGGATCGAAGGGAATTCTATTTCTATTGACCATGATGCCTACGCTGTATAAAGCATTCTCAGCTTCTATTCCGGTGATGTTCAGCGAACGGAGGTCTGCCAGAAGGAGATGGGTATCAGTACCACCGGATACGAGCCTGATATCATGTTTCAGCAAATATTCTGCCATTCGCCTGGCATTTTCTACAATCCGGAATTGGTATTTATTGTATTCTGCTGTATTTGCGATACCAAAAGTAATTGCTTTGGCTAAAACTTCATGCAAAAGTATACTTCCCTGAACGCCCGGGAACACAGCTTTATCCACTTTCATGGCCAATTTTTCTTTACTCAGAATAAATCCGCCTTTTGCTCCTCGCATTGTTTTATAAGTCGTTCCGGTAACAACGTCAGCATAAGGAACTGGACTGGGAAGAATCCCAGCGGCTACCAGGCCAGTAATATGAGCCATGTCTACCATGAAATATGACCCTGCTTTGTCTGCTATTTCTTTAAATTTTTTCCAATCAATCTGTCGTGGAAAAGCACTCGCTCCTGCTATAATTAATTTTGGTTTGTATTTTAAAGCCAGCATTTCTACTTCATCAAAGTCAATCAATTCAGTGTCAGGATGTACTCTATAAGATATTCCGTTGTAAAACTTTCCGGTGATGCTAACCTTGCTGCCGTGTGAAAGGTGGCCGCCGTGCTGAAGATCCATTCCCAGTAATGTGTCTCCGGGTTCTAATAATGTCATATAAGCCGCCAGATTAGCATTGACACCGGAATGAGGTTGAACATTGGCATGTTCGGCACCAAAGAGCTTTTTTGCTCTTTCTATGGCGATTTTTTCTATCTCATCTATAAATTCACAACCTGAAAAATATCGGTTACCGGGATACCCTTCTACAATGCGGTTGGTCAGGATAGAACCCTGGCTCTCCAATATTGATTCATATACAAAATTTGCCGAAGCTGTTAATTCTATATGGGTAGCCTGTCTTTCAAATTCCCTGGTCAATAAGTGATCTATTTCTTTATCTACGATTTTCAGTTTTTCCATTTTCTTATCTCCCTGTTCAATCAAATTTTACTCTCTGGCTCATCACTGAGCAGTTCGTCTCATCTATTTATTATCTATAATAAAATTTTTAAATTCAAGCAGTAAAAAAAATATTTGTAAAGATATATTCAATCATATGTCAAAAGATGACTCATCAATGAGTTGATATCCCTTTAAAGTATATATAATCAATAGAATAACAAGAGATTGATAACTCTGAGTGAGTGTTTAATTGAAAATAGAGGTAGATTTTTACCTACAACTGATAATATAATAATGAAAGGTGAAAGTGACGGGCATAGAAATTTTTTGACTTCAGAAAACAGGAAAAGCGGCATGGATGATAAACCTATGAAGCGAAAAATGATTTTTGTAATGATCATGATTACTGCAGGACTGGTTTATTGGTTGTTTCAGCAGACGACTGAAGACTTGAAAGTTATCAATGCTGAACTTTTCATCTTTGTTTGCCCTTCCGGTGGCGAAATAAAAATCAGCTATGATAATGGTGGTAATTCAGCTGATCTGTTTTTGGAAGGCAAAAGATATAAGCTTCACCGGGTCATAAGCGCCTCCGGAGCAAGATACGCCAATGAAGATGAGACAGTAATATTCTGGGAGCACCAGGGAGAAGCGATGGTGGAATTGGATGGTAAAATCATGGAAAAGGAATGCAGGGTGAAAGAATAAATAAGAGACCATCTGGCGAAGTCAGGTGGAACTGACCAGGATGAAATATGATTTTAAGGATAACACTTGATATTGTAGTCAATCATTACTTCAATTCTCATCAAAAAGGAATACATGAATGGATGTATTTTCTATTACCAGATCCAGATTAAGGGAAGAGCTTTTAACTTTATATTTTATGAATCCCAGCAAGAAGTATTTTCTAAGGGAATTAGAGAGGATACTCCAATTTCCGGTTGGAAATTTACGACGCGAATTGATTAAACTGGAAAAAACGGGTCTTTTCCTCAGAGAAAATAATGGAAACCTGGCTTACTATTACCTGAATCAATCCTATCCTATCTTTGAAGAATTAAAGAGCATTATCTTTAAGATCTCCGGTGTTCCCAAAATGATTCGCGATATTCTGAATCATTTTAAAGGGATTAGCTTCGCCTTTATTTATGGTTCCTTCGCCACAGGAGAGGAAGAAGAAGACAGTGATATAGATATATTGATAATAGGGAAGGTTGACGAAGACAGATTGCTTGAAGATCTTAGTAAGATAGAGCAGAAACTGCAAAGAGAAATTAATTACTATATCTATGCAAAGAAGGAATTTGATCAAAAGAAAAAAACAGATCATTCCTTTATTTTGGAACTTTCTAAAGTGGAAAAAATATTCTTAGTAGGCGATGAAGCCGAGCTGATGGCTGAGCCTGCCGGCATCGAGAAAAAATAAGATAACTAAAGTGAAAAAGCCATCAATTTTCTTCCCGGAAGGAATTTAAATGTTAATGATTTCCCATGAAATGAAAAATGTTTATCCGGAAGCATCATTAGGTCTGCTGGCTATCAGGAATGTGTTTAATCCCCGTCAGCATGAAGAGCTGGATCGTTGCAAGATCGGGCTGGAAGCCGATTTACGTGAAAGATATGGCATATTTGAGAAGGCTGACCTGAAGAGCATGAGTCCCGTAAGATTTTATGTCGAATATTATAAGCAATTTCAGAAGACATACCATGTATTGTTGCAGCTGGAATCCATTGTTTTTAAGAATAAATCCATTCCCCGGGTTGCCTCCCTGGTTGAGGCTATGTTTATGGCTGAGTTGAAGAATTTATTGCTAACGGCCGGACATGATCTGGATAGCATAGAGCTGCCTGTCACACTCGATGTTTCAAGTGGTGAGGAAACATATATTCTATTAAATGGCAATGAAAAACAGGTCATGCCTCATGATATGATGGTATCTGATTTACGTGGGATAACTTCTAGTATCATCTATGGGCCTGATCAGCGTACCCGGATAACCAGTGAAACCCAAAATGTTTTATTTGTGGTATATGGTCCTCCCGGTGTTGAGCGAGAGTATCTATGGCAGCATCTGGAGGATATCCAAGGATATGTGCAGATCATCACACCGCACTGTGAAGTTGAATTAAAAAAAATTTATACAATGCAGGATAGCCGCTTTATCTGACATCAAGAATGATCAATATACCGGTCTGTAAGAGTGAATCTATGAAAGATAAGAAAGGTAAACAAAATCACGATTCTACAGGACACCTTACAATTAATCAGAAAGACGCCGCTGGTTAAATTAAATCGATTATCCGATGATTCCTTCAACCTGTATGGGAAACTGGAATACATGCAGCCCGGGGGCAGTATAAAAGACAGGGCTGCCTGCCAGATTATTCAGGATGCCTATGAAGCAAAAAAACTGGAAAAAGGTCAGCTGGTTGTTGAAATGACCAGTGGTAACATGGGGTCCGGCCTGGCAGTTGTTTGCAGACAATTCGGAAATCCTTTTCTTGCCGTCATGTCCAGAGGAAATAGTCCGGAAAGGATAAAGATGATCAGGGCACTGGGTGCAGATGTATTACTGACAGATCAGGTAGACGGTAAACCGGGGATGGTTACAGGCAAGGATATCGATTATGCTTCCGGGGTAGCCAGAGAGGTTGCGCAACAGAATAAAGGATTTTATGTTGACCAGTTTAATAATCCCTCTGGTGTAAAGGCGCATTTTGTAACCACCGGACCGGAGATATGGGCTGATTTGCCGGAGATAGATGTATTTGTAACATCTGTCGGTACCGGAGGTACTTTTTTGGGTATCTCTAGATTCTTAAAATCCAGAAATAAGGAGATCAGATGCATCGCGGTAGAGCCTGCTGATGCAGCGATTCTAAAAACGGGAACAGTCAAAAATTCCAGACATGTTATTCAGGGAACGGGGTATGGCATCATTCCTCCGCAATGGAATAAGGATCTGGCAGATGAAATCATCACAGTGACCGATGCCGAAGTTATAGATACGACCAGAAGATTATGTTCAGAACTGGGATTATATGTTGGTTATTCTTCCGGGGCAAATGTAAAGGCGGCAATGAAATATGCTGACATACACAAAGAAGTGAAGAACATTGTAACGATTCTGTGCGATACAGGATATAAGTACACTGATTTGTAAGGAATGAAATGACAGCGGAACAAGATGGCCTGTTGCCATACGGAAGGATGCATGGGTATATTTTTTGAAGTTTCAGGAAGTAGATGATGAATAACCGGAAACTGTGGCTTAAGGGAGATCCGATTCCCTGGCTCCTGGAGGATGATAATCCTTCAGTCAGATATTTTACTCTGACTGATCTCTTGGGAAAAAAGAAAGATATCCCGGAAGTCATCCAGGCAAAGGGGGATATTCTCCGGAAGGGACTTGTCCCTGATATCCTGTCCAGACAGCGGGAAGGGGGGTACTGGGAAGGACAGGATCAATTTTATACCAACAAATACAAAGGTACAGTCTGGCAGCTTATTATCCTGGCAGAAACAGGTGCCACGAGAGACGATGATATTCGAATTCAGAGAGCCTGTGAATTTATCTTAGATCATTCCCAGGACCGGAATTGTTATGGATTTTCTATCTACCATTCGGCTAAAACCGGAGGAGGCAGACCCGGTGGCGTGATACCATGCCTCACCGGCAATATGGTCTATAGCCTCCTTCGCTTGGGTTATCTCGCAGATGAAAGGATACAGCAAGCCATCCGATGGATCACCACCTATCAGCGCTTCGATGATGGAATCAATCAACTACCGGAAGATGGGTCTTACGGTCGATTGGTCGGAGTCTGCTGGGGGAAGCATTCCTGCCATATGGGTGTGGTCAAAGCCTTAAAAGCGCTTGCCGAAATTCCTGCTGAAAGCAGAAGCAGTGAGGTTAACAGAACGATTGAAGCGGGAATAGATTATCTGCTTAAGCATCATATTTACAAGAGAAGCCATGATTTAAGTAAGATTGCCAAACCAGGCTGGCTCCGCCTGGGCTTTCCCCTGATGTATCAGGATGATATCCTGGAAATTCTGGAGATACTGACACGCCTGGGATGCCGTGACGAACGAATGGACGATGCAGTTCAAATTCTTATTTCCAAACAGGACAAACAGGGAAGATGGATGCTGGAAAATACCTATAACGGCCGTTATCAGGTGAATATTGAAAAGAAGGGCGATCCCAGTAAATGGGTAACCTTGCAGGCATTAAAAGTATTACAGAGATTTGATGGTTTAGTTGTAATATAAGAAATGATACGTTTCAGTGAAAATCCGGACAGAGACTGTCTTGTAATAGAATAAAACCTGTGTTAAATTAACTTTATAT
>CAYSSG010000012.1:31458-33994 GCA_964433635.1 uncultured Atribacterota bacterium | reverse complement strand
CCGGACAGAGACTGTCTTGTAATAGAATAAAACCTGTGTTAAATTAACTTTATATTCGTAATCATATCAATAGAACTTGCTTTTCATGAATAGACTGATATCTTCCTTTTCTTTAAGGGTAGATCGGCTGAAATCAGATGATCTTTTCTGATTAGAAAGAAGATAAAAAATTCATCAGAATCAGAATAGATCAGTATTAATATGTAAAGAGCAGGACCTGAATCGAATGGCGTATTCTGAAGAATGAGTATTTGAGGCAGAGTCCGATGTCTGTATTTGTCATATCAAGTCGGACTCTGCCTTTCTTTGTTATCCAGATCAGACGGGTGAAAACAAATGCGGGAATTTCTTGCGGTCATTATTTCTTTTTTAAGCATTCCGTTATTAAATAAAAAAAACATACCGATTGGTATTGCCATCTGCTTCTGTGCAGTTTTAATGGCTTTGACAGGCGGACTGGGATTACCGGATATGAAAGAAGTATTTATCAGTACTTTTTTTGATATCGCTAAACTGCAGCGCTACATGGTGGTCATAGAAATAGGTATTCTGGGAGTGCTGCTCAGGAAATATAAGATTATAGACGATGTTATCAGTTATATCATCAAGGTAATCAAGAGCAGAAGAGTCATACTCATGTTTATTCCCGCTCTGGTAGGTTTGCTGTCGGTGCCAGGTGGAGCCATTATCTCTGCTCCTTTTGTTGATAAGCTTGGAGAAGAATCGAATTTATCCGGCAATCAGAAAGCCATCATCAATTTGATTTACAGGCATATTGCCATGCATATCCTGCCTTATACCACCGGTTTTCTGGTTGTTACCTCTCTTGCTCCCCGGATTTCCATCTATAAGCTGATAGGCCTCAACAGTATCTTTGTTACCCTGTATGTGATAATAGGGTACTTTTTATATGTTTCGAAAGTACAGAATGATACAACTCCCTCGTCAAACTTCGCACTGTCCAATCTATTGAACTTGTTCATTTATACTTCGCCGGTCTATTTAGCAGTGCTTTTAAACTTGCTCTTCAGCATTCCATTTTATATCGGGATGTTGTTCAATCTATTGGCGATTTACCTGATTCGTCCTGAAAAAACATTTCTTGTTGATATTGCGCAAGCCTTCAATATCAGGATTCTGTTAGCGTTAATCGGAGTTTATCTTATTCAGGGTGTCATTGGTAAAATGGAATCCATCACTGCGTTATTAACCTTCGTTTTTAATGAACCTCAGACGATTATGTTGGGAATTATTATCATCTCTTTCTTTTTTGGCATAACGACGGGCTTTCAGCCTACTGCCCTGGGCGTGGTACTCCCTATCCTGATAACGCTACCCATATCAGAAACCCAATTACTGCTTTATTGCCATTTTACTTTCACTTGGTCTTTTATAGGATACTTTTTCTCACCACTACATCTATGTCAGCTGTTTACCTGTGAATACCTTAAGATTTCCACTATAGACCTGTATAAGGATTACTGGAAGTTTTTCCTTTATTTAGTAGCCGTGCTCATGATGAGCTATTTTGTTATGATACGATGGTTAAGATGATAGAATCCCAACCGAATCATTTTAATTTACATTTTAATTATGAATATCCCGGTGATTTTGTTATAATGATATTGTTGTGAATCCATCTTTATCAAAATTTTAGCAATGATTGGACAACGTATCATTCCTCGATCATGTACTGCAGGATTTGCGGGAAATTACCGGAGAAGCATCCAAAATTCATTGGCAACTTCGAAATGACTGATCATCAATGAGTCAACCTGGATATAGCATTTAAATACTTTAATACAATAAAGTTCTTTTCAAGGCAGACGGTCTGGACCCGAACAAACCGCCTACAACATGGGAAGATATGGAAGAAATGGGAGAAAAATTCCTGGCCAGTGGTGTCGTTGACCATATCTATTCTACCGGTTGGCCGGATTGGATCTTTGAACAGGCACTTGCCATCCATGACCATCTTTACACAGTTCATAATAATGGTCGTTCCGGATTAGCAGCAAAAGTCGTCTTTGACGATGATTTTGGTCGTATGATCTTCGAAACCTGGAGCAGATTGCACGATAAGGGGATTTATATATTCGGTGGCCCTGAGTATGCACCTAATACAGCTTTTAATTTCGGTCAGATTGCCATGCTGCCACCACTGGTAGTCCTTCTGGCTTTGCGGAAAAGTTTTGTCCAGGGAATTGCCATGCAAACGGCGAAATAGAGTAAAGAATGATCAAAAACAAAAACAGGAAATAGGAATAGTCTGAAATAATTTTTAAAATGATGTTATAATATAAGGTAGACTGAAACTTGAATCGTATTCTAAACCGGATATAAATGTCGAATTACCAGTATCATGATGGTAATCTATTTTAGATATTCTTTCAGATTCCCATTGTGAAAACCAAACAGGAAAAAGTAGCTCATAAAAGGCAGTTATGTTGCAATGCCTGGTAGTGAATGAAATTTGATTTAAAAGGAGGTGAATGAATAAGAGGCTTTTAGATTTGAGATTTACAAGCATGTAAAA
>CAYSSG010000012.1:18987-31358 GCA_964433635.1 uncultured Atribacterota bacterium | reverse complement strand
AAAGGAGGTGAATGAATAAGAGGCTTTTAGATTTGAGATTTACAAGCATGTAAAATGATTCATTGAGATAGTGACATAAATATTATTGAAAGGAAGAAAAGATATGAAAAAAAGTTTAATATTGTTGGTATTAGCCATACTGTTCATCACAATGAGCGGTGGGGCTCTTGCGCAGGATGTGGTAAAATTCGGCATTGCTGAGCCGATGACCGGTGCGATGGCTGTGGGTGGTGAACTTACTATGCGAGGATATGAGCTGGCACATGAACAAAATCCCATGGTATTGGGAAAACAGGTTGAATTAGTCCTGGTTGACAATAAAAGCGATAAGGTTGAAGCAGCCAATGCAGTTTCCCGACTGATTGAAAGGGATGGAGTTGTAGCATTATTTGTTGGTTATGGCAGCGGTATGGCCATTCCGGGCGGTGAAGTTGCTAATAAAGCAGGCATCCCGTTGCTTTCTGCAACTGCCACGAATCCTTTGGTTACTCAGGATAAAGAATATGTATTCCGTGCCTGCTTCATTGATCCATTCCAGGGCGAGGTCATGGCTCGTTATACTTTTGAAAACCTGGGAATCAAAAAAGCCGCCCTGTTAGTTGACATTGCACAGGATTATTCAGTAGGTCTGGCTAACTTTTACAAAAGAACCTTTGAATCACTGGGCGGAGAGATTGTCAGTGATACCAAGTACAATACCGGTGACCAGGATTTCAGTGCCCAGTTAAGTCAGATTATTGCTTCCGGAGCCGAAGTTTTGTTCTTCCCCGGTTATTTCGGCGATATTGCCTTGATTGCCATTCAGGGTAGAGAATTAGGATTCACCGGCCAATATTTAGGCGGCGATACCCTGCATAATCCGGTTTTAATTGAGTTAGCAGGCGAAGCAGCTGAAGGTATCATTGCCAGCACTTTCTTTGCTGAAGATCAGCCGGCTACACCAGAGTCGGAGAAATTTTCTACGCTCTTCAGAGAGAAATATAATTTAGCGCCGGATGCGGTATCCATTCTGACCTATGATTCCTACAATTTAATGGTTGATGCCATTGAGAGAGCCGGTTCATTTGATCCGGTAGCGATCCGGGATGCTTTAGCGGCTACCAAAGGCTTCCAGGGTGCCGGCGGTTCCATTACGATCAATGAAACGGGAGATGCCATCAAGCCTGCCGTTCTGGTAAAAATTGTCAACGGAGAATACAAGTATGAGACGACTGTTTCTCCATAAGATCATTCAATGATCAATGAAGGTGACGGAAAAAGAGATAGGAAGAAATCCTATCTCTTTTTCCTGTAAAAAAGCTTCTGAAAAAAATTAACTATTTCTATATCATTTTTAAATAATATATTTAGCAATAGCAACGCTAAATTATATTTAGGAGAATTCTATGACACAAAATCTATTCCTGCAGAATGTGGCAAACGGTTTATCACTGGGAAGTTTGTATGCATTAATTGCCATCGGATATACCATGGTTTACGGTATTTTACGATTAATCAACTTTGCCCACAGCGAAATATTCATGCTGGCACCTTATTTTCTTTATTTTGGATTCTTAATGTTTCATCTGCCCTGGTGGATATCAATTATCGTTGCGATTGCTTTAACTGCCATGACCGGGATGCTGTCTGAAAGAATTGCCTACAGGCCTTTGCGGGATGCCCCCCGGATTTCAGCCTTAATTTCTGCCATCGGCGTATCCTTTTTCCTCCAGAATTTAGCGATCGTTGTTTTTTCCGGTATACCAAGATCGGTTCATCGGCCTGAATTCTTCAAAACCTTATATCAATTTGGCGGGATTCGTATCCAGTCGACGCTTATCGCTTCCGTGATTGTATCCGGCATATTTTTAGCCCTGTTACTGTATATCGTTTACAGGACAAAGACCGGACTTGCCATGCGGGCAATATCGGTTGATATTGAGACATCAAGGTTAATGGCGGTTGATGTTGACAAGGCGATATCAGTCACCTTTATCATCGGTTCTGCGCTGGCAGCAGTAGGCGGTATTCTGTGGGGTCTACGATTTCCGCAAATATTTCCTACCATGGGTACCATTCCGGGTTTAAAGGCTTTCATTGCCGCAGTGGTTGGCGGTATCGGAAATATACCGGGAGCCATGATTGGCGGTTTTCTGTTAGGCATGTCTGAGATCTTATTCGTTGCTTTTTTCCCGGGATTATCGGGTTATCGGGATGCCTTTGTCTTTATCATTTTGATTTTAATCCTGCTGTTTAAGCCTGATGGCATTTTGGGTAAAAAGATGCAGGAGAAGGTGTAACGCAATGAAAAAACGAAATTACAACATATTGACCATCATTGCTTTAATCATACTGGGAATATTGGTGTATCTTGCCCAGAATTATTTAGATGCCTACAAGCTGAGGATTCTTAATCTTGGTGCGATCTATGTTACCCTGGGTGTCAGTCTGAATCTGATTTATGGCTTTACCGGCCAATTCTCCCTGGGTCATGCCGGTTTTATGGCTATCGGGGCTTATGTGACCACTTTGTTTGTTCTTCCTCCCTATTACAAGGAGATGATTTTTATTCTTGAACCTTTAGCCTGGCCCTTTACAGTCATTCACGCGCCTCTGATTGTTGCCCTGTTCCTGGGAGGATTAATGTCAGCCATAGCAGCCTTTTTAATCGGGCTGCCCGTATTGAGACTGAAGGGAGATTACCTGGGTATTGCGACCCTGGGCTTTGCAGAAATTATCCGTATTATTGCCAATAATATACCCCAGGTAACCAATGGTGCATTGGGCATAAAGGGGATTCCGGAATTTACCAATCTCTGGTGGTCAGTCGGGGTAGCCGTATTCACCATTTATATTATCAAAGGGCTAATTAACAGCAGCTATGGCAGGGCTTTAATGGCCATCAGGGAGAATGAAATAGCAGCTGAGGTGATTGGCGTTAACCTGACTTACCACAAAGTCATGTCCTTTACCATCAGCGCTTTTTTTGCGGGCGTTGCCGGGGGATTATTTGCCTGTCTGCTTACCACCATCGATCCCAAGGCATTTATGTTTCTGATGACCTTTAATATCATGATTGTGGTCGTGATGGGCGGTTTAGGCAGTATTACCGGAACTGTGATTGCCGCTTTCTTATTTAATTTTTTACTGGAATATCTGCGTCCCATCGAAGCAGGCTTTCAACTGGGACCGATCGCTATACCTTCAATCCCGGGTTTGAGAATGGTTGCTTTCTCCGTTCTTCTTCTGGTGATTATTCTGTATAAGCAAAAGGGATTACTGGGAGGCCTGGAGTTTTCCTGGGAAGGATTTTTCCAGTATTTTAATCGATTTTTCACGAATAAAGGGTCATCTGAAGGGAGTGCCATGTAATGGAAGAATTATTAAATGTCGATCATATTACCATGAAATTTGGTGGTTTGACAGCTGTGAAAAATTTCAAGTTGAAAATTCTTCCCGGAGAGCTGATCGGATTAATCGGTCCCAACGGTGCCGGAAAGACGACCGTCTTTAATATGATTACCGGAATCTATACACCCACGGAGAATAAGATTTATTTTCAGGATAAAGACATTACGGGGCTGAAACCTGATAAGATCGCCAGAGAAGGAATTGCCCGCACTTTTCAGAATATGAGGCTGTTGGACAATCTGACCGTCATTGATAATGTCATGATTGGCTTTCATCTTCACCTGCAATCCAGTCTTGCTTCTGCCATCTTTAAATTTCCCGGTTATGTCTGTGAAGAAGAAGAAATTCATCAACAGTCCATGGAATTATTAAAGAAGGTAGAATTGGAGCACTGCAAACTGGAAAAAGCAGGCAGTCTTCCCTATGGTCAGCAGAGGAAACTGGAGATTGTCCGTGCTTTAGCAACCGGACCCAAACTATTGCTCCTGGACGAGCCGGCAGCCGGAATGAATCCCCATGAAACCAAGGAACTGATGAATTTCATTCAGAAGATTCAGGGTGATTTTCAACTAACTATTTTTTTAATAGAACACGATATGAAGGTCGTCATGGGAATCTGCAGAAGGATTTTAGTCATGGATTATGGGATTACCATTGCAGAAGGAAATCCGGCAGAAATCCAGAATAATCCCGAAGTGATTAAAGCTTATTTGGGGGTGGAGGCAAACTATGCTTAAGATTAATAATTTGAATGTATTCTTTGGTGGCATCCATGCCTTGAAAGGCATTTCCTTTGATGTTCCCATAGGGAAAATTGTGACCTTAATCGGAGCAAATGGAGCAGGGAAGAGCACGACTTTAAGAACCATCTGCGGTCTGATAAAACCACGGGAAGGTATCATCAAATTTGATAATCAGGAGATAACCCATGTGGCTACCAATAAGATTATACAGAAAGGGATCGCATTGATACCGGAAGGTAGAAAAATATTTCCCAATTTGACCGTACAGGAAAATTTAAGCCTGGGTGCTTTTTCCCGTATTGACAGCAACGAAACGGAGAAAGACCGGGAATGGGTTTACGAGCTGTTTCCCCGGATTAAAGAAAGGTTATGGCAAAAGGGTGGTACGCTGTCTGGAGGAGAACAACAGATGTTAGCCATTTCCCGGGGCCTGATGTCAAAACCAAAACTGTTGATGATGGATGAACCATCCCTGGGATTGGCACCTTTATTGGTGAAGGAGATTTTTGATATTATTCAGAAGATTAGAGAGGATGGTATAACGGTATTATTAATTGAACAGAATGCTTTTGCTGCATTGAAAATAGCGGATTATGCCTATGTGCTGGAGACCGGGAAAATTGTCCTGCAGGGAACCGGAGCAGACCTTCTGCAGGATGTGCGAGTAAAGAAAGCTTACCTGGGAGAATAATCTGCACAATGATGATCCAAAACCGGACAATATCATAGCGTATTTTTTCAATTAGGATTGGCCAGACTGGATACTCAAAGAAACCTCTTATTTCGATGATGATGAGAGATATAAACGGTAAAATGAGTCAATGATCTGCAGGGCTATTTTAAAGTGCATACTTCCCGGGACCGGTGAAAGTGATGCCGAAGATAAGTTACCGGAGAGAGCATCTGCCAGAGAACATCAATTTAAATCTTCTCTAAATAGAAGTTGAAAAAGAACAAAGCAGGCCATTGGACACTGCAACAGTACTCCCTTATGTTAAGGATTCCCCAATAAAACCACCTGAAGAATCAATGCCAAAATCATTCTTGACGAATGTGTAAAAATAGGATATGATTGAGTAGAGTATTAATATAATACTTAATTTAAGTTCTATAAAAAGTTTCCAGCTAAAGATACAACTACCACATTTTCCAGACAAATGCCATGATCAACACAGAACAGGTAAAGGAGGGATGCCTATTTCTAATAAGCACACGAATTGCATGAATGGGTCACTGTTTCGTGTAGATTTCATTTGAAAAGGAGTCTAAGAGGATGAAAAAAAATTTTCTGATAATATTTATGGTTGGAATTTTAATCACAGGCGGCACATTAGCAGCTCTGTCAGCCGAAGCCGATCCGGTTGTCATTAACTGGTGGCATATTCAGACTGAAACGGAACACAGGAATTTGTGGCAGAAACTGGCTGACGAGTATATGGCTGCCAATCCGAATGTTAATATTGAAATTACGGTGTTGGAAAACGAAAACTTCAAAGCCAAATTGACCACAGTGATGCAGTCCGGTGAAGTGCCGGATCTCTTCCAGAGCTGGGGTGGCGGGACGATGAATGACCAGGCGGAAGCAGGATTGCTTAAAGATATTACAGCTTACCTGGATAAAGATGGATGGCGTGGGACATTCTCGGAAGGCGCTCTGGGTGTTTATGCCTATAATGGCAGGAATTATGGTGTTCCGCGTGACATGGGCATGGTTGGCTTCTGGTATAACAAGGAGATATTCGAACAGGTTGGCATCAATCAACCTCCAGCTACCTGGACTGAATTGCTCGATGATATCAAGATACTGAAAGATGCCGGCATCACTCCCATTGCACTGGGAGAGGGTGATAAATGGCCTGGAGCATTCTACTGGGAATATCTAGCCGTGCGAATAGGCGGTGAGGATGCATTTGTCAAAGCCGCAACCAGGAAAGGTTCCTTTACCGATCCGGCATTTGTACAGGCAGGAGAAAAACTCTTAGAATTGGTTGCTGCTGATCCATTCCAGCTTGGCTTCCTGGGTGCTACCTGGGCTGATGAAGCTACCTTAATGGGTAATGGGGAAGCAGCGATGGATCTGATGGGACAATGGGCACCCGGATCTTTCCGGGAGAACAGCATTGATAGCCAGGGACTTGGTGATAAAACAGGATGGTTTAAATTCCCCATGGTTGAAGGCGGTGCCGGACATCCCGATGATGCATTGGGAGGAGGAAATGGTTTTGTAGTGGGGAAAAATGCACCTGAGGAAACGGTAGACTTTCTTAAATTCATCAGCAGCGTAGAATCACAGGTTCAACAGGCTGAGATAGGTTTGTCTGTTCCTGTTGTTAAAGGTGCTGAAGTCGGCTTGACTGATCCGACACTGAAGCTTGTTCAACAGGGTGCAGCAGATGCAGGATATTTCCAGCTGTACTATGACCAGTATCTTCCCCCGGCAACAGGTTCAGTTGTAAATGATGCTGTTCAGGGATTATTTGCAGGGACAATGACCCCGGCGGAAGCAGCTCAAATGGTTGAAGATTCTGCGGCTCGGGAAATTAAATAAGTTACACCTGATAGATAGAGGGATAGTTGGGGGTTGGATTCCATGGTCATCATATTCAACCCCCATTCTTTTGACTTTATAAGAAGGAAGTTATGAATGAACGGAAAAATCCCTGATAAAGTGGTCCCAGGATTACTGCAGACAGGCAATACTTCCAGTCATTTACAGGAAAATAAGACCATTGTGTTATGTCTGTTACCCGCTTTTATATTCTTATCTGTATTTCTGGTATATCCGATCTTTCGTTCTGCATACTTCAGTCTATTCAACTGGAAAGGCCTTGGTCCGGCGGTTGATTATATCGGGCTGGAGAACTTCAAACGTTTAATAGCGGATCAGATTTTTCTGAAAGCGGTAAGAAATGGCATTTTCATTGTTATTTTCTCTTTACTTATTCAACTTCCCCTGGCGATGGGACTGGCTCTGATTGTAGGACGCAATATACCGGGTCGTGCCTTTTTCAGGGCTGTTTTTTTCATGCCATATGTTTTATCGGAAGTTATTACTGCAGTGATGTGGTTAATTCTCTATAATCCCAATCCAAATCGAGGATTTCTGAACGCAATGATTCAGGTCATCCCGTTTTTAAAACCGCAGGCCTGGCTGGCAGATACCAGATTAGTTTTACCGGCAATCTTTGTAGTCTTAACCTGGAAATATGTTGGCTTTCATATGCTTTTATATATTACGGGATTGCAGAATATACCAAGAGAAATTGAGGAAGCTGCCTTAATTGATGGTGTCAATAGCCGCCAGATGGTCACACATATCACGATACCGTTATTAGCCGGCACGATAAAAACATCCGTTTACCTTTCCATTATCGGTTCTTTGCAGGTATATGCCCTGGTATGGATTATGACCAGAGGAGGACCGGTCAATGCCAGCGAGGTCATGTCTACTTATATGTACCGTTACAGTTTTGTTCGTTTTGAGCTCGGTTACGGATCAGCAGTGGCTATCGTGATGTTGCTGATTTCATTGACTTTTTCCATTATTTATCTGCATCTGACCAGGAAAGCGGAATACTTTGCTTGAAATCAGGATAATGATCGATGTCGGTTCATGATTCAAAAGGAAGAAAGGGAATGAAGAAACATTATCCAGTCGTTATGAAATATATGATTCTTATCATCGCGGCTTTATTTATATTATTTCCCATTGTGATGATTCTATTTGGAGCGCTGAAAACGCGCGGTGAATTTATGACCATCCCTTATATTCCACCAATTCCGCCCAGGTGGGGTAATATTAAAACAGTTCTCAGTATGCCCATCTTCTGGTATATGCTGCGGAACAGCGTGCTGGTGATGATTACCACAACGGCAGGAGTCGTCATTGTGTCCAGTCTATCCGCTTTCATATTTTCCCGGATAAAGTTTCGAGGGCAGAATATCCTGTTTAATTTTTTTACCCTGGGTATCATGTTCCCGATCACCGTGGCTATTTTACCAATCTATCTGGTTATTCGTCAGATGGGATTGACCAATAATCTTATCGGGGTCATTCTGGTGCAGATAGCCTTTCAGCTCTCTATTTCTATCATCATTCTGCGCAATTTTTTTATGGCCGTTCCAGCCGAACTGCAGGATGCAGCCAGCATCGATGGATGCAGTATGCTGGGATTTTTCTGGTGTGTTCTGCTGCCCCTGGCCCGCCCGTCTCTGGCTGCTGTAGCAGCCTTAACGATGGTGACCAGCTGGAATGACCTGCTGATTCCCCTGGTGTTAATTGATAAAGAGAGGTTATGGACACTTCCGTTAGGTACCATGCAATTCCAGGGTCAATATGGGATGGACCTGTCACTGGTATCTGCATTTCTATTGTTGTCTGCCATTCCTGCACTGATCTTTTATCTGTTTGCAGAACGCCAGCTGGTTAGCGGTCTGACTGCCGGTGCATTGAAAGGCTGATCTTCAAAAGTCAGAACAGAATGATCCTGATACAGTTTAACGGCCTGAGTAGAAGGGATGAAGAAGATGACGAAAAAGAATGTGAAAAAAGAAGTTCAAAATAAGCAGGAAAAAATTTATCTGGATAACATCCTGCCGATTCAAAAAAGAGTCGAAAACCTTTTGTCGCTGATGACTCTGGAGGAGAAAATAGCTCAACTTGGAAGTGCGTGGGTGTATGAAATATTAGATGGTCATCAATTTTCTGATAAAAAGGCAGTTGACCTGCTGAAAGACGGCATTGGACAGATCACCAGGCTGGGAGGAGCAAGCAATCTCAGCCCGGATGAACTGGTCAGGATAGCGAACCGGATACAGCGCTACCTGATACAGAATACCCGCCTGGGAATTCCGGCTATCATTCACGAGGAGTCCTGCAGCGGATATATGGCAAAGGGGGCTACCTGTTTTCCCCAGATGATAGGTATGGCCAGTACCTGGGATCCGGAGTTGCTGCATGAAATGGGGAAGGTGATCAAAGAACAGATGAAAGCAGTAGGTGTGCATCAGGCACTTGCCCCGGTGCTGGATGTGACCAGGGATGCCAGGTGGGGAAGGGTAGAAGAAACCTTCGGAGAGGATCCTTATCTTGTTTCTGCGATGGGGTCACATTATATCAGGGGGATTCAGGGCATCAGCCGGGAGAAAGGGGTTATGGCGACTGCCAAACATTTTGTCGGTTATGGTGTTTCAGAAGGAGGAATGAACTGGGCACCACCGCATATCCCGCCAAGAGAGATGCGGGAAGTTTTTTTGCTGCCCTTTGAAGTCGCGGTAAAAGAGGCAGGAATTGCCGCTTTGATGCCAGGCTACCAGGAGCTGGACGGTATCCCCTGTCATGCCTCCCGAGATTTTTTAAGGGAACTTTTAAGGGAAGAATGGGGTTTCGACGGGCTGGTGGTATCTGATTATTTTGCTATCAATATGCTGAAAGAAACCCATCTTGTTGCATCCGATAAAGAGGATGCGGCAAAACAGGCAATTGAGGCCGGTGTGGACATTGAACTGCCCAGTACGGATTGCTATGGCAAGCCGTTAAAGGATTTATTTGTAAAAGGCGTGTTGACCGAATCAATGATTGATGCGGTGGTGGGTAGAATATTAAAAATGAAATTTTTACTGGGTATCTTTGATCATCCCTATGCGGATGAAAAGAAGGCGTCAAAGATCTTTGATACCCCAGAGCAAAGGAGACTGGCACATATCATGGCGCAAAAATCAATTGTATTGTTAAAAAATGCGCATCATACCCTTCCTGTCAGCAGAGATATTGCCTCCATTGCCGTCATTGGGCCAAATGCCGATCGTGCCAGAAATATTCTGGGTGACTATGCCTATCCCTGCCATATCGAGTCACTTCTGGATATGAAAAAGGATAATCAAGCGTTTCATACCCCGGTCCCGGAAAAAATAGAGATGGTTGAACAGTTTTTACCTGTCTTAAGCATATTAGAGGGATTGGAGGAGAAGGCAGGAAAAGACACAAAAATATTCTATGCCCAAGGATGTGAAGTGAGAGGTGATTCCAGGAACGGTTTTGCTGAAGCTGTTCAAATTGCCCGGAATTCCGATATAGCGATTGTGATCGTGGGGGATAAGTCCGGACTCATTGATGATTGTACCAGCGGTGAAACCAGAGACAGGGCTGATCTTGATCTGCCGGGTGTACAGGAAGAGCTGATCAGGGAAATTTATCAGACCGGTACCCCGGTAATCGTGGTTCTGATTAACGGCAGACCGTTATCGATAGGCTGGCTCGCTCAGCATGTGCCGGCAATCATAGAAGCATGGTTGCCGGGTGAGGAAGGAGCCCGGGCAATAGCAGATATCCTTTTTGGTGACTGCAACCCGGGAGGGAGATTGCCCATGTCCTTCCCCAGGTCAGTGGGTCAGGTTCCGGTTTACTATAATCACAAACCTTCCGGGGGACGCTCTCACTGGAAGGGCGATTATGTAGAGATGAGCAGCAAACCTCTTTATCCGTTTGGTTACGGTATCAGCTATACTCATTTCTCGTACCATCATATGGATATTCAGCCGGATGTCATTTCCTGGGATGGTCAGGTTGAAATAAGTGTTGAGGTACAAAACGCCGGATCCTGCACAGGCGATGAGGTTGCACAGCTGTATATTCACGATGAGGTTGCACAGGTGACCAGGCCGGTAAAGGAGTTAAAGGGCTTTAAGCGGATTACATTAAAAGCCGGGGAGAAGAAAAAGATTACCTTTATCCTGTCCGGAAAACAACTGGGTTTCTATGATCAACAGATGAAATTTATTGTTGAGCCGGGCATGTTCAAAGTCATGATAGGGAGTTCCTCGCAGGATATCCGGCTCACGGGAACATTTCAGATCACCGGTGAAATGAAAGAGATCGGAAAGAGAAAAGAATATTTTACCACCATCAGAGTTGAATCGTAATATTTAATGATGGGTTCGCAGTTATCTATAAATGAGTTCAAGAGAGCATTCTTGATAAGGAATCAATCTTTTTAGAAAAAGGAGAACCAAATGAAAAAAAATCAATCACTGCACAGCATCTGTAGATGGACGTTTAATGCCGGCCATGGCGGTTTTGTTCCTGAAAATATAAGGCCCAAGTGGAATGATAAAAAATTTGACACAGTTGATATGATCAAGCTGGTCAGAGATAAGATTGCCCCCAGATTCCCGGATCATGTGGAGCTGGGCATTGAATTGCATTATGATTTTGAGATCAATGAAAAAAATGCCCCTGACGTTGCTGATGCCCTGACAGATGCCAAATTATATTTAGCTATGATCACCCCGGGAGCTCACAGATATTATGCCTATGGGGGAATTGCTTCTTTGGATCCCGGAGAGAGAAGATCAGCAGAAGAATTTGGAGAGCGAACCGTTTCACTTGCCTATGGACCTCTCAGGAAGACCTGGCATTCTGATCCCTCAAAATGGCCATCTATGGTGATCTGGAATGGTTCTTTTGGCTATGACCTGGCATCCATCGGGATCTTCCGGATGTATCAGAACCTGAAAGAGAGTTTGGCAAAGCTGTGCCGTTATGAAGAAAAATTGGGGGGAAACCTCTATTTTGCTTTAGAGCCAAAACCTAATGAAGGACACCCGTCTCTTTTGATTCCGACCGTAGCCAGTGCCCTGGTACTCTGGAATAAGTTAGAGGAAGAGTATCACATCAGTCGCCAGAAAAAAGGTGTCAATAAAGAATTCGGGCATACCGAAATGATAGGCCTGGACCACATTCATGATACTGTTGAAGAAATAGACAACAATGCCCTGGTTCATATGCACTTGAACAGCCAGGGCTACAATGACGGTATCATTCTTGGCGGGCCGGGTAAATATGATATTGATCACGGCACAAGGGTGAACGGGATGAATATTGCCATTGCTGGTTTAATCCAGGAAGCCGGCTTCAATCGCTGGAAAGGTCACGATATGCAGGCCAGACCTTATGACAATGAAGAACAGGGAATCGACAGGGTCATCAGAAGTGTGCTGAGCTGGGAAGCTTGTGAACAGGCTGCCCGGGAACTTGATAAGAAACAGATCATGGAATATCTTACCCATCGAGAGACTGCCAGGGCAGAGGACATGATGCGGGAAGCGCTGATTCATTCCCAAAAATACTTTGACCGGATGTATCATGTGCAATAAAATAGATACTGCGTCAAAAGTCAAATGACAAACGCTCCTAAGGACAAACGATATAGCGTCGTGTGTATTGCGTATTGAGCCAAA
>CAYSSG010000012.1:0-18887 GCA_964433635.1 uncultured Atribacterota bacterium | reverse complement strand
AAACGCTCCTAAGGACAAACGATATAGCGTCGTGTGTATTGCGTATTGAGCCAAAGAATAGATCTACCAATCCAAACTTCAATTCAGATATCGGGTATGTTGTATATAGATACTGTGTCAAAATGAGTCGATATTTCAGGAAAGTCAAGAAAATACTACAGGAGAGCCATATTTCCCTTGCCGAAAAAAAAGATCTGAGATAAAGAGGCCGGAAACAGGTAATGTTAGATTAAGGTTTCATATTTTGTTTTAGGGAAAGAAAGATCGTTCCTGGTCTATTATCCTGATTGTCCTACAAAAACATTGTTGGCATTATATTGTACCTGGGTTCTGTTTTTAAGCAATTGTTTTCGGGAATGGTGATCCAGCTGTTTTTTTCTAAGTCGGATATGTTGTGGCGTTATTTCGACTAATTCGTCTTCCTGAACATATTCCAGAGCCTGCTCTAAAGAAAATTCCCGTGGTTTTTCCAATCGCAAAGCCTCATCTGAACCACTTGCCCGCATATTGGTAACGTGTTTCTTCTTATTGACATTGACATTCAGATCTTCGTTTCGATTATTTTCTCCCACAATCATTCCCTGGTAGACCTGAGTAGATGGACCGAGAAATAAAGTTCCTCTTCCCTGAGCATTATAGAGACCATAGGTACTGCTTATTCCATCTTCAAAGGCAATAAGTACACCATGCGTACGCGAGGGGATATCGCCTTTATAGGGTTGATATTCCAGGAAGATATGGTTCATCGTTCCTCTGCCTTTTGTTTTTGTTAAAAATTCATTCCGGAAACCAATCAATCCCCTGGAAGGAATTTGGAACTCCAGTCGAAGTTGATCATTGGAAAAATCATGCATATGAACCAATTCAGCTTTTCGTTTGCCACATATTTCCATAGTGACTCCCAGGTATTCTTTGGGGATATCACAGGTCATCAGTTCTACCGGTTCGCATTTTTTCCCATTGATATTCCTGAAAATGACCTGTGGTTTAGACACCTGAAATTCATATCCTTCACGGCGCATTTTTTCCATTAATATAGAGAGATGGAGCTCTCCTCTTCCCGAAACATGATAAGTATCCATTGATCCTGTTTCTTCCACATAAAGACTTACATTTGTTTCAATCTCTTTAAAGAGACGTTCTCTTAAATGACGGGAAGTTACAAATTTACCTTCCTGCCCGGCAAAGGGACTGTCATTTATCTTAAAATCAATGGATAGAGTCGGTTCATCAATATTAATTTTAGATAAGACCTCCGGATTCTCCTGATCTGCAATTGTTTCTCCGATGTTTGCATCATCAATGCCTGCAATCGCCACAATTTCACCGGAATGGGCTATTTGAGCCTCTTTTCTTTGTAGTCCTTCAAAAAGATAAAGTTTAACGACTTTATAGTTGACCAGAGTCTGGTCACGTTTAATTAAAATGACATTTTCTGATTCGAAAATTTTGCCTCGAACAACTAACCCGACTGCAATCTTTCCCATATAATCATCGTAATCAAGGTTGGTAATTAATAATTGTAAAGGTGCATGATAGTCAACGGAAGGAGAAGGGATGCGTTTTAAAATGGTAGAAAAAAGAGGCTCCAAGGTCGAACTTAGGGTATCCGGTGAAAAACCAGCTTTCCCCAGTCGGGCTGAAGCATAGATAACCGGAAAATCAATCTGTTCATCAGTGGCGCCAAGCTCAATGAAGAGATCGTAAATTTCATTTAATACTTCCTCAGGGCGTGAACTGGGACGATCAACTTTATTAATAACAATAATAGGAATAAGATTTAATTCCATTGCTTTGCGTAATACAAAACGTGTTTGGGGCATAGGCCCCTCAAATGCATCCACAATAAGAAGAACCCCGTTTACCATTCTCAGGATTCGTTCAACTTCTCCGCCAAAATCGACATGGCCGGGGGTATCAATAATATTGATCTTGGTATTACTCCAGTAAACCGAAGCGTTTTTAGAGAGTATCGTAATGCCTCGCTCACGCTCCAGGTCATTAGAATCCATAATTCTTTCTTTTACGATCTGATTATTTCGGAAGGTACCGCTTTGTTTTAACATTGCGTCAACCAAAGTCGTTTTACCATGGTCAACATGGGCAATAAGAGCAATATTTCTTAAATTCGTATTTTTCACTTTTTTTGCATTCCTTTGTAATTGGCACTTAGTCATATTATAATTTTATTAAAGACAGAACATTGTAACACAATTACATTTTATATTCAAAATATCTTTCTAAGATAATAGATTGCAAATGGCTTTAGATTGTGTTACATATTTTAGCAGAGGATTCATGCTTAACAAAGAAAGGTCCGGATTCTGCCTAATTATCATTTTGAATGTCAGGACTGTCATCATAAATTTGAGGTTAACGCATGCCCAGTCTCAGCCCCGGGACGCCGGGAGCAAAAGAAGTCTACGGAATCTGCCTTATAAAGGAAGATCTGAGGATTACTATTCCGCCTGCGGCATGTGCCAGGTATAAGATTAATACAAAGGATACAACACTCCTCGTAACAGGACATAAGCATGAAGGGGGATTCGGTTTCCTGAAGAAAGAGACCGCAGCCAACACTGTATTTAATCAATTTGTTGTCAGGCTGGATGAACATCATGTAATCGGTTGGGATAGAGAAAGAGCCTATGTCCTGACGGAAATCATTGACAGTTCAATTGTCATGACCCCTGAGATGTTGGCTGCCTTTTATCTGAAAAAATATGATCGGCTACTGGCCATCAAGAGCACTACGGTGTCGATCGGATTTGTAACAGTGGACATCTGGAAAAATAAACTTGCCCTGAGGGGATATAGTGACGCAATAAGAAATATTGATTTACTGGATGTATTTTAAGTTTTCCTGCTCGGAAATTTATTTTGAGGTTAAGCGAAGAATCTTATCATCACCTTCCCCGGGCCTTCCTCTCCCGTCATGATTATTGGTTAAGATGTACAAGGCATTATCCGGTCCTGTCACTGCATTACGCAGGCGCCCGTAAGTCCCGTTGGACCAGTCATCGGCAAACAGCCTGTCAATCCCGGTTACTTCATATGAATCACCTGATAAAGCCACATCAATGCGTATCAGGGCTTGACTGCGCAGGGTTGCCACAAACAGGTGATTATTCCAGAAAGTCATGCCGGAAGGCGGTGTAGCCTGGGGCCACATGATGATCGGGTCGATATAAGGATCTACATTTGCATCACCCAGAACCCGTGGCCAGCCGTAGTTCCCTCCTTTAACAATCACGTTGATTATATCCCTGTTATATAAGCCGAATTCTCCGGAAGGTCCATGTTCGGAGGAAAAGAGAGCGCCGGTCTGGGGATGCCAGGCAAGTCCCTGGGGGTTGCGATGTCCCAGAGAATAGACCGGTGAACCGGTAAAGGGATTATCAGGGGGAATATCCCCGTCAGGAGTCAACCGGAGTATCTTTCCACCCAGATGATTGATATCCTGTGCTATCTCTGCCTGCCAGGTATCACCGGTGCAGATATAGAGCATTCCGTCAGGTCCAAAGGCAATGCGTCCCCCGTTATGAACACGGGAACCGGGAATTGCCTCAACAATCATCCGATCAAATTCCATGGTAGTTCCGGTATCCAGATAACGGGCAACACGGTTAAATACAGCATTGTCTTTTCGATAGGTATACATCACATAGAGATAATTCCGGTCAGGATAATCCGGATGCTTTGCCAGGCCCATCAGTCCTCCTTCACCGATATGTTCTACTTCCTCGATCAACTTATAAGGCTCCTCCAGCAGTACGCCATTTTCAATCAGGCGAATTTGTCCGGCCCTTTCGGTAACAAGCGCCTTTTCTTCAGTGAGAAAGACCAGCTCCCAGGGAATGCGCAGGTTTTCTGCCCAGATTTGAATGTTGTATTCAGGCGGTTTGATGATAAAGCGGTCTTCAACTTTCTGAGGGGGTTCACCGACGACGGGTAGATCAGATTCTGCCTGATTCCCGTTGGCTGCTAATGATAGAACAAACATAAGCGTTATGAATAAAGTCATGATGATAACCGAAAATGGTTTTCCAATCCTGTTTTCCATGATAATGACCTCCTGTTTGAGATAAGCAACAGATTTCTCTGTCTCTATTTTTAATAAGGTGAAACATGTGCTTATTTTACCATAAGTTGTACAACCGGGTTTCGAGATAAGAAAATCAGGGAAGGTGGGGAAAATCTCCTGAAATTAAGGGATTTTCTGTTATGATAGAATGAAATATAGATAAATTGACTGATAAAAAATTTTTTCATTACTTTGAATGAACCGGATATTACACCGTCACCGGAGGATCGATATGAGAGTATGGGACATTCACCCCGGGTATCTTTCCCGGCAGAGTCTGCTGGGGGAGCACTCGGAGATACATGCATTATACAGTATCATTACCGGAAATAAGAGGGGGTATTCCAGGCATCCTGAAACGATCAGGTGGGCAGAACATCCCGGTCTTCTGGTTCTCCGTCATAATCTGCTGATTTTAGAGATGAGCCTGCGGGGATTTCACCATCACAGTCCTCTGCCTTTTCCTGCAGATATGTCAGAAAGGGTAAGATTAAAAGGCATTTCTTATATTGACCTGCCTTCAGCACAGTTTGAAATACTCCGCAAAAAATATGCATCCAAAGATCAGAAAGGCCGCATACCGTTTCCCGCGAACGGAACGGAATTCTGGGCTCACCATAAATATTCGGTCATGGCAAGGGGTTATCAATACTACAAGGAAGTCCAGCAGTTCATGAAAGGCCGGCAGAATCTCCCGGTTGTCCGTGAGAATTGTCTCATCAAAGAGATCCAGACTGTGATGAATCAGGAGATACCCATGCAGGCCCTGGATAATGTGATCCTGCATTTATGGGGATATTTTAAAGATAAGGCCGATAGAGAAGAAAAAGAGCACTTTTTCCATTTAACCGATTCGACCGAAAAGATAAAAATCCTTTATGGGATGTCGAAAGAATACCAGGAGCAGTATCTTCTTCATTCCACCATTTTTGCAGATTTTCTGCCCGATAAGTGAAGAAAATCCTGCTACATTCTGCATCTTCCGACATAAATCAAAAAAACATATTCTCCGGAAGAACCTGTTTGACATCCGTCTTAAAATGATAGTAAGGGAGAGAAGAAATGAAAATGATTGAATTCAGTACCTTTACCTGGGTAGCTGTTTTTGCTGTTTTGTCTGCTGTAATCAATGCCTTTGGAATATTAGCCATCTACATCTATAAGGATTGGGCGGAGAGGGCGAAAACCTATTTCATGTGTTTTGCTGCCGGACTGTTGATCTCTGTGCCTTTAATGCATGTTTTTCCTGACGCAGTGGAGAAAAATCCCAATGCCGGTTTCCTTGCTCTAATCGGTTTTTTATTTATGTTTTTCAGCAATAAGATCATACAGGTTCGAACGAAACAGCAGTCCCTGGCCTTTGGTTTTACCGCTGCCGAGGGAATTGCAATCCATTCCTTCGTTGATGGCATCATTTATGCCGTGACATTCAGTGCCAGCATCCTTACCGGTTTTTTAGCAGGAACGGGATTGATTATCCATGAATTTGCCGAAGGAGTGATTACTTATTCCTTTCTTATTGAAGGGGGTGTAAACAAGAGAAGAGCTATTCTATATGCTTTACTGATATCATCTTTTACTTCTCCCCTGGGAGCATTTATGGCTTATCCCTTCGTATCTTCTTTAAATCCATCAATTTTAGGTTTATTCATGGGTTTCGTCGTTGGCGTTTTAATTTATGTCTCTGCTTCCCATCTATTACCGGAGGCAACAGGGCATCAGAAAAAGCATTCGGTGATTACTTTTTTAGCCGGTATTGCACTGGCTTTATTCATTGTCAGGGCTAAGATTGGCTGATGAAAACATTTTTTTACTTGTTGACAATTCGGAGTATAATCAAATCTGGATAGAACACTTTTGTAAAGATTTTGACGATCTTGCCGATTGGCTGAGTTGAAAGAAGGTGGCTTTTTGGAAGAGCAGATCATGATGGAGAAACTCATAGAACTCGATACCCGGGCAAAAGAAATCAATGAAAAAAGAAAAGTACATATAGCAGAATTGGCGAGGAGATACCAGGAAGAAGAGCGGGGAATCATTTTCGGTTATAAGCAGCAGATAGAAGACGAAACCAGGAAGACTGCACGGAGGATTCTTCAGGAAGCCCGGCAGGAAGTGGATGAGCTGAAACGGAATAACCTCAAGATCCTGGAGAATATGGAGCAGGAATTTCATAAATCCCTGGCAGGCATTACCGATGAGATCGTCAAGAGGATTTTCAGGACGAATAGCAAGCGTCATGGATAAAATTATCACCTATGCGGCAATCAATACCAAGATAAGGGTCATGGAAAAAGAATTCCTGAAGCGGGAGGACTATCTGAATCTGCTCGGGAGGGGTTCGGTGGCCGATGCCTCCCGCTATCTGAAGGAACATATCTCCTATCACAAACTGCTGGGGGCAATTGACCCGGAGACGGTGAGCAGGAGAGACATCGAAGATATTCTCAAGCGCAATATGATTAACAATATGGATAAATTAGTTCATTATTTCCATGATGATTACAGGGTTCTGATTCGTTCCCTGTATATGAAATACGAGATAGAGGATTTAAAAGTTCTGGCAAGAAGCATTTTTAATGGCCGGGAGCCGGAAACGATTGAGAAGCCTCTCTCCTTCCTGGGCAAATACAGCCAGATCAATCCGGAAAAGATTTTTCGTTGCAGAACAATCAGGGAACTGATCTATTCTCTGGAAGGTTCCGAGTTTTTTGCATTCTTAATTCCTCTGGTGGATGGCAGGAGAGAAAATCTCTTCCGCTTTGAAATGGCGCTCGATACAGGCTATTACAGCATCATTCAAAGTCGCAGGCTCAGGATATCTGGCAAGGACAGGAATCTGCTGAAAAAGTGGGAAGGGATGGTAGCTGATCTGTTTAACATTCAGTGGATTTACCGGGGCAAGAAATTTTACCATCTGTCCCCAGAGGAACTTCTCAACTATACCATCAATTTTGGAGACAGGCTGACTTTTGAAGAACGCAAAGAGATGTGTTATACCAAAAATCTTGAGGAATTGTATCAATTAACGGCGCAATCAGTTTACGGTTTTCTATTCAAGGGGGAGGAAGTATCTACCGATATCTATATGGAGCGGCGAATCAACAGGTATATGTATTACCAGTTGAGGGATTTAAGCCGCAAATCACCTTTAAGCATCATACAGACGATAGCATATGTCTGGTTACTGGAATTTGAGGTAAGGGATATTATTTCCATTATAGAGAGTATCCGGTACGGCCTGCCTTCGGAAGAAGCCAGAAAATTTTTGGTGAAAGCAGCATGAACGTGAGGAGAAATCATTCATGGGTATAGAAAAGATGAAAATTGTGGGTATCATAGGCAAAAAAGATCTCCTGGACAGGGTTTTGCATCAGGTTATTTTAAGCGGAAATATACACATGATCAATGCATTGGCCAGGGTCAATTCAACTGATTTTTTCCTGCCCCCCACTGAAAAGAATATCGAGGCCCTGGAAGAAGAGCCCTTTCTGAAACCCTATTCTACCGAGCGGGATCTGGCCAGTGATGAGGAAGTCATCAGGATATTGCTGGATCTTTTTGACATCAGGCCGCAAATCAGACGGGAATATCTAAAACAGGTTTATGACTACAATGATTTCAGGAAACTTTTATCGGATATCGTTACCCGGGTTCATTCCACTGCAGATCAGATAGAGGAAAAGACCCGTTTAGTGGATCAGAAGAGAGAATATATCAAAAACCTCCAGTATCTTTCCATGTTTCACCTGGATATCAGCCGTTTGATTGAAATGAATTACCTGGTATTCAGGCTCATTAGAATTTCCAGGGAGAATTACGATAAGCTCAAGAGGAATTATGAGAACATTCCGGCAGTCATATTAAAGGTAGCGGTGGAAGGCAGAGATGTGATCGTTGCTTCCATCACGCCGGCAACCCTGGAAGAAACCCTGGAAAAGATTTTCAGTTCGTTGAATTATACGATTTTACCTGTTCCCAGGGAATTCAGAGGCAGTGTTGGAGAGATTACTGAACAGATTACCGCAAGCATCGGTGAGGATCAGAAACAGATCGCATCTCTTAAACGTTCACTGGAAGACGATCGGGCAGAATACAGGGATGAATTAGAGCAGGCTTATTCCAGGCTGGAGATGGAGAAAAAGATTGAAGGGCTGAAATCAGATATTGCAGTCGGTGACAGATTCTTCTTTTTATTTGGATTCGTCCCGGAGAGCATGGTTTCCACGATGACAGATAAGCTCAAAGAGCAGTTTGGAGAAGACCTTATTATCTTAGTTGATGAGGCAGATAAACCGGGTTCAGGTATGACTCCCCCGACAAAACTGAACAATGCGAAGCTCTTTAAGCCTTTTGAGACCCTGGTGAAGATGTATGGCACTCCGACTTACCGGGAAAAAGATCCTACCGTCTTTTTCGGATTAACCTACATGCTGCTCTTCGGAGCAATGTTCGGAGATGTCGGCCAGGGATTGGTTCTGTTTTTGGGCGGCCTTCTTTTGGGATGGAGATGGAAGTTGACCGATATGGGAGGAATCTTGAGCCGAATCGGTTTGAGTTCTACTGTTTTTGGCTTTCTTTATGGCAGTCTATTCGGTTCCGAGGAGATTCTGCCTGCACTATTGATCAGGCCGATGGCGAACATCAATGTGATGCTGATAACAGCAGTGGTGCTGGGAATCATACTTCTCCTCAGCAGTTATCTATACGGCATCATTAATGCCGGTAAGGAAAAAAATCCGGAGAAGGGCTTATTGGGCGGCAGCGGTCTGGCAGGGCTTATCTTCTATTGTTTATTACTGTATGCCGCTTACCGGATTTTTGTGATGCATCAACCATTAATGCCGGTATTTGTTTTTATCATGATGAGTCTTCTTATCCTGATGTTATTCAAGCAGCCATTATCTGACCAATTTTTCCATTCAGGCAAAGCATCCCGGAAACTGTCTTCCAATGACTATATTGAAGAGGGCTTTGGAATCATTGAAATGCTTCTTTCCATGCTGTCCAATACCATCTCCTTCCTCAGGGTGGGTGCTTTTGCCCTGAATCATGTGGGTCTTTATATTGCCTTTGCAACCTTAGCCGAAATGATGAAAACATCATGGGGAAACTGGGCAGTGCTGATCGTGGGGAATATTGTTATCCTGACCCTGGAAGCATTGATCGTGTTTATTCAGGCTTTGAGGCTGGAGTATTATGAGCTGTTTACCAAATATTACCGGGGAGACGGAATTGAATATTCCCCGGTAAGGATAAACGGGATGTCATCTGCGGGTAAGAAAAAGAGATCCGATTATCAAAAGTTTATCTCTTCCGTAACTGAAAACAGCAATGTATTTTGTTAATTAATTCATATAAAAATGGGGGTTTGAATCATCATGTATGCCATATTATTTTTTGCCATGTCCATATCGGGATTGACGATAGCAGGAGGGTTCTATCTTTATTCCAGGAAACAAAGGACAAATATAACCAGGATTAGAAAATTAGTGAAGGCATCTGTTCTGGTTTATGTGATCCTGGTAGCAGGTTTTCTCTTTGTTCTGCTGCCGGATATTGCCAGGGCTCAGACTGTAACGGATTCATCATCGGGAATAGGATTCCTGGCAGCTGCCGTTTCAACGGGACTGGCAACCCTGGGTGCCGGTTATGCGGTAGGTGCTGTGGGTTCCTCGGCACTGGGAGCAGTGTCGGAAGATCCGAATATTCTGGGGAAAACCCTGATATTTGTAGGATTAGCAGAGGGTATTGCGATCTACGGGCTGATTGTATCTATTATGATTCTGGGCAGATTATAGCGAGGTCTGAATGAAGGTTTTTTTAATCAGTGATAATACCCATACCCTGACTGGCATGAGGCTGTCGGGGGTAGAGGGAGTTGTTGTCCACCGGAGGGAAGAGATACTGCAGGAACTGGAAAAGGTAAAGAAAGAGCGGGATACAGGGATTCTGCTGATCACTGAACTGCTGGTGGAAAGAGTTCAACCGGAAATTGATGAAATGAAGCTTTCCAGCAACCTGCCCATCATCGTTGAGATTCCGGACCGACATGGCACCAGAAGGCCTCCTGACTTTCTGACCAGGTATATCAGGGAGTCTATCGGACTGAAGATTTGAGGTGAACGGGATAATATGCCAAATACAATAGAAGATAAAATATCGCTTTTTACCAAGATCATTATTGAGCGAATAGAGCTTGATTATAAGAAAAGACAGAAGAAGCTGCTGGAATATTATGAAAACCGGAAAAAGTCCATCATTAATGATTATGAAGAGCAGAAAAGAAATGCTCTGGAAAGGACAACCAAGGAGGCAGAGACCGAAAAACAGCAGCTCATTTTAAAAAACCGCTCTGCCATGCACCTGGCAGTATTGAAAAAGAAGAAAGAATTTACGGAGAGAGTGACTGAAGAAGTCAAGAGAAAAATCTGTGCTTTTGTCAAAACTGAAGCGTATGAGCAGTTCCTGACAGAAGCAATAAACCAGGTACTATCGAGATTTCCTAAAGATCAATTGATCTGCATTCACTTCAGCAATGAAGATCTCAGAAACAGGCAGGACGTGATATTCAAGAGCATCCGATCCGTCAGAGCCGAGGACACCTACCGGATTGAAGCCTCGGAACATCTTATCGGTGGAATTTTTGTCAAAAGCGGAGATGGCCGGATGGAGATTGATTTTACCGTCAATACGATTCTGGAAGAAAGTGATAAGCTGATCGGTGAAGTCTTGTCTTCCCGATTAAATCAGGAGCATTAAAATGAACGGAGAGGGAAAGATCGTTTATATCAACGGACCCGTCGTGAAGGCGGATCATATGGCAGGGTTTATGGTGCGTGAAATGGTCATGGTGGGTGAAAAAAAGCTGATCGGTGAAGTCATTTCCCTGGAAAATGAGCAGGGTACGATTCAGGTCTATGAAGAAACAACCGGTCTTAAAATCGGGGAAAGGATATTCGGTACCGGTAAACCCCTCTCCCTGAAGCTGGGTCCCGGCATTATTGGCAATATCTTTGACGGCATTGAAAGGCCTCTCTCCAGGATATTTGATTCCGGGTATAAATTCATTCCCGAAGGACTTGGTCTGACCTCTATCGATGAAGAAAAAAGATGGGATGTAAAAATAACGGTAAAACCCGGGGATCTATTAAAACAGGGTGAGTTTTTTGCCCGGATTCAGGAGACGACAATGATTGTTCATCAGGCCATGGTTCCTCCGGGAATTCAGGGAAAAGTAATCAGCACAGTGCAGAACGGGTCTTATACCATTTCCGATACCCTGGTTATCCTGTCAGATGAGGATGGCAAAAGATATGAGCTCATGATGGTGCAGGAGTGGCCGGTAAGGCAGCCCCGCCCCGTCAAACAGAGAATGCCCATCCAGAAACTGCTGGTAACAGGACAGCGGATTATCGACACCTTCTTTCCCCTGGCCAAGGGAGGTACGGCAGCTATCCCCGGAGGATTTGGCACCGGGAAGACCATCACCCAGCACCAGTTAGCCAAATGGAGCGATGCTGACATCATCGTCTATATCGGCTGTGGTGAACGTGGAAATGAAATGACCGAAGTACTGGAAGATTTTCCGAAATTGAAAGACCCCGATACCGGAAATCCATTGATGGATCGTACGGTTCTCATTGCCAACACCTCAAATATGCCGGTAGCAGCCCGGGAAGCCTCCATCTATACCGGTATCACCATTGCAGAATATTTCCGGGATATGGGCTACAATGTGGCCGTGATGGCTGATTCTACTTCCCGCTGGGCTGAAGCCCTGAGGGAAATCTCCGGCAGGCTGGAAGAGATGCCGGCTGAAGAGGGTTATCCTGCCTATCTTGCCTCCAGATTAGCGGCATTTTATGAGCGGGCAGGCTATTTCAGAAACCTCAACGGCTCGGAAGGTTCCATTACCGTTATCGGAGCGGTTTCCCCGGCAGGGGGTGACTTCTCGGAACCGGTGACCAAGTCCACCAAGAGAATAGTGGGCGCCTTTCTGGCGCTGGACAGGGAGCTGGCTCATGCCAGGCATTTTCCCTCCATCAACTGGCTTTTGTCATACAGTCACTATATTCTGATGCTGAAAGACTGGTTTTCGGAGAACGTTGCCCCGGATATGCTGCATATCAGGTCTAAAATGATGGGCCTCCTTCAGGAAGAAAATAAACTGATGGATATTGTAAAACTGGTGGGAGAGGATGTACTGCCGGATGACCAGAGAATTATTCTGGAAATGGCAAAGCTGATTAAAAACGGTTACCTGCAGCAGAATGCCTTTCATCCCCAGGATTTATACACTGCACTTCCCCTGCAGTACAAAATGCTCAAGGTCATTGACAGGCTCTATAACCGGGTGTTTTCCTGTATCAAAAAGGGAATACCCCTCTCCAGGGTAAAAGATGAGAAGCTTTTTTCAGACATTATGATGATGAAATACCAGGCAGCCGGAGAAAAAGCCGGGATTTTTTCTGAATTAGCTGACAGAATTGACAAGCATTGTAACAGCGTTGAAGGCATGTACAAAGAAGGTTCGATCGATGAAAGTTAAATATCTGAAATTAGAAAAAGCTGAAGGCCCTTTGATCATTATGGATCAGGTTCAGGATGCAGTATACGGTGAGCTGGTAGATATCCAGGTTTCACACAGGGAGCACCGGACAGGGAGAGTCGTTCAGGTTGACCGGGGCAAAGTGATTATCCAGGTTTTTCAGGGTTCTTCGGGTATTTCTTTAAATGACGTGAGTGTGAGTTTTTCCGGAAAACCAATGGAGATACCTGTGTCCAATGAAATACTGGGACGAGTTTTCAGCGGCACTTCAAAACCGATAGACGGTGCCGGAGAAGTCTATTCCGCGAAAAATCATGATATCAATGGCAGACCGATGAATCCTGTGGCAAGACGGTATCCCAGAAACTACATCATGACCGGGATTTCTTCCATCGATGGCCTCATGACATTGATAAGGGGTCAGAAATTGCCTATCTTTTCCGGAGACGGCCTTCCTCACAACCAGTTAGCTGCCCAGATTGTCAGACAGGCCCGCATCTCAGAAGAAGAATCCGGCAATTTTGTGGTGGTCTTTGCGGCGATGGGCATCAAGCATGATGAAGCAGATTATTTCCGAAAGGCCTTTGAAGAGGCTGGTGTCATGGAACGGGTGACCATGTTTTTAAATCTGGCTGATGATCCGGTGATGGAAAGGATTATTACTCCCAGATGCGCCCTCACTGCTGCTGAATATCTTGCTTTTGAAAGTCATATGCATGTACTGGTCATTCTGACAGACATGACCAGCTATTGTGAGGCATTAAGGGAGATCTCCTCGGCCAGAGAGGAGGTTCCCTCCAGAAAGGGGTACCCGGGATATCTTTATTCTGATTTAGCCAGTCTTTATGAAAGGGCAGGAATGCTCAAAGGTTCCGAAGGAAGCATCACCCAGATTGCCATCCTCACCATGCCCAATGATGATATTACCCATCCGGTACCGGACCTGACCGGTTATATTACAGAGGGGCAGATTGTTTTAAATCGGTCGCTGTACCAGTTGGGAATCTATCCCCCGATTCAGATTCTCCCTTCTTTGTCACGTCTCATGAAGGACGGAATCGGAAAGGAATATACCCGGGAAGATCATCCTGATGTGGCAAACCAGGTTTTTTCCTCTTACTCCCGGGTTCAGGAGGTAAGAGCCCTGGCTCAGATTATCGGAGAAGATGAGCTTTCTGAGACTGACCGCCAATACATGCAGTTTGGCCGACAATTCGAAGAGCAGTTTTCCAGGCAGGATTTTGAAGAATTTCGGGATATCAATGAGACACTTGACCTCATGTGGGAACTGCTCAGGATCTTACCCTTACAGGAACTCAACAGGATTGACCCGATCCTGGTAAAAAAATACCTCGGGAAGTGATTTTTTATGCAGGAAAATATTGCTGCAACCAAAGCGAACCTAATCGCTGCCCAGTCCGCGCTGGATTTTTCCCGCAAAGGTTTTGAGCTGCTGGATAAAAAGAGAAATGTACTGATCAGGAAATTGATGGAATTCATGGACCGGGCTAAAGACATTCAGCAGAAGATGCAGGAAGTCTTCAGGGATGCCTATGAGGCACTGACGGTAGCCAATATTACCCTGGGAATCAATGAAGTAAATGAGGTGGCGCAATCAATTCCCAAGGAAACCGAATTCAATATTCTTACCTATAGCGTGATGGGGGTTGAAATCCCCGAGATCAGGTACGAAAAACACGAGATTGTACCTTATTACAGTTTTTATCATACCAATACTGCCCTGGATGTGGCACTGCAGAATTTTCAGCAGGTGAAATATCTGCTCTATGAACTGGCAGAAATTGAGGATTCAGTCTATAAGCTGGCCATAGAAATCAACAGGACCCAGAAGAGAACCAATGCCCTGAAAAACATCCAGATTCCCAGATATGAAGAGCTGGTCAAGTTTATCTCTGAAGTGCTGGAAGAAAAAGAGAGAGAAGACTTCTTCCGTCTTAAGGTATTGAAAAGGAAAAAGATTCGCCGGGTAGAATGATAAGAAGAATAGAATTTTCATCCTTCGTTTTTAGTTCTTCGATGCATCAGCTTCCCTGAAATCAAAAAATGCCCAAAGAATGATCTTTGGTGAGTTTGACTTAGCAGAAACGAATGAACCATTTTTTTAGATTTTCGTTGACAAGGCAGATGATCCCGTGTATAATTTTTAATTAGTAATTTAGTAAATCAGTAATATAGTAATTAAAAATGAATAAAGAGGGTAAAATGATGAAGATTCCGACGACATTAAAGCATAAGCCAGTCATTGTCTGTGAAAACTACGAGAATGTGGATGGCAAAAATGCCTATCATTCCGATGCCAAAGGGCTTTCCCTGGGGCTGGCGCAGTGGAATGACCGGGGGAAAGTTGATATTTCAGCCAAGGTATGGAGACATACAGGGCAAAAATGGTCCCGGCAGTCTGAAGAGCTGCCTCTCCATCGTGTTTTAGACCTGGCGATTCTGGTTCTACGGGCGCAGCAGCATTTCAGAGAGGCTTACCGCTTTAAGAAATTGTATGATCCCGAGAAGCCCGTAATCGACCGGGTAGGCTTACAGGGGGATGCCATGACCGTGGCGGTTTGTAAAGATAATGAAAAGATCGATGAAGACATTCAGTTATTTAACCAGGCACTCAGTGATGATGACGAGCTGATCGGGGAGCGCCTGCACACCTTATCGAGAATCCTGAAAGAGATGGGATACTGATCCCAAACAGCATCCGGAAGGCAAGTTTATGGTGGATATCTGTGAACCAGTAAAACCCCTGTAGATGTCTTCAGGAAAAAGTCAGCCCGCATTCCAGTATGTGTTTCATTGAAATTGCCTGATGAACTGGCATGCCTGTAGTGGAATCCCCGGTGGGGGAAATGATTCCTTCACCGGGGATTTTTATTTTACAGATTCTTAAAACATGGAAAAAGAACCGGGTTTAGGGTATGATAATTAAAAGTGACTTCAGGCAAAATATTCCTTTTTATTGAAAAATAGCCTGCTTACTGCGGAATCAAATGCCAGCACTCATTTTAATCAGATAAAAACATTCTAACTATTGATAATTTTTTAATCAAGGGAAGAGAGGTAATCCAATGGTTCCAGTGCTGAAAGACTGCCGGTATATGAAAATAATCGGGGTAGTCCGTATGTTTTTGGTCTTACTTCTTTTTTCCTGTCCGGTCCTGGTCCTGACAGCAAACGGTCAAGGTATGACAGACGGGAAAATTCCTCCTGTAGATGGAGCGGAAATTGAAAAGAAAAGTCTCATTGAGAGCAGTGGAATCCAACCTGCTGACTTTCCAATCGATTCACCTGTCAGCAATCGTCCTGTAAAAATGTTTTTCCCTAGCGTGCACAGTGATGGCTCTCTGGAATTAGACCAGCCGCTTACGATCTGCTTTTCCCAGCCGCTGAATCCGGCTTTTTTTGATGTTGAAATAAATTCGGGAAAAGAAAAATGGTCAACTCAATGGTCAGCGGATTTCAGGCAGGTTACCCTTGTGCCAGATTTTCCTTTCGAGCCGGGACAGAACATTCAGTTAAAGGCCGGTATACTGGGGCGTCCCAGCGTTGAACAGGCGATTCATGTCAGCCGATTGACTCCACAACGCCAGCTGAACTATGATCTGAAAGCCGGAAGGATTGATCTCAATCAGGCTGCCTGCTATCGTATTTATTCTTTATTCAAACCTTCGCTGGTACCTGAAATCTACCGGCCTGTCAATGCCGGACCAAGCGGAACACCGGTATTAAAGCAGGTGCAAAAAGAATTTGAACAACTGGATGAAGAGACCCGGCAGGAGCTGCAGCCATACTTTCTTTCTCCCTTAAATCCGGACAGTTTTTGGCACAAAAAATTTCATGGAATAGAAACAGTTTCAAAAAATAGCCCGCCCTTCAGTCTGATGCTGAGTGCCCGGGCTGAAGAACAGTCAGGAATGGTGGAAGAAGTATACACCACGGAAAACGGCTATCATCTGGTCATTATTGGTCTCCCAAGTGAGGCAGACCGGGTACATCAGGCGCACAAACTTATCAAAGATAAAAGAATCTATGAGGAGTTCAGGGATCTTCTGGGTACAGATGTGCCCGAGACAAGTACCAGAAACATTTACATCTTTATCTTCAGTCATCTGATTGAGCCGGAAATAGAGGAAAACGCAACAGAGGAAGAAAAAAGACAGGCAGAAATAGAAGCAATTAAAAATGAATCCTGTGGCTATTTCTTCAACGATCAAATTACCGGCGAGCCTGTCATCTTTATTTCAGCCAATCAGTGCCAGGAGGAAAATGTATTAGGAGGGACCCTGGCGCACGAACTTTTCCATGTTTTCCAGACCTCCTTTGCCAGGTATTCGGATGAATGGCTGGAAGAGAGCACTGCCGTCTGGTCTGAAAATTACATTAACAGTGCCTGGAATACGGAACAGGAGTATATGGAGGATGCCTTTGAGCATGAAATGGCGCGTACGGAACGGCTGGATACCGATTCAGAAAATGGCGTCTACGGAGTCTATTTGTTCCCCTACTACCTGACCAATGTAAATCCGAGAACGAACTCGGTGATTCGGTTAATCTGGGAAAATCGAAGGGATGGATATGCAGAGATGGAAGCCGTTCAGAATGCCATTGGTGATTTTGACGATATCTGGAAAGAATATAGCCTGGCAACCATGGATGTGGAACCGGAGAACGGGAAAATCCCCGATACGGTAGAAAAACGCTTTGGAGGCGAAGATCCCCTGAATCTTTTGCCGATACATGGAATGCAGGAACTGGAGCTGGATTATCTGGGGATTGCCGAAGGCATCGTCAACCTGAAAGGAGTCCAGTCCGCTTATTTTGAAGTCAAAAATTTAAACCAGGGGGCTGACGCGCCGGCAGTCCGCTTTGACCTGACTCCTTTCCAGAAACATCCTGAAAAAGTCAGTGTTCAGGCGATCATCCATTACCGGGATGGCCGAAAGATCGTTGAGGATTGGACCGGACGGGCAGAGCGCTTATTCTGCTTGAATATCGATTCCCAGAATTTTTCCGAAATCTATATGGTCATTGGTTGCTCTGACAGTGAAATGACCCTTACAGAGATTTTAGCCGTTACACCTGAACCTGCTTCTCGATGCCACAGTGGTGCCTTGATCCTTACCAGAAGCATTGAAGAGCGGGAAAATCTGGAAATCACTCACAGGATTGATATACAAACCACCGAAATCCAATCCCGTCATGCAGCGGGAAACCGATCCGTTACCCTTCGCCTGGAACTGGACCTGGAAGAAGAGATCCTGCCGCAGCAGGAGGCAGCCCTGGACCGGATGCAGGAAATGGTCAAAGATGTTCAGCCGGATCTGGTGGAGGCGGTTCGCGGTTATATGGAAAATATCATGAAGACACCACAGTCCAAACTGGATGAAGAAACCGGCCTGATGAAAGTAAGCTACCGGATTAAGGATTGTCGCATCGATGCGGGCGGCGGTCATTATAACTCCCGATCCGAGGGGCAAAGAAGCAATGCACGTGGTATGACAGAAGAATGGGAAACCAGCTACAGCAGGCAATGGTCAGCCATAGGACTGAATGAAAAGACACAGGAAAGCATCGAAAGAGGGCATATACGGGTGGACCTCTATTATGAACCGGACACCGGGAAGATTCTCTGGGTACACGTTCCCACACTGGATGTAGACATGAATGTCACTGAAAATTCCACAGGTTATCATACGCGCCTCACTTCCCATGGATATGAAAAGACTCCTCGCTCAAGCAGCGATTCAACAGAAGAGATATTCCAAGTCAGTCACAGGGATAGCGACATTGCTCCGGAGGGACTTCCCCTGCACCCGGTGTGGCAGGCCAGACAAAGCACCGAACTGACAGCATCCGGCGGTATCCGCAACGAAAGCCCTATTAACAGCCATAATTCGTCAGAAGGCAAGACCAGTACCTGGCAGAAAAATATGGTCGATTCATTTGAATGGTCCCTGAATCTTAATCAGAAGAATTAGGAAGAAATGAATGATTAAAGAAAATATTAACATTTAACCCCTTTTTTCCAGGTGATAAAAAAATGAAAGGATATATATCTTGTAACTGAAATATTTCTGACTGATTACTCATCATTCATTACTAATTACTGTATTTTTACCCGACAATCGCATCTCGAAACTTTTTAAACTCAATCCATCATAAGCACGACACATCACTTTCTTCTTGACACGTGTGCTATACTTAAGCGTATTCTGTTTTGATTGTGTATAAATA
>CAYSSG010000011.1:50025-55508 GCA_964433635.1 uncultured Atribacterota bacterium | reverse complement strand
GTTTTACTTATAACGATATACCATATACGATATACGGTATACTGTTTGGACACAATGAATCCAAAGCTATACAATATGATATGATTACCAGAAAATAAAATTAAAAAGGAGATTCTGTAATGCCTACTGAGAAGATGATTACCAAATCTGTTCAGTTTCCGCCGGATTTAATCCAGGAGGCTCAACTGGTCAGCCACGAATTGAATATGAGTTTCAGTGAACTGGTCAGAACGGCAACCTGCCTGTTTATCAAACAGGGCTGCCAGGAAAAATTGAAGCATGCATTAAGAGAGGGATACCGTGAAAAGGCACGGTTAAACCGATGTATCTGTGATGAATTTGAAAATTCCGACGGAGAAAATTTATCATGACAGGCCAGATCAAAAAAGGTGATATTGTTCTGGTAAACCTCAACCCGGTCCAGGGATCGGAAGCGGGAAGAACTCGGCCCTGTGTGATTATTCAGAATGATATCGGTAATCAATATTCAGCAACCACCATCATTGCGATTGTGACCAGTCAGAAAGATATCTCCCGGGAATATCCTACAGACGTATGGATCAGCAAGGAGGAGAGTGCGCTGGATTTGGACAGCATTATCCAGTGTGACCAGATTCGCACCATCGATAAGAAGCGCATCATTAGAAAAATCGGGCATCTTGATCAAAGCATCATGAAAAAGGTGAACCGGGCAATCCTGGTCAGTCTGGATTTGAGTTTTTGAAAAAACATATCTGTACCAATGAAATAGGTAAAACTGTTACATGCGGATAAATAAACACGCTACTAATTTAAATTGAGCAGTGTTTCAAGTTTTTGAAGTACTTCCAGTATGACATCCGGAGGTACTCTGTCACATAATTCGGCTCTCCTGACTTTCCAGTCCAGGCTTTTCACCTGGTCTGATAAAACAACGCCACCTACCTTTAATCCTGAGGGAATCAGGACTTCAAAAGGGTAGCCTTTGATTTGATTGGTGATGGGACATAATAGAGCCAGACCAACTTTTCCATTATAGGATTCTGGTGATAAAACGATTGCCGGCCTTCTTCCGGATTGTTCATGACCGGCTTGTGGCTGCATATCTATCCAAATCAAATCGCCTCTTTGGGGAATGAAAGCACTTGTCATTACCAGGCTTCCTTTCCAACAGGCTTACCTGTATCATATGCTCCATGCAGATTATCTTCGGTAATGCCTTCTAACAATGTTTTCAGTGAATATTTTTTTTCATCAATTGGTGTAATAATGATACTGCCCTTCTTCACCGATAATTCAACCCATCTATCCAGCTTCAGCTTTGCATCCGATGCCATTAACTTGGGAATTCTTAATGCCAGGCTATTACCCCATTTTTTAATCTTGATTTGCATAAAATTCACTCTCCTTTAAAAATAGACTCCGGAATATATCTACATTGATTATACATTTTTCAAAGGTAAATCTCAAATAAAAAAAATTTCCTATTTTATTTTATATTTTTTTGTATTTCAGCTGATTTTTTGCTTTTACAAGTAGAAACTATCGTTCAGTTTTTCGTTTTTTGTTCTTCGTTTTTAATCGTTATTTATGGACTCAAGGTTTGATGTAGATTTATCCATAAACTAAAAACAATAAACTAAAAATCTTGTACTCACCATTTTTACCCGCAATCACTCAAGAAAGGAGGTGGCAGCATGCCGGTGTTAATTGTTCCTTATGAATCTGTCTTACAGCTCAGATTGGTTACCGGGACCGATCCTGATTCGGGTGCACCCATTATCAGCACCAAAAGCTTTAACAGAGTGAAAGATACGGCAGCCGAGCAGGATATTTTTGATGTGGCCAATGCCCTGGTCAGCCTGCAGAACTATGGTCTGGATGAGATAAGAATTCGCCAGACTTCCCAGCTCACATCTTAAGAAAAAATAAAAAGAAATAAATGAATCACAGAAAGGAGGAAAAGATGGGTACGACTACACTTGGTGATGTTACCAGCTATAAGCGGCTCTACATGCAGTTCAGAGACAGTGACGGTAATCTGGCCAACCTTTCCCTGGATAATCCCAAAAATCTGGATGACGGTGATTATGCTGACCTTGCTGCCCAGGATGCAGCCATTGAGGCAGTGATGGATCTGATTATCAGCAAGAATATCTTTCAGAATAAGGGAAATGACCTGGTAGAAAAGGTCAATGCCCGTATCCTGGATTACCAATCCACCGATGTGGTGGATGTATAGACTGTGGATTTGACAATCCGGATATCGCTGCTGACTTTTTAATGCAAAGCCGGGAACTTTTTATTTACAGGTTCCCGGCTCTCTCTTCATAAAAATCTTGAGATACTTTGTAACTATTCTAAAGAAAGGAGAAATGAATGATTCAAATGTTGTTAAGCAAATTTCTACTGGAAGGTTTAATGATCTTTGCCGTCTCTATCGGGTTCGGCTTCTTGAAGAATAGATGGGGTAATGACCGGGCAGAGACGATCAGGGAAGCCCTGCTGACAGCCATGCTCTGGGCAGAAGAAACATTCGGCATCGGTCAGGGTGACAGAAAATGGGAGGAGGCCTGGAATAAACTGATGGAAATCCTGAGGGATAAAAAGATAACCCTGAAAGAAGAAGAAACACGGGAGCTGCAGGCCATGATGAAAGCCAATATCAATCGTGTCAATCGGGAGCATTATGAAGCCCTGTTAAGGAGAAATGCCTTTCATCAGACAGAGCAATTAACAGACCGAAGTGATAAGAAAGTCTCTTACCATGATCGTGTTGAATGATATCAATCATATACGCATAGCAGAATTTTTTCGCCTGGATGAATTCCAATGTCCCTGCTGTAAACGGGTCATGTTACACTCACTTCTCCTGCAAAAGCTGAAGGGCTTAAGGTTCAAAACAGGAAGACCGGTCATCATTACTTCCGGTTATCGCTGTCCGGCATACAATCAAAAAGTGGGTGGGTTAAAAACCAGCTATCATCTCCTTGGTATGGCGGCGGATATCCATGTACCGGGAGTCTCTATAGAAGAATTATTACCCATGGCCGAAGAAATCGGCTTTAAGGGAATCGGATGCTATCCCAAACAGAACTTTCTGCATCTGGATATCCGTCCTACCAGGCAAGCCCGCTGGCAGGAATAATCGACAGGAAAGTGAAAAAGGAGAAAAGAGATGGATATGACAAATTTAATGGAAATTATTGCCAACCAGGGGTTTCCCATAGCTCTTTCGGTCTTTTTAATCTTTCGGATTGACCGCTTTATGCAGCAGCTGGTTTCCACCCAGAAAGAAGGTTACCAGCAGATTTTCAAGCAGGTTTCCATCGTACAGAAGACCATGTCCCGGCTGAATCAACAAAACCGGGATTATTACTCCCTTTATTGCACGGAGATACAGAAAGAGTTAGCGGGCATCAAAGCCCGTATCAAAGAAGCTTCTTAGCAGGCAAAGCTAAGAAGCTTCAACATCCTTCTTTCTAACAAACAGCAGCCCTGCCAGTATCAGGACAATCCCCAGACCTGCAGTCATGATAATAGCCATAATAGGCTGGGCATCCACAGAATATCGCTTTATGATGATGCCCAGGTATGCCCAGATGACGACTGAACTGTATGGGATATCCCCTCTCCGGACTATATTCATCAGGGCAATCGCGGTACCTGCCAGGATAACCAGGACTGTCCAGAAAACTTCTGATAATCCCCAGCCATTCCAGTTATACCTGACTAAAACAGCTGTAATGTTGGCAATCGTAGCTACGGTGATCCATCCCAGGTATAGACTGAAGGGTAAATGCACACAATTATGGACAGCAGCATTAACAGACTTTTTCCCGATATCCAGCCTGCTGTAAATCATGATCAGGGAGAATAACAGTACCAGCATGAAGACGAGAGAAAGTAAAGTCTGTTTATAATGCCAGGCAAAGATCCAGCCCGCATTGGCCAGGCAGCTGATAAAAAAATACCAGCTGATTGAACGAAGATAAGGCATCTCTACCTGTTTTCCTGAAAATAAATCCCGAGCCTGATAGACCATAAAAACAGTCAGGGCCAGGTAAATCACGCCCCAGATAGAAAAAGTCAGACCGGCTGGCACAAACAGGTTGGGATAAAGATCGGAGAGTTCCCCGGTAGTACTCCCACCCAGTGGAATGGCATTGGCCATCCCGTTTACGATGAGAACTACAATAAAAGAAAGGATATTAATGACCTGAAACATTTTTTTGGGAAAAGATTGAACCTCTTCTAAAACCAAAAGTACCACCCCCATTTTAATGGTAATCTGATTATTCCATCCTGATAATCAAGAAAAATGATCCTCTGCCGGATCACTGACCGGAATTTTTTCTTTCCTTTTGTGGGCATCATCCATTTCGACCGGTTTGTTTTCTTCTGAAACCTGATCGTTCTTTCCGGCATCTTCCGTTTTCTGCTTTAAATTTATTACCTTTCTTTCTAAGGCGTTCCGGTAAATAGCCGCAGACAGCTGCTGGGCAACGAATTCCAGCAGGTCAATATCTTTCTCACTGTAGAGACGTGCATTATCATAACTCTGTAAAGCGATGACACCAATAACCTGTTGATGCACTTTCATCGGGACTCCCAGCCAGAGATGGGTATTGGTCATGACGTCCCAGGGTTCGATGTACCCATAGGAAAGCATCTTGCGATATCGCTGAAAATCCATGAATACCGGTTTGTTATTCTTGATTATATAATGAAAGATGCTCTGAGAGGAACAATAACGGTTGATAAAAATTTCGTCCCCTCCGGAAGCTTCGTCAGTATAATAGGGAAAACTGATTTCCTCCCCACCAAAACCTGCAAGCGCAACATAGAAATTCGTGGCAATAATCAATTCCCCCAATTGCTCATGAATCAACGGATATATCTCATTCAGGGGAATATCGGAACCGGCTATCTGAGAGATTCGGTACAGTACCCTTTTGACTTTCCGTTCCCGCTGGTAGCTTGAGATATCACGGAAAGAAAAGAGCATGCCTGCTACCCGGTTATCTACCTGGTTAAAGGTCCTGCTGACCAATACTTCAATTTCAGGAATACGTTTTCCCCGAATGACCGTTTCCACCGCACGCCTGTTATCTGTTTCAAAAAATGCCCGTTCTCCCGGCTTCAGGCAATAAACCAGGGAATTTCCTTTTATTTCCTCTTCCGAAAAGCCGGTCAGTTCCTCAAACCGGTTGTTGATATACTGGATCATTCCGTCAATATTGGTATAAACCAATGCTTCAGGACATCCTTTGAAGAGATTAATATATTCCTGACGCCCCTGTTGTAATACTGTTTCTAACTGTCCGAAGTGCTCTTCGGCAGAAATCTCCTCTTTGACTGGTTTAGTCTCAGGAGGTTCTAACTTTTGATGCACTTTACGATGCCACAGTATTCGATTCTTCTTTAACGGGCCGGTAAACCTGCTACTGTTTTGCCCTGACTTCACAATAATCTTCCCCGACAATTTGCTTGATTTTGACATT
>CAYSSG010000011.1:43480-49925 GCA_964433635.1 uncultured Atribacterota bacterium | reverse complement strand
GTTTTGCCCTGACTTCACAATAATCTTCCCCGACAATTTGCTTGATTTTGACATTAAACACGATTATTTTCAATCAATCCTCTGGTGTCCCTGAACAGGTGGGGTGGTTCTTCTTTCTATGCACAAAAAAGTGAAAATGATAATGTTGACTTTTACATTCTATCATAATTCGGATTATTATTGTAGACTTTTCAATTCATGAATCTTCATCGATTGATTATGGGGGTCTTGAGAAAATATTCATCCGGGGAATAGTAAATGGTCATATAAAAAAGAACAGACAGGTTGGATAAACCGGCTGTCCTTTTAAAATGTCAGACATTCGTCACCGGTATGGTGTGGGAAACAGCTGCAGTCATCAGATCTTCAATCTTCTCAATGCCTTCTTTAAAGTAATGATGTCTTCTATCGGTAATCGAAAAGACTGATAAGTCTGGCTCTTGATTTTTTCCAATTCCGGTTGAATCTCCTGCCTATCATTATATTTATCAATATTGTATCCAAAATAAGTCTCTTGCAGTGCATCTCTGGCCTTCAATACTTCCTGCAGCCCCAGTGGATTGATGTTCAGGTGGAAAACTATTTCTGAAATCTGAGGAAACCGTTTATTTTTCTCCCGGAACTGAATCACAAAATCATTGATTTTCTGATTCAGTTCTAGCAGCCAATCAGGACAGCTTTCCCGTATGCTTTGGTTGACCAGATACTGATGCATTTCTGCCTTGATCATGATCCGGGCATAGGTATGAAAATTCATTTTGTGTATTCTTTTATCGTAAAGATTCACTGCATTCAAAAGACCGATATAGCCTACTTCTTCTAATTTTTCCCTGGGCACGGACATGTCCTTAAATTTTTGGTCAGCAATTCTGGCAACCAGAAACTGGTACTTCTCAGTCATTTCAGTCTTTGGGTGTGAAGCTATTGCTTTGCGGTTTTCTACACTGGTATTCATTTCATCACCTCAAATGTATTTTGAAAATAAAAATAAACCGGTAGTCTGGCAACCATCGTGCAATTTACCATTTCAAAATTACACTTTAGGCCCATGACTTTGCGCCCTGTCCTTTCGGACAGTTTGCCTTTATCAGTTTTTCTCTATCTTTAACTATTCTTTCTCTACATTATACTACTACATTACTATAATATCTATTCCCTAAATGAAGAAATTTTAGACCAAAATTTTAGCAACTATACCGCATCAATAATGGTCGTTGGATTCAGTTGTCATTAAAAAGTTTTTATTTTGTCATTGCGAGTCCTGTGTAAGAAGGTCGTGACAATCTCATATATACATTTATATTCATATATATTCATACATTCTTAGCTTAACTGAAAATTGATAATCAATAACATGAAAGCTAGTATTTATTCCTCAAGTATTTTAACGATATACGGTATACTATATACCTTATACAGTTTTGTCTTTCCACTCTTTCAGTACTGCCAGGACCGTATCGATATCGTGGGGTGTGTGATCCGCATTCACCTGAAAACGTATTTCTTCATCACCTTTTGGTACAACGGGATAATTCAAACCGGTAGCCAGAACGCCATGATCAATCAGGAAACTGACCATCTCTGCTGTCTTTCTGGTATCCCTGACCATCAAAGGAACAATGGGATGATCGCTTTCAATGATTTCATAATCCATCTCCTTTAGGCCGGTTTCAAATCGCCTGGTCATTCTCTTCAGATGCTCCAGAATGTTCAGACCATCATCACTGTCCATCAGCTCCAGTGCATAACAGGCCTCGGCTGCTTCTGCAGGGGAAATAGGATTGGAATAAATATAGAGTGGGGCATTTTCCCGCAGATAGGTAATCATGGTCTGGCTGGAGACGGCGTATCCTCCGTTTACTCCAAAAGCCTTTCCCAGCGTCCCGACCAGGACATCCACACCCTCTGCCCCGGTGTATTCTTCTGTTCCCCGCCCTGTAGCGCCAAAACATCCTACACCATGAGAATCATCAACGACCAGTAAGATCCCTTCAGAAAATCGGTCCTGATATTTCTTGGAAAGAGATGAAATATCTGCCAGAGGCGCATAATCACCCCGCATGCTGAAGATGCCATCGGTCACAATGAGCAGTCTCTTGCCTTTACCGATACTTTGTTTGATCTGTTCTTCTAACTCCTTCATATCGATATGCCGATAGATCTTTCTATCAGCCGGCCTGGCTAAGCGGATCGCATTAATAATGCAGTTATGGTTCAATTCATCACTGATGACGATTGTTTCCGGAGAAATGAGAGGAGCTAAAATCCCGACAACGGTAGCATAGGCAGAGCTGAAAATAATGGCATCATCCCGGTGATGAAATTGGGACAATTTCTGCTCCAGTTTACGATGAATCTGAAAGGTACCGCTGATAAAGCGTACTGCTCCCGGTCCTGTTCCGAATTGATTGGTAGCATCCTTCCCGCGGGAAATCATATCTTCCCGAAAAGATAATCCCAGGTAAGAATTGGAATTCATACGAATGAACGGCCTGCCCTCTTTTCCTTTCAGAAAGTAACGGGGTCCCTGCTCTCCTTTGGCCTTTTTAATATCAGTAATAATCATTTCCTTTCCCTTCAGCCGTCCCTCATCGGTCAAATTTTCCAGTGTGTTTCTAAAAACTTGCTCTAATTTTTCCAAGCTCATTGTTCATTCCTCCTAACGGTAATCGTTTTTAATGAATACATGAAATTTTTTACCTTATCCCCTGTCATAATCCAATTTGATTTTCAATTTTTCAATCATATCCCTGGTCATTTTTGGTAGATCATATTCCGGCTGCCAGCCCCATTCCTGACGTGCCACACTGTCATCCATGCAGTCAGGCCAGGAATCGGCAATAGCCTGTTTCACTGGGTCGACTTTATAACTGATAGTAAAATCAGGAATCCATCTTCTGATTTCTGCTGCCAGTTCCCGGGGAGAGAAACTCATGGCTGATACATTGTAACCATTCCGATGAACTAAACAGCCGGGCTCGGTCTCCATGATCTGCATGGCTGCCTTGATGGCATCAGGCATATACATCATATCCAGATAGGTATTTTCACTCAGAAAGCAGGTATAATGCTGACGGGAAATCGCTTCATAAAATATCTCCACCGCATAGTCGGTGGTTCCTCCACCCGGAGGTGTTTCATAGGAAATCAATCCCGGAAAACGGACTCCCCGCACGTCAAGTTGATATTTACGGTAATAGTAATCACAGAGCAACTCACCGGCTAATTTGGTTATGCCGTAAATGGTGGAAGGTCTCTGAATCGTGTCCTGGGGAGTATTCTTTTTGGGAGTGCCGGGACCGAATACACCGATAGAACTTGGGAAAAAGACGGCACATTGACAGGAACGGGCAACATCCAGGATATTGATTAAACCCTGCATATTCACCTGCCAGGCCAGTTCGGGCTTTTTTTCTGCCGTAGCGGATAGTAAGGCTGCCAGATGATAGATGGTATCGATTTGATATTTCTTTATAATGCTGGCTATGGATTGACTGTCCAGGCAATCAGCCACGACAAAAGGCCCTGTATCTCTCAGCCGGTCAGACGGGGATTTGGTATGCCCCCCGGCTATCACCTGGTCTGAGCCGTATCTCTGACGTAAAGCCATAGTTAATTCGGAACCGATCTGTCCGGTGGCACCGATCACTAGAATATTCTTCATTTTTATCCCCCTTTTTTTATTCTCTTAACTAAATAATAATCTATATTTCAAACAGGGAAACCATCATAGAGATTAATCTTAATCCTTTCGATAAAATGAATCGCATGTTCTTCCAGTATCTGCTTGCACTTCTCTCCATCCCGTTCTTCCAGTGCTTCGATCAGGGTACTGATCTCACCGGGAATCTGCAGGGAATAGCTTTCGCTCTTTTCTGCCAGGTACCACAAACGTCCCAGACGGTTTCTGAGCTTTTCCAGGCTTTCGGCCAGGACTTCATTCCCGGTAGATTTATTCAGCAAATCATGAAACCGGGCATCCATCTCAATGATCTGCTTCCTGTTTTGTTCCTGTTTCATCATCTCAGCTAACACTTTCATCTCTTCAATCTCTTCAGGTTTTGCCCTTTTAGCTGCCAGTTTTCCTACCATGCCCAGTAAAAACAGTCGCACTTCAAAGACATCTTTCAACTCCTGGAAACTCAGGTCACTGACATAAACAACATTATTGGGAATAATACTGATTAATTTTTCTTCTTCCAGACGAATGAGCGCCTCTCTGATCGGAATGGCGCTTACGCCAAATTCCCGGGACAATTCCTTCACGTTAAGTACCTGTTTGGGCTTGTATTGAAAGAAGACAATTCGCCTCTTCAGTTCGCTGAAAATATCACTTCTTCTCATATTTTTACCTATTCACTCAATAATATATTTACAATATATTGATTATATATTTATTATATAATGAGAAGATGAAGATAAGCAAGAAAAACTTTTGATGTAAGAACAAGAGGTTTGGTCTTTTGAAGTAATAGAAAAGAGGCAGCAGGCTGTTACAGTCTATTATCCCAGGGCCACATCCAGTATCATCATGACGGTAAACCCGACCATGACTCCCATGGTTGCCAGGTCGGTATGACCTCCCTGTTGTGATTCAGGAATTAATTCCTCTACCACCACGAATATCATGGCGCCGGCAGCAAATGCCAGTGCATAAGGAAGCATGGGACGGGCAATCAAGACTACTGAAGCACCGATAATACAAGAGATAGGTTCTACAATACCTGATAGCTGTCCATACCAGAAACTTTTCAAGGCAGACATGCCTTCTCTCCTTAAGGGCATAGAAACAGCCATCCCTTCCGGGAAATTCTGTATCCCAATACCAACGGCCAGGATAATAGCGGCAGAGATGGTAGAAGCGGGTAGTCCGGCAGCTACTGCTCCAAAAGCAACACCGACCGCCAGACCTTCAGGAATATTATGCAGGGTTACAGCCAGAATAAGCAGGGTGCTTCTCTGCCAGGAAGTAGGGACTCCCTCAGCATCTTTAGTAGGCAAACCTAGGTGTAAATGCGGTAAAATTGAATCAATTCCACGCAGACATAGACCGCCTAACAGGAAACCAACAGCAGCCGGAAGCCAACCGGGTAAAGGTCCTTCTTCTGCCATGGAAATTGCCGGAGCCAGCAGAGACCAGTAACTGGCTGCAATCATCACACCGGCAGCAAATCCCAGCATGGTATCCAGCAAGCTTCGATTGATCTGCCTGACAAAAAAGACAGCAGCTGCTCCCAGGGCAGTCATGCCCCAGGTAAATATTCCAGCTATAAGAGCCTGAATGACCGGGTGAAAAGAGCTTACTATTTCCAACATTACGGATATTCCTTCACTGCTTCATCTACTAATTTGCTGAAAATTTTTTGGTACTGCTTTGATAACCCAAATGGCACCAAGTCCACCGATTCGGCTGTCTATTATTGCTAATTGATGGTAATCCAGAAAATATTTCAAGCCACCCTGTTTCTGGTACTCTGTGAAATGGTCATAATGTTCTCCTCCGGCTATTCTCTCAATCAACTTAGCACCCCATCCGACTCCATTTTTTGGTAAGGGAATAGTAAAATCAGCCAAAATGATATATTTTGCTGCTCTCCTGGCTGAATTTAAAACCTGATTTGCCTCTACCAAACTGAACTGGTGTAAAACCATGGAAAATACAGCATAATCATAGTGGGTTTTAGAAAGAAAGCCTGCATCATTGGCATCCTTACTTACAAATTCAACGTTTTCTATCTGTAACCTTTTACTTTTTATCCTGGCACATTTCAGTACTTCATCATTTGTATCTAAGCCAACTGCTGTTGCTGCTTTATGGGATAAGCCCAAAACCAGCTCTCCGGTACCACAACCAATATCCAGAACTGAGGTATTTGAATCAATGAAATCTTGAATGATCTTTCGAACGCCCATCAACAAGGGATCAATCAATAATCGATAAAAATAGTATTGAAAAATAAGTATCTATCCTTTCCCGGTAAGTCTTATCCCTCTTTTTCAGTCAATGACTGATATGCCTGATCAATCTTATTAACGTTTTTCACAAATTCCTGCCATTCTTCTTTTTTAAATACACAATTGGAGGCAACATCCACCGAATAGAGGATAAGGTCTATATCTTCGCTATTAAAATTAGCCTCCATGCTGAGAAATTCCCCGATTTTGGTTCGTTCTAAAAGCATTGTGCGCATCATTGATACCTCCTTTATATTTTATTTTTACGAACAGGACAATTCGTCAGGGGAGGAAATTCCCCTGAAACCCCACAAATAAATATCTTTTAAAGAGATACTTTAGTATAAGGTAAGTATCGTCAGGGGAGGAAATTCCCCTGAAACCCCACAAATAAATATCTTTTAAAGAGATACTTTAGTATAAGGTAAGTATCGTCAGGGGAGGAAATTCCCCTGAATGATCTTACTCTCTAAAATAATTATAACAGATA
>CAYSSG010000011.1:28616-43380 GCA_964433635.1 uncultured Atribacterota bacterium | reverse complement strand
CAGGGGAGGAAATTCCCCTGAATGATCTTACTCTCTAAAATAATTATAACAGATAATCTCTTCTAACGGTTTTCGATCACTTTTAAATCCCCTCCCGGCAGGATATCCCAGGGTCATCAGGCATACGATGGTTACCTTTTCCGGGATATGTAAAATCTCTTTTACTCCTTCCTGTTCAAAGGCGCCAATCCAGCAGGTTCCCAAGCCCAGCTCTGCTGCCTGCAGACTGACATGATCCAGCGCAATGGAGAGATCAACTGGATAGGAAGGAACACCGTTGGGCATAATATGGTGAGTATTAGTAGCGCAACCGGCAATGACCACCGGGGCTTCCCCCACAAATCGTTGACGCCTGCTTGCCTGTATTAATTGTTGCCTTAACTCCTTATCCTGAACAAGAACGAATTTCCAGTTTTGCCGGTTACTGGCTGAGGGAGCCAGCCTGGCTGCTTCCAGAACTTCCCGTAAAACATCTTCGGGGATTTCCTTATCAAGGTAATGTCTGACACTTTTTCTTTTCTTGATTGCCTCTAAAACCATTTTCCATCCCTTTCTACTTTCAAATTGTTACTGAATTCTTTTTTAAAGACTGAGGGCTAAATGTTTATTATTCTATCTTCATATTAACAGATCGTATTGAACAAATACAGTGCAGGAAAATGATTTTAATACTAAGGTTTTAAATCTTTTCTGTCTTTTCTATCTGGGCAATAAACATGCCGGTAAAAATGGCTATTCCTCCCAGAAAGCCAAAAATACTAATTTTCTCCCCTAACAGGAGATAGGCGAAAATAGCACCAAAGACCGGCTCGGCAGAAAATATAATCGCTATCCTGGTAGGAGTAGAATATTGCTGAAATCGATTCTGTAAGTAAAAAGCCAGCGCAGTTGCAAATGCGCCGTTCATGGCGACCGCCCACCATACAGAGATGTCATAGGAAAGATGCAGGGATTCTTTCTCCCGGAAGATAGCCGTGAGGAGTGAAATCATAAAGACAGTCACCAGTTGAATGAAAACCAGCTGGACGTAATCCAGTCTTTTGGTATAAATATCCACGGCAATAATATAAAAAGCGAATCCAAACGCTCCCAGAAAAACAAGGGCATCTCCAAAATTGATGTGAACCATTGTTCCATTGGAGTTCATTAACCACAGACCGGCCATCGCCAGAATCACACCGATAATTGAATTGCCCTGAATTCGCTCCTGAAGCCAGAAGAAGGCAATCATAGGCACTAATATAACGGATATTCCGGTAATAAATGCAGTTTTAGTTGCTGTGGTATACTGGGTACCTACTGTCTGCCCGAAGTAGCCTATAAAAAGAAACAAACCGATCAGAAAGCCCTTTTTGATGGTCAAGGAGTTGATTTTTTTCAAACGGCTTCTGAAGAGCAGATAGATAAGACTGAAGGCCAGAAAAAAGCGATAGGTAAGGAAAGTAAACGGGGGGACGCTATTCAGCACATTCTTGACAACCGGGAAAGTATAACCCCAGATCACAACCACTCCCAGAAGAATGATTTCAGCCCTGACTTTAATTTTTGGTAGCATATCCGTTCCTGCCTTTCACAGATGTAATGCTATCAATTATGGTCTTGAATCCAGCCGTTTTTCAGCCGATTGTGATCAAAGTATTCTCTGGCCTGTATGTATTCCACTCGATTAATTTTGCGGGAAAGTTCGGAAAATTCTGATGCCTGGTAGGCGGGAAAGTACTGTGCCATGAGACTGATGTAGGTTTTTCGGGACAATTCTTCGGCAATCCACTTCAGTATCTTTTCAGTACCGGCCAGATGATGAGGCAATACCAGATGTCGAACAATCAGTCCGGAGACCGCAACTCCGTCTTTATTGACCTTCAGATCTCCTACCTGCCGATACATTTCCCTTAAAGCCTCTTTCATTATCGGGAAATAGCGTTTCGCCCGGGAATATTTTTCTGCAACGTTATCATCTGAATATTTGGCATCAGGCAGATAGATATCAACAATACCATCCAACAACCGAAGTGTTTTCAGGGATTCATAACCGCTGGTATTATAGACCAGCGGTATCTGTAAACCCGATGCCCGGGATAATTCCAGTGCTTCAATAATCTGCGGGATGAAATGAGTCGGCGTAACCAGGTTAATATTATGACATTTCAGTTTCTGTAATTCCAGCATGATTCCGGATAAATCGGATACCGAAATTGGATTGCCATGCCCCAGTTGACTGATGGGATAATTCTGGCAATAGACACAGCGCAGGGTACAGTTCGTAAAAAAGATGGTCCCCGAACCGTTCATGCCGGAGATAGGCGGCTCTTCCCCAAAATGGGCATTATAACTGGAAATCTGCAGCTGAACATTGGATCGGCAAATACCTTTTTGACCTATAACCCGGTTTACACCACAATGATGGGGACATAAACGGCAGGACAGAAGGCAGTCATAAGCCTGTCTGATGCGTTCGCGGAACTGCGCTTCATTCAGATTCAGGTAAGACGGATATTTTTTCATGCGGCATCATCTAACTCAACAGGTAATGCAGAATTTCATTCAGGGAATTCACCTGCACATATTGATCGGAGATGGGTTCTTCTTCTTCAAATTTCCAGGTGGAAGAAGGTATCAGGATGCAGTTTAATCCTAATCTCAATCCCGGGTTTAAATCGGACCGAACACTATTCCCGATAATCCAGGTGTCTTCTCTTTTCAGACGGTGCTTATCCAGAAGCTGTTGATATTCATCCACTGATTTATAATTCAGAATATGAATAGCGGAAAAATAGGTCTTTAATCCTGATTGTTCGATCTTCTGGGATTGTATTTCCGGATCACCCAGGGTTGCCAGAATGAGAAAATAGCGTTCCTTAAGAATGCCTAGTACCTCATCAGCTCCCTCTACGCATTCCGGCGCTTTTTGAAATACTCTCCAACCGATATCGGCAATCTTCTTTTCTGTCTCTGGATCGGCTTTCCTGCCCGCCTTCCCGCAATAATAATGATAAGTTTGAATCAGACTGACAGGATAACGTTCTTTGGCAAAACCCTGTTCTCTGACATGACCGATATCGATCTCATCAAGTTTATCCAGCACCTCAATCTCCGGAAATCCGAATACTGACATGACAGATGAAAATTCTTTCCTGGATTGATGGTATATCTTGGAAGTCTGTATTAAAGTGTCATCAAGGTCAAATATAATCGTACGAATGGTTATACTCCTTTAATATATCATCATACAGTCAGGCAAATCAGTTCCCCTGCATTATTTATTTCATCAGTATTTTTTTATTATAACCTGTTTATATTTTTTGTAAAATAAAATTGGGATAACTTGATATATCAGATATATGATATAATAATTCCGATTGAATGAATAACCTGACCATCATATAATAGATTTAATAAAAAGAATATTGGAGAAAGATTTGATGAAACAAAACGAGAAAAAGGTAAAATCAATGTGGAGAGAACTGATTGAAACAGTCGTCAGTGCAGGTATTATTGCCTTCATTATCATCACCTTTATCGGACAGGTAACGGTGGTTAAAGGGGCATCCATGGAGGATACTCTTTTTAACAGGGAACGGTTGATATGCAACAAGATCGTATACCGTTTCACTGAACCCAAACATGGAGATATTGTCATTTTTAAACCGCCTGTCGACGAAAATCACAACTACATAAAAAGAGTGATTGCCGTGAGTGGCGACAGGATAAAGATTGTGCAGGGAACTGTTTATCTGAATGGCGAAATAATAGAAGAAGATTATATAGAGCACCGCTCTTTTGAAACAATGCCGGAGATTACTGTCCCGGAAAATTCCTATTTTGTTTTAGGTGACAATCGAACAAACAGCAGCGACAGCCGTTTCTGGGGTTTTGTTCCTGAAGAAAACATCATCGGCAGGGCATCTGTCATCTTCTGGCCAATCAACAAAGCCCGTATGCCCTGAATTTAATAAAGAGGTGAACTTATGAGAAAAAATTTTTTACTCTTTGCTATGATTACCGGGCTGTTCATGATGATATCCATCGCTATTATTGCTTCGGAGGTAACATTCATTGAGCAAGCATTAGAGTACTTGCAGCAACAAAATTATAATATGGCTGTTACATCATTGGAGAAAGCCTTACTGCAGATTCGTGAGAAGGCCAAATTAGAATTGAAAAACCTGCAATTCACAGTAGAGGATGCATCCGGTTTTGGCATGTATCAAACACGGCAAAATGAACATTTTGCCCAGGGAGAAACCTTTTTTATTTATACAGAGCCAAAAAACTATACCATCAAAGAAGTGGAACAAAATCTGTATGAAATCCATATCAAAGAAGACATCTATCTGCTGAATGAGGAAGGAAATAATGAAATCCTCTGGGGACAAAAAGATTTTTTAGACTATCATATCTTCTCTCACAATCCAAACAATGAATTATTCATAACCAATACCATCACACAGGATATGCCCTTTCCAGCAGGTAAATACCTGTTTCGTCTGGTCATAAAGGATGTATTCAGTCAAAAAACAGTAGAACAGACCATTGGTTTTGTGATTGAATAGCCTGTTCAATAGAAGAATAAACGTTGTTAATTCTCATCTTGCGTACCATCTTACCAGATCGTTCAATCAGTGAAATGGGCAGAAATCAAGATAAGCTCAGGTTGATGAAAAAATTCGATCACAGGGAGGTGATTTCAAAAGAGTCAATCTAAACGAATAAGAATGGTTTGATATTTCTGTTTTTTTATGGAGGAATTATAAATGAAACTTTTTCAGAAAATTCTTATTGGTTTTATTATAGGTGTAATTCTGGGAGTAATTTTTGGCCCGGGTATTTCCTGGATTCAACCGATCGGCACCATTTTTCTTAATTTATTGAAAATGCTCATCGTTCCTTTGATTTTTTCCAGTCTGGTCGTGGGCGTAGCCAGTATTGCTGATCCAAAAAAATTAGGAAGAGTTGCCGGTAAAACAATTGCTTATTATCTGATCACCACCGCTTTTGCCATCATCATTGGTCTGCTGTTGGGAAATATACTCCAACCCGGCGCCGGCATGAATCTTGTGTTAGAAGGAGCAACCCAGGAGGCAGCCAAAACCCCTTCCCTCATTGATACGCTGGTCAATCTGATTCCAACCAATCCCATCGGTGCCATGGCACAGGGCAGTGTCTTACAGATTATTGTCTTTGCTCTCTTCTTTGGTTATGCCATGACCAGAGCAGGAGAAAAAGGGAAAGCTGTGTTAACATTTTTTGAAGGTTTTGCTGAGACGATGTATGAGCTGACCGGTATCGTGATGCAATTTGCTCCTTACGGCGTTCTGGCCCTCATTGCAGTGACAGTCGGCAATTACGGCATATCCGTATTGGTACCTTTTGCCAAACTCATCCTTACTGTTTATCTGGGTGTCATCATTCATGAGGTTATTGTCTATTCGGGAATGGTATCCATCATTGGTAAAATGAGTCCTATAAAATTTTTCAGAGGTTTTGCCAGTGCTTCCCTGCTTGCTTTTACCACTTGCAGCAGTTCAGGTACGCTTCCTGTTTCCATGCGTGCAGCCCAGGAAAACCTGGGAGTTTCACCGACCATTTCCAGTTTTGTACTTCCTCTGGGAGCCACAGTAAATATGGACGGTACTGCCCTCTACCAGGGTGTCTGCGCCTTATTCGTAGCCCAGGCTTATGGTATTTCTCTAGGTTTTGGAGGTCAGTTGACGGTTCTATTAACGGCCTTATTAGCCTCCATAGGAACAGCTGGTGTTCCGGGAGCGGGTCTCGTTATGTTAACAATGGTCCTCACTTCTGTGGGATTACCCCTGGAGGGTGTTGCCTTAATTGCGGGAATTGACCGAATATTAGACATGGCACGTACTTCATGTAATGTGACCGGAGACGGTGCCTGTGCAGTCGTCGTAGCAAAGACAGAGGGTGAATTAATGGATGTAAAAAAATAATCCACCATCTGGTTGGTTATTTTATATTCCTGTAAACAAAACACAAAGAGAGAGGTTTGTCATATACCTCTCTCTTTTTATCTTGCTACATCTTTTATCAATACTGCTGATGTTTTTATTCTTCCGCTGTCTTATGGTAAATCTCATTCGCGGCTACAATTCCATGCCCGGATATCGGATATCCGCTGTCAGTTAAGATATTTTCCAATGCAGACAAGAAAAGCATTACATTTGCCCGGGAGCAGGAATAGCCCATCAGGCCGATACGCCAGGCCTTGCCCTTGAATTTTCCCAATCCTCCGCCAATCTCGATGCCGTATTCATTCAGAAGTGCCCTGCGAACAGAGACATCATCAATGCCGTCGGGAATATAGACGGCATTCAGTTCCGGGAGGCGATATGGAGCAGGAGCGATCATCCGGAGTCCCATGGTTTCCAGACCTGCTACCAGGGCAGCTGAATGCAGCTCGTGCCTGCGGAAGCGTTTCTCCAATCCCTCCTCCAGAACCATACGCAATGCCTCTCTCAAGGCATAGATCATATTAATCGGTGCGGTATGATGATAGAAGCGTTCCTTGCCCCAGTAACTCTGCAGCATCTGAATATCCAGATACCAGCTGCGGATAGGAATGGTTCTTTGAGCAAGGGAATGGACGGCTTTTTCACTGAAGGAAATCGGCGCTAAACCCGGGGGACAGCTCAGGCACTTCTGGGTACCGCTGTAGATCACGTCGATATTCCAGCGATCCGTCTCTACCGGGATACCGGCTAAGGAGGTCACTGCATCCACGACAAAGAGAGCCCCTGCCTCCTGGGTCAACCGGGAAATCTCCTCTAAGGGCTGCCGGACGCCGGTAGAGGTTTCAGCATGTACAATGGCCAACAGTTTCACCTTGCCGGTCTTCTTCAAGACCTTCCTGACCTCTTCCGGTTCAATAATGTTTCCCCATTCTCCCTGGATGATGACCGGTTCAGCGCTGCAGCGTTTCACGATATCGGCCATTCTCTCGGCAAAGAGCCCGGCGATGCAGACCACCGCCTTATCACCCGGCTCCAGAAGATTCACTAAAGAGGACTCCATGCCGGCGCTTCCGGTGCCGGAAAGTGCGATAGTCAGTTCATTTTTAGTCTGAAATACCTCTTTCAGCATCTCCCTGGTTTCATTCATGATGGCCAGAAAATCGGGATCCAGGTGACCGACCAGCGGTGTAGACATAGCCTTTAATACCCTGGGATGGACATCACTGGGGCCGGGTCCCATTAAAATCCTCTTTCCGGGATTCAAATCCGTATAGTTCATTATTTTTCTCCTTTTTCTCCTTCTTCAAATATAGGAAAGCCTTATAAAGATTCAATCTTTACAAAACAGGTTCTATCTAACCTGTCGCTTTTTGAATAACCGCATAAAAGTCTTTTTCCCGCTCAATAACAGTTATGCCCTTCCCCCTGGCAATCTCTTTCTGTTCAGCGGTGCAATAACCCCATCCGGCCATAAAAACATTCACACCTAATCGTTGCGTCTCCTCCAGGTAACTTAACTGGTCATCAATAAAATAGATTTCATTCATTTTTACATTATACTGTGCGGCAATGGCCTTCATATGATCAGATTTGTTTTTTCCGTAATTCTTATCAAAGATATCCTTCAAATCAATATGAAAGCCCAGATAATCAGGATGAAAGGCAGGGTGGATGGCCTTGCCCAGGTTGGAGGTGGCAATGACTATTTTTCTTCCTTCTGAAAGGAATCGTTTTATGCCAGCCACAACATCTCGGTAAGTGGGGGACAGGGAAAACCATCTTCCAAAATCTTTGTTTTGCCATTTCTCTTTTTCCTGAAAGAAAAGATCGTGAAAAAAGGAGTAATCAAAAACAAGCTGCTGGCGAACCTTTCTGAACTCCTCCTGATTATTGATCTCTATCTGTTCTTCGATAATTTTTATCAGGACAAAGAAATCGCCGGAAAGCTCTACATAAGAACGAATTCGTCGGTATTCTTCCATTTGCCGGCTGTACTTCTTTTTCATCTGCTCCCAGTTCTCAAATGTAAAAAGTTCTCCTCCAAAATTTTTCTTCACCTCGGGACCGAAATGACGGCAATAGGCATTGTGACTGACGAAAAGAGATTTCAGCGCACTGTCGCTGATCACTCCGTCAAAATCAATTGCTAATACTTCCATGATGAACTCCATGACCAAACAGGTGTCAATTGACCATATCTGTTTTAAACGAATCTTATTTACAGGGAATCAGGCAAAGAAACTTCAACAGGCTGTTCCCGGTATTTTTAAAATGATGTTTCTGACCGGGTTCCACAAAAACCACACTGTCTTTTTTAATGGAATAGGTCTCCCCATTAATGCTGACTTCTCCTTCACCCTCCAGGATAAATACTTCGTGTTCCCAGTCATGGGCATGATCAGGCGTGTATCCCTCAGGTTCCACCTCAAACAATCTCATGGCAAAGTTTGCAGCATGATCTTTTTCGGAAATGAGCCACCTTACTCTGACACCCTTTGCTTCCTCGGTGACCTCCTCTAACGGGACTTTATGATAATCAGTCACTTTCATAGATCTTTCCTCCTATTGATTTCTAATCATCGTTTCTTTTATGCGGGGGTAAAATTCTTCATCCTTCTCAATAACAATAATATTCTTTTCCCGGGCATCCTCTTTTTGTTGACCGGTGGCATAACTCCAGCCGGCTAAAAAAATATGAATGCCCAAATGACGGGTCTGCTCCAGATGAGCTAATTGATCGTCGACAAAGTAAATATCATGATAGTCAACATGGTACTTTTCCCGGATATGGTGCATCTGACTTGATTTATCCTCCCCGAAACGGAAATCAAGGATGTCATCATCTGAAACGGGAATATTATAATATTGAGGGTCAAAAGTCCTGGCAATATATTCCCGACGGTTAGAGGTGGCAATCATCGCCTTGACTCCCTCTTTAATGAACTGACGAATTCCCTGAATGACTCCCTGATAGGGCGGTTCCAGGGTAAGCCACCCTTCAAAATCATCCTTCTGTATAGCTTCCCTTGCCTGATAAAAGGAATCATGGAAATTCTGGAAATCAAATTGAACGGTATTTCTGTACTGATCGAACTCCTGCTGATTCCGGATAGACCTTCCTTCTTCCATTAACTTCTGAATCAAGCCATAATCGGTAGCACCGCGAATATAGGGTCTAAGAGATCGGTAATAGCGGATTTCTTTCTGATATTTTTCCTGAATGATCGGCCAATTCTGAAAAGTAAACGGCTTACCACCAAAAACTCTTTTCTGAGATTCTCCAAACAGGTTTAAATAAGCATTGTGACTGACAAAGAGAGAGTCCATGACACTGTCAACGATGACTCCGTCGTAATCAACCGCTAAGATTTTCATTTGAAATTTCATTCTCCCATCTATCAGGAAAGATAGTCTTCTCTCAGTGGATAAAAAACATCCAATATCTGGGAACCTTTTTCCACGGATGTTACGCCATGCTCCACATCCGGTGGGATGATGACCCCATGTCCTGCTTTTAATAACTGACTTTTCCCTCCGACTACCATCTCAACCGTACCTTTTAGAATATAACTTATCTGCTCATGGGGATGATGATGCATGGGCATGACCGGATCATCCGGACCAAAATCAAATAAAGTTATCATGACATGTTCATTATCGACGGCCCTTAACTGTGAACTTTTTAACACCGGTTTAACTTTTAATTCTTCTTTTTTAAAAAATGTAACTTCTTTTTTCACCTGTATACACCTCTTCTTTATTCAGGAGAATAGGCTCTCCTGTTGATATTTTTTGACAGGGTATATCCTGTCACTTCTTTCACGGTTTCTTCCTGAAAATGAAAAGCCAGTGGTGGTAATTCTTCTATAGGAAAAAAATCTGTACATTCGGCATCATCTCCGGCTCTTAACCGTCCTCCGGTAATCTCTACTTCAAGGATAATAATCATGACGTGACCATACATTTCACTTTCGTGATTCACGATCCTGATCAATCTCTTGATCTCTCCTTCCAGACCGGTTTCTTCCTTCATTTCCCTCAGGGCAGCCTGGGTTACTGACTCCCCGCCATCCATGAATCCTCCCGGCAACGACCAGAAGCCTTTTTTCGGTTCTGCCTTCCGTTTTACCAGAAGCAGCTGTCCCTGTTCATTTCGGACCACCACTGCCACGCTGGGAATAGGATTATCATAATAGACCGTATCACAGTAAGGGCAAACCATTCTCTTAATGGCCTGAATGGTTCTCCTTTCCAGCGGATGGCCACATCTGGTACAGTACTTCAAATCCGTTATTTTCATCCTGCACTCCTCTGCTGCTATATTTAAACATCCATTTCTTTCAATTGATCCATGCGGGCAAAACTATAAAAACAATCCTCCCCAATAATGATATGATCAAGAACCTTCACTCCCATCATGTGGCAGGACTGACACAATCTTCTGGTTAATGCAATATCCTGCTGACTGGGCTGGGGATTTCCACTGGGGTGATTATGAAGAAAAATAATTGCTGCTGCCGATTCCTTGACCACTTCTTTGAGCACTTCCCGCGGGTGAACGGTTGTTTCGGTTAAACTCCCCATGGAAACAAGGACATCCCGGATAATCTGATAACGAATATCCAGAAGTATCACATGAAAGAGCTCCTTCTTTATGTCTTTCATTTCAGCATAATAGTAATCCACTACATCCTGGGCCTTCTGTATTCTCTTTCCGGGAAGTATTTTTTCCTGAGAAAGACGTACTCCCATTTCCAGGGCAGCCTTTATCTGGGCATACTTTGCCTCTCCGATTCCGTCTGTCTGTTTTATCTCCGAATAAGAGGCATTCATCAATTTCCTGAGACTGCCGAATCGTGCCAGCAGATTCCTTGCTACCTCAACGGATGTCTTTCCGGAGGCACCCTTGGCAATAATAATCGCCAGCAATTCGGTATCTGTTAAGCAATCTGGACCCTGATGTAGCAGCCTTTCCCTGGGACGTTCATATTCCGGCCAGTCTTTGATGGTATAACTTTTTTTGTTTGCTTCCATCTTCTCTTTCCTGAAATTCAATTGATCTTCGGAATCAGTTATTCTGCTGCTTGCGCTGGATCCTTTGTAACCGATACCGGAATCCCTTCTGCCACTCTTCCTTTTGGTCCGGATGGAGAGACTCCTGTTCCAAACGGAGAAGCGCTTCTTCCACGATGTTCAATGCTTTGCAGTAATCCCTCAAACGGTGTTCATAATATTTTGCCAGTTCTTCATAGGGATAGGATAAAAATTGTCTTGTGAGAGACAGAATATCTCTCCAGGCTGCTTCCGCCTTCTCCCATTGCCCCTGTTTCTTATAGGCAAAGGAACACAATTTCAACACCTCTAAAGAATCTTCATCTGACAGATTACCCTTTAATGCCTCTTCATAACAGCGGGTACTGAATTCATAATCTCTATTGGTCTCATAAAATTTCCCGACTCCGCAAAGATCCAGACCATAGATGTCCCCCTGAAGAGGATCCTTCAGGACCTGACTGATTTTAGCGGTAAGGATGACCAGGGAGATAATATCCTGAAGATTATGCTCAAAAACCGGCTTAAGCGGACGGGCATCTCTATCCTGCAGATAACGAAAATATACATGGGGAATCAGATATCCCGGGATATCTTCCTCTCTGTTAATCTTCAGTACCCTTCTCTCTATATTGGCTAACGAACAATCCTGTAATCTGCGTTTCCATATCCGCCGGGCAGGAAAGAGCAAATCCAGATGATATGGGTCTGTTAACTGCATCGGCTGGCGGGTCATAATGAATCGTGTCTGCATCAATGGGTAATCATAACTTCTTCCGTTATAAGTTACCAGCAATTTGAAATTTTGCGCAAACAACTGGTTCACTGACCAGAGCAAGGCTTCTTCCTCATGGTAGTCAGACATAAAGTATTGCCTGATACAAAAGGCATCTTTGGTGAAATATCCCAAACCTAATAAAAAAATATAGGTTCCGGCACCACCCGCCAAACCGGTTGTTTCGGTGTCAAAAAAAAGGGCCTCATCCAGCCGGATTTCCCCGGTTTTTTCATGGAACTCAGGCCTGAAAAAATCTGACTGAAAAGGAAAATAAGGAATAATTTCCGCCAGCAAATGTTCGCCAAATGATGTTTCCAGCGGAATTGCCTTCTCGGAATAAAAACAGGAACCATAAGGTGTATCAGCCATATTTCCCGACATGACATCGGAAATGGGTACAGAACGTCTCTTCATGGGGATGGAAAGACCTTGATCCTTCTGAAAGGAACCGATCTGCTGAACCCGTTTTTTTAAACTCTCTATCTTTTCCAGACGGTCCTTTAAATCCATAATCAACGGATAACCTCCTTCAGGATAAAGAGTGCACTCTGTTTCCCCTGATTGCCCACCTGATTAATGGGTCCCACACAGGAGGGACAGCCGGCATCACAACCGCAATTTTCAATTAAATCCCGGGCTGCCTGTAAAATTTTATCATGAAGTTCAAAAATCTTCTCACTGAAACCTACACCTCCGGGATAGTTATCATAGACGAAAAGGGTAGGAAGATCGGTAAAAGGAGAGCGAATCTGGGCAACAGCCCGAATATCCTTGGGATCACACATGATAAACAAAGGGGCTACATTCACAATGACATTCGATAAGGCCAATAATCCTCCTCCCAGATCAAATCTGAATCCGGACTGTATTTTACTGCCGGGAAGATTCTGAAATGCTTCCGACAAAATCAGCCAGTAGGCGGTCGTGTGCATATCCTCGGCAGGTAAATTAATCTTACCGTAACCCAGGTTCTCGTGGGTGTAGAATTTAACTTTTTTATACATCGTAGAGATGGTAGTAATCACGACCTCTCCATACTGATGATGGACGTTCTCCTCCTCCTGCAGGTCAAAGACATCCAGAATCTTGATATGGCTTTCCACCTGGGCATCGGTATAATAATTTACATCTACCTTTTTGGCATAGGCTTTGTAATCATCGTAATCCAGCCTGGTGATGGTATACTGTTCTCCCTCGTGAATATAAATGGCGCCTTCGTGAATGGTCGTGGGAGCACTTTCCCGGTCAACTTCTCCAATCACCTTATCTTTATCCTCCTCTGTATCGATAATAGCAAAATTCTCGGTGGTGGCACTTCGCAGACTGATTTCATCGGCAGGATACGCTTCACTCATCCAATGCCATTTGTTCTGGGTAAAATGAATCATCTTCTTATCTTCCAGAAATTGCAGGATCTCTTCCAATTCTTCAGAACCAAATTTTTCTCCACTGACAAAAGGAAGCTCAAAGGCTGCACATTTGATATGACTGATTAAGATACTCAGGTTATTCGGATCGATAACCGCACTTTCCGGGGATTCCTTAAAAAAGTAATTCGGCTCATTAATCATATACTGGTCCAGCGGCACACTGGAAGCCACCAGAACAGCAACAGAGGAATGGGTACGCCTGCCTGCTCTCCCGGCCTGTTGCCAGGTACTGGAGATCGTTCCGGGATACCCGGAAATAAAACAGGCATCCAGCTGCCCGATATCTACTCCCAATTCCAGGGCATTGGTACTGACCACACCTTTAATGACACCTTCTTTAAGTCCCTTTTCAATCTCCCTGCGCAAATTCGGCAGATAACCGCCTCTATAACCTCTGACCAGGTCCCGGTCAAAACCTGCCTTGACCAGGTAATCCTTCAGGTAGCTGGTCAACACTTCTGTGGTCAGACGGCTGCGGGCAAAAACAATCGTCTGAATATCATAATTCAAAAATTTACTTACCAAACGGGCTGTCTCTTTAATCAGGCTTTTTCGAATACCAAGCTGCCTGTTCACAACCGGTGGATTATAAAACAGGAAATACTTTTCACCCCTGGGAGCGCCATTATTATCAACCAGGGCAAATTCTTCTTCTATCATCTTTTCGGAAAACTCCAACGGATTGGCGATGGTAGCCGAACAGCATATAAATTGCGGTTTTGAACCATAAAATTCGCAGATCCGTTTTAATCGGCGTATCACATTAGCCATATGACTGCCAAAAACACCCCGATAAATATGGATTTCATCCATGACAACGTATTTCAGATTTTGAAATAACTGATGCCATTTGGTATGGTGAGGCAATATGCCGGTATGCAGCATATCCGGGTTAGTGACGATGATATGACCTTGGTTGCGAATGGCAGACCTGGCTGAGACAGGGGTATCGCCGTCATAGGTAAAGGTTTTTACGGGCTGTTCCAGCGCCTCTATCATCCGATAAAGTTCCCCCAGCTGATCCTGGGACAAAGCCTTGGTAGGAAAAAGATAGATAGCCCTGCTGCTTGGTTCCTTTATCATGGCATCTAAAACCGGAAGATTATAGCAGAGGGTTTTCCCTGAAGCGGTAGGCGTTACTACAACGACATTCTTTCCTTCTCTGATCATCTTCAAAGCGCTGGCTTGATGGGAATAGAGATGATGAATGCCATCCTTTTTTAACTGCTCAATCAAGGCGCTGTCCAGCCAATTGGGAAATTCATCCAGGCAGGCTTCCTGTGCCGGTAAATGCTCCAGTGCCGTCAAATAGGGACGGATCGTAAAATCATTTTCCAATTCCTGGATAATCACCGAAACATCACAACTCATATGAATTCTCCTGCAGGTTTAATAGCATCTGAGACGATACCATGATGTCATCTAACTTACTGAAACCCTCATATTATACCATATCATACCATAAAAAAATAAAGGGAAGTTATTAAAAAAGTCATTTTATTCAATGATTTATTTTTCAGATTAAAAATTTC
>CAYSSG010000011.1:0-28516 GCA_964433635.1 uncultured Atribacterota bacterium | reverse complement strand
AAGTTATTAAAAAAGTCATTTTATTCAATGATTTATTTTTCAGATTAAAAATTTCAAAGATTCATCATTCCTATTTATTTGATTTTTAACTCATGGCGTATTAGAATATAAAACTGTATTATCAAACGATTAATATGAGAGGTTAAAAAAGATGAAAATACCCCAGGATATCCAGAAGATCATGAACGATGATCAGGCCTTTGCCTTTGCTACAGCCAGTCATTCCGGCATTCCCAATATCAATATGATCGGGATTAAGAAGATTGAAGATGACGAAACCGTCCTGCTGGCAGATAACTATTTTGATAAAACACTTTCCAATCTTAAAGAAAATTCCAAAGCATCACTTCTGACCAAAAAAGCAGAAGATAAAAAGTGGTATCAATTAAAGGGGACTTGCCGGTACATGAACAAAGGATCAGAGTATGAAGCATTTAAGAAATGGGTAAAATCAAAAAAAGATACATTGCCAGCCAAAGGCATGGTTATCTTTAAAGTAGAACAGATATATAACACCACAGCGGGTCCGGATGCGGGGAAACCCATCTCTTAGATTAAAAATTTTTTTACCGGCATTGAATCAGTATGTCTGAATCAATTGCCCATGGAATGATCTTTAGAGGTCAGATGTAATAATTTCAGTATCTCCACATAAGGAATGACCGTTAAGGATAGAAGTATAATAAACAACCACTGATAAAGCGTGAGCGGAATCACCTTGAATATCGTCTGCAGGTAAGGTATTAACATGACGGACAACTGTAAGATACCTGAAATAAGAATGGCCAGTACTAAATAATGATTTGTGAAAATACCCAGCCGGATAAGTGAATATCGGTCAGAGCGGGAATTCAGCGATTGCCATAACTGGCTGAAACTGAGTGTCCCGAAGGCCATGGTCTCTCCTGCTTCCAAAGAATAGCGGGTATAACCATAATAAAATGCAATGAGGGTAATCATACCGATAAAGAAGCCCTGGGAGAAGATATTAAAACCCATCTTGCCGGAGAAGATCCCTTCATTGGGATCCCGGGGAGGATGCTTCATCAGGTCGACCTCGGCAGGATCAAGCCCCAGCGCTAAGGCAGGAAGTCCGTCAGTTACAAGATTTACCCAGAGAATCTGGATGGGTAGCAGGGGACGGGGAAGACCAATCATGATGGCAATGAAGATAGTAATGATCTCTCCCAGATTACAGGACAGCAGGTACCGGATAAATTTCTGGATATTCTGATAGATTTTTCTGCCTTCTTCAACAGCCAATACGATGGAAGAGAAATTGTCATCGGTCAGGATCATATCAGCCGCTTCTTTGGATACATCCGTACCGGTAATCCCCATCGCTATGCCGATATCCGATTCCTTTAAAGCAGGGGCATCATTCACTCCGTCACCTGTCATGGCTACCACCTGATTATTTTTCTGTAAAGCTCTGACAATTCTCCGCTTATGCCGGGGTGAGACACGGGCAAAAATAGTCGTCTTTAAAACAACCTCTTCCAATTCTGACTGAGACATCTTCTCAAGTTCAGATCCGGTAATAATCCGGTCCCCTGAGCGATAGATATCCAGTTTTGCAGCAATTGCCTGAGCAGTCAAGGAATAATCTCCGGTGATCATAACAGGGCGAATGCCTGCTTTTCTGCAAGTTTGTACAGCTTCCGCTGCTTCTTTTCTCGGAGGATCCATCATGGCTATTAATCCTAAAAAAATGAGCCGGTTTTCCACCTGGTCAGCATCAAGCTTCTTATTCTTATCCAGATGCTCTTTTTCCTGTGCTGTGATTTCCCGATAGGCAACAGCTAACACCCGTAGTGCAGACGAAGCTAATTTCTTATTCTGCTTAATGACATGTTCTTTAATTGATTCAGTGAATGGATTTGTTTTCCCGTCTTCCCGGTACTTTTTGCAGCGCTCCATGATCTGGTCAGGGGCACCTTTTACGAATAGTAATTCCTTCCCTTCCGGTGTCCGGTGAATGGTAGACATTCTTTTTCGTTCCGAATCGAATGGCAATTCCTTAATCCGCGGGTAGGCATTTTCCAATCCCTCTTTCTGGTAACCGGCTTTTGCCGCTGCCACAATCAGGGACCCTTCCGTAGGATCACCCATAATTTCCCATTGTTGATTATCTTCATTCTGTCTCAGGACGGCATTGTTGCACAGGGCAGCTGCCTTAAGAAGGAGAGATACTGTCTGGTCATCACCGGGCTGAATGGATTGACCGTCCTGTCTGAATTGGCCAATCGGCTGATATCCTCCACCTTCTACATCTATTTCCCTATTCACTAGAATCAGCTTTTGTACTGTCATCTGGTTCTGGGTTAAAGTCCCCGTTTTATCTGAACAGATGACTGTCGTGGCACCCAGGGTTTCTACAGCGGGCAATCTCCTGACGATGGCATTCTTCTGAATCATTCTTTGCACACCCAGCGCCAGTACGATGGTTACTACAGCCGGCAATCCCTCAGGTACTGCGGCTACCGCCAGGGAAATCCCGGTCATAAACATATCAAAGAAGTCAATCCCTCTCAGACATCCCATGGCGATAACAATCGCAATAATAAACAGAATAAGCAATCCCAGGTTTTTACCGACCTGGTTTAATTTTTTTTGCAGGGGAGTCAATTCCTGTTTCTGTTCCTGCAGCATTCCGGCTATCTGTCCCATCTCGGTAGCCATACCGGTGGCTACTACGATTCCCTTTCCCCTACCGGCAGTCACTACAGTCCCCATATAGACGATATTAATCCGGTCTCCCAGAGAAACATCTTCAGCATCAATGGGCTCGGTATTCTGTTCAACCGGTTCAGATTCACCCGTTAATACCGATTCCTGAACGCTCATATCAGTTGCTTCAGACACACGAAGATCAGCCGGAATCCGGTCACCCGAATCAAGCAGTACAATATCCCCCGGAACCAGTTGATAAGATTGCACCTTTTTTTGCTTTCCATCCCTGATAACCAATGACTCAGGAACCGTCATCTTCTTTAAGGCCTCCAGCGATTTCTCCGCCCTGTATTCCTGCAGGACACTCATGATGGCATTCAATAAGACGATAATCCCTATGACAATCGCATCTGTCATTTCCCCTAATATGACGGACACCACGGCTGATATTAGCAGAATAATAATTAAGACATCTTTAAATTGATCTAATAACATATCCCAGGGAGTTCTCCGCTTACCCTCTTGCAACTGGTTGGGACCTATCTTTTCCAGTCGTTGTCTGGCCTCAGACTGTGTCAAGCCTGTATGCAGGGAGGTGCTCAGCTCTGTTTCCACCTCTTGAACTGTTTTCTGATAAAATTTCTTAGATTGGTTCATTTCTATTTCTGTCATATTTAATTCAATACCTCAAAATGTATATATGATCTTCGGGAGAATATCCCTTCCCATCTTTATCCGGCACAATCTTTTTATTCTATGCCAGAATATCAGATTCAGACATGGCTGCTGCTATGCAGATACGCTTTAAGTTTTTCGAGATTTCTTTTTATCTCATTCAGGCTGTGATAAAAATTTTTCCCCTTATCCGGTAAGGTAGATAAAAAACGGGCAACCATCTCCATGGATTGATGGCGATGCTGCTCAACGAATTGCTTCCCCTTTTCGGAAAGAGCAACCAGTACCTTTCTGCGGTCCTGTTTGGCACGGTGCCGCTGCAGATAACCGCATTTAACCAGGCGATCAACAATACTGGTCGTAGTTGTGGGGGCAACATGCATCATCCGGGAAAGCTGACTCATGGAGGCAAAGGATTCCTTAGCTAAAAATTCGATGATATAATGCTCACCAAGATGTAAAGGAGATATTCTGGAAAGCGTGTAACTATCCGCAACATGTTCCCATAATATTTCAGTCATCTGCAGAAACAGTTCATCCATTTCTGCTGCCATTTTTTTCTCTTCCCTGACCATAACAATCTCCAGGCATCAACAACCTATCTTGCGAAATTCGCAGTATCAATCATACGAAATATGACCGGAAAAGTCAAATTAAGAGCCGGCAGATACAGCCTATTCTTTTTCCCAATTCTTCAGCAACTCTTCTGCTTCCATCATGCTTTCTCTGACTCTTTCTGTTGCCGTACCGCCATAGGATCTTTTAGACTCCGCCACTGCTTCCGGAGTCAGTAATGCTAAAATATCCTTCCCAAAGAGGCTATGAAATTGTTTGTATTCCTTCAGATGCAACTGTTCCAAATTCCTGTTTTTATCGATGCAGTATGAAACAAGTTTGCCTACTGCTTTATGAGCTTCCCGAAAAGATAATCCTTTTCTAACCAGGTAATCCGCTAACTCGGTGGCATTGGAAAAATCTCCTTCCAGGCTCTTTCTCATGCTTTCTGCTTTAACCTGTAAGGTTTGAATCATCCCGTTCATCATCAAAGTAGAATTTTTTAAAACCTCCACTGTATCAAAAAGCGGTTCCTTATCCTCCTGCAAATCATGGTTATAAGCAAGAGGCAGGGCTTTCAAAACGGAGAGCAAAGTCATTAGATTTCCATAAACTCTTCCGGTTTTACCCCTGATTAATTCGGCGGCATCCGGATTTTTTTTCTGTGGCATAATACTGCTGCCGGTACAGAAAGAATCATCCAGTTCAATAAAATCAAATTCCCGGGAAGACCATAGAATCAATTCTTCACTTAAACGGCTCAGATGCAGCATGGCAATCGCTGCATCCGACAGGAATTCAATGATAAAATCCCGGTCACTTACCGCATCAAGGCTGTTTTGCGAAACCTTGCTGAAGTGAAGTTCCCTGGCCACATATTCCCGGTCTATGGGGAAAGATGTTCCTGCCAGAGCTGCCGAACCTAAAGGCAGGATATCTATCCTCTGATACAATTCTCTCAACCTTTCCCGATCCCGGTTAAACATGAAGAAGTAAGCCAGTAGATGATGAGAAAAGAAGAGTGGTTGAGCATGCTGCAAGTGCGTATAACCGGGTATAAGAACACCCAGGTATTTACGGGCAGCAGTCAAAAGAGTCCGCTGTAAGACACCTAATTCCTCCTGAATCCCGGCTACTTCCTCCTTCAGATACATCCTCTCATCCAGGGCAATCTGATCATTGCGGCTTCTGGCAGTGTGGAGTTTCCCGGCAATATCACCGATGCGTTTTTTCAGCTTACCTTCCACCCAGGAATGAATATCTTCTGCCTGTTCGTCAATCGTTAAAGATCCTTCATCCAGCTCAAGCAGAATACCCTGCAGGCCGGTAATCATCTTTTCCGCTTCCTGTGGGTTGATGATTTTACATTTTCCAAGCATACGGGCATGAGCAATGCTGCCAGCAATATCATACCTGACCAGTCTTTTATCAAAAGAAAGAGATGAGATAAAGGATTGCATGGCATGATCTGTCTCTTTTTTAAATCTGCCGCCCCACATTTTTTCCATTTTGTACCTCAAATCTATAATGTCTTGCTTTTCCTGTTGACAGTGGCATAGACCGTGGCTGGTAATCCCCAGAGCTGAATAAATCCTTTGGCATACCCCTGGTTAAAGGTATCCCCCACATCATAGGTTGCCAGGTTAAAATCATAAAGTGAATTATCAGATTTTCTTCCCACCACGATAGACTGTCCTTTGATTAATTTCACTCTTACCGTACCGTTTACCTTCTCTTTAATGACCCCGACAAAACCATCCAATGCTTCTTTAAGAGCTGAAAACCACAGGCCGTAATAGGCCAGCTCAGCATATTTCTGAGAGACAAGCGGTTTAAAGTGGGCTAATTCTCTGGGTAAAACCAGGCTTTCCAGGGCCTGATAGGCCTGTAATAATATCATCGCTGCCGGACATTCATAGACCTCCCTGGATTTGATCCCTACCAATCTGTTTTCTACCATATCTACCCGTCCGACTCCGTTTTCCCCTCCCAGTGAATTTAATGTTGAAATTAATTCCGGAAGTGGTAATTTTTCACCATTGATGCTTAAAGGAATTCCCTTTTCGAAATAGATTTCTACATAAGTCGGTTGATTCGGGGCATCTTCCGGTTTTACTGTCCAGTCATAAGCTCCTTCCGGCGTTTCTACCCAGGGGTCTTCCAGGATGCCGCATTCACAGGATCTGCCCCATAGATTCTGATCGATGCTGTATGGATTGTCTACATCGACCGAAACCGGAATATGATACTTTTTGGCATACTGTATTTCTTCTTCCCGGGTGAATCCCCACTCCCTCGCAGGGGCAATGACCTGCAGGCTGGGATTTAAAGCAGAAATGGACACTTCAAAGCGTACCTGGTCATTCCCCTTACCGGTACAGCCATGAGCAATTGCCTGGGCCTGCTCTTTTTCGGCAAATCCAACTAATATTTTAGAAATCAATGGCCTGGAATAGGCAGTTGCCAGGGGATAATGCCCCTCATAGACGGCACCGGCCTGTAACCCGGGCAAAACATATTCCCGGGCAAACTCCTCCCGGGCATCTACAACGTAAGATTTGACAGCCCCGACTTTTAACGCCTTTTCCCGGGCAAATTCCAGATCGCTTTCCTGACCTACATCTACTGCCACGGTAACCACTTCTTCACAGTAGTTATCCTTAAGCCACTTAATCGCAATCGAGGTATCTAAGCCTCCAGAATAAGCTAATACGATTTTTTTCATTTTTTCCATTTCGTTCCTTCTCCTTATTTTATTATAATTTTGTTTTACTGGGCAAATCAAGCGCAACCCGAGAACATTTTCTGGAATATCCTGTCCAAAGCAGCTATTAAAAGATTGATTTCCTCTTCCCGTACAATAAACGGTGGCAGAAAACGCAGGACCCTTTCGGCAGTACAGTTAATCAGGAAACCTTCCTCTACCATCTTCTTGACGATCTCCTGACCGTCTTTTGAAACTTCCAGGCCTACCATCAATCCGATTCCTCTAACCTCACTTATATCATCGGGATATTTTTCCTTCAGCACTTCCAGCTTATCCCGGAAATATTGTCCCATCTTCCGGCACAAGGTCAGCAGATTATCCTGCTGTATAATCTTTAAGAAAGCCAGGGCTGCTGCACAGGCAACCGGATTACCGCCGAATGTTGTCCCATGATCTCCGGGTTGAAATGAGGATGCCACTTTTTCCCTGGCAATCAGTGCTCCCAGGGGCAAACCTCCTCCCAGGGACTTGGCAAGAGTAATCATATCGGGTTCGATCTCATCATGCTGATAGGCAAACATCTTCCCGGTTCGACCTAAACCACATTGAATCTCATCAAAGATCAACAACAGACCGTTCTGGTCACAGAATTCCCTTAACCCCCTCAAAAATTCGGCGGTAGCAATACGAATTCCCCCCTCTCCCTGTACCGGCTCCACAAAAACGGCAGCCACTTTTTCATCATAAGCACCCCTGACCGAATCTAAATCGTTAAATATGGCCTGTTTAAATGACGGCAGGAGAGGAAGGTAATCCTTCTGGTATTTGTACTTTCCGGTAGCAGCCAGAGTCGCAATCGTTCTCCCGTGAAAGGAATCTTTCATATAGATAACTTTATATCTTTCGATATTCCGGTCTTTAAAATATTTTACAGCCATCTTGATGGCCGCTTCATTCACTTCTGCACCGCTGTTCGCAAAGAAGACCCTGTCACCGCAGGACAACCTGACCAGTTCCCTGGCTAATTCAATCTGCGGTGCCTGGTAAAAAAGATTGGAACAATGAATGAGCTTCCCGGATTGGCGATGAATTGCCTCTACGATGCCTGGATGGCAATAACCTAAGCTGTTCACTGCAATTCCGCCAATAAAGTCATAATACATCTTCCCTTCCAGATCCCAGACCTTTAATCCCTCACCTCTGTCTAATACCATCTCCGGGCGTTTATAAGTCTGGATGAGATATCTTTTTTCATCTTCGACTAATTCCCTGGTTTTCATTTTTTTCCTCCGACCTAATGAATTTGATTAGAAAATACAGCTCATGAAGAAGAAACAAACTCGGTCCCGATCCCGCTATCGGTAAACAATTCCAATAAAATAGAATGAGTACGTCTCCCGTTGAGAAAATGGACCTTCTTGACACCGTTTTCCAGTGCCTTTATGGCTGATTTTACCTTGGGGACCATCCCTTTCTGAATATAGCCGGATCCGAGCAAATCCCTGGCTTCCCCGATATTCAGACTACTGATCATAGAATCATGGTCCTCTAAATTCCGCATTATCCCGTCTACATCTGTCAGATAGATTAATTTTTCTGCCTTCAGTGCAATTGACAGCTCGGCAGCAACTGTATCGGCATTGATATTATATCTGATGCCATTTTCATCAACACCGATGGTTGCAATCACTGGAATATAATTCTTTTCCAGGAGTAACAACAATACCTCCGGATTGATTCTTTTCACTTCTCCCACAAATCCCAAATCCAGTTCCTTCGTTTTTCTTACCGTAATCAGCTGGGCATCTTCTCCGCTCAGACCGATGCCCTTGATTTCATTTTCTTCCTCTTCAGAGGTACACAGATTCATTTCTGCCACAATTCGGGTATTGATTTTACCGGTCAGAATCATCTCGGTAATCTCCATGGTGTCCTGGTCTGTAACCCTCAGGCCGTTAATAAATTGGGGTTCTTTATGCTGCTTTTTCATTTCCCGGGAGATTTCCGGACCTCCGCCATGCACAATCACCGGTTTCATGCCGATATACCTGAGGAGAATGATATCTTTAATGATCTGCCTCTCCAATTCACCGTCTTCCATGGCACTGCCACCGGTCTTGATAACGATCATCTTATTCCAGAACCTTTTGATGTAAGGCAAAGCTTCAACCAGAATTTCAGCGCGATGATTACCGTTTATCAACCTATTCACCCCCAAAAATGGATTAATTGTACTGCGTATTGATCTTCACATAATCATAAGTAAGGTCACAACCCCAGGCTGTAGCGTGACCCTTGCCAAGCTTTAAATCAACGATAATTTTAACCTCTTCTGAACTGTCTAAATATTCCTTTATTTCCTGCTTGGAAAAGGGAATCGGCTGCCCGTTTTCTACGATTTTTTCCTTTAAAAAAAGATCGACTTTTTCCGTATCAATGGTAGCTCCCGAATAGCCAACCGCTGCCAATATCCTCCCCCAGTTAGGATCCCGTCCAAAGATAGCTGCTTTTACCAGCATGGAATCAATGACTGCCCGGGCAGCTTTTTCAGCATCATCATCAGACAGGGCATGTCGAACTTCAGCTTCAACCAGCCTGGTAGCTCCCTCTCCGTCTTGGGCAATTGACCTGGCCAGGTATTCAGCAACCAGGTAGAGCGCTTCCTGAAATTTCTTATAATCCTCATCACAGGCTGAAATGAAAGCATTTTTAGCCAGGCCATTGGCCATCAGTAAAACCATGTCATTGGTACTGGTATCACCGTCAACGCTCACCATATTAAATGTCTTTTTGACAATCTCCCTTAATGCCGACTGTAATAATCTGGTATCAATGGCAATATCGCTGGTAATGAATCCTAACATGGTAGCCATGTTAGGATGAATCATTCCCGAACCCTTCGCCATTCCTCCCATCCTTACCTCCCGGCCATGCAAATCAAAACTTACGGCAATTTCTTTCTTCCTGGTATCGGTGGTCAGGATAGCCTCTGCTGCCTCCGTTCCGCCGGAGATGCTCAATCTGGGAATTGCCTCCTGGATTCCTTTTTTCATTTTTTCCAGGGGCAAAAATTCACCGATCTTTCCCGTTGAGGTTACGGCAACATATTCTCTGTTGATACCCAATCCTTCTGCAACGCAAGATACAGTTTCCCAGGCATCCTGTAAGCCTTTCGCTCCTGTGCAGGCATTGGCAACTCCACTGTTAATCAATATTGCCTGGAGCCTTCCTTCAGAATGCAACAGATTCTCTTCGGTTACCCATAGCGGTGCAGCCTTAAACCGGTTTGTTGTATAAACACCGCAGGCACTGGCAACCTCTTCGGAATAAATGAGTGCCAGATCTTTTCGCTTTAACCTTATTCCGCAATTTAGTCCTGCTGCTTTAAACCCTTTGGGATAAGTAATTCCAATGTCCTCCATTACCTTGAAATCATCTGGATAAGATATTTTCATCATTGAACAGCTCTCCTCTCTTTCTATCCGGTCCTTACAAAAACCGGATAGCTGATGTATCGGGCATAGCTACATAAGCCCTGTTTCTTCTGAGAAACCAAGCATCAGGTTCATGTTCTGTACTGCCTGACCGGATGCTCCCTTGATTAAATTATCAATCACGGTGATCACTTTGATCTTCCCGACTCTTTGATCAACGGCAAACCCAATGTCACAATAATTCGTTCCCGTTACAAACCTTATCTCCGGCAAACGGGGCGGGCTGAATATTCTCACAAAGGGAGAATATTGATAGAATGCCTGATAGGCCTTTAAAATTTCCTTATCCTCCATATTTCGGACCAGGTCCAGATAGCAGGTAGACAGGATCCCCCTGTTGATCGGCAAGAGATGGGGTGTGAAAGAAACCTTTATGGATTCCTCCCTATCCTGCTGATGATGCCGGTTGTATACAGAGGACAATTCCTGTTCAATCTCCGGAATATGATTATGTTTCAGGCATTTATAGGCTTTAAAGCTTTCATTGCACTCGGCAAAATGAAGACTTAATGAAGGTTTCCTGCCGGCACCACTGGTACCGGATTTGGCATCGATGATAATGCCTCCTGGCTCTACAAAATGATGAGCCAGTAAAGGAATCATACCCAACAGAGCACTGGTTGGGTAACACCCGGGATTAGCTATCAGGGAAGCCCTTTTAATTTCCTCCTTGTGAAGTTCTGGCAGGCCATAGACCGCTTCTTTCAGATAGAATTGACTTTTTTCATGATGTTCCTTCTGATACCAATCGGTATAACTGGCCGGATCCTTCAATCGAAAATCTGCACTCAGGTCAATGACTCTCATCTCTTTCTTCCGGAATAATTCAGGGACGATGTCCATGGAAACCGTATGCGGTAAAGCAGTAAACACCAGATCCGAATCTTGCACAATCAGATCGATGTCTAATCCGACGAGTATTCTATCCAGTTGGTTCATAAAATCAGGGAATACCTCCGTAATATTCTGTCCGACATAACTGGCCGAAACCAGGTGAAGCAATTCTACCTGCGGATGCCTTAACAGAATCCTGATTAATTCTTTTCCCGAATAACCGGTTGCACCGATAATACTCACCTTCATTTTTTTCATTTTCAACACCTTGTTTCTTAGAAAATAAAAAATCCCGCCCCGAACAATCAATCATGATTGTCCTCTGGGACGAGATCTATGCTTCAATTTCTCGCGGTGCCACCCACCTTGGATAGGTTATTTATCTTCCGAATTGAAATCCAAAAAAAATCCCGTCCTTAACTGTCTTATCAGTTAATAAGGACGAGATTGATTCTCGCGGTGCCACCCGGAATTGGATAAATAACTTATCCCACTCATTGAAAGTTGTTAGAGGTAACCAGCCTGTCTGAATACGGGACTTCTTTTCAGATGTCCTGGACTGAGATATTTTCACCTGAATGATCTCTCTCTAAAAAATCCGGACGATCTTATTCTCTTCCCTGAAAAACAATATTTATTTTAAAAATAATAATAAACGAAATGTCCGTTTCTGTCAAATATTTTTTTCTATTGATTGATTTCACAAGGAATTGATCCAATATTTATTGTATCTTTTGTTTAACATTTATTTCTATGCTCAACCGATTCTGTTCAGGCGAAGTTGTACTCAAAATGAAATTTCAAATTCTGATTTAGAGTTTGAAATCACCAATGAAGGCTAAAGCCAAAGCGGTTGGGAATCATCCAGTTAAAGGATAAGCGGTCATTGATCTGATAAATGATTTCCTTTCTATTCTCCTGCCAGTCTTTCAGGTTACTCAGGTTGACCTGCCCTCCGTAATTCAATTGAATTTTTCCGAAGTCCATCTGCAGGCGGGCATGAAGGAATGGATCAAAGCTCTTCTCTTGATGCTGCAATCCTGCACCTGCCCATAGTCTGATGACATAGGAACTGTACACATCATATTCAAACCATCCCTTATAAGTTTCCTGCTCATAATGCAGGGCAACATTCCAGCGATAAGCCGGGGAGAGGGAGAGTTCAAAATCCGGATACTGGCCTTCTTCTACACTTCCCCAAAAAGAAAATGTGTTCTTTTCTCTCTCCGGTTCAATCTCATCAAAATCAAGTGCAGGGACACTGGCAAAGAGCGTGTGCAGCCACATCTCTTCCCGGTCATAAAGATGTTCCAGCTCCTTCCCGCGAAGTAAAATGGGTACCAGCAGATCATTTTTCGTGATCCCATGGTGATGACCGGAAAAAGGCAAGGGAGGAAAAACAGCAATCTTGGGTGAATTTACGGCAATCGCAATATCCCCGACATGCTGATGAACAAATATGCGATATATATTAGGAGGAACAGCCGGGAATTCACTATCTCTGGTCACAGAGAGCCACTCCAGATCAGTCAGCCATTCTCCCTGGTATCCATCTTCATAGTACCCAAAAGAATCTTCGCCTTCAAAACAATACCGGAATCTGTCCTCCTGTTCCTCGAAAATAATTTTCCCACTCCTGGAGTAACCTTCTACCCGACCAGATTCTCCCCGATAAAACGCAAAATCAATCTCGCTTTCCATGACAATTCTCCGAGCATAAATGTGACTTAATTCAGGCCTCTCTAGATACAGGTTCGGAAATATAAAAGCGCTGAAATCGTCTCCCACAATCTCCCTGATATCATAATCCTGTTCAATAATAATCGGATTATCAAAACACATCCCATGATCACAATAAAGAATAAAATTAACTTCTTCTATATCCAATTGTCGCACAAGATGACCAAAATAACGGTCAAAACGTCTGATACTGTCAAGATGATAATCTCTATTCAGATGATGACCAATGGCATCAGTAGCAAACCAGAGCAGCTCTATGACCTTATACGTTTCCAATAATTCTGGAATATTACTCATAGGCAAAAAATTAAATATGTCCAAAAATGGTACCCCGTAAACAAAACTTGCCCTTGCTCTGCGGGGTACCTGGGAGAACAAATGAGAAAATATCCTGAATTTTGGTATCATGGTCTTTGAATCCCGATCATAATGACCCCATCCTACGCTCTCTCCCGCTGCATTATCGATGCCTTTCTTCATACGGGGATAAATGGTCTCTGTCCCTCCCGGAAAGAGGCTTAATCCATATCGTATCATGTGACCGCTCTCGAAAATCTCTTTTACATTGGGGAGATAGCCATCATCCATGTACTGATAGAAATCTTCTGAACAGACCGCATCCAGGTGAATGATAAGAAATTTCGGGGATGTTTCAGCATTGACCGGTAAGGTGATGATCAGTAACTGAAGTGCCAGTACAAAAAAGATAAATAAACGCAGAGAGAACCTTTTTCTCTTTTGAAAAAATGGAACATGCCCTTCTATCAAATCTGGTACCGTTTCTTTTGCTGCTTTATAAAGCATAAACAAGCCCTGAATCGTTGATTTTTCATCAATATCGTTTTTTGCCATATTTACTGCAGATCTCTGGTGTCAACTGGAACAGCTTATTTTTTAGAATTTGACCTCTACATTTTCCCTGCTTTCTCCCTCAGCCTCAAAATAAGGCCGGCTTTTAAAACCAAACAGGCTGGCAATGATCGAAGCCGGTACTTTCAAGATGCCAACATTGTATTTCATGGCCGTATCATTGTAAAACTGCCGTGAAAAACCTATCTTATCCTCGGTTTCCTTCAACTGGTTCTGCAGATCCAGAAAACCGGCATTGGCTTTTAAGTCAGGATAACTTTCAGCTAAGGCAAACAATCTGCCTAAAACGCCGGCCAATCCCGAATTTGCCTCCATCTTTTCTTCGGGAGTTTTTGCAGACATGTATTTGGTTCTTGCTTCTACCACTTTTTCCAGTGTCTCTTTTTCATGCTGGGCATACCCCTTTACCGTATTGACCAGATTGGGTATCAGGTCAAATCTTCTCTTGAGCTGAACATCAATCTGCGCCCAGGCATTATCAACCCTTCCTCGTAAACCAACAAAACCATTGTAAGCAGCGACTGCCCATAGACCGATGAGAACTAAAATAATCAAAATAATACTCATAATATTGCTCCTTCTTTTACATCAATATATTAATATTAAAGCCATGATTTTTTATATATTTTCTATCTATCATGAAAACTGCTGAACCATCAGAAGGCACCGCCTCCGCCGCCGCCTCCGCCGCCGCCTCCTCTGCCGCCGCCGGAGGAGAAGCCTCCACCGGATCCGGTAGAAGGCGATGTTCTTACAAAGCTCTTACTGAATGCCTGATCAAAAGACCGGAAAGTAGATGCATTTAATTGACCATTCCGGTTTGTCATATGATAAAGCAATGTTGAATTACCTATATTAATATTTTGGTTAGCCAGCACAGGTCGCAGTTTCGCAATAACCTTCTCAGCGATACCCAGGGAAATGGCATAGACCAGGTAATGTTCCCAGACTACGATAGAAGGAATTTCATAATCTTTCATATTGCTGAAATGCAATAAAAATCGCTTGAAAGCAGACCATTTATGATATTCATTAATCCCGACCTGGGTTTTCTTTCTGATGGCGACCCCATAACCGATTAATCCCATTCCTGTGATAATCACCACAAACAACAGGGGGATTAGAACATACCACGGTATCCGGAACAAAAATGCCGCAACCATTAATAGGATAACGCCGGCAATTTCCCACAGGACAGTCTTCAGAGCAGCTGTCAGGCCCGGTTTGGAAGTATTGAAATAATCGAATTTACTGAATTCATTTTTTACGGTATTCAGCCAGTGCTTGTAATTGTGAAAAAAGGTACTCTGGTTAAAGGAATCCTTGGCATATTTTTCAATTTCTTTTAAGGTGACTGATTCTCCGTTTCCGATGATATAGATTAACCAATGTATCAAATCTGTCTCATGTTCCTTGAGAGAAGCGGTATCCTTATTCAGAATACTGAATCGATAATCCTTTTGCCTCCCTACCGGCAACTCTTCCAGTTTCAGATACCCTTTACGTACCAGATCCATCAGCGTGGCCATAAGATCCTTGGTACCTGCTCCCGTCAGGCTCATTAACTGGCTTAATACTGCCGGGGTAATATCCTGGGGTAATTCCCGGTAATAATCCAATTGCATTTCCGGTCTGAGTTCACGGTCGTACTTGAAGTACATTCGGATCGCCATGATAATATTCAGCACAATCATGACCGGTATCAGTGCCAGACCCAGAATAAACATATTCTGCTGCCGGTCAGACTGTTCTGCCCATTGTAATTCCTCCTGCATGATTTCATCAAACCGGTCCTGATGAATAACCCTGCGGGCAGCCGGAACAAAAGCAGTAGGAAAGAGAATTCTCGCTTCTATCATTTCACCAGCCGGAAGACCGTCTACCTCATATAAGACAAGTCCCTGATCCTGAATGGATACCTGTCCTTGTGATGGTCCGTGGCCGAAAACCTTTAATTCATCCGCTGTAACAGTACGGTCGGGAAAAATAACCTCAATTCTTACCCGGCTGATAGGTGAAGTATTGGTATGGTCAAAAAATTTCCAATAGAATTCGGCTATATCATTGTATTTAGTAATCACATTCCTGAGCTGATACTCCAGCAGGAAGGATTTTCTTTCATTGCTGGACTGGTCATAGACTCTGTAGGTAATCATCTCGCCTTCTGTCGTATGAGATGTCTCCAGGGTTTTTCTCTGCGGGGAATATTCAGAAGCCCGGAAATAGGCAAGTCCGTCAGAACCTTTGGTACCGATGCTTCGGATAATGCCATTAAAGTTCCCATCAAAATCATAGGTAAAGATTTCACTGATCTGGATATCCCCATTCTCTAAGATAATCACCTGAGCCTGGTAATCGGTAATCTGAAATCTGCGGTCCTGTTCGGCAGATACCATCAGATGAATAAATAAACTCAGCAGTGATATCAAAAAAATAACCGTAATTTTATATTGATTGTTCAGAAATGGCCGTTTAATTTATTTCATCTCCTCAATTGAATAGATATAAAATGAATTCATTCTACTATCAGAAAAAACAATTCATCTTAAAAACTATTATACTATAAAAAAATAGAAACAATAAAAAAAATTGGGGATAGAATACCTGAATCAAAAGTATTCTGTCCCCGAATTACCTGTATATTTGATTGAAAGTCCATTCTCTTCTATAATCTATAGCAGGATAAAGAAAATAATGCAGAGAGTTCAGTCTCTGGTTCAAGGAATGAATTTTTCAGGAGGCATGCATTAAATCAAAACAGAATCCGTCATAGCCGCAGCCATTATTCAGGGTTCTCTTAATGCGATAGTTGGTATACCATTGATGGTCATAAAAGGAGGAAATGAACTGACAGTAGGTGTAACCGGGTTGGCTGGCCTTCAAATAAAATCAGGTCTCGACAGATTAATACTTATTCATTGAAATGTAAAACTATCAAGACCTGATCTTGAATTTTGCAATCTGATTAAGGCTAACAGGGACCATAGGGTGGCATCTCACGCTTTTTTTCCGGTTTATCGGATTGCTTGAGATATTTTTCAGGATTTTCTTCAAAATCCTTTTGACAACCCGGAGCACAGAAATAATAGGTTTTCCCTTTATATTCGCTGGTATATTTGCACGTCTTTTCATCTACTTCCATTTTGCAGACCGGATCAACTACCATATTATTCACCTCCTTTATTCTTTCATCCTATTCACTAAAATGACTGGCCTTGTATCGATCTAAAAGTTCAATAATATTCTCTTTACACTTCCCACATACGGTTCCGGCTTTCGTTTTTTCCTGTAATTCCAGGAGAGTACGGGCACCATCCAGAACGGCTTCCTCAATTTCTTTATCTGTCACATTCATGCATTCACATACGACTCTTGCCTCTTTCTTTTCTATCTTATCCAACATGCCGTTCCTTTGATAATAATCATTGATTGCTGCCCGCAGAGCTCTATCCCCCAATACGGAACAATGGACTTTGTGGATGGGCAGTCCTCCTAATTCCTTCACGATGTCTTTGGGGGAGATATGATAAGCCTGTTCCGGGGTCATCCCTTTGACCATCTCTGACAGAATGGAGGTACTGGCAATCGCACTGGCACATCCGAAGGTTTTCCATCGACAATCACTGATAATGTCTTTTTCTTTATCTACCTTAATGACCACCAGCATTTGATCCCCGCATTTCATGTTACCCACAATCCCTTTTCCGTCGTCCTGGTAAGAATCCTCATCTTTAAGAATATTGCGGGGATTGATAAAATGGTCTTTCAATTTTTCCGAATAGACCCAGTCTGTTTGACTACTCATGTTTTTCTCCTCCAACTTTTATCGTGGACATCTTTCTGATGCGCTCAATGACCCGTGGTAAAACCTCTATCATATAATCAATATCCTTCCTGGTTGTGCTTCTGCCCATACTTATCCGTATAGATCCATGGGCGTATTCTACAGGTGTACCGATTGCCAATAGAACATGAGAGGGTTCGATAGAACCGGAAGCACAGGCTGAACCTGTGGATACAGCAATTCCTTCTAAATCCAGATAAAGCAGAATTGACTCTCCCTCCGCACCGGCAAAAGAGACATTCAGGGTATTCGGCAGGCAATCCTGGGGATGACCGTTAAACTGGATAAAGCCAATCTTCTTTTCGAGATTTTCTCTCAGCCTCATCTTCAATAACCGCAATCTCTCCCCTTCCGGAATCATTTCTTCAGCCCGCATCTGAATGGCTTTACCGAATCCGATGATACCTAAGGTATTCTCCGTTCCGGCACGTCGACCATTTTCCTGATGGCCTCCCCTGATTAAAGGACAAAATGGCGTTCCTTTACGTATATATAAAGCACCTATCCCCTTAGGTCCATACACCTTATGTCCGGAAAGTGTCAAAAAATCGACACCCAGGTCATTCACATCTATCGGTATCTTTCCTGCGGCCTGAATGGCGTCGGTATGAATGAGGCTGTGATATTGATGGGCAAGTCCGGCAATCTGTTTGATATCCTGTATTGTTCCAATCTCGTTATTTGCGGTCATAATAGAAACCAGTGCCGGGCCTTTTTTCAGCTCCTCTTCCAGCTCCTCAATGCTGATTTTTCCGTCATGATCCACACCAAGATACTTTACTTCTATGCTTCGATCCGATAGGCATTTAGCCGTCTCCAGAATACAAGGATGTTCAATAACCGTGGTAATGATTTTGTTAAATTTGCCCACCTCAGAACAATTACATTGCTTTGAAGGACAGGCTAAAATCGAAAGCACGGTGTTGTTCGCTTCAGAACCGGAACCGGTAAAAATAATCTCTTCCGGACTTCCCCCTATAAAAGAAGCAACCGCCTTTCTGGCTTCTGCAATCATTGCCTTAACCGGTCTTCCAAACTGATGCAGGCTGGAAGGGTTACCAAAGACATCCATTGCTTTAATCATTGCCTCTTTCACCATGGGATGTAAGGGAGTAGTCGCATTATGATCCAGGTACACTTTTCTTTTAACCATCGTTTTCTCTTTCTATATCTTCATCCTGACTTTCTTCTCCTGCAGTCTGATTAAATCCTTCAGTGTAACGGAGTCTAAAGTCTCAGAGATTTTTTTATCTAATATATCCCAGATATCACGTGTCACGCAAGTAGAAAATCGATCACAGACAGACGGATTTTTTATACACTCAACAGGGCTTAAATCTCCTTCTAATGCTTTTACGATATCTTTGATAGTGATCAGGGAAGGAGATTTTGCCAGCCTGTATCCCCCGTGAGCTCCCCGGGATGAACTTACCAGTCCACTGGCTTTCAGTGGAATGACCAGGTGACTCAAATATTTTTCAGAAATACTCTCTTTTTGAGCGATATCCTTTAGAAAAACACTGTTTTTTTTATAATGAGAAGCTAGTTCAAGCATTAATCTTGTACCATATCTCGATCGAGTGGAAAGTCTCATTAAGCTACCTCACAAATCACTACTATTGCTATTCTTTTAGTAGTAAACAATTATAAAATAAAGAAACGCTTCTGTCAACAAATTTCTTTCATGCTGTGTCTATCTAATTTCCGAAACAGACGCCAATTTCCCGGGCAGCTGTAATCAAATCATGATTTTCCGGAATTAAACGGGGACCCTCAGCGACCTTCTCCAGGGGAAAATCTCCCAGCCGGTCTCCCTGCACATTGACCATTTTCCCATAACGTTTTTCTACAATTAAGTCCACAGCCTTGGAGCCTAAACGAGTTGCCAGAATACGATCAAAGGGAGTTGGTGTTCCACCGCGCTGTAAATGTCCCATTACCACAGAACGGGTTTCTAATTCAATCATATTTTCCAGCTGTTCGCCTAAAATAAAGCTAATCCCACCTAAACGAATCTGATCAGCACTATCTTTCACCACTCTTTTAACTGTAGTTTCTCCTCCCGTTGACCTGGCTCCTTCTGCAACCACTATAATACTGAAATGACGTCCTGTTTCTCTTCTCTTATTAATGTAATCTACAATTTTATCAATCTGGTAAGGAATTTCCGGTATTAAGATCACATCGCCTCCTCCGGCAATGCCGGAATGGAGGGCAATCCAACCGGCTTTACGACCCATTACTTCGATAATCATGATACGATGATGTGACTGGGCAGTGGTATGAATACGATCTATTCCTTCTGTGGCAATAGTAACCGCTGAATCAAAGCCAAAGGTGATATCTGTTCCCCTGATATCATTATCAATAGTCTTGGGTACTCCAATTATTGGTACCCCTTGCTGGAAAAAACGATGTGAAATCCATAGGGTTCCATCACCACCAATACATACCAGGCAATCAATTCCCAGTTCTCCAATATTTTTTAAGACATCCCCGGAACGGTCTTCAAATTTTATTTGCTTGCCATCCTTAACTGCATATTGGAAGGGATTGGCTTTATTGGTTGTTCCCAGTATGGTACCTCCCAGGGTAAGAATACCAGAGACATCGTCATAGCTTAAGGTGCGGTACTGATTGTGAATTAATCCTTCATATCCGTCTTTAATCCCGATAACCTGCATATCATATTTCAAAATACATTTTTTGGTTATGGCCCGAATCACCGCATTAATGCCCGGACAATCTCCCCCTCCGGTAAGGATAGCAATTTTTCTTTTACTGTTTTTGTGTATCATCGTTGAACCTCTTTCCTTACAGACTTCAGGCTGCCTCACTCCCGCTAACCGCAACAACATGTCAGATAAAAAAATATGATTCTGACTTTCTATCCTGTCAGCTTTTTTGATACTTCAACAGGTCGCTTGTTTTGCTTACGGTTCAAAATCTTCAGATCCGGGATTAACTTCCATCAATTCTTCCATATCAATATAACGGATAAACTCATCCGATATTATGTCCAGGTTCTGATAGATTCCCCGATAGTAGGGGGGTAACAGAGAGGCCAGACGGGTCATGATCTGATCGGTCAACTCCTGATAAACGTTCTTATCCATCCTTTCCCGTCTCTCTAATAAAAATGGTTTTCCTACCACAAAGGTGACACGGGTTTTCTTCATCTTCCAGAGATTCTGCCAGAACTTTTCAGCTCCGTAATGTGCCACAGGCAATATAGGGACATGATACCTTAAGGCGATTAAGACAACTCCCCGTTGGCCTTTTCCCATCACCCCGGTGCCGCTTCTGGTTCCCTCCGGCGCAATGCACAGGATTTTATTCTCCTGAAGGGCTTTTTCCACTTCTTTAAAGGTTGACGGATCCGGTTTTTCCCTGTTAATCAGGATAGCTCCCCATGCTTCGCCGAGCACCTTCAATAACCAATGGTTCCCGGTTTCCTTTTTAACCAGCCCGCAGATATTTCGGGGAAAAAGCAGCGTATAGATAAGCGGAATTTCAAGAAAGCTGATATGATTGGTCACCAGAATTAAAGGTCCCCTCCGGGGTACAGATTCCAGCTTCTCTCCTTCGACCCGGCAAAGTATTTTCAGTAATAGTCTGATACCAAATGTTACCAATCTGGCAGTGAAATTCATTTTCATCTTCTCAAGGTAATCATCTGAAGTGCTGAGGGAACGATCATAATCTCCAGCTTTTTACCTTCAATACAGATCGTCTCTCCATCAGCATGGGCAGTCATGCTCCCTGACAGTGCTCTTAATAAAATTTTATCTGCACAATCCATCATCGTACCCCGGTGTCTACTCTGTTTTCCCTTCATATAGAGCATCATGGCGTATAATGAAGAAATTCTTGATCCCTGATGCGTAATGGCAAGATTGAATACTCCGTCATTCATATCCCCGTCAGGAGCCATAAAAAAGGCTCCCCCCATCCTTCTTCCATTCATGATTGAAATCATAGCCGGGGTAACGACCTTTTTTCTATCATGATAGCATATTTCTACCGTTGGTGCCTTGGGAAATAAAACTAATTTTTTCATGGCTGCCAGAATATAGGAAGACATGCCGTGAAGATACTTCATTTTGGCGGCTTCCAGTCCCACAATGGCATCAAATCCAATACCGATACCGTTCCCGAAATACCGGCCTTGAGGGAAATCACCGCCGATGACCAAGCCGACATCTATCGGATAAAGCGATCCTTCCAGCAGGAGATTCATACACTGCGAAAGATCACGGGGAATGCCTGCACCGAAAGCAAAGTCATTTCCCCGCCCGACAGGGAGAACACCGAACTGCAGGTTCTTTTGTTTCGGTAACGGGGTAGCAGTTGAGCCGACAGTTGACATCAGCCCGTTGATAACCTCATTTGATGTGCCGTCACCTCCTGCCGCCACAATGACCTGATCCGGCAGCTTAGCACAGGATGCTGCGATTGAGATGGCATGTCCAACTGCTTCTGTCAGGATAATTCTGAAATCAACTCTCTTCCGGATTAAAAAATTTTCTATCAGGGGAATTTTTTTCCTGGCATTTCCATTATCGGATATGGGGTTGAGTATAATGGTATAACTTCTCTTCATATTGATTCCTTGCTACTCAAACCAGAGAGAAATTTCCCGCCTTGCTTCTTCAATCGTTTCCGAAGCATGAACCATGTTCTGCAGGACTCTCTTTTCCGGAGTGGAAAAATCAGGCGAGTCTATGGAAAAATCACCCCTGATTGTACCTAATTCGGCAAAAAGGGGTATCGTGCTGCCAACGATCTTTCTTACTGCTTCAACCGCGTGATTTCCGCTCAGGATCATCGCAATAACCGGCCCGGAAGTCAGGTGCTGAATCAACCATTTTCTGATGATTTTACCGATCTCCAGGGCATCCTCTGTTTCCAAATCCCCTGTCAGATCCAGGTTGTACTGATTATAAGTAGCAATCGTTTTCTGTCCGGCAGAGCGAATCCACTTCTGGTCATCAGGGTAATGCTTCTCGACCAATTCTGCAGCAGCTCTGATCAATTTTATTTCCGCTAATTGCAGTCCTGCCCTTTCGAATCTGGAAATGATTTCACCGACCAGGCCTCTTTGCAAGGCATCGGGTTTGATCAACACCAGGGTTTTCTCTATCATAGTCGTCACCTTAAAAATCTGGTATTATTTTGTTATCTATCAGGGAATCGTTTTTAAAAAGCTCTGAATGCGGGATTAAAAACCAGCATCAAACTTATTCTTTACCAATATATACTAAAATGTCTTTTTATTCAAAAAATTTGCAGAAAATGTAAGAAGTACCTCTCAACTTGGAAGTATCATTGATTCAATTGATTTATTCCTGATGCACGATTTTCTTTTTAATCCAGACAGGTTTAATCTTAATCCGGCTCTTTTCTGGAAAAGATCAGCAATTCATGGTTAGTTGCATCAAGAAGGGTCAGCGTTTCCTGATCTAAGGTAAACTTATCTGCCTGCCCGAGCAGCTGGAAGTAGATTGACTCAGCCTGCATGGCTTCCCCGGAGCCAGCCATCAGGGTCATCTGCAGGTCTGTGACTGAAAAGAAGCCTCCTGCAGTAGCTATATATGAACCACTATAATAATTGACTGCAGAAGTTCCGTATATGGCGTACGCATTAAAATGTGCGGTAATGGTGAATTGTGAAGGATCTGATGAACTGTCCGACCAGGCAGACAATCTCCATTGTGTACTGGTCAGATCAGTATCTCCGGGGATTAAACCTGCACACCCGGTGACAACAACGAGGAATAGAAATATGATCATTAAAGATAATAATCGTTTATTCATGGAGGTTTTACTTTCTCCTTATTGACTGCTCTTTTTTTGTGATTTTATGGATGACTGAAGCATAGGAATCATTCTTTTAATATAACTCCTGTTTAATGATACGAAAAATCAGAACAATTGTTACTGATCTTAATCATCATTTCCCTTTTTGATCAATGATGAAAAACAGATCATTTCAAAAAGTGAATCAAAACAAATAAACTTCAGGTATCGACTACTTTTATGCTATCATTAAAGATAATGCGTCAACAACATTTTAATCCGAATACATTTCTTAAACATGTTCACTATCCGGTTTGAAACGGAGAAATCATATGATCAGAGAATATTACAGGCTCAGCCGCCCGATTAATTCCCTGGCTGGATGTATTGCCGTCTTCTTAAGTGGTTACGTGGCCGGGGCAACATTATGGTGGCCGGTCGTTCTGGCTGCCATCACGGTTTTATTGATTAATTCCTCCACCAATGCCTGGAATGATTACATCGATATTAACATTGACAGGGTAAACAAACCCGAAAGACCCTTGCCCTCCGGTCTGATCAGCCCACGGGGAGCACTGGTTTTTTCCATCACCGGCTCTGTCCTTTCGCTGATCACAGCAGCCTTTATCAGTCAACCTGCCTTCCTGATTTCCCTCGGTTCCAATATCCTGCTCTACCTCTATTCCTGGAAACTCAAATGCACTGTCCTTCTGGGTAATGCGTCTGTAGCAGCCATCGTGGCACTCTGTTTTATCTTTGGTGGTGTTGCGGCAGGCAATGTTCAGCCGACCCTTATGCTCGCTGTCTCAGGATTTTTTACGGTGATAGGACGGGAAGTCCTGAAAACAATGGCTGATTACAAAGGTGACCGGCAGCAGAACTGCCATACCATTGCCACCGCCTGGGGTAAGGAGATTTCCGCAGTATTTGTAGCATTTTTTTTGGCTGTTGCTGCCATCGCCATGCTCTTGACCTATTTCAGTGAACATTATCACCCTGCTTACCTGGTATTCATCGTATTTATCATGTATCCACTTTTTATCTACATTTTTGTACAAGCCAGGAAAAATCCTGACAGCCGGGCATTGGAGAAGATCAGTCTGTTGATGAAATATGGTTATTTCGTCTGGTTCATCGCAGTCGCATTGGGGGCAGGACTGGCAGCTTAAACGGATTATAGCAAGTAAGCACAACAGCTCATCATGATGATTGAAGTCATCTTTTCTCAGACAAGGAAAGCCAGGAAGTAAATCACCATTGTAGTAGCAATAGGAACGGTAAGATCATCCAGCATTGATGGTGAAAACAACTCAACCAGAGTCCCTGTCAAACTCGTTATAAATGAATAGACAAAAACCAGTTTCAGGGTCAACAGCTTTTGAGAATGATTGATGGGATTACCCAGTCCATAGAAATAGAATGCGGAAAAACATAATAGAAATGCAGAAAAAAGAAAGGTTAATGAGCCCTCCAGCGTCCGATGGGATCCGGTATAAGCCGGATCCAGCCTGATCCGGCCATACTTTTTCCCGATTAAAGAGGCAAAGGTATCACTGATGATCATAATCAAAATCCCGCAGATGGGAAAATAGAGGCGATCCGGTGCAAATACCGCAAATAGAGTAATAAGTAACGTGATCGAAACCCCATAGTGAAAGGGACCCTGCAAGCGCCCTGCTCTTTCTTCGGCCTCTTCGCCGATTGATTCATATAATTCCTGCAATTGCCTGACTGAACTGTCCCTGGAACTGAAATAAACCATGACAGTCACGCTCAGGGCAATATACACTGCATGCAAGGGCAGGGTAAAAAAGGGAACAATCAATACGACCAGGCCTGCACAGAGATGGACTATCTTCCGGGCAACAAATTTAGAGACCAGGCCTCTCTTTTTCAGATATACAGGAACTAAGATGGTCATCAAGACATAACCATAAGCAATGGCGACAAGGATTAAATCATGCAGCAAATCTGACTGTGTATAATACCTAATGATTTCGGTAAGTGTACTCATGAACTATCTTTTTATCTTTCCTTCGCAAGTAAAACTTGACAAACCACACAACCTTGCAGCAAGTTTATTCTTCAAACAGTTACAGTATATTTTTTATATAATATGATGTCAAGCTTATCCATCTATACCTTTTCTGCGGTTAAAGGTTGTTCTTTAAAATTTTGGTTAATCTTGTTTTTTATCCTCTATACGAATCAGATGTTCCTTGTTAAAACCGAAATGAACAGGCATATCTTTGTGAAAACCCAGTTCAAAATAGCGGTTGACGGTCAGATAGGAGAGATAATTTCTCCGGGCATGGCAACACTCAATCTCCATGTAAATCTGGTTATTCTGTATAGAGCCAATCCTGCCCTGAAAATGATAATCTGTTTCAACAGGTTGCTGGGCAACATAAATATTTTCCGGACGTATACCGATATAGCCAGGATCTTCCAGCCCGAAAAAGGACAGTTCATCAGACTCTTCAATCCAGAATATATTTTTAACGCCGATAAAACGGGCAGCAAAGACGGAACGGGGATGCTGAAAAAGTTCTTCAATATATCCCTGCTGGACAATTTTACCCTCATGAACAAGTGCCACCCGGTCTGCCAGGTTGTTCGCCTCAATAAAGTCATGGGTAACCATGATAATGGTGGTGTGTAATGCCTGATGAATATTCTTTAATTCTTCCTGAATGGTAGCCTTGATATTGGGATCCAGGGCTGATAAGGGTTCGTCCAGCAGCAGGACATCAGGATTCCTGATCAATCCCCTGGCCAGTGACACCCGCTGCTGCTCTCCCCCGCTTAAGTTCAGCGGCAAGCGGTCTAATATTTCTTCCAGTTTGAGCAGTTTTACCAGAGACTTAAAATTCTTTACATATTGAGAATTTTTTTTATCCCTCTTAAACCTCAGTCCATAGCAGATGTTATTCCGGACATTCATGTGGGGAAAGAGATTATAGTCCTGGTAACAGATAGAGATATTTCTATGCTCCGGTTTCAGGTTGGTCACATCCCGGTTGTTTACCATGATCTGCCCCTTTTGAATGGGAACCAATCCGGCAATTGCCTCGATGATGACACTTTTCCCGGCAGCTGTTGGCCCCAGCAGGATAAGGAACTCACCCTTTTTAACTTTTACTTCCACATCCCGGATGCGAAATTTTCCTAAACGTATATGAAGGTCTTTAACGTGTATCAATTTTCTCTTTTCCTCCCAGGGACACCAGTCGCAGCACAATAAAGATGATAATACTGATGATAATCAAGATTATATTTGCCGGAACGGCATATTTCATCCCATAGGTGGTAAATCTCTCGTAAATCATCGTCGGAGCAATCATGGGATGGTATGCCAGAATGATAACTGCTCCAAATTCACTGATCGCCCGCGCCCAGGTAACAATCATACCGCTCAGGATGCCACGCCAGGATAAGATAAAAGTAATGCCTAAAAATGTTTGTACCTGACTGGCTCCCAGACTTCGGGAGACATTTTCCATTCGCGTCGGAACCCACTTGAAGGCATCCTTGGCAGAATCAACCAGCAACGGCATGCTGACAAAGAGCATGGCAATCACAATGCCGGTCTGTGTACCTAACGCCTCAACATGATTTGCTTCCAGGAAACGTCCTATCGGACTGCGGGGGCTTAATACCGTCAACAGGCAGATGCCGGCAACCGTATGAGGAATGACCATGGGAATGTCCACCAGGCTTTCCACCAGGTTTTTAAACCGGAATTCATGTCGCGCCAGGTAATAAGCCAGGGGGATACCCAGAAAAAAAGCAATCATCGTCGTAATGGAAGCACACTTGACGCTTAGCCAGATACTGTTCAGTACCTTAGGGTCTCTAACAGTCTCTTTTAAAGTTGCAGTATCTGTCCAGTAAAAGGTATTTAAAATGGGAAAGACATTAAAAAAAAGAATAATAAAACCAGTTACCGCGGCAAGGACATAAATCAATTCGGTTCGCTTAGCCAAGGACTTCTCCTTATCCTGTCTCTTTCATTTTTCTTACAAAGTCCGAAGCATCCAGGATGCTTCGGACTCCAATCAGTCTTATCTCAAACAAAACACAGATTCATTATTTCTTTAATTCCTGCAGTAATTCATTGATCACATTGACTTCGCCACTGACCAGATCACTTAACTCTGGTGGGACATTCTCAAATCCGCTGACCGCTTCCACTTCTACAACGGGCTGTCCCGATTCATATAAGATTTTGAGTCCCTGTTGCGGATCAAATAAAAATTTCAAAAAGGCAATGGCATTCTCCCGGTTCTCACCATTTAAAGGCATGGTCAAACTGTAGACAATCGGTTCGCCTTTGGTGATAATGGTTTCTCCGGGTTGAGCTCCGGAAAGCTCTATAGTTGCCTTGGCATAATCATCCGCATACTTGATTGAACTCAGGTTAATAGCATCGGGTAACTTGATAAACTTGAAACGGCTGTCCATTGCCTGATGCTGCAGGGCTACAGATTCATATTCAAAGGCATAGTCCAGGGCACCGGTCTCCAGCAGAGCGATCAATTCCACTGATTTAGGGCGGATGTTCTTCTGCGGGATATGCTCCAGAAGCGCCTGATTCAAGCCTTCTTGCTGATAGTAATTTTCAGCCAATTGAAAGAGCAGGACAGAACGGTATCCACAGGGATCCTGGTTCGGTTCACTGTGTCCGTACTGGACACCATCCCGCAACAGAATATCAAACCAGTTCTCTGTACTCATTTCATCGGCATACTTACTCTGATCAGTGTACATAATCACCATGGAGTTCACGGCAAAGATGGCATTCCAATTCGCATGATCAGGAATAAGAAGGTTTTCAATAACCACGTAGTCTGCTGACATCAGGATATCTGCCGGTTTTCCAAGCTCGGCAACTTCACGGGCAATCGCACGGCTGCCACCTGCCTGGGTCTTTACCTCAATGTTTGGATAAATCTCATGAAAGGCTGCCTTTAAATGATCAACAGGCACCGTTAAACTTCCTGCATGAAAAAGAATCAGCTCTCCCTGCAGGTTTTCATTTGCTGATCCGGACATCACAAATGTCCCGGCAATAAAGATGAAGACCAGCATCGTTCTAATCAAAGAGTTGATATGATGTTTTGACATATTTTTTTCTCCTTTGTTTTTATTAATGATTTATACCTGACACATTTGAATATTTTTTTAGTGCTGTCAATCACTCCCTTCCCCGTAAATGCTTCGAACAATAAAAAAGGACTCCCCCATTAAGGAAGTCCCGATGTAACAGTGTGCATTTACATCTTTAATTTCTTTCCATAATGGGAGGCATATCAGTTTCCCGAT
>CAYSSG010000010.1:50841-61659 GCA_964433635.1 uncultured Atribacterota bacterium | reverse complement strand
AATCAGCGATTACGGGGATTAGGGTATATTGAGTGAATTTGTTACGACTGCCTGAGTGATATGAGGATAGAAGGAGGTGACAGGTTTTTTTAATTTGAAAAAAAACTAGTTTCTCATGTTTTGAATTATTTAAAGCTTTAAGACAATTGAGGAGGTAATCGAAAGAGAATGGAAAGTATAAAAAATATTCCAAAACCGGTCATCAAAACTGAACTTCCTGGCCCAAAATCACAAAAACTTCTACGGATGGAAGATCAATATGTACCAAAAGGCGTTTTTCATACAGTACCTACATTTATCCATAGAGGAGAAGGCGCTGTTATTGAGGATATTGATGGAAATATTCTAATTGATTTTGCTGCTGGCATTAGCGTGTTGAATATAGGATACAGCCATCCAGAAGTTGTGGAAGTCGTCAAGGAGCAGGCTGAAAAATATTTTCATACCAGTTTTAGTGTCGTATTTAATGAACCCTATGTGTATTTGGCAAAAAAATTATGTGAAATTACGCCAGGAAAATTTCCCAAAAAAACGACATTCTTCAATTGTGGTGCTGAAGCAGTAGAAAATGCCATTAAAATTGCCAGACAATATACGAAAAAAACAGATATCATCTGTTTCGAAGGTGCTTATCATGGGAGAACACTTCTGACAATGACACTTACCAGTAAATCAAGGCCGTATACTTTCGGATTTGGACCATTTGCACCAGGAGTATATAAAATACCCTTTGCTAGTTGCTATCGGTGTGCGTATGGTCTAAAGAGAGAAACGTGTAATCTAAGATGTGCAGAAAGGTTAGAAGAAATCTTTGCTTCAGTGGTTGATGCAGAAAATGTTGCCGCAGTTATCGCTGAACCAATACAAGGTGAAGGAGGATTTAGTCTACCTCCTGATGAATTTTTTACCAGGATCAAAGAAATTTGTGAAAAATACAATATTTTATTGATTGCCGATGAAATTCAGACTGGTTTTTGCCGAACCGGTAAGATGTTTGCCAGCGAATATTGGAGTGTAGTCCCTGATATTGTAACCATGTCCAAATCCCTTGCCGCAGGTTTGCCACTGAGTGCTTTAACAGCCAGGACAGAGATTATTGAAACACCTCAGGTTGGGCAGATTGGTGGAACATTCTGCGGGAATCCGGTAGCATCTGTGGCGGCTTTGAAGGTCATAGAAATCATGGAAAGAGATCATTACGCCGAAAAAGCACAAAGAATCGGTGAAATGATGAAACCTCGATTTGAAAATATGAAAGAAAAATATGAAATCATAGGGGACGTAAGGGGTCGAGGAGCCATGATGGCTTTTGAATTAGTAAAAGATCGTAAGACTAAACTCCCTGCAAAAGATGAAACAAAAATGATCCAAAAATTAGCCTATGAAAACGGGATTATACTCCTTTCCGCGGGTATCTACAGTAATGTAATACGGACATTAGTTCCGTTAGTCATCACTGAGGAGCAATTAAATTCAGGACTGGATATCATTGAAAAAGCTGTCGCAAAAGTCAATGAGAACTTAAAATCCTCTTAATCATTTTATTGCTTAGCGATTTAAGATCAAGTGATGGTATTTATTTAGAATGGTAAAAACATGAATGGCAAATTGGGGATTTCTTGTGTAAATATCAGTTGTAAGGTATGGAAAGAATTGCATAAAGCAGATAGTAATAAGTGTTTAGAGGAATCAGTTGATAGATTCTTAATAAAATAATAAAAAGCTTTTTGTTTTTTAGACATGAGGGGGTATGGGATTGTCTGATACACAAAATAAGACCAAGATTGAAGTGAAAAATCTAACTAAAAAATTCGGTGAACTTCTGGTCCTGGATAATATCAATTTTTCTGTGGGTGATGGAGAATTCTTATGTATAGTTGGTCCTACCGGTTGTGGCAAAACGACTTTTCTTAATCTGTTATCCAATTTATTAGAACCAACATATGGTAATATTTTCGTCGAAAATGAACAAATCCAACCAAAAAAACATAACATTGCCTTTGTTTTTCAGGAATCCTCTTCTCTTCCCTGGCGAACTGTTAAGCAAAACATCACCTACGGAATGGAGATTAAAAAAAGATTTTCTAAAGAAGAGATTGATTCCAAGGCAACAGAATTGATGGAGTTAGTAGGGCTCAAAGAACTTGCGGATCATTATCCATGTGATATTTCTGCCAGCATGGAACAACGGGTAGCGATAGCTCGGGCATTTGCTGTTGATCCGGACCTTCTTTTGATGGATGAACCTTACGGTCAATTAGATGTAAAGCTTCGCTATTATCTGGAGGATGAATTAATTAAGATATGGCAAAGATATAAGAATACCGTTATTTTTGTAACCCATAATATTGAAGAGGCAGTGTATTTAGCTGAACGTACGCTGGTATTAAGCAATAAGCCAACCACGGTAAAATCTGAGATTAAAGTGAATCTTCCGAGGCCTCGAAATTTTTTAAATCCAGAATTTATTAACATCGTAAGAGAGATAACGCAATTAATTAAATGGTGGTAGCGATGGTAATAGTTGTTGTAGCTGGAAAACAGAGTTAAAAAACAGGTAAGGAGGTGTAACTGTCTTTTTATCATTGAACATACGATTCTGTGGACTTTGAGAAAATAAAAACTTGCATTTCGATTTTGAATGATTGTTCTGGGTTAAAAAATATGAGGACTATATTATAATGATTGACTCAATAAAAAGTAATATTAAATAAATGATTAAGGAGGAAATTAAAGTGGAAACCAGGTTAAAAATTTCTTTGTTGATTCTTTTGATTTTGTTAACTTTTTCTTCGTTTTGTTGTGTTGGAGGGGCTGAAGCAGAAATCCAGGGACTAAGAAAAATTACCGTGAGCCATCAACCCTGCTTTGATTCGTTTAACACATTCTGGGCAATAAAAAATGGTATGATGGAAAAGAACAATCTGGAGATAGAGATGATGTATTTCGATTCAGGTATGCCCCAGATTGAAGCTATACCTGCAAATGAATGGGTAATTGGCCCGGTAGGAATTGTTCCTGCACTTTTTGCAGTCTTAAGGATGGATGTATATATCATCGCTGTAGCCCATGATGAAAGTGGTTCCATGTCCGTCCTGGCAAGACCAGACAGCCCCATTTTTAATACCAAAGGATATAATCCAGAATATCCAAATCTTTATGGTGACCCAGAAACGGTGAAGGGGATGACTGCTCTTGCTACAACTATTTCAACTTCTCATTATACCCTGGCAAGATACCTGGATGATATCGGTTTATCAGAGAGTGACCTGAAGGTATTAAATCTTGAACAGCCTCAGGCAGTCGCTGCTTTTGAGAGAGGAGAAGGTGATTTAGTCGGATTTTTCTCACCCTATAGCTACATTGGGAAAGCAAAAGGATGGAAAGAAGTCGCTAATGGTGCAGATACCGGGGCAAAAAGTTTGCTTGCGATCATTTCTCCTAAGAAATGGGCAGATGAGAATACAGATATCGTTGTTGACTTCTTAGATGCTTACTTCGAAGCCCAGGAAGATTTGGTCAGACAGGGACCCGCATTAGCGGATGAATATAAGAAATTTCTCATGGATTATAGCGCACTGGAAATCAGTGATGATAATGCCAGGGGTGATTTCGAGGATATTATATTCTATAGTCTGGAGGAACATATAGAGAATCTTGAGAATGGTAACTTTGAGAAGTGGACAAAAGAATCTGCAGATTTCTTTTATGAGAAAGGCAGGTTTACCAAGGAAGATAGAGATAAATTAGAGGAGCTCCATTTTGGTTATACCGATAAATTTATGAAATTAGTTGCCAAAAAGAGAGGGATTATTAATTAACAGTTTGTTTATCTGAGGAATATGAATGTTTGGTAAAGGTGCCTTTTGGCATCTTTACCAAACAGATATAAGGTATTAAAAATAAAAGGGTGATATGTATGAATAACAGAGAACAAGCAAAGGAAAAAAGTTTATTATGGATATCCTTTTTAAGTATTCTGGTTTTAATTTTAGCTTGGCAATTCATTGTCAGTGCAGGGATTGTACCACATACCATGCTGGATTCTCCATTATCAGTCATTAAACTATTTTTTGATAAACTCACGAATGTAAATCCTGATGGAGCCACCTTAGGTGCCCATACCTCAGCAAGCCTTCAGGCAATATTATTAGGGTATATTTTGGCACTGATTATCGGAATACCGCTTGGACTTTTGATGGGATGGTATGCTGTGATTGATGGTTTGGTCAGGCCAATTTTTGAATTGGTCAGACCCATTCCTCCGGTAGCCTGGATTCCTTTAGCCATCTTTTGGTTTGGTATCGGCATGACTGGAAAGGTGTATATTATTTTTATTGGGGGTCTGGTACCTGCTGTCATCAATGCTTATACGGGAGTATTAATGTCTAATCCAACACTCATTCAAATGGCTAAAACATATGGTGCATCGAAATGGCAGATCTTTAAAACCATTTGTATCCCATCGGCACTCCCCATGATATTTGGTGCTCTACAGGTAGCTTTGGCTATTTGCTGGACATGCCTTGTGGCAGCAGAGTTACTGGCATCCGATGTGGGTTTGGGATATTTAATTACGATGGGACGAAGACTCTTATTACCCAAGCTTGTCATTTTAGGAATGCTGATGTTGGGAGTTACCGGTTTTATTATCGGATATATCGTGGATCTAATTGAAAAACGTTTAGTATCGGGCTTGAGGAGGTAATTGAATGGATAATATGAATTCCCAGGAAATAAAGCCCCATCATCATTTTCTGGATTTTTTTCAAAATAGAACTATACTCAGTATCATCTCGATTATAAGCTTTGTACTTATTTGGGATTTTATTGTTGTCAGAGGGATTGCTGGTAGTTATTTGCCGCGACCGATAGAGGTATTTAACCGGTTCCTATATATCCTGAAAAATCCGTTGGCTGGAAAAACTTTGATAGAGCATTTGTTGGTCAGTTTAAAAAGAGTCTTTGTTGCATTTGTCATAGCTGTATTATTTGGAATTCCTATTGGTGTTTTGATGGGTTTTAATCGATATGCAAGAGCTATTATGAAACCCATTTTTGATTTATTTAAACCAATGCCTCCCATTGCCTGGATATCACTGGCTATCCTTTGGTTTGGTATCGGAGAAACTTCAAAGGTGTTTATCATATTCATAGGTTCATTTGTGCCGGTGGTTGTTAATTCTTATAATGGAATTCGTCTTGTTGAACCTGAACTGTATGATGCCATACGCATACTTGGTGCCGATTATTGGCAAGAACATTTAGAAGTAACATTTCCAGGATCATTTCCTGCGATATTTGCCGGCATACAGATATCTCTTAGCATAGGATGGACCTGTGTATTGGCGGCAGAACTTGTAGGGGCAAGAGAGGGAATTGGATTTATTATTGTAATGGGTATGAATGTTGGAAACGTTGCGCAGATTATCGTTGGAATGTTAGTCATTGCATTTGTCGCATTTTTATTATCCATCGGATTAAAATATTTGGAAAGGTGGGTTTGCCCTTGGAAGCAGGAGATCGAATAGGGGATGAATCAAATGTTATAAAATGCATAAATCTTAGCAAAAGTTATAACATGGGCAAGAAGAATGAAATAAAGGTGCTCGAAAAAATAAATATAACAGCTAAGAGTAATGAATTTTTAGTTATTTTAGGTCCGGGTCAATCTGGTAAAACAACCCTTTTCAGACTGATTGCCGGATTTGAAAAGCCATCTTCTGGTGAGGTTTACGTTAATGGTAAACAAGTCAGTGGACCAAATCCCCAGATTGGTTTTATTTTTCAAAAATATATGCTTTTTCCCTGGAAAACCGTGCGGGGAAATATAGAGATTGGACCTAAAATGATGGGAGTATCCAAAAAGAAAAGGCAAGAGATAGTGGATTATTATATCAAACTTGTAGGACTTGAAGGTTTTGAAAAATATTATCCTAATCAATTAAGCGGGGGCATGAAACAACGAGTAGGTATTGCCCGATCATATGCAAATGGAGCCAATATGATGCTAATGGATGAACCCTTTGGTCAGTTGGATGCCCAAACCCGTATGTTTATGGAAAAAGAGATTATTCGCATGTGGAATAAAGAGAAAAAAACAGTTTGCTTTGTTACGAATAATGTTGATGAAGCTGTATTTCTTGCAGATCGAATTATCTGCATTGAAGGCAAACTACCCGGTAAGATGAATCATATTTATCACATTGACCTGCCAAGACCAAGAGAATTTACAGAAACATCATTTATTGAGTTAAGAGAGAAAATTAAGAACAGTATGGAACTTGTTCTATAGTGGTATCAATTGATAAATATTCTATGAAGTTTTTGCTCACAATCTGTTCTTCTTATTATTATCACTTCTAAGTAAAATTGATATTCTTAACGGTTTCTGACTCCATTTGGCAGGATACGTTCAATAAAAAAAGAATAACTGAGAAGGCAAGTTTGGGTTCACTGGTGTTTAATCACGGTATTTTTATTCATGCAACATATCAATAAAGAACTGAAATAGGGAGGTATTTTATGAATATTACCGGACATGGTAATAAAGTAATTAAGGAGTTGATCCTGGATTCTAATACAGCGAAAAAAATGGTAACGAAGTTAATACAAATTCCAATTTCCCAAAGAGCAGCACGGGAATGTATTGATTTAGCCTATGGATTCTTTTCCCCATTAGAGGGTTTTATGAATTCCGAAACACTTCACAGTGTTTGTCAGGAAATGAAATTAATAGATGGAACTCTCTGGCCTATACCTATCTTATTGGATATGGATCGAGTTACGATTGATGAAAATAACTTAAAAGTTGGAGACCAGATTATTTTAAGTTTTCAAAACCAGCCTTTAGCTTTACTGGATATTGAAGAGATCTATCAATATGACAAGAAAAAAATTGCCCAGTCAGTGCTAGGCACAACTGATAAGAAACATCCGGGTGTGATGATGCTGGATGAATGGAAAGACAATTTTATTGCCGGTCCGATTAAACTGATTAATGAACCAATATTTCAACCGCCTTTTGAACGTTTCTGGTATACTCCTCTTCAATTGCGTAAAATCTTTCAAGAGAAGGGCTGGGAACGTATTGTTGCACATCAAACACGGAATGTTCCCCATACCGGTCATGAGTGGCTGATGAAGGGAGCCTGGTTTTCAACAAATGCTGATCTGGCTGTTGAAAGACTAAAGACAGGCATTTTGGTTAGTTGCATTATCGGACCTAAACGCATCGGTGACTATATTGATGAAGCCATTCTCTTAGGTCAGCAGCAATTGAATGATTCAAGTTATTTTAATCAGCAAATACATATGGTTTCTTTGGTCTTGTGGGATATGCGTTATGCCGGACCTAAAGAGGCATTATTACATGCGATTATCAGATCTAATTTAGGTTGTACCCATCATATGTTTGGGAGGGATCATGCCGGAGTAGGTTCCTATTATGATCCCTATGATGCCCATCGAATCTTTGATATGGTTCCTGAGGGGAGTCTGAATATTAAACCGATTCGTGTTCTTGAATGGTGGTATTGCCCTATCTGTCAGGAAGTGACTTATTCAGGACTCTGCGGACATACCAAAGAACGACAGAACTTTAGTGGAACGATGATCCGTAGTATTATTCAGGACAAAGTTCAGCCTACTCGCTTATTAATGAGACCGGAAGTATTTCAGACCATGATGAATTCTGCTGAGAAATATGGATTTGATTCCCCTTTTTGCAATGAGAAATATTTAAAACAGAGACAGCCTGTCTTTCGTTTATCTACCATGAATTGATAGTAAGAGAAAGGAAATGATGATGAATAAAATTCCCATTAACATTTGGATTAATGAGCAGAGATACCAGGAACTATGTCAAGCTGGTTTAGAGAATTTGACTGAAGAAGTTTTAGCAGGCATGAAAGTTTTACAGGTATATTGTGATGAAGAACAGAAAGATGCCTTGTTAAAGAAATTTCCACAGGCAAAGTATGATCAATCAACGACAAAAAGTATTGAATTGCTCCCATCAGAAGCAAAGAATAAAATATTTAACTTGGTCGTTAAACATAAAAAACTGGATATTTTAGAGGAATTTTTAAAATAAAAAAGTGAATTATTTAATTATTATCTTCATTAAAAAATGTCCATCATAATCAGAAGAGGTGAATTTTTTACAAATGGAAGAAAAAAATAGCAGTACTTTTAAAAAAGTCATTTCAATAGACAGTAACTTGTTTTGGTTACTTACTGGATTTTTAGTTTTTATTTTTATCGCTTTTGTAATTCCTACGCCCGAGAGTTTAATAAAAGTAGTTCAGGAATATGGCTTTAGTGATAATATGATCAAAACAGGGGTTGCTGATAGCATCACTCAAGCTGCCTGGAAGGCAAAATTAATTCTTGGGATCATCCCTATGGCAACCATCTTTTTCTGTACGGAAGCGATACCAATTGGATTAGTCGGTATCCTGATGCCTTTTCTTGCTTATTTCTTTTACCTGCTTCCCAAGGCGGAGATTGGCAAAACTTTCTGCGGGGATGCCCCTCTATTTCTTTTAGGTGTACTGGCTTTAGGTGTGGTGGTCACTGAAGTTGGTTTGCATAAACGTTTGGCCAGTTGGATTCTAGGGTGGGTAAAAGGATTTACATTTCCTCTTTTTATGATTGCTATTTCTATGTCCATCTTGGGTGCATTTGTGTCTGCTCATGCTATCGCTGCCTTTATGACTCCTATAATGGTTGCAATATATGTCGGTGCATTAAAAGGGGCAAATGACAAAGGTAACCGGATAGAAGAGGATTCTAATCTGGCCAAGCTGCTACTTTTCACTCTTTGTTTCAGTTTAAACGTTGGTGGAGTCGGTTCACCGGCGGCTGGAGGACGAAATGCAATCATGATGGGTTTTTTTGACAATTACAATGTCTCCATGAGTTTTACTCAATGGATGGCCTATGGCATGCCCTTGGTTCCAGTATTAGCTATAGCAGTTGTTCTTTATTTGCTTTTCATCTTTCGTAAAACAAACATAAAAGATTTAACTCCCGGATTTGAAGCCATAAAAAAAGAAAATACCCAAATGGGACCGATGAAGTTAAGTGAACTGTTAATACTATTAATGATGTTTGCCATTCTCTTTTTATGGATCACCCAAAGCGATACTCTTGGATTAGGCGGGCCTGCATTGCTTGCTTTGATTATTCCTGTCATTTTTAGAATTGTAGACTGGAAAAAAATTTTATCCAACATCTCCTGGAACGCCTGGTTTATGTACTGTGGTGCTTTGACCATGGGAGCATTACTGCAAAACAGTGGAGCTGCACTTTGGTTGGCAAAATTCTTTTTAAACAGTGTCCAATCATTGGGAATCAATGGAGAAATGCCTTTGCTGGTTGGAGCAAGCCTTTTTTCAGGAATCATGACTAATTTTATGAGTGATGCTGCTACAACTTCTCTTCTTGGCCCAATTACTGTTCCCATGGGAATACTCTCTGGTGGAGCAGGAGAACCATGGGCTGTTGGACTTGCTACTGCCTTTGCTACCTCTTTTGCTAATTTTCTTATTGTGGGAACCCCTAATAATGCTATTATTTATGCTCTTAGTGCATATCCTGGCACGGATAAAAGAATCATTCACCCTATGGATTTCTTGAGATACGGATTTGTATTATGGATAATTTGTATGCTAATTTTATGGGTGGTTGGTTTCCTCATTATATTTAGAATTATTGGCTTTCCTCCTGGTATAACTGATACAGCTAAAGCTGTTCTTGAAGCAACAAGGAATGGAATGGTGTTCCCATAAATCATTCTTTCCTATTCAAAGTTTATTGGGGTAAGTTTAATTTAAATCTAAAAATTTCTGAAGAGTAATTAGATAAAACCTATGGAAAAATATAAGGAAAATTTAAATGATTCAATGCATTAGTTTGATTGCCACTGGTTTTATAATTGGTATTCTATCTGGTCTGTTTGGTGTGGGTGGAGGATTTTTACTTGTACCTCTTCTCAATGCAGTCTTTAACTTTCCTTATAATATTGCCATTGGAAGCAGTCTTTTTCAGATGGTAGGGACTTCAATAGCATGCAGTGTAAGACACAGGGGTTTTGGTCATATTGATTATAAGCTGGCTGGATATGTTCTCATAGGTTCACTCATCGGAGTAGAATTGGGTAGCCAAATCCTCATGTGGCTGAAAGAGTTAGGGAGTATTATTGTTCATGGTTCTTTAATGAGTAAAATGGATTTTTGGATAAGTATAATTTATATAATCCTTCTTTCTCTTGTAGGAATTTCCATGTTTCTTGAAAGTAGGAAAGCAAAGAAAAGAGCTCCCCGAGGAGGGATAGTCGATACGATATTTTCTCAGAAAATAAAAAATACAAGAATTCCACCTATGATTTCTCTTCCTATTTCGAATATAGAGCATATTTCAATTTATTTTTTAATATGTTTGGGATTTGGAGTCGGAATACTTACCGGGCTTTTAGGAATAGGAGGAGCGTTCATTATGAATCCCGCTTTAATTTATTTATTCGGCGTGCCTACAAGTGTAGCCATAGGAACATGCCTTTTCCAAACGATATTTATCGCAGGATATGGAAGTTTAAGCCATTTTTTTAAGGGAAATGTAAATTTTGAATTGGTGACTTGCATTTTAATCGGGTCTTTAATTGGTTCTCAAATAGGAGCAAAAATTCATATTAAAATGAGAGGAGCATATATAAGGTACTACTTTTCTTTGGTCATTTTTATTGCAATTATGATTGTTTTATTTAAAGGACTTACCAGTTTAGGCTATATATAATTTTATTCGTATAACTTTCAA
>CAYSSG010000010.1:0-50741 GCA_964433635.1 uncultured Atribacterota bacterium | reverse complement strand
GTTTGCAAATTGTTATTTTATTTTTCCTTTATTTTTATTCTTGTGGATATTTTTAGCAATACTTTTTCAGATAAAATGAAGGCAAAATATTCCAGGAAAACAGCATTTATATTATTTTCATTTTCGGAATAAATCACTGTATTGTCAACCTTTTATTCCTTTAAGGAAAATCTATCAGAATATTTTGTTGGAAATGATTAGGTGGAAAGTATTTTTATGGTTTGACAATCATCGGGAATAATGCTATATTTTAGTTAGAAATAATATTGTTATTTTTTGCTTTTTAAGCTCGTATAAGCTTTCGGATACGGCGAGAGCGTTTCTACCAGGTGACCGTAAATCACAACAGGCTACGGGTGGAAGTGCATCTTAGGGATTCACCTGTTATGATGAAGTTGATAACAGGGTTTGAACCAAGTGGTGCAGAGTGTATGATCTATACTACACCGTAGGGTTAAAATCCCAGGCGGAGAGGTTCCACTCCTATTTGGAATATCTCTTGTACTGGGTTTTTTATTTTGTGAGGTTCTATAAAATATTGAATCAGGAGGGATTATGATATTGGATGTGAGTGTCATCATGGGAAGTATTTCTGATCAGGCGGTGATGGAAAAGGCGACCGAGATTCTCAGGAAATTAGAAATTACCTATGAAATAAGAGTTATTTCTGCACACCGCACACCTGATTTTCTTTTTCAGTACATTGATCAGTTCCCTCAAAGGGGTTTTAAAGTTGTCATTGCCGGTGCAGGTGGTGCTGCTCATCTACCGGGGATTATTGCCGGGAAAACAATCATACCGGTTATCGGCGTACCCATCAAGACACAGGCACTGGAAGGCCTGGATTCCCTACTTTCCATTGTACAGATGCCCAGGGGTGTCCCGGTTGCTACGGTTGGTATTAATAATGCAGCCAATGCAGCTTTATTAGCAGCAAGAATTTTAGCACTGGAAAATCATCATATAGAGGAAAATCTATTGTCTTATACAAAAATCTTGGCCAATCAAGTCAAGGCATTAGATATTAATCAGGGAATTGAATAGGATTGGAATAGACGAAAGGTGAAAGGGTAGTATCTATGGGAAGTGTTAAAGATTTAGTTCTTCTGCTGCCTCCTTCCAGAGAAAAAGCCGGACGAGGCCGATTTATCTTTTCAGACCGTTATTCAATTTTTGATTGGGGTGAAATGCCCGATCATATTGACCAAAAGGGAGCATCCCTCTGCATTACTGCTGCTTATTTCTTTGAAAAACTGGAAGAAGCCGGAATTTCCACCCACTATTTGGGCGTGGTTGAAAATGAACAGGTCAAATCTCTTTTTCAGATCTACAGACCGGTATGTTCCCTGGAAACCAAATTATACCGTGTTTTGAAACCTGATTTAACGGATAACAATGCTTATGATTATCAGATTTATAACCAGGAGAGCGGTAATTATCTCATTCCACTGGAAATTATATACCGCAATGCTCTTCCTGCAGGTTCAAGCATCTTCAAGCGATTACATAAAGGAGAATTAAAACTTGAAGATCTCAATCTAAGCAGGATGCCACAGGAGGGGATGGAATTACTGCATCCCTATCTTGATGTATCTACCAAACTGGAAGCAAGTGACCGTTATCTCAGCTGGCAGGAAGCACAGGAATTATCAGGACTGTCAGATAAAGGGATTGCGCAAATGAATGAGATGACTATCAGAATCAATCAGATTATCAGTAAGGAATCAAAAAGGATAGGATTAAAGAATGAGGATGGTAAGTTTGAATTTGCCCTTGATGAGCAGCAGAATGTGATTTTGGTGGATGTACTGGGAACGCTTGATGAATGCCGCTTTACCTACCAGGGGTTACCGGTTAGCAAGGAGATTGCGCGGCTTTTTTACCGGAAGAGTCAGTGGTACCAGGATCTGGTGAGAGCAAAAAAGAAGGACCAAATCCATTGGAAAGAATCAGTTTCGACAGGGCCGGAGCCATTGCCATCCAGATTGAAATCATTGCTTTCAGACCTCTATTGCGGTTATGCCAATGAAATTACCGGAAGAAAATGGTTCAGTGGAATTTCCTCACTTTCAGAGACTTTGGAGAAGATGAAGAGATATATATAATACGACTATGATAAGAAAGAATAGATTATCCGTCAATATGAAGGAGCCGCTGTATGTGGTATGTAAAAATTGAGGTCAGATTTAAAAAGGGTGTTCTCGATGCCCAGGGTAAAACGACGCATCGATCCCTGCTTTCTCTGGGATTTTGTGACGTAAAAGAGGTTCGAGTCGGAAAGCTGATTGAGCTTCAGGTTGAGGGAAATTCCCGGCAAGCAGTAGATGGGCAGATTCAGGATATGTGCAAAAAACTTCTGGTCAATCCGGTTATCGAAGATTTTGAATATGAGATTAAGGCAGGATAAAAGATGAGATTCGGCGTTGTGCAATTTCCCGGTTCAAACTGTGATTATGACTGTTTTTATGCCGTCAGGGATATCATGCAAATCAACACGGATATGATATGGCATAAAAAAATGATGTTAGACAACTATGACTGTATCATACTCCCCGGTGGATTTACCTATGGTGATTATTTAAGAGTCGGTGCAATTGCCAGGTATTCTCCCGTCATGTCTGCTATTATCGAATTTGCCAAAAAAGGCGGGCTGGTTTTGGGTATCTGTAATGGATTTCAGGTACTGACTGAAGCCAGACTCCTGCCCGGCGCCTTAATATGGAATGACTGTCTTCATTTTGTGTGTAAACAACAGATGATCAAAGTTGAAAATATTCAAACACCTTTCACCAGTCTTTATCAAGAGGGTCAGGTACTCCAGTTTCCCATTGCGCATGGGGAAGGATGTTACTATGCTGACAAAAGAACCATGGAACAATTAGAGAAGAACAAACAGATTGTATTTCGTTACTGCAGTACCGAAGGAGAAATAACGGTAGAATTTAACCCTAACGGTTCATCAGGTAATATTGCCGGCATATGTAATGAATCAGGAAATGTGCTTGGCTTGATGCCCCATCCTGAAAGGTGTGTGGAACATTGCCTTGGTTCGGTTGATGGCATTCTTCTGTTTAAATCAATCATCAAGCATCTTAAAAGGAAAAATCGGAATCATCAAACCATAACCGGAACAGGAGTCATACATGGAGAAATTTAAACAAAATAATTTCTGGCAAAAATGGAATTTAACCGCTGATGAGTATAACTCCATATATCAGAAGCTGGAAAGGGAACCAAATGAATTGGAAATGGGTCTATTCTCAGTGATGTGGAGTGAGCACTGCAGCTACAAGAATACCCGCCTGCTATTAAAAATGTTACCTACCAGGGTATCCTGGGTTGTACAGGGACCCGGTGAAAATGCCGGGGTCATTGATATTGGTGAAGACGAATTGGTAGTCATGAAGATGGAAAGCCACAACCATCCCTCAGCGGTGGAACCGTTTCAGGGAGCAGCAACCGGTGTCGGGGGCATTTTGCGGGATATTTTTACGATGGGAGCACGCCCTGTTGCCATACTCGATTCCCTCCGTTTCGGTGATTTTAATCACGGTCGGACCCAATATCTTTATCATGGTGTAGTAGGTGGAATTGCTTTTTATGGTAATTGTGTGGGAGTACCGACCGTAGGTGGCGAAACCATATTTTCCGAAAGCTATCAGGGAAATATTCTGGTTAATGTCATGTGTGTGGGTCTGGTGAAAAAAGGAAAAATGATTCGTGCTTTAGCACAGGGAAAAGGGAATTCAATTATCTTGATCGGCGCAAAGACCGGACGTGACGGGATAGGTGGCGCAGCCTTTGCCTCAGTTGAATTAAATGAGCAGTCTGATGAAGATCGACCTGCTATTCAGATTGGAGACCCCTTTTCGGAAAAATTGTTGATTGAAGCTTGCCTGGAACTGTTGCATTTTGAGGAAGTTATCGGTTTACAGGATTGCGGGGCGGCTGGCTTAACCAGCGCCATCAGTGAGATGGCTGCAAGGGGAAATAGCGGGGTTGATATTGAATTATCCAGAATACCTCAAAGGGAGACAGGCATGAGTCCCTTCGAAATTATGCTGTCAGAATCACAGGAAAGAATGGTCGTTGTGGTAGAGCAGGGTAAAGAAGAGCGGATTTTATCAACTTTAAAACGGTGGGATCTGGATTCTGCTATCATTGGCCGGGTTACGGATGATAAGAGATTTATCATTCGGAACAATGGTCAGGTCGTTGCTGATATTCCCATTCATATCTTAGCAGAGGGAGCTCCGGTTATCAAAAGAGAGATCATAAAGCCTGATTGGATAAAGAAGGTGAATCAATTAGACCTGAATAAATTAAAAGAATTTGAGGATTACAATCAAATTCTATTAGAATTATTAGCGACTCCAAATTTATCCAGTAAGGAAGAGATATATGTGCAATATGATCATATGGTCCAAACAAATACTGTTATTCCTCCTGGAGATGACGCAGCTGTCTTAAGAATGAAGGGGGGCAAAAAGGCAATTGCCTTAACCACTGAGGGCAATGGAAGGTATTGTTTTCTTGATCCATTCCAGGGGGCTCGGCTTGCAGTTGCTGAAGCAGCCAGAAATTTATCCTGTAAAGGAGCTGTTCCAAAGGCTGTAACAGATTGCCTGAATTTCGGAACACCTGAAAACAGTGACAGTTACTGGCAGCTGGTACAAGTGATTAAAGGATTATCAGAATCCTGTACCTATTTTGAAACTCCGGTTATCAGCGGGAATGTAAGCCTCTATAATGAAAATGAAGGAAAACCGATTGACCCGACTCCGGTGATAGGCATGATTGGGGTGATAGATAATCTGTGTAAGGTCTGCACGTTGGATTTTAAAGATGAAAATGATCTTATTTTTTTGTTAGGAGAAAACCGCAATGAGTTAGGAGGCAGTGAGTATCTTGAGGTTGTACATCGGCTAAAATGCGGCTTGCCTCCTGCGCTTGATCTTTCCCTGGAAAAAAAGATTCAGTATGTCTGTCGAAAGATGATTGAAAGTGGTTTACTTGCTTCATCTCACGATTGTTCTTCCGGGGGAATTGCAGTTGCCTTATCAGAGTGCTGCATCAATAGTGGTTTAGGTGCTGAGATTGCGTTCAAAACAGATATTCGTTCTGATTGCTGCCTTTTTGGGGAGAGCCAATCCCGAATTATTGTCAGTGCCAACCCCGAAAAAGCCCGAAAAGTGATTGAAGTTGCCAAAGAGGGGAAAATACCTTTCCAATTAATAGGATGTGTAAAAGGTGATTGTTTAAGGATCAATCATTGGATTGATCTATCTGTTGCCCAATTGCGAAAAGCCTGGGGGAGGATGAAGTAAGTAAGGCATTTTTGGAAGGCAAGAGTGAATGGATTCCTTCTTCTTGGTCATGTATTGGCAGGAATCAGAGGAATATACCATAAGTAGAAATGAGCAAGCATGCTGTTTGTTTTTAGAAGGAGCAGGATATGAGCAGTAATAACCCGTATGAGAAAGATTTAAAGAGCATTTTAGAAGAAAATGCTTTATCTATGGAAGAATACCAGAAAATTGTTAACATTTTAAGCAGGGAACCTAATGATGTTGAATTGGGACTCTATTCGGCAATGTGGTCAGAGCACTGCAGTTATAAAAGTTCAAAGCCGTTATTAAGCATTTTCCCTACTCAAGCTGAATGGGTTCTTTTTGGCCCCGGTGAAAATGCAGGAGCAATTGATATTGGAGAAGGTCTGGCTATGGTAATGAAGATTGAAAGTCATAATCATCCTTCCGCAGTTGAGCCTTTTCACGGAGCTGCAACCGGTTCAGGGGGAGTGGTAAGAGATATCCTGGCCATGGGAGCCCGTCCAGTTGCGCTATTGGGTTCACTACGTTTTGGAAGATTAGAGGATTCTCATGTAAAATATTTAGTAAAGGAAGTTGCAAAAGGTTTGGCTTTCTATGGAAATAATATTGAAGTTCCTACTATCGGTGGTGAAACATATTTTTTAGATAGTTATCAGGGCAATCCTCTTGTAAATGCCATGTGTGTTGGTTTAGTAAATAAGGAAGATATTGTAGTTGCCGTAGCTGAGGGAACAGATAGTATCGTTATTTTAGCGGGAGAAAAAACCGGTAGAGACGGAGTAGGCAGTGCCAGTTTTGCCTCACGGGAATTAGAAGGAAAAGAGAAGGAAATTAAACATCCTCCCATACCCCAGGGTAATCCGTTTTTAGAGAAGAAGTTAATAGAGGCATGTTTGGAGCTTGTAAACAAAGGGCTTATTTCAGGGATGCAGGATTTAGGTGCAGCTGGATTGATAAGCTCTAGTTGTGAGATGGCCAGTAAGGGAAATTGTGGAATTGAATTAAATCTTTCCCTGGTTCCACGAAAAGCAAAAGGCCTGACTCCCAGGGAAATGATGCTTTCAGAAACCCAGGAAAGAATGTTATTGGTAGCTAAAAGAGATAAACAAAAGGATATAGGGGAAATCTTTGATAAGTGGGGGATAGAACATACGGTTATAGGAAAAGTAACTTCAGACGGTATTTTACGTTTAAAAGAAAAAGAGAAAATTGTAGCAGAAGTACCGGCAAAATCTTTAGCTGAAGATGTCCCTATTCGTTATTATAATAGCAGGGTTCCTGCTAAACTCAAAGAAATTCAAAAATTAAACTTAGAAGATGTCTCTCATCCCGCTGATTTTAATCAGGTATTGTTGAAAATATTAGCTTCACCTAATATTTGTAGCAAGAGCTGGATTTATAAGGATAGTAAAAAAATAAGTGCAAAAGGTACTGAGGTGATATTATTTCCGGGTGATGATGCAGGTATAGTAAGAATTGAAGGAAGCAAGAGGGCAATTGCCTTTACTACAGATGGGAATGGAAGGTATTGTTATCTTGATCCATTTACAGGTGGAGAAATTGCAGTTGCTGAAGCAGCGCGTAATCTTTCCTGTAAAGGAGCATTGCCGATGGCAGTAACCGATAATCTTAACTTTGGAAATCCGGATAAAGAAGAAATATTCTGGCAGTTGGAAGAGTCTGTCAAAGGAATTAGCAAAGCTTGCGAGGCATTGGGAATCCCGGTCATCAGCGGCAATGTTAGTTTAAATAATGAAAGTAATGGAGAAGCGATCTATCCTACTTCTATCATTGGCATGGCTGGTATCATTCATGATTTTAATCGGTTTTGCACCATGTCATTTAAGAATAATGAAGACTTAATTGTTCTAATAGGAGAAAACAAAGAAGAGCTTGGAGGAAGTGAGTATTTAAAGATAATTCATCATATGGAAAGGGGATTGCCTCCTAATCTTGATTTAGGTTTGGAAAAATCAGTTCAGCGTATTTGCAGGGAGAGTATTCAAGCTGGAATATTATCTTCAGCTCATGATTGTGCCGACGGAGGCTTAGCAATCACTTTAGCTGAATGTTGTATAGCAGGGAAAAAAGGAATAGAAATAGAAGGAAATACAGAGATTAGAAGTGATGCTTATTTATTTGGAGAGACACAATCCCGAATTGTTGTTTCCTTACCCGTAGAGAATTTAAATTATCTAAAAGAAATTGCTCGAAAATATAAAGCAACAGTGCATATATTAGGTAAAGTTGGAGGGAATCGTTTGAAGATTGGCAATCTGATTGATGTAAGTATGGATCAACTGGAAAAAGCCTGGCGGAGGATGGAAAATGCATGAGGAATGTGGAATTTTTGGGATTGCTGATCAAAACCATAAAACGGATGTAGCAAAGTTAACCTATTTTGGTCTTTTTGCCCTTCAACACCGGGGACAGGAAAGTGCCGGTATAGCTGTTTCCAGTGGTAAGGATATATTAATCTACCGGGATCTGGGTTTAGTATCTGAGGTATTTAATGAAGGAATTTTAAATACCTTACAGGGTACAGCGGCGATAGGGCATGTACGCTATCCGACTGCCGGTTCCAATGGATGGGAAAACAGTCAGCCAATCCTGAATCAATATTCAGGCGGGTCATTTGCACTTGCCCATAATGGTCATCTTACAAATCAATCCGAACTAAAAGAGATGTTATCCTTAAATAAAAGAGTGCCTGAAAACCATTATGCCGACAGTCATTTGATCTGCCAGCTGATCGGTGCCACAGGGGAGAAAGATATTGAAAAAGCTTTGGAGAAAGCAGCAGTAATGATTCAAGGCGCCTTCTGTCTGGTTATACTTGGTGCGAATAAATTAATTGGCTTGCGGGATGGCAGAGGATTTCATCCGCTTGTCTTAGGTCAATTAAGGGAGAACAAAGGAAATTATATTCTTTCTTCAGAGGACAGTGCCTTTTCCTTGATTGACGCCCAATATATCAGAGAAATCCACCCCGGAGAGATGATCGTTATTGAACAGAATCATTATCATACAAAGCAACTCATATCGTGCCCCAGGAAGTCTTTATGTATTTTTGAGCATATTTATTTCGCCCGCCCTGATAGTAATGTCTTTGAAGAAAGTGTAGCAGCGATTCGTGAAAGAATTGGAAAAGAATTAGCCAGGGAACAACCTGTCAGGGCAGATATGGTTATCCCTGTTCCGGACTCTGGTCGTTTTGCTGCCCTGGGTTATGCTCAGGAATCAGGTATTCCTTATCAGGAGGGCTTGATAAAGAATCCTTATATCGGAAGAACCTTTATTCAGCCTGATCAGATGTTACGAGAACATTCGGTGAAGATCAAACTTTCCCCTATCACTGCAATCGTTCAAGGTAAAAGAATTGTGATGGTTGATGATTCCATCGTGAGAGGAACTACCAGCCAGAAACTGGTCAAATTACTGAAAAATGCCGGTGCAAAAGAAGTTCATGTCCGGATCAGTTCTCCGCCGGTTCATTATCCCTGTCATTATGGAATCGATACACCTGATAAAGAAGAACTATGGGCAACCCGGTGTTCCATTGACGAGATCAGAAAGTGGATAGGAGCTGATTCTCTGGGATACATCAGCTTGAAAGGTTTGACGCAGGTATTTGAAAAGAATGCGCCCTCTGATTTCTGTACTGCCTGTTTCAGCGGGGAATATCCAATATAAAGATTGTATAACGTATAACGTATATCGTATATCGTATAATATAAGACAGTGTAAAAATAAGTGAAATCAAAGATTAAAGATGTTAAAAAAAGACGGGATTACTTTACTTGATTTTTAGCATTAGTTAAGGTTCAGGTTCTATAAAATTTATATACATAAAATATGCGCAATCAAAAAACAATAAACTATACAATATTCTAGTATTAGGATAACATAGTTTTTTTCACTATCTATGTTTTTGTTTAATTTTCAATGAAGGTTTGTTTTCATTAACGGTATACGTTATACGTAATACTTAATACGGTTTACTTTTATTGTACGATATAAATATTGCTGAAGTAGATTGAAAGGAACGAGTGAATAATATGGCTGATGCCTATAAGAAGGCGGGAGTAGATATTGACCTTGCTGGCAGGATTATTGAGAAGGCCAAACCACTGATTCACGCTACAAATATACCGGGAGTGATAAGTGAGATTGGTCATTTTGCCGGATTGTTTTCCCTTTCTCAGGAGAAAATTGCAGACCCAGTACTGATCTCAAGTACCGATGGTGTGGGTACGAAACTGATGATTGCCAGTTTAATGGATAAACATGATACGATTGGTATCGACCTGGTGGCAATGTGTGTGAACGATATTCTGACCTGTGGTGCTAAGCCTATATTCTTTCTGGATTATCTGGCAACCGGTAAACTGGAAGAAAAAAAGATGTTTGATGTCCTAAAAGGGATTACTGATGGGTGCAAATTGGCTGGATGTGCGCTGTTGGGAGGAGAAACAGCAGAAATGCCCGGTTTTTATCAAATGGGAGATTATGATTTAGCCGGCTTTGCAGTAGGCATTGCAGATCGAGAAAAGATCATCACCGGTAAAAATATTCAACCGGGTGATATTTTGATTGGTTTAGCCTCCTCCGGTTTGCACAGCAATGGCTTTTCCCTGGTACGAAAAGTGCTGTTGGGTCAGGGAGAGTCAAGGCTAAAAAAGGTAATAAAAGCCCTCGGTTGTCAACTAGGAGAAGAACTCCTCAGACCAACTAAAATTTATGTGCCTTCCATTTTACATGCCTTAAAAACCTGTCAGATTAAAGGTATGGCTCATATTACCGGGGGTGGATTTTTTGAAAACATTCCCCGAATGATTCCACAGGATGTATCCGTTCATATTTATACTGATCGATGGCCGCTATTACCCGTCTTTAAAATCATTCAAGATGAGGGAGAGATCAATGATCAAGATATGTTCCGAATTTTTAATATGGGGATAGGTATGGTCATTGTAACTGGATCAGATCAATACCTGTCTGTCCTGCAGGATTTGAAACAGTCAGGAGAGACCGCTTATGTGATTGGAGAGGTCGTCCTGAGGGAGAATCACCGGATGAAATTATTCTATGGATAAGATATTATATTAGTGCAATGAATGAGCAAAAGAGGAATCAGGCAATGATTCGTATTGCAGTACTGGTTTCCGGAAGAGGAACCAATTTACAGGCCATCATTGATGCCATTTGTGAGGGTAGAATTGACGGAGTGATAGAAATCGTCATCAGTGATAATCCGGATGCCTATGCCTTAATAAGAGCCAAAAACTGTCAGATTTATACCCGGATTGTATATTATAAGCAATATAAGAATAAAAGGGAGTATGAGCAGGAAATATTAAGGCATCTCAAAAATCACTCTATTGATCTTGTTGTTTTAGCCGGATATATGAGGTTATTAAGTCCTGCCTTTATTCAGGAATACCGTCACCGGATCATGAATATTCATCCGGCTTTATTGCCCGCTTTCCCGGGACTTCATGCTCAAAGACAGGCGATAGAATATGGTGCTAAAATCAGTGGTTGTACCGTTCATTTTGTTGACGAGGGGATGGATACCGGCCCGATCATCCTGCAGCAGGCGGTTGAGGTGAAGCAGTCTGATAATGAAGAAACACTTGCGGAGAGAATTTTAAAGTACGAACACCGGCTTTTACCAAGGGCAATTCAGCTATTTGCTCAAGGTAAGATCCAGATTTGTAACAATAAAGTGAATATTAAAAAATAGATAAGCCGCTGTTTTTTTTGTTGGAATATTCTTTCAGTGTTTGTCAGGGAGGTTCTTCACATGAAAATTACCCATCAGTTAGCCCAGGAGATTGTGGAAAGGACAATCAATATACTTGGAAAAAATATCAATATCATGGATGAAAATGGTTATATTATCGGTACAGGTGACAAGAGCCGGCTGAACCAGTTTCATGAAGGTGCTGCCCTGGTTATCCAAACAAAACAAAAGCTGTTGATTTATCCTGAAAACAAGAACCACTTAGTCGGTGTTAAACCGGGAGTGAATCTACCCATAGAAGATCACAATCAGATCATCGGTGTAGTCGGGATCACCGGAAACCCCGACGAGGTAAGTCCTTTTGGAGAAGTGATAAAAATGACAGTTGAAATGATGCTCCAGCAGCAGTTTCTATTAAAACAAGTTGATCTGGAAAGGCAGGCGAAGGAGAATTTTATCCACGATCTCATTTCGGGAAGAGTAGGGAACGATAACGATCTGTTTACTGCCAGGGGTCAAATTGTTGGTTATGATATTACTTTGCCGCGCGTTTCCCTCTTAGTGAATATATATCATTTTGAGAAAACAGCCAGGCAGAGCTTACAGAAATATAGCGGATTAAAAGAGGGAGAAATTCATTTACAGAGGTTGAAGAATGATGTCTTAAGAACCATCAGTGATCTTTTTAATCAACAACCTCAGGATATCGTAGCCTATGCAGGTGGAGACCGCTTTGTAGTCCTTAAGACAATCAATTTGAATGACGAACCGGAAACCATCAGGATAAGATTAATAAAAACCGGTGAAAAGATTAGAGATGCTATTCTAAGCCAGAGAAAATTTCAATCTGCCATTGGTATCGGAGAATACCACCCCGGAATCAAGGGGGTGATGCGTTCTTATAAAGAATCTCACCGTGCTTTGGAAATCGGCAGTAAAGAGAATAGCAATATGGATATTCATCATATTGCCCATCTTGGAATCAGCCGGTTATTTGCGGAAATCAGTCCTGAAACAAGGGATGACTTTATTAATCTTATTTATAAAGGGAATAATCATTCTGAAAAAAAATTAAAACCTGTCTTTTGGGAGACACTGCTGTCATTTTTTGAGCACAATCTGAACATGACTGATACTGCCAAAGAACTCTATATTCATCGCAATACTCTTCTTTATCGTTTAGCCAAGATTAAACACTTTACCGGTCTGGATCCACGTAAATTTAACCATGCTTTGCAGTTATACATTGCTTTAAAAATGAAATATTTTCAGGAGCAATAGAAGCTTTTTTAGTCTGGAATGATTCATTATTGTTAAGATTATACAAAAAAAAGCTAAATATATGAGCTTTTTTTGTATAATAATCTAAAGACAAAATAGTTCATTCTAGGTTATAATAAAAATGAAGATTGACCTAATCATATCAGCATAAGTTCCCCATGATTGAATAAAGGAAAAAAATCTCTCGACGACGATGATTGATTCTAAATATAGTATATTACCTCAAAACCCAATGAAAACCTGATGATCATCATATGCTGATTTTTTTCGTGAAAGGTGGGTCAATGCGATTTTATCATAGAACCTATCATATTGACCAGGTCCATTTATCCGATAGATTCAGTAGAATTTCTGAATATTTCAACGAATTTATAAGGAATAAATTTTTTCTACAGTTTCATGTTTCATGATTCAACGAAAGGCTAACATGCTGCTTACATATACCTAAAGCAGACAGAAAACCTGTTATCTATGAAAGCAGGATATGCCTTAACCAGGTATGTGAATCCTGAATAAAAACAAAGGAGGTGATGGGAAAGGAAATATCTTCTGAAATATTTTTGAGTAGTATTAAGAAAGGAGAATTTGAAGTTAAATGAGAAAATTAACGACATTATTTATTGTTGCTGTTCTGTTGCTTGGTTTTGTTATCAACGGATTTGGTCAGGAAAAGGTTATTAACTGGAGACTACAGTCTATGTGTGCAGCGGGAGACTTTGGTTTTCAGGGTGCAGACAGATTTGCCAAGCTGGTCACGGAAGCCAGTGGCGGTCGGTTACAGGTTAAAGCATTTACTGCCGGTGCCATTACCCCTGCTGGTAAGGAATTTGAAGCAGCTATTGCCGGTTCAGTCGAAGCTGCTCATGTGTCTGCCGGTTGGGCTATCGGGTACGTCCCGGCTGGAGTCTTTTATACCAGCTGCGTGGGAGGTTTGACAGGAAACCAGTTTATGATGTGGCTGGATAACGAGGGTGTTGATTTAGCAAAAGAATTATACAGACCTGTGGGAGTAGAATTCATTGAACAGCTGACGATTCATCCGGCTGAAGTATGGGCACATAGCAATAGAGCTTTGAATTCTGTCGAAGATATTAAAGGATTAAAGATAAGAATGGGAACGACAGCTCTCAATTCCATCTTTGAAAAGATGGGTGCCGCTCCTGTCTTCCTTCCGGGTGGGGAAATTTATGAAGCTGCTCAACGGGGTATCATTGATGCTTTTGAATACATTACACCATCTTTGAACTGGGGTATGGGTTTCAATGAGGTAACTAAATATATGTATCTATCACCATCCCGTTCACCAAGTGATGCCCAGTCTCTTTTTGTCAATAAAAAGAAATGGGATGAGCTTCCTGACGATTTAAAGAGAATCGTAGAGATGGCTGCCCACCAGGTTTCCCGTCAATTCTTTACTGAAGAACTGCTGATGGATTCAGAAGCGATTGAACAATTTAAAGAATATGGAACTGTTGTAGAAAATATACCTCAGGATATTGAACAGTTAATGTATGATAAGGCATATGAATATTACCAGGAAGAGTCTGCCAAGGATCCGGATTATGCAAAAATATATAATTCTACAATCAGATTTGCTGAGATTTGTAGGGAATTTGGTATAAAATAAACTCAATTCTTTTTATATTCTCTAACAGAGCATGTGGGAGAAAATAGAATCATCCTAACCTTGCTCCAGATAGCTTTATTTTGGAGCAAGGTTAGAGAAAGAAGGAGTGTATTCATCGATATGAAAAAACTGGTACTGGTCATAAATGCTATCAGTGAAATTGCCGGTCAAATTGTTAAATATTTGCTGATGGCTCTGATCGTTGTTCTCTGTTATGAAGTTGTTTCCAGATATGTTTTTGATAATCCAACGAAATGGGCATTGGAAACTTCCAAGATGCTTATGGGAACTTTCGGTGCCTGTGGATGGGCATATACCTATTTGCATGAAGGGCATGTCCGCGTTGATGTTTTCTATACCCGTTTTTCCCGTAAGACACAGGCTTTGGTGAATGTTATTATGTCTATTATCTTTCTTTTCCCCATCTGCATTATTCTGATTGCTGCAGGAATCAGATGGGCTGCTTTTGCCTGGAAAGTTGGCGAAAAAATGGTGGAAAGCAGCTGGTTACCGCCGGCAGCTCCTTTTAGAACTGTATTAGTCGTTGGTTTTATTCTTTTTACCCTGCAGAGTATAGCCAAATTTATTCAGGAATTATATTTTTTAATAAGAAAGAGAGAATTATTGTGATGGATATAGCTATCAGCCCTGAAATTGTTACGATTGGGATGTTTGCGGCATTATTGTTAGGTGTTTTAACAGGATTTCCTCTGGCTATTCCTATCGGTGGAGTGGGCGTCATAACCGGATATTTGTTGTTTGGGCCTAATGCTTTTGACTTAATCTATAGCAGGCTTTATGCCATTCTAACAGATTATGGATTTATGGCTGTTCCTTTATTTGTTTTCATGGGTAATATGTTAGAAAAGTCCGGTATTGCTGAAAAGATGTATGATGCAGTGTATGTCTGGTTTGGTAAATTCAGGGGTGGACTGGCAATTACCAGTGTTTTAATCGGAACGATTATGGCTGCCTGTGTTGGTATTATTGCTGCTTCCATTACCATGTTAACCCTGGTAGCACTTCCGGCAATGATGAAGCGTAATTATGACAAAGGCCTTGCTACCGGAGCCATCTGTGCCGGTGGTACGCTGGGAATACTCATTCCACCCAGCATCATGCTCATCATCTATGGACCGGTTGCCTGGATTTCGGTAGGCAAACTTTTTATGGCTGCTTTTATGCCCGGATTTCTTCTTTCCGGATTATATATTTTATATATTGCCATTCGTGCTTACCTGCAACCGTCTATTGCTCCTTCTGTTGCCGATGAAGGACAGACTGTCACATTTGGTCAGAAAACAAAGATGTTGCTGCTAACCATGGCTCCGACCGCACTGCTGATCCTTTCGGTGATGGGGGCAATCTATTTTGGATTAGCCTCTCCAACAGAAGCAGCAGCCGTTGGATCTGCTGTAGCGACCATCTTAACCGTAGTTTACGGTCGTTTCAGTTGGAAGGTTTTAAAAGATGTTTCCATTGATACAATCAAATTAACAGGAATGGTTCTTCTGATTGCCGGTTGTTCCACTGCCTTTGTCAGTATCTTCTTAAGTGCCGGAGGTGGTGGTGTAGTAGAGAATTTTATTTTGTCTGTACCTGGCGGTCGTTGGGGAGCTTTTGCTTTAATTATGGTTGTCTGTTTTATCCTGGGAATGTTTATTGATTGGATTGGCATTATCTTTGTGATGGTTCCCATATTGGCTCCCATTATTCCTCGGTTAGGATTTGAGCCTTTGTGGTTTGCCATGATGGTGATCGTGAATCTGCAGATGTCATTCTTGACCCCACCTTTTGCCTATTCCATATTTTTCCTGAAAGGTGCGGCAGCCCCTGAATTGGGGATTAACACCAGTGATATTATTCGTGGAGTGATTCCTTTTATTATTCTCATTGCCATTGGTCTTGTGCTTATGATTGCCTTTCCACAAATCATTCTCTGGTTACCAAGTACAATGTAGAATGAAGAGGTTTGGAAGAAATTGAATATAATGATGACAAGGAGCAAGTTATGGATATGAAAGTCATTAAGACTGATAAAGCACCGGCAGCTTTTGGTCCATTCTGTCAGGCGGTTAAAATAAAGGGTTTTATCTTTACCTCAGGCATACTTCCTTTGGATCCCACAAGTGGTAAAAAAATTGAGGGAGGCATCGAAGAAGAAACCAGACAGACTTTGGAAAATATCGGGGAAATATTAAAAGCAGCAGACTCTTCTTTGGCAGATGTGGTAAGGGTTACCATATTCTTGGTTGATATGAATGATTTTGATAAGGTCAATTCAGTTTATGGTCAATATTTTTCAGAGCCGTATCCTGCACGGGCAGCCATCGGTGTGAATGCATTAGCCAAGGATGCCAGGGTTGAAATTCAGGTAACTGCTGTTTACCCGGATTAGATTTCTTTTTACACAAAGATTGACGCGGATTATATTTATATTCCATTAAGGAACAGTTACTGGTACCCAGCTTATCTTCAGATTTGACAGCAAAGGAATGAGCTCGTTATGATACCCGATGACGAGATGATTTGGTTGTAAATGGCCATTTTTATTTGATATTTTTTCCATAGGAATGGCTCAATTTTTTTCAGAATGATACTATAAAAAATTGTAAGCATAGAAGATATGCTTATAAATAATTTTTTAATACAAGGGGATTTTGATTATGGCTGTTTTCATTACCGGAGGCTATGGACATATCGGCTCCTGGATTGCCTATTTATTTGCCAGGGTAAATAAAGATATCATGATTTATGATGTAAGCCAAAGATGTCCTGAATATTTGGAAGGCTATAAGGATAAAATACAATTTATCGAAGGAGATGTTCTGGATTTTGCAAGATTAGCAGATGTAATGAAGAAACATCATCAAGAAATTGAAGGAATCATTCATACGGTTGCCATTATGGGTGAATTTGTTCCGTTAAATCCTCATTTCAATATTCGTCTGAATGTAATGGGTCTTTTAAATGTTTTGGAAGCCGCCAGGATTTTTGACATAAAGAAGGTTCTGTTTACCAGTACCGGCGCGGTATATGGGAAGAAAAAGGGGAAAACCCGGGAAGAAGACTGTCTTGACCCGCAGGACCTATATGCTGCTTCAAAGGCTTCGGCTGAGTTGATTGGCAGGCAATATGCTGAATCGTATCACCTTGATTTTCGCGTTGGAAGATTATACTTTGTTTATGGACCGGGAAGGATGCCCTCGACATTTTTTACCCTATACAAAATTGCATTTGGTGTTTTAGAGGGCATTGAAGGATTACAATCCAGTAAAGGGGGAGATCAAAAAATTGATTTTACCTATGTTCTGGATGCTGCTCAGGGAATTTATCGATTATTTGAAAAGAAGAAACCTGATTCTTCTGTCTATAATCTTTCTTCCGGAAAGTCATACAAGATAGCAGAAGTTGTTGAATTTTGTAAAAAGTACACTCATTTTCCGGCAGAGATTTCTTTAGGTAAAGGAATTCTGATGAACAGGGTGGAAGGCCTGGATATTTCTAAAGCACAGAAAGAATTAGGATATCAGCCGGAGTATGATATTGAAGAAGGAATAAAATTATATAGTGATTGGATAAGAGCACAAAAATAATATTTTAAAAAAATTTTTTTATCATATGCAGGGTTGAGTATTCACCATCTGAAATGTAAATCATACCTAATCTATATAGCAAAGGAAATGATCCATCATGAAAATGATTATTGCGCCTGATTCCTTCAAAGGAAGCCTGACTGCCATCGAGGTTTCTGACGCCCTGGAGCAGGGTGTTCGAAAAATCTATCCTGATGCTTTGGTAGTGAAAGTTCCCATGGCTGATGGTGGCGAAGGTACCGTTGAGTGTCTGGTCAATGCTACAGGGGGGAAAATATATGAAAAGTTAGTGGTTGGGCCACTTGGTGAACCGGTCACAGCTTCGTTCGGTATCTTAGGCGATCAGTTAACCGCTGTCCTGGAGATGGCTTCTGCATCGGGTCTTCCACTGGTTCCTCCTGAGAAAAAAAATCCACTCATCACCACAACCTTCGGTACCGGACAATTAATTAGAGCAGCCCTTGACCAGGGATGCGCTAAAATGATTATAGGGATCGGGGGAAGTGCCACTAATGATGGCGGTGCAGGCATGGTCCAGGCTTTAGACGTACATTTGCTGGATAAAAATGAAGAAGAAATAGGTTATGGTGGCGCACAACTGGCGCAATTAAACCGGATTGATATATCTCAAATGGATGCCCGTATCGAGAAGGTAAAGATCCTGGTAGCCTCTGATGTCCAGAATCCCTTGTGCGGACCAACCGGAGCCTCTCGCATCTACGGTCCTCAGAAGGGGGCTATATCCGAAGAGATGATTATCACGCTGGATCAGGCGTTGTCTCATTTTGCCGATATCATCAAACGTGATTTAGGAAAAGAAGTTCGGGAAATTTCCGGAGCAGGTGCAGCCGGTGGTCTGGGTGCCGGTTTGATTGCCTTTTTAAACGCCGAGTTAAAACCAGGCATTGATATTGTCATCAATGCTGTTCATTTAGATGAGATCATGCAGGGGACAGATCTGGTTATCACCGGAGAAGGTGAGATTAGCGGGTCTACTATCTATGGCAAGACTCCTGTGGGAGTCGCTAAAGTAGCTAAAAAATACCATATTCCTGTGGTCTCCATCAGCGCCTTGATCGATGAGTCCGGATGGGTGGTCAAGGAACATGGAATTGATTACCTGGTTAAACCGGAAAATCCTCCCATGTATATGGAATATCCCAAATCAAGAAAAAAGGAACTGTTAGCACAGACGATTGCCCAGTTTTTGAAAACATTCAGATGATGTATGAAATATAATTAGGGGAAAAAGGCAGCATCAACATCTTTAATTAAGAAACAGACATTTCAGGAAGAGTAATAAATACCTCAGGAGGTCTCAGTCGATGAATATATTATGTATCGGCGATGCCATGATACCCGGTAAGAATATTGCTGAAGCAGCCCAGGAGTTACATATTAAGTCAATCAAAATTGAAAAAGATGATTGGGAAACAGATTGGAACAGGTTACAGGATAGAAGGTTAGTGATTGAAAAACAGGGACCTTCGGCTGAAAAGGTTGTTTCGCAAATCGCTGTTGCCAACGAAGATACCGAAGTATTATTGGTTCTTTTCTGCCCTGTTTCAAAAGAAGCCATAGATACATTGCCAAAGCTCAAACTGATCGGTGCATCCAGGGCAGGCCTGGAGAACATTGATGTTGATTATGCAACAAAAAAAGGGATTGTGGTCCATAACATCAAAGGCCGTAATGCCCACGCAGTGTCTGACTACGCCATAGGCCTGATTCTGGCAGAGGTGCGTAATATTGCCCGCAGCCATGCTGCTGTAAAAAACGGCATGTGGCGAAAGAATTTTGTCAATTCTCATATGGTACCTGAGTTGCAGGACAAGACGGTCGGTCTAATCGGTTTCGGTTATATCGGTCAATTGGTTGCTCAAAAGTTAAGTGGTTTCCAGACCCGTACTTTAGTCTTTGATCCTTATGTAAAAGATGATGCCGTTCGGAAATATCAGGCAAAAAATGTGAGTCTGGAAGTGTTATTAAAAAATTCGGATTTTGTCTCCTTGCATGCTCGTCTGGATCAGGAAAACAGGGATATGATTGGAGAGTTAGAGCTTTCCTGGATGAAAAAATCAGCCTATCTGATCAACACGGCACGCGCCGGTTTGATTCAGGAAGAAGCTCTTTTTAAGGTATTAAGAGATAAAAAGATTGCCGGTGCAGCCTTGGATGTTTTCTGGCAGGAGCCGATTGTGGAAAATAGTCGCTGGTTAACACTGGACAATGTCACCCTGACTTCTCATATTGCCGGTACTACAACCGAAGCATTAACAAAATCACCTTATCTTCTGGTTCAGGATATCAATCGATTGTTTGATGATAACAAACCCCAGTTTATTGTGAATCCTGAAGTTCTGGAGAATAAAGAAATCCGTAAGTGGCTGGAAAAAGTAAGGGAGGCAACAGATGTTAGTTAACCTGAATCAAGTATTAATCCCGGCTAGAGAGAAGGGGTATGCCATTGGTTCATTCAATGTCCATAATATGGAAACGATTCAGGCGGTATTTGAGGCGGCAACTTCTTTGAATCAGCCTGTCATTTTTGCATTTGGTGAAAAGGTCAGCCAGATAACGGATATTCAGTTAATTGCCAGGTGTGTTCATGGACTGGCAGTTAGAACCAGGCTTCCGATTGTACTGCATCTGGATCATTGTAAATCCGAAGATCTCATTATCAGGGCTATTCAGGCAGGTTTTACCTCTGTGATGTTTGACGGCTCAGGTGTAAATATTGATGAGAATATCAGCAGAACATCAAAAATCGTTAAAATGGCTCATGCAGTTAACGTGACCGTAGAAGCAGAATTGGGATGTGTACCCGCCGAAGATACGGGACAGGCCATGTCTGAGGACCAATTGACTAAACCGGAGGAAGCCAGGGAATTTGTGGAACAGACTGATTGTGATGCCTTGGCAGTTGCAGTCGGTACAATCCATGGAAATTATATGGGAAAACCAAAAATCTACCACGATCGACTTAAGAAGATTTCCGAAGTTGTTTCAATTCCCCTGGTTCTGCACGGGGGATCAGGGAATACGGAAAAGGACCTGTCACTGGCAATTCAAGAAGGAGTAGCAAAAATAAATATCAATACCGAGATTTCAGATGCAGCAGTTAAACAATTGGAAAGTATATTCAGGAAGGGATTTTCAGGGCATTGTTCTGCTTTATCTGCCGCCATTCAAGAACCGATGTCAGGTGTCATCCGGGAAAAAATGAAATTATTTGCTCAGAGTAAAAAATTTATCTGGTAGTTAAATAAGTATTTGGGGTAAATATGATGCAGTTATTGATGAGCATTGATATAGGAACGACCGGTTGTCGAACGATTATTTTTAACGAACTCGGAGAGCGGATTGCTCAGTCGTATCAGGAATATAAAAGTATCTTTTTATCCTCAAGATGGATTGATCATAATCCAAAGACATGGTTAGAGGCTACACAGACAACAGTCAGAAAAGTTATCGAGGAGATTGGTGAGGACAAGACTTATCTTTCTGCTGCTGCCGTTACATCACAGCGGGCAACTTTTATTCCCGTTGATGACAATGGAGAACCTTTGGATAATGCCATATTATGGCAGGACAAGAGGGCAACAGAAGAAACAAAGTATTTATTGAATAAGTATGGGTCAGATCGAATCTACCAGATTACCGGATTGAGAGTTGACCCCTATTTTACGCTGCCCAAGCTGTTGTGGCTGAAAAAACATAAGAATGACATCTATCGTCGAGCCAGTCAGTTTCTTTCAGTTCAGGATTTTATTGTTCATTACCTGACAGGAAAATTTAAAACTGAGTGGACACAGGCTTCCCGAACCATGCTTTTTAATATTGATCAGTTACAGTGGGATCAAGACCTGATAGAAAGTGCGGGAATTGATCGTACTAAATTACCGGAAGCAATTCCACCCGGCTCAATTGTTGGCTTTGTTACTCATACAGTTTCAGAAGAACTGAATCTTCCTGATGGTCTTCCTGTGATTGCCGCAGGAGGAGACCAGCATTGTGCCGCGATAGGATTAGGGATTATTGAAGCCGGGATGGTTGAAGTCAATACCGGTACAGGATCTTTTATCTTAGCCCATAGCGATAAGCCGGTGAAGGATGTTAAACAACGCCTGGTCTGCAGCGCTTCTTCCTTAGCCGGCAAGTGGGTACTGGAGGCGAGTATCTTTACTACCGGATCGATATATCGATGGTTTAGAGATATCTTAGAATTGAAGTTAACAGAAGAACAAAAAGAAAGAGGTATCAATGCTTATCAGCTCATGGATTCTGAAGCGGAAAAAGAGCCATTGGGAGCAAATGGATTACTTCTCATTCCTCATTTTACAGCCTCCGCAGCTCCTTATTGGAATCCAGAGGCGAGAGGCGTTCTGTTTGGGTTATCACTGGGTCATCAACGTTCCTCCATCATCAGGGCAATCCTGGAGGGCATTGCCTTAGAGGTACAGAAGAACATAAGAATAATGCAAGAAAATATTGGCAGAATTAAAGAGGTTAGAATCAGTGGGGGATTAGCTAAGTCTGAAATCTTTAATCAGATACAGGCCGATATCTATGGTATACCTGTTGTGAAAACGGGTTTTGAAGAAGCTTCTGCCCTGGGAGCAGGGATTCTGGCTGCCACAGCGGTAGGCCTGTATAGCAGCATTGGTTCAGCTGTAGAGCATATGGTACAGGTAAGAGATGAGAGCCGTAAAAATACCATCCCTGAGAATCACAAATTCTACCATCAGTTAGCTGAAATACATCATAAAATATATAGCACTTTAGAACAGGCAGATATTTATCATGCACTGAATGAATTGATAAAGATTCTATAATTTATGAAAAAGATGAAAAGACAGATTGCGGAGTTTGGAAAAATATTTTGAAATAATTTTATATATATGAAATAATAATGATGCTATTTTCCTATCATACAGGACATGATAGGTTTCCTGTGAAAGGAGTGTAAGCTATAAAAAAATCCTTTTTAGATAGCAGTTTAGAGAGAAGTGGATTAGAAAAAACAAATGTAATGACCAGATAGGAGGTGATGCAAGTCTAAGTATATAGGGCAACAAAAAAACTGTGTAAATTTTATGATCTCATACTGCACAGTTCAGGTAAATTAAAAAATATAGGAGGAATAGAGATGTCATCAAGTAGAACACAAAGATTGTTACTTTTTACGCTGTTCATTTGTATGTTACTGATTATTAGCTCTTTCTCAGTTACTGCCCAGCAAACGATTAAATGGAAGTCTTCCAGTTTTGGCCCTGCTTCAAATTATTCTCAAATTCACCATGATAAAGCATGTGCAGACATTACTAAAGCAAGTGGAGGGCGATTAGAAGTCCAGGCATTTGTAGGTGGTTCAGTTGTTCCGGAAACAAAAGAACTTGATGCGGTCATTGATGGGGTCTTAGACCTGTGCTATACCTGCCCCATGTATAACCTGGATAAATGGTCATCAGCCGGGTTAATCAGCTCCAGACCAGGTGGCTTACCTGGACAAATTTTGACGCAATGGTTTGATTATGGTGGAGGATGGGAATTAATGAACAAGATGATGGAAGGCTATAATGCCATGGTGCTGCCTGGGTTCCTGTCTCCTGAGCCGGGTGAAGTATTCCTTCATTCCAAAAAGAAGGTAGAAACTGTGGATGACCTCAAGGGTTTAAAGATACGTACCTCCGGCGATGGTGGTGAAATTCTTGCCAGGATGGGTGCCAATCCGATATTCTTGCCTGGTGGTGAATTATACGAGGCAATGCAGAGAGGTACGATCGATGCCTTTGAATACGCAGGCTTATCTACCAATTGGAGCATGCATTTCAATGAAATTGCCGAGTATGTCATCATCTCACCAGTAAGGGCACCGAGTGATCCCCATGTCTGGTTTGTGAATAAAGAATCCTGGGAAGAGCTTCCAGATGATCTGAAGGTATTGGTACAGAATGTGTTAGCAAGATGGTCCCAGGAACAGCAGAATTTTGAAAGCCACAATGATTTGGATGCAATACAATATTTCAAAGATGCCGGATGTGAGGTATACAATCTTCCCAAAGAAGTAGAAGAAGCCCTCTCAAAAGAAGCACAGACATTCTATGCTGAAAAAACCGCTCAAGAAGATCCGATATTTGGTGAGATACTGGAATCCATGAATGCCTATGGTCACAAGGCTGGTTTATGGTAATAACCACCTGGTAATTTGTTAATTTAATTAGAGTATAACAAGGAGTTAAGGAGAGTATGATAATTTTGAGAAAAATTCTTAAAGGCATTGATATGATGAGTCGGTATGCTGGTTTAACAGCAAGATGGCTTGCTTGGCTCCTTGTCCTGGTAGGCGCATATGAAACTATTTTGAGACATTGGTTTAATGCGCCTACCGTATGGGCATACGATACCTTATGTATGGCTGGCGGAGTAATCTATATTATGGGATGGTCTTACTGTTATCTGATTGACTCACACGTAAGGGTAGATTTAATCTACAGTCGCCTTTCCGAAAGGAAGAAAGCGATGTTGGATGTAATCTACCATTTAGTTTTCTTTTTTCCATTATGGATAATACTGGTATGGATTTCTACCAAATGGGCAGTGAAAGCATGGAGAATTAATGAGACCATGATTGCTACCTATTGGTACCCTCCGGCCGCACCATTCAGAACGATATTTGCTTTAGGATCATTGCTATTACTTCTTCAAGGTGTAGCTAAGTTTATCCGTGATCTATATTTTTTAAGAAGAGGTGAGCATCTTGATTGAATTAAGTGAGCAAGTCATTACCGCTGTGATGCTGGGGGGAATACTTATCCTGTCCATGACCGGCTTCCCTTTTGCTTTTGTCATCGCCAGCATCGCGCTTGGTGTGGGCTTTGTATTGTTTGGAGGAGAGGTTACATACCATATATTATACTCTCGGATGTACAGCATGTCACTGAATTATCCTTTCCTTGCTGTTCCTCTTTTTACTTTTATGGGTGTTATTCTGCAAATGACCGGAATCATTGAAGAATTATATACAGTCCTTTATGAAAGTATGAGTGGTTTCAGAGGTGGATTAGCGATAGTGACGATTATTTTTGGAACCATCCTTGCTGCATGTTTAGGGGTAATCACTGCTTCGGTTTCCATGTTAACCATGATTGCACTGGCACCCATGATAACAAGAGGCTATGATAAATCAATTGCGGCAGGCTCAGTTGTATCTGCTGGTACATTGGGAATACTGATCCCTCCCAGCATTATGTTGGTGATCTATGGACCGCAAGCCGGTCTTTCTATCGGAAAGATGTTTCTGGGTGCTTTTCTTCCCGGCCTATGGTTATCGGTATGCTACATCGCCTACGTAGGGATTCGGTGTTACTTAAATCCCAAATTAGGACCACCGGTTCCAGAAGAACAAAAGTCAAAACTATCGTTTATACCAAAAATGATAAGATTAATGAAAGCTTTACTTCCTCCACTGGGAATCATTTTAGCGGTACTGGGCACTATATTTCTGGGAATAGCCCCTCCAACTGAGGCGGCTGCTATGGGAAGCTTGGCTGCTGTATTATTGGCTATTGCCTACCGGAAGATGACCTGGAAAGTTGCCAAAGAAGCAGCACTAGAAACACTCAGAGTGAGTGCATTGGTACTCTTGCTCGCAGGAGTCTGTTATGCTTATGTTGGAGTGTTTATGAGTGCTGGTTGCGGCAATGTTGTTTTCGATTTAATTATGAGTGTTCCCGGTGGGAGGTGGGGTTCCTTCCTGGCAATTATGGCAATACTTTTTATACTGGGGATGTTTATCGAATGGATAGGCATTGTCTTCATCATCGTTCCAATCGTATCACCTGTTATCGTTGCTTTAGGATTTAATCCGCTATGGGCTGGTTTGATGATTTGCATTAATTTACAGATGGCATTCCAGACACCTCCCATGGCGATGTCAATTTTTGTTTGCCAGGGTACTGCTCCACCTGAACTGGGTGTCACAATGCAGGATATTATAAGGGGTGTTATTCCACATATTATTATCATAGCATTGAGCCTGGTTATTTTCAGTATTTTCCCACAGATTATTACGTTTCTGCCAGATATGATGAAATAGTAATTCTGACTTGCAAGTGAGCTGATTCATTTGGTTACATTAGGTGTATGATACCTTTCACCTAATGTAACCAAGTTGTTCTGTGAATCTTACTGTCAGTTGGGGCAATCATGGAAATGAACCTGCCTTCCTGGTTCTTGACAAGGCAGATGTATCTGTGATAGAAATCTAAACACATTAATCAGGGGACAAAGCAGCCAGGCAAAAAGCAAAGAATCTCCTGTAAAGAATGTCAAATCAGGATGAGCATATTTTACCTATTGAAAAATAAAGTAGAAGACTATTTTAATAATATAGAGAATAGATAATATAAAAATACCTGAAAATATTCTAAAAAACGAGGAATGAGCAGAATGAATAAATCGTCCAGCACGGAATCGATTAAAATGAAAAAGATCAGGCAGTTGCTCTGTAAGGATCGTATCTCTGATATTCCCGCATATATTCATCGGGTTTTTCAAGATTCTGATCTGCCAGGCCGCGTTGAACCCGGCAATAAAATCGGCATCACGGTTGGAAGCAGAGGAATTCACAATATCAAATTGATTGTGCAGCATGTCATTCAGGAACTGAGATCGCTGGAAGCCGAACCCTGCATTCTGGCAGCCATGGGAAGCCATGGGGGTGCTACCAGTGAAGGGCAGAGAGAAGTATTGGCTTCTTATGATATTACTGAAGAAACCATGGGAGTCCCGATTCTATCTTCCATGAAAACAATCCAGCTTGGAACGACTGAAGAGATGATTCCTGTCTATTTCAGTCAGGAAGCAATGAAATTAGACGGCGTGATTGCCTTAAACAGGATAAAATTCCATACCGATTTTAAAAGTGATACCGTTGAAAGCGGTATGTCCAAGATACTTGTTATCGGATTGGGTAAGAGAGATGGTGCTGAATCGATTCATTCTCTGGGTGTCTTTGGATTGAGAAATATTATGCCGAAAGCAGCGAAGATGATTATTGAGAAGGCGCCGATCATCCAGGGCATCGGTATTCTGGAAAATGGTTTTGACGAAACAATGGAAATACAATTTTCCTCCCCGGAAAATATGATTACGACTGATATTCATTTGATGAAAAAATGCCAGGAAGTCTTCCCGCGCCTGCCTTGTGAAGTGATTGATGTCTGTCTGGTGCAGGAGATGGGAAAGAACATCAGCGGTACCGGCCTGGATACCAATGTAATTGGCAGACTGGACATTAATGGCGAACCGGAGACAGGCAAGCCGAGAATAAGCAAATTAGTTGTTTTTGATATTACCAGAGAATCTCATGGCAATGCACTGGGTGTAGGTCTTGCCGATGTCACAACCAGGAAACTGGTCAATAAGATTAATTTTAATGATACCTATGCCAATACCATTACCAGTACCTTTCTTAATCGTGCCAAAGTTCCTATTACGGCTGATACGGAAAGAGAAGCAGTGGAAATAGCCTTAAAGACCTGTTGGCAACCGGATAGGAATAAGGTCAGATTATTATTTATGAAAAACACGCTGGACCTTGAATATCTCTATATTTCAGAGAGCATCTGGAATGATATTCAAAAGAATAAAAACATTCAATCCTGTGGAGATTGGGAGACATTATCCTTCACAGGTGACGGAGAGATGAAAATAAAATTCTAACTTTTTCTTTTACGCCGTATCTTCGGAAAAAACTTCAATCAGCTGATCTCCCTGATAGGGGTATAGTCTTTCTTTGAGAGGAGTGATAAGCTCTTCCAGATACTGGCTGGGAGCAAGATTATTTCTAACCATGCTCTCGTAGAATATAATTTTTATCAACTGGCTATGGGACAGACCGACTTTACTTGCCATGAAGGTCACTGAACCATGAACGGAAAGAGCAGGAGTTCCGTTTATGTCAATAACATAGAGATTTCCCTCCGAGTCTTCCTTAATATCAAGGCGAATAACATCACTTGCCTTAACTGCAATAAAACTTTTTACTGATATATCAACCAATATTGAAAATAGGGGATGTTTTTGGTCAATGATTTTAAATTGTTTTTGCATCTGATACTCCTTATTCTTTGTCCTGGTATAACGAATCCCCCAATTCTCCGGAAAAGCAATAATAGGAAGAATGTATTTTGTTTCACCCCCCAGTACTCCGACTGTGAATTCCTGACCGGGCAGGTATTGTTCCACGATTAATTTTTCCGGTCCCAGTGTTCTCTTGAGATATTCAATCTTATGTTTCAACTCTGTCAGGTTGTGAACAACCGATTTAGGCGTAATCCCGATGCTGTCTCCTCCTCCTGCCGGTTTAACCATCAGAGGGTAACCGATGCGGTTGATTTCCTGTAAAGATCTTTTTTTTCTGAAACGGTCACGTGTATCCAGTACAAAATAGTTAGGGACAGGAACACTGTTTTCCTGTAATTTTTGATAGGTAAAGTCTTTATTCCGGCAGATTTCCATACTTTCAATACTGGCATGGCTGGAAGGTATCTGGTGTTTCTTTAATTGTTCGCGCACGCTGGCAGCACCATAACCGTTATACAGGGTATGGGGGTCATCTTTATAGCCTTCTGCCAGGACAAAAGCAAAATCAATAGGCTGATTCCCAATAATGAAATCATCCAATTGTTCCGGATTATACAGATCCAGTGATAAAATATTACATTTTGTCCTGATTAAAGCTTCCCGAATAGCATGGACATCCGTATCCAGGGTACATTCCCGGAATAAACCATATTTATATTTTTTACTGACCTGATTATATACAAATAGAATATTTTTTGGCAAAAGAATCATCCTCCTATCCTTTAATAACATAACAGGGAAAGAATAACCATGAAACAATCTGAAATAAAATGATAGGTATCTAAATCATTCTAGTCAGTTAATAGAAGTAGAATTGCCAACAAAGCGAGGATAGACGATCGGCCGTTAACTGTGAAAAAAGGAATCTTCTTATTTTAGTAAACCTTGTAGAATAGCTAATGTAAAAAAAAGATATAATCTTCAAATTCAGTCCTTTACTCTGATCGTATTGGGCTTTTGATTTATTTTCTATTTAGATTATACTATAATATTTGAAAAAATCACATCAAATTATTATAATGAATCGTTCTTATTAAGTGATAAACCGCAGATTATTTTTTCCAGAATTCAGGTACTACCATTACCAATACAGTATAAATCTCTAATCTGCCCAGAAGCATGCACAGGCTTAGAATGATTTTTCCCAATGGAGGAATAAATCCATAATTTTGTGCCGGTCCAACCAGGTTTAAACCCGGACCCACATTACCCAGCGTGGCAGCAACAGAAGAGATGGCACTGACCATATCTAAACCAAGAGCTGTCATGATGAGAGAACAAACCACAAAGATCAGGATATATAAGAGAAAGAAAGAAGTAATATTACTGACGATTTCATCCGAAATTTTTTTATCCCCCACATGGATCTGGGTAATGGCATGGGGATGGAGAATTTTTTGAAATTCCAGGTTGGCCTTTTTCAGCAAGATGAGGATGCGAATATTCTTGATCGCACCTCCTGTAGAACCGGCACAACCGCCGATAAACATTAAAATAAGTAATATACTTTTGGAAAGAGCAGGCCATTGGTCAAAATCTGCAGTAGCAAAACCGGTCGTCGTAATCATGGAAACAACCTGGAAAGAGGCATAGCGCAGTGCTGTCAGAATGGAATGATAGATATAGATACGCAACTGGGTCGTAACAATCAGTGTGGAAAGGACAATGACACTGGCATAAAAGAGGAATTCCCTGTCTTTTAAGAGGCTTCTGATGTCACCATGCAGTACTTTGTAGTGCAGGGTGAAATTAGCGCCGGCGATAAACATGAAAAAGATCATGATCATGTCATAGACAGGATTATTGTAGTGACCGACACTCAGGTTTTTGGGAGTAAATCCCCCGGTCGCCATGGTACCGAACATATGGGTAATGGAATCATATAAAGACATTCCGGTAATATACAGGCAGACAACCTGAAGGACAGAGATAACTACATAAACCAGATATAATAATCTTGCCGTTTCTTTGATACGAGGTCTTAATTTAACCGGTTCCGGTCCCGGTACTTCTGATTTTAATAGTTGCATTCCCCCTACACCCAATGCCGGAAGAATAGCCACAACCAGTACGATAATGCCCATTCCGCCAATCCACTGAATTTGATCCCGCCAGAAAAGAACAGATAAAGGATTTCCTTCAATCGATGTCAGAACCGTTGCTCCGGTGGTGGTAAAACCGGACATGGACTCAAAATAGGCATCGATGAAATTGGTAAAGGAACCACTGAAAAGGAATGGAAATGTTCCAAAAGCCGCAGCCAGGATCCATCCCAGCGTGGCGATGGCAAACCCTTCTTTTCTTCCGATACTGTCTTCTGAAGCAAAAGCATATTTAAAAAACAATCCGAAGATCGAGGTAACGATCATGGAGGAAATAAAGGCATAGATGGTAGTATCTTCCTGATAGTAGATGGCATAAAATAATGGAAATATCATGCTTATGCCTAAGAAAAAAAGAAGGCTGCCCAGCGTACTGAGAACAACTTTGTATTTCAATGGATTATCTGTTCCTCCAACCATCAAAAAGTTGCTCTAATTGTTTAATAGATTCCGTCTTGGTAAAGATAATGACTTTATCTCCTTCCAGAACAAAATCATCCCCGTGAGGTATAATCACCTCATCTTCTCTGATAATGGCACCGATGATGGCATTTCTTGGAAAATCAACCGTCTTTAATGGCTTGGCAATAATTTTACTGTTCTTCTGGGCAATCAACTCAGCAATCTCCGCCTCGCCCTCTTTAAGTAAGGTTAAGGAGATGATTTCTCCCCTTCTCAGGAAGCGTAAGATCTCGGAAGCAGTTGTTATTCGAGGATTCACAACGGCATCAATGCCAATTTTTTCTAAAATAGGAATATAATTCGTTCGGCTGATTTTGGCAATCACTTTTTTGGTTCCCAGGTGTTTAGCCAGCAGGGATACCAGCAGGTTTTCTTCATCATATCCGGTAACAGCTACAAAACCGTCAATGGTTTCAATTCCTTCTTCCTTTAATAATTCAATGTTCGTACCGTCTCCATTAATGACCAGTGTTTGGGGTAAAGATTCGGCAATCCTTTCGCACTTTGCTTTATCCATTTCTATCAGTTTGGTTTTCACACCAATTTTATTCAAAATAGATGTCGTCTGAATACCTATATCGCTTCCCCCCAGAATAATAACATCCTGCATGGCACAGGATTTTTTATCACAGATAAATTCCAGGTCTGTATATTTTTCTTTCTTGATCAGAATATAGACCTTATCACCGATGAATATCTCATCATCTCCACCGGGTATAATCAATTTATTTTCCCGACAGATAGAGGCAAGCAGCGTATCCGATCCGATGTGGATATCCTTAATTTTCTTATTGGCAAAGTGAGAATCATCTTCAATTTTCAATCCATACAGGGATACCCGGCCACCTGCAAAGTCCTGAACTTCACTGATATTGCTGGGGGTTTTTAATAATCTGACAATCTCCTTCGCAGTTGCTCTTTCGGGATTGATAACAAAATCAATCCCTAATTTCTCTTTGGAGAGGGAGTAACTGTACATGTATTCTGCACTTCTGATTCTGGCAATCTTTTTTGGTACATTGAATTGCTGAGCCGTCATACAGGCGATCATGTTGACTTCATCAATCCGGGTTACAGCAATCAGCATATCGGCTTCCCTGATGCCTGCCTCCTCCAGAATTCTTACATTAGCACCGTTTCCGACAATGGTCATGATATCTAAATTATTATCCAGGTCCTGTCGGATGTCTGCCTTTTTATCGATAATCGTGACATCATGGTTTTCTGCTGAGAGCGTCTTGGCAATCTGGCTGCCTACCTTACCGGCCCCTATAATGATTACTTTCAAAATATTCACCCCTTAGGATTATGATCATTGAAAATTTCTACAGGTATCATTCCTAAAATGAGAACAGAGAAATATTTTCTTTGGTTTATTGCTTTATTTGTTATTCACACTATATTATAATATCAATGGAAATGGAATGAAAGAATATCTACTTTTGTTTATATTCAATAAAGCAGAAAGTATAAACGGGTTGCTATGATATCTCTATTGCATTGACCTCTGAGATTTATCATTTTCGAATCGAACATGGAGTGTTTATCCACTGCTACTCCCTGTAGGCTGCTGAATAATGTTTTACCATCGAGGGCAATTTTATACCCTTTTCATACTTTTGTCAACCTGAAAGAGATAACCTGACAGGAGGCATGGAAGCGGTAATAGAGTATAAGGTAAAAAAATAATAAAAATATCCCGCTATCCAGAAAGGGTGAGAAAGTCTATATTTGATGAAGAAGAGACCCGAGCTACTCCTGATCAATCCCTGGATTTATGATTTTACAGCCTATGATTTCTGGTCCAAGCCACTGGGTTTGCTTTTTATTGCCTCTCTGTTGCGGCAGAAGGGTTTTCGAATCAATTTTATTGATTGCATGGACCGTTATGATACGGATCTTTTAGAGATACAGAACCTCATTTTACCTGAAAATCACGTTGATGGAATGGGTCCTTATTACAAGGTCAATACTCCAAAACCTGAAATATTGCGGCATATTCCCAGGAATTACAGCCGTTACGGAATTACGGAAGAGATATTCACAGAAAAGCTAAAACGCATGAAGAAGCCGGATGTGATTCTGGTCACTTCAGTCATGTCTTACTGGTATCCCGGGGTGTTCAAGGCGATCGAACTGGTAAAGAAATTCTATCCTGATTGCCCCGTTATTCTGGGAGGTATTTATGCCACACTCTGTTTCCGGCATGCTGTGAATTTTTCGGGAGCCGATTTTGTCATCAGGAATGAGCAGATCGATCACCTGTTTGAATTACTGGAACATCTTATCAAGGTATCACTGGGCACCACCAGTTATAAATTACCGGGTTTGGAATGTTTTCCCGTTCCGGCATGGGATTTGTATCACAATCTGGATTATATTTGTCTTCTGACAACGATGGGATGTCCGTTTCAATGCAGTTACTGCGCCTCCAATCTTCTTAGCCCGGTTTTTAAATACCGGAATCATGAACAAATCCTGGCTGAGATCATACGATGGGTACGCGATAAGGGGATTCGAAATTTTGTTTTTTACGATGATGCCTTACTGGTCAATGCAGAACAGCATTTTATTCCTCTGATGGAACTTATAAAGAGACAGAGACTGAATATCCATTTTCATACGCCCAATGCGGTTCATGCCGGCCTTATTTCACAGCCCATAGCCAGACTGATGGTCGAAAATGGTTTTAAGAGAATATGGTTGGGATTTGAAACCTCTGATGTTGCATTACAGAGAAAAACCGGAGGGAAGATAGATAACCTAGGTTTCAGTAAAGCGATCCATATTTTGAAGCAAGAAGGTTTTCCACCGGAACTCATCCGTGCCTATGTTTTGATGGGATTACCCGGACAAAGTCTGCAAAGTGTGATTGATTCAGTTGAATTTGTAATCGATACAGGAATTAAGCCCTATCTGGCAAAGTTTTCACCTATTCCCGGAACAAAAATCTGGGCAGAGGCAATCAAAGAGTATGGTTGGGAGGAGCCTGTTGATCCACTTCTGCATAATGATGCCCTGATGCCTTACTATGCACCATCAATCAATCATAAGCAGTATCAGCAAATAAAAATGGTGATTCAGAACTCAGGGCTGTAAAATCAGAGATTAGGTAAGTAATGTATATTCATAATAAGCATAACATTTAAAATGATTAACAAATTTGTTATAATAATAATACCTTGACTCATTTTACTCTTATCAGGTCGGGAGGTGATGTATAGCGTTATGATCCCTGGAAAAGATGAACAAACGAACAGGGTGAACTAAGAAGTATTATCAGAATATAGACAGAGTTGTTGTTGGTACATAGATATAGGAGGTTTAAAATGGAACTGTTAAAGGTATCGTCGAAATCAAGCCCAAAGGCAGTTGCCGGTGCATTAGCAGGAGTTATCAGAGAACAGGGAAAGGTTGAATTACAGGCTATTGGAGCAGGTGCTGTCAATCAGGCCATTAAGGCAATTGCCATTGCCAGAGGATATACGGCAAGTAGCGGGGTTAACCTTGTTTGTATACCTGCTTTTGTAGATGTAGAAATCAATGGAGATGAACGTACTGCCATTAAATTCTTAGTTATTCCAGGTTGAACAATTCTGTTATTGATATTGTTTTTGTATGATATATGATATAAATATGTTTAATGAATAAGAAGTTAATAAGGATTAAATAAGGAGTATCTGTCATGACAGAAGAAAATAAGAAGATAAAAAAAGTAATACCGAAAGAACCAGAGATTGAACAACCAGCCGAAATTGCTGAAGAAAAGAAAGAACTTCCCATAAGTCCGGCAGAAAAGAAAGATGTAACTGAGGACAGTTTAGGAGAAATCAGGATTGCCCCTGAAGTTTTAGCTACAATTGTCAGTCGTACAGTTGGCAATATTCCGGGTGTTGCCGGATTAGTATCTCATGCTAAAAGTGGTTTTGGCACCCTGCTTGGTGTGAAGGAGATTGAAGAAGGCATCAAAGTAGACCTGGTTGATGAAAAGAAGACCATGTCAGCCTATATCTCTGTGATTGTGGAATATGGCGCAATCATTATTGAGGTGGCAAAACGGATTCAGTCTGTTGTCAAAAGTGAAATCGAGAAGAATACCGGACTTCAAGTCAAATCGGTAGACATTAATATTATGGGCATTCAGATGGCCGGAAAAAAATAGAGAACAGCCGTGCATCAAAATAAGAAACAGGCCTGTTCATTCTGAAGAATAGTGACAGACCTGTTTTTTCAAAAAAATTTTTTATTTATTGACCTTCTCTTTTAGTTCTTTGCCAGGTTTAAAAAATGGAACTACCGATTTGGGTAAAGATATTGTTTTCCCTGTTCTGGGATTGCGGGCTTTTCTGGCTTCTCTCTTTCTGACGCCGAAGGTTCCAAAACCAACTAATCTGACAGACTCTTTTTTAGCCAGGGCTTCAGCAATGTTATCAAAAATACATTCTACTGCAGCCTTAGCATGAGCCTTTGTCACACCTCGGTCACATGATAACTTGTCAATCAATTCACTTTTATTCAAAATCAGACACCTCCTTTCTCATGGATAGAAAAAAATTCTAAAAGTTTTACAAGTTTCATCATAGAGATAAAAAATGATTAACATCATCAGAATATAAAAAAATAAGGCCTTTGTCAATTATTTTTCTAAATATCTCTTTAAAAATAAGCTTTTTGATTGATTGAGGTATATGAAAAATGAAAAAACGAGCTGCCTTATCAAATGAATCAATTTTACATAGAGAAACCAGGCAAGATTTCCGGGACAGGAAAATAAAGAGAGGAAGATGATCTTTCTCTGGTTGCTATGTTAGTGAAAAATTTACTGGGTTGCTATTGCTGCATGGGATTATGTCAGAAAATATGGTATAATTTTAATCAAATAGATGATTCATCATAGGGATTCTATAAAAAAATGAAGGAGGAATTGTTATGAAACGAGTTAAAAGAAACAGCTTGAATCATTCGCATCTTAACTTTGCCCGGATGTGCTATACCTGCCTGTTTATTTTTCTTCTGCTCATCAGCATCTCTGCCCTTGCATTTGCTGATGAACAGGAAGAAATGAAAAAGAGCATCCAGATTATCAATCCCAGGCCTGATTTTGCCTTATCCTTAAGATTGGATAAAGGTACAGGTGCCACATATGCTCCCGGCGAAAGGATTCGGGTTTATTTCAGAGCTACCAAAAATTCTTATGTTACTGTTTTTGGGTACGATGTCAGTGGAAAGGTACGATTATTATTTCCCAACCAGTCTCAGAAGAATCCGTTTGTAGAGGAAAACCGACAGTACTCTTTTGATGGAATAGTAGAACCGGGTACACCCTCCGGTTTTGAGTATATCCAGGGATTTGCCACTACAGAACCTGTGATTATGACACGGGAGCTGGAAAGAAGGTTAGAGCAGAATAATTTTCCCATTATTGAGGAAGGCAGCACTCGATTTATCCAGAGAATTCGAGGTATTCTAACAAATTTACCTTCACAGAGGTGGGTCAGCAGTGATATTTTGCATTACCAGGTATTGGATCAAAGAGAGGAAGCCGGACGATTACAGGTCACTTCATCTCCCTCCGGGGCTGATATCTACCTGAGTGATCGGTATGCCGGAAAAACACCGCTAACCATGGAACATGTACGCGTTGGAGAATATATCATTCGAGTAGAGCTGTTGGATTACCAGGTTTGGAGCAGTACCATTCGAATCAGCCCTAACCGTACCACCACAACACATGCCGGACTGGAAAGAATCCTGCAATATGGTTCTATTGCCATTCGCAGTAATGAAAATAATGCCCGAATCTATGTGGACAATCAATACATGGGAACAACAGACAAAAATCGGACGATTCTATTAGATGATATCAGGGCGGGTTTTCATGAGGTTAAAATGACCTTGTCCGGTTACCAGGACTGGATACAGACAGTAGAGGTAAAACCCAACCAGAGAGTTCAGATTACAGTGAACATTGAACCGATTCAACGTACAGGCCGCTTAGAGATTACCAGTGATGTGGACAATGCCTTAATCTATTTGGACGACAACTATCAGCGGAGAACATCTGCCAACAGGGGTGTTACCATCGATAACCTTCGGGAAGGCAGCTACGAATTGCGGATTGTGAAGGAAGGTTACCTGGACTACATTGCTACGGTAAGGATCTTACCAAACCAGACACATCGTATGGATGTAAGGATGCAGCCAGAGCGCAGAGAGGGGTCCATAGGCATTAACAGCAATGAGAACAATGGCAAGATATTTGTCAACGGTACCTATCTGACTACGACCTCTGCCAGTCAGGAGAAGATCATTGACGGTTTGAAGGAGGGATTATATGAGGTTGCAGTCATCAAGGATGGATACCGTGTCTGGGTTGATGAAATCAGGGTTTATGGCGGAAGAACAACGGCTCTATTTGCTGAACTGACAAAAATTGAAGATTGAAGAAGAGATAGAAATTAACAGGATACAGGATATAGATATACAATTCATTTTAAATCAAACAAAACAAAATGATAAAATTGAATGGGAGGAAAACATAAACAAATGCCAAATGTTGATCTAAAACGTCAGATGGGGAAACTGCATCAGGAGATGCCTGGTGTGATGAAAGAGGGATTCGATCTGTTAAGCGAACAGGTCATGAAAGAAGGTGCTTTAAGTACCAAGACAAAAGAACTTATTACCGTAGCATTGGGTATCGCGGCGCTTTGTGAATATTGCATTAAATTGCATACCCCACTGGCGGTGAGAGCCGGAGCCAGTAAAGATGAGATTTTAGAAGCAGCAGGAGTGGCAATGATGATGCGAGGCGGCCCGGCAGTGACCTATGTTGCCACAGAATTACTACCTTTACTTGATGAGCTGGGAGTAGAATAAGGCAATTGGTTTGCCGTAAAATCCCAATTGAATCGGTAAATATTTGCTTATTAAAATCAAATGATTAAAAGCAGATTAGATATTTCTAATCTGCTTTTAATCATATTCTGCCAGATCAATATCCATCGTACAGGTAGATTGTAAGTAAAAATATTCCTTATGAAAACCTTCATTAATTGATATTTTTAATTTTTAAAAAAAATGAACTGTGAAAAAAAGATTTTTTTATTATGGTTAATCAAATGAAATGAAGCTGTATTTAAAAGATGACTGAAATATCAAGTATACACGGATCATCTAAAGAAATAGGTTTTAGATGATAAATCCTGCTCATTGAGACATATCAGGATTTGTAACGCTAATACAATCAGGAGAAAATAATGAAAGTATTACAGTTAAAATATGACAAAAATTGGATTACAGAAAAAAGTAAAGAGATCGAAGTATGTTTCAAATGTTCAACCTGTTCACAATTCTGCCCCATCACTCTGCATGTGAAAAAATATAACCTGGAAGATTCTTTTGTCACCCAACTTTTTGAGGCAGATAAACCGGAGGCTTTAAATGATGTCTGGATGTGTTGTGCCTGCGAGAAATGCGTGATTACCTGCCCCCAGGATGCTAATCCCACTGAGGTATTCTCCAATTTAAAGGAAAAATCCTACCAGGAAGGCCTGGCCCCTGCCATTGTCTACCGCCTGGTAGAACAGCTTTTACAGGAGGGCACAGTTTATGGTATCAGGTTCGCTAATTCAGCCCGTAAAAGAATTGGATTGAAAGAGCTGGAAAAGAATGAAAAATCGGTTGAAGAACTCAATAAATTGGCTGAACAGACCGGATTAGAAAAAAGGGAGGTCAGTGAATAATGCCGAGCTATTTATTTTTTAAGGGTTGTACCATCCCGGCCAGTCTGCCGAATATTGAGAAGTTAGCCCTGGAAGTTCTACCAGAAATAGGAATTGATTTAATAGAATCTGATGAGTTTACCTGTTGCCCCGATCCCATACGACTCCAGGGAGCCAATCAGTATTTCTGGATGGCTGCTGCTGCTCGCAATATAGCTATCGCTGAAGAAAAGAACCTGAATATCATAACCTTATGTAATGGCTGTGAAAACACCTTAGCGATTGTCAATGATAAGATGAAAAAAAACCCGGAAGTCAAAAAGAAAGTCAATGAAGCATTAAAAGAGATTGGCCGGGAATTCAAGGGAAGCATTGAAATAAAACATTTGTTACAGGTACTAAAAGATGATATTGGATTGGAAAACCTAAAGAAAATGGTCAAAACACCTTTAACCGGTCTTAAGGTAGCTGGCCATCCCGGTTGCCATCTTCTGATGCCACATGAAATATTAAAATTTGATAATCCGGTAGACCCGGAATTTTATGATCAGTTTATTGAGGCACTGGGAGCCACACCTGTGGATTATCTCACAAAAATAGACTGTTGCGGAGTGTCCCTGAGTTTAGCGGGAGACAAGGAGGCATCCAATCATTGTATTATGACTAAATTAAGGGATGTACAGCTTTCCGGCGCACAGTTCATCAGTACTGCCTGTCCGGCCTGTTACAATCAGTTCGATTCAGGTCAGTTGATTGCCTCCAGAGAATATCCTGAACTGAAAGAAAATCCGGTTCCTGTATTATATGCGATTGAACTATTGGCTCTGGCAATGGGACATTCTTTTGCAGAAATAGGCTATCATCTCCATCGAGTCAAAATTCCGGTAGAGGAAAAGGTGTAGGAGGAAACTATGAAAAAGGTAAAAACAACCTGTATTTATTGCGGGACCGGTTGTCAGTTATGGTTGAAAACTGAAGATGGAAAGGTGGTGGATACGAAACCTGTTATGCCACCTGAATTTAATCCGGGAAAAGGTAAGCTGTGTATTAAGGGATGGAATGTACATGAATTTATCCATCATCCCGATCGCTTGACTGACCCCTTGATCAAAAGAGAGAACGGTGTTTGGGAAAGTGTAAGCTGGAAAGAAGCCATTCATTATGTTGCTCAGCGTTTCCAGCGTATCATCTGCGAGAATATCGGAAATAAAAGAGTGATCGGATGCCTGAGTTCGGCAAAATGTACCAATGAAGAGAATTATGCCATGCAGAAATTCGCCCGAGCCGTTTTAAAGACCAATAATATTGATCATTGTGCCCGTTTATGCCACGCTTCAACAGTAGTCGGTCTGGGAGCGGCTTTTGGTTCCGGTGCTATGACCAATTCGATTGATGAAATCGTTGATGCCCGGGTTATTTTTGTGATCGGTTCCAACACCAATGAACAGCATCCCTTAATCGGAGCCAGGATATTAGAGGCCTTGAAAAAAGGAGCAACATTAATCGTTGCCGATCCCCGCACCATCCCTTTATCTGAATTAGCTGAGGATAACCGGGGAATTTCCCTCAGACAGCGTCCCGGTACCGATGTAGCCCTGCTGAATGGCATCATGAATGTGATTCTTCAGGAAAAACTCTATGATGAACAGTTTATCGAACAGCACTGTGAAAATTTTGATGCTTTTAAGGAAGAGACTCAAAAGATGACACCTGAAAGAGCATCGCAGATTACAGGTGTTCCTTCGGAAAAAATCATCCATGCTGCCCGCACCATTGGTCAGGCAGATACGACTTATCTGGTCTATTCCATGGGCATTACCCAGCATATCAGCGGTGTTGACAATGTAAAGAGCACGGCAAATCTGCAGATGCTCTGTGGAAATGTGGGAAGATGGGCTACCGGTGTGAATCCCCTGCGCGGTCAGAATAATGTGCAGGGCGCCTGTGACATGGGTGCTCTGGCCAATGTTTTTACCGGTTATCAACCGGTGACCGATCAGGCAAATAGAAAGAAATTTGCCTCAGAATGGGGCATTCAAGAGAGTGAAATGGATGAGCAGATTGGACTGACTGTCGTGGAGATGATTGATGCTGCCTACTGTGGAGACATGAAGGCGCTTTATGTCATGGGAGAAAATCCCATGATGAGTGATCCGGACAGCAATCATGTCCGGTCAGCCCTGCAGAAGACCTTTCTGGTGGTCCAGGATATTTTTATGACTCCCACCGCAGCGTTAGCTGATGTTATTTTACCCGCAGCCTCTTTTGCCGAAAAAGAAGGCACCTTTACCAGTACGGAAAGAAGAGTACAGCTGGTACGAAAAGCCATTGAACCGGTAGGAAACAGCAAACCTGACTGGCAGATTATCGGTCTTTTAGCCGGTGAAATGGGATATCCGGGACTGAAGTACCAACAGGTCAGCGAAATATTAGCTGAAATTAATCGCACCACTCCCATCTATGGCGGAATTACCTGGGAACGTCTGCAAAAGAACGAAGCAGGATTGCAGTGGCCGTGTCCTGATATTTCTCACCCCGGTACGGTTTATCTGCATAAAGATGGAAAATTTTCCCGGGGCAAGGGATGCTTTTACCCTGTATCTTTTAAGGAACCGGCTGAACTTCCTGATCGTGAATACCCTCTTATCCTGACTACCGGAAGAACCTTATGGCATTTTCACACCGGCACCATGAGCAGGAGATCCAGGACTTTAAACGAAAGGGTACCGGAAGGATATGTGGAGATATCCAGGGAAGATGCAGAACAAATGCAGATTAACGATCAGGAGATGATCAGAGTAGCAACCCGAAGAGGGGAGATTCAAATCAAGGCCAGAATTACACATAAAGTCAGTAAGGGTCTGGTCTTTATTCCTTTTCATTTTGAAGAAGCTGCAGCGAATATCCTGACCATTGCCGCCCTGGATCCGGTAGCAAAAATTCCGGAATATAAAGTATGTGCCGCCAGAATTGAAAAAATTGATTAATCATTCATTCAGGGTATATCCAACAAGGAGAATATGGGAAGTCTATGAAAAAAAAGTCCTTTCTATTCTTGATTCTGATTATCATTGGCATAATCTCTGCGCTGATCTTCTGGAGAATCATGGTTTCTCCCCAGTATTCCCTGAGGCAAATCAAACTGACCGTTAGAGAGCATGATATAACGGCTTTTGTTAAGTATGTGGATCTGGATGAGGTGGCCGAGCATATGATTGACCAGACCTGGGAGTACTATATGGCACAAAGAGATACCGGAAGTCGTTGGAGTGAAATCCGTCGGGAGTTAAGCAGCAGCCTGCTTTCGGTGATCAGACCGAATTTGAAGGAAATCATCAAGGAAAAGGTATCTGAATATGTGCTCACAGGCCGATGGCATGAACCTGAAGAAGATAATGATAATGTGATCTCCTCATTTATCATTTACCTGGTCAAGGAAAGAGTCAATCCTGAACAATGGGAACATCAATCCGTCAATTATGCTGAAATAGAAGGTGAAACAGCCCACGTGGGACTGACCTATTACGATCCGGAGAAGGAAACCAATTTTGTAGTGGAAGTCAGAATGAGAGACATGCAAGGCTATTGGCAGGTGGTAGAGATTAGCAACCTGGCTCAATTAGTGAATATCTTTCACCATATTGATGAACTTTAAATTCCTTCTCTTCATGAAAGGATGAAGAAAAGAATGTACAGATACCGAAACAGTGGACAAGAAGATAAAAATATTTTGAAAGGAGATATGGAAAGTTGAATTATCAGGACATTGAAAAAATTTTAGGAGAAGATGCTGATGATCTGTTAGGCCATCAGTGTAAGACCATTCCCAAAAATCAGCTTCATTTACCCGGCAAGGATTTTGTGGAACGGGTATTCAGTATTTCTGATCGCTCATCCCAGGTCAGGAGAAACCTGGAATCTCTCTTTAACCATGGCAGATTAAAGGGGACCGGATATCTTTCCATTTTACCGGTTGATCAGGGAATCGAGCACTCAGCCGGTGCCTCTTTTGCCCCGAATATCCTATATTTCGATCCGGAAAATATTGTCCGATTAGCCATTGAAGGAGGCTGTAATGCTGTGACTTCTACGCTGGGCGTGTTAGGCATGGTTTCCGGAAAATATGCCGATAAGATTCCCTTTATCGTGAAACTGAATCATAATGAATTGCTGTCTTACCCGAATCAATATGACCAGAGAATGTTTGCTACTGTCGAACAGGCTTACGATATGGGTGCTATCGGTGTAGGTGCAACGGTTTATTTTGGATCAGAGGAATCCCGGAGGCAGATTGAAGAGATCTCCCTGGTCTTCATGCAGGCACATCAATTGGGAATGTTTACGGTATTGTGGTGCTACCTGAGAAATGCTGCCTTTAAAAAAGAGGGAATTGACTACCATGTTTCAGCAGATTTAACCGGTCAGGCTAATCACCTTGGGGCAACCATCGAGGCTGACCTGATCAAACAGAAGCAGCCCGAAAACAATGGCGGTTATCAGGCAATCGGTTTCGGTAAAACCAGTCCTTTAGTCTATGAAAAATTAACCACGGATCATCCCATTGATCTTACCCGTTATCAGGTGGCAAATTGCTACATGGGAAGGATAGGGCTCATTAATTCAGGTGGACCATCAGGGAAAAATGATCTGGAGCAGGCCGTGAAAACGGCAGTGATCAATAAAAGAGCCGGGGGAATGGGTGTCATATCCGGAAGAAAAACATTTCAGAAACCCATAAAAGAAGGAATCAAGATCTTTCATGCCATCCAGGATGTCTATCTCTGTAATGAGATAGAAGTAGCTTAGCAAGGCAGGGATTTTTTAGCTAACTCCTTCAGTAAAGCCCGGACTTCCGTGGAGGAATGGATATTATATTTTGATTCCGAAATACCCTGACCGACCTTAATGGAATAGGCTTTTTCTGGCAGGTGAGAAAAAGTAGCTTCGTCTGACCAGTCATCACCGATCGCCAGGATAAAATCCCATTTCTTTTCCGAGATCCATTGATAGGCAGTGATTCCCTTATTGATTCCCGCTGTCTTAATTTCAATGACTTTTTCTCCGTGGATGACTTCCAGATTCAGATTGGAGGTCAGATAGGTTAAGGAATCCATCAGTTCCATGGCGCGGGTACGACCGAAGGAAGGGTCTGTTTCAAAATAATGCCATACCAGTGAATACTCTTTTTCCTGGATAAAGGAACCGGGAGTACGATTGGTATATAGTTCCAGAATCGGTCTTATCTGGTCTTTCCATTCCTTTTTTAAGGGCTCAATAGTTTTCCATTTATTTGAACCTTTTCTCAGCCATGCTCCGTGCTCGGCAATCAAATCTACTTTTATATTCTTAAACCATGCTCCCAGGATGTGTTTTTCTCTTCCACTGACGATGACAAGCTTATTTTTTGGATCCTGATTCAGCAAATCAATGGTATGAATAACATCCTGGGAAGGATAAGCCTGTTTGAATTTCAGGTGATTGGGAACCAGTGTGCCATCATAATCAATCAGAAAGAGTCGGTGATGACTCTCCTTATATTTTTTGATAATTTTTAATCTGCTGCCGGGAGATAAAAATCTGGCAGCAAGATTTTTTTGCATATTCTTAACTTTTATCAGGTTCTCTTTAAAATCCTCTGCCCATTTTTTAACATCATAATTCCGTAAGCGTTTTTGAAGATTCAGAATCCTTTTTTGCTGTTCTTTTTCCCCCATATTTAAGGCATGTTTTAAAGCCCAGGAAATCTGGGTACGGTTATTGGGATTCACGATAAGCGCTTCACCCATTTCATTGCCGGCACCGGCCATCTCGCTTAAAATGAGAACTCCCCGGGAATTCTTTTTGGTAGCAATATATTCCTTGGCAATCAGATTCATTCCGTCTTTCAGGGGAGTTATCAGAGCGATATCGGCTATATAATACAGGGCAGTCAATTCATGAAATGGTAATGAACGGTACAGATACCAGATGGGAGACCAGCCTAATTTCCCGAATTTACCGTTGATCTGACCAATCATTTCATCCACCTGCTGTTTCAACTGCTGGTATTGGGGAACACCGGTACGGGAAGGTACAGCCACTAATATCATGGTTACTTTTTCCCAGTATTCCGGATTGTCTTCCAGAAAAGTCGAGAAGGCTTTCAGACGCTCTATAATTCCTTTGGTATAATCTAACCGGTCCACTGAAATGATGATCTGACCTTTTGGTAACTTCTTTTTCATTTTTTCAATCTCTTTTTTTGTCTCCTCCGTATCTGAGGAATAGAAAAAATGGTTAAAGTCTATCCCCATGGGAAAAGAATCAACCTTGATCACCCGATTCTGATAATTGATATAACCCAGGCTGTTTTCATGCCCGCGCAGACGCAGGATGGTATCAAGGAAGTTACGAACATAATCATAGGTATGAAAACCGATCAGATCGGCACCCATTAATCCTTCTAATATTTCTCTTCGCCAGGGAAGCAACCGAAAAATTTCGGTAGGAGGAAAGGGAATATGCAGAAAGAAACCGATGGTCAGCCCTGAAATTCTCTTTCTCAGCAAGGATGGCAGCAACATGAGGTGATAATCATGAACCCATATGATGTCATCCGGCTGTACAATATCAAGGATGGTCTGGCAGAATATCTGGTTCACTCGCTTGTAGGCATCCCAGAGATGATTTTCATAAACAGTAAACTGGGTAAAACAATGGAAAAGAGACCATATGGTTTTATTGGAAAATCCGTTATAATATTCTTCAATCTGCCCTTTGGATAAAAAGACGGGATGATTTCCCATCTCATCCATCTTTTGCAGCAAGGCTTCTTTTTCCTCAGCATCGATCTGCTCCCTGGGTAAGCCAGGCCATCCGACCCAGAGGCATGGGTCATTCTGCTGCAATGATGACATGCCGGTAGCCAGGCCACCAACACTTTGTTGATAGGAAAGGTTATCTTTTACCTTTTTCACTGTTACCGGAAGGCGATTGGATACAACGATAATACGGGGCATGTGATGACCTCCTTGAGAGTAGTAGAACTGAGCAAACAGATTATTTATTTATCAGGTTGCTACAGGATCTTACCTGAAAATCGTCTTTTGGTTATCATGCTTTATTTTAACACATTTAAGTGAGGTATTCGAGTACCATGAACCGATTGTTCCTGCAGATGCGTTATATGCTCTGATGATAGCCTGATAATGACGAAAATTTCAGTAACAGGAAAAAAATCTTTGAAAGTGGTAAAATAGTAATATCAGTCTATATGACCGGCAGTTTATGATTTGAATGTCAAAGAAAAATATTATACACTATAACTAAACTATCTTGATATTTTCAATACCCGCTATCGCAAAGAAATAGAATACAATCCATGATAGACTGTTGCATTAATAGAAGGGAGGTGTTCGATTCCTCAGATTATTAATCATTTTTCTACTTATTTCCTATCGTCAAAAATTAAGGAGGTTTGTATATGTTAAAGAAGATTAGCTATATCATTGTAGTTGTATTTCTGACATGTTTCTTGTGCATGTCAGTAAATGCCCAGGGAAGTGTTACCGTGATGGGTATCTGGACAGGTGCTGAAGCGGATGCCTTTGCCAAGATGATAGCTCCCTTTGAGGAGGAGACAGGCATTAAGGTGGAATTTACCGGTACTCGTGATCTGCCTGCTATTTTAACGACCAGAGTAGAGGCAGGAAATCCTCCGGATGTATCTGTCATGCCTAATCCGGGACAGATGATAGAATTTGCCAAAGACGGAAAACTGGTCCCCTTAGCCACTTTTATGGATAGAGCGACCTTACTCTCTGAATATTCTGACGCATGGCTGAATCTGGGTTCTTATGACGGACAGCTTTATGCTGTATTCATTTCTGCCGATCTGAAGAGCATGGTCTGGTACAGCCCTAAAGCCTTTGCTGCTGCAGGATACGAAGTACCCAAAACCTGGGAAGAACTGATGGCTTTGTCGGATCAGATGGTTGCCGACGGCAATACCCCATGGTGTATCGGCGTGGAATCAGGAGCAGCCAGCGGATGGCCGGGCACGGATTGGATTGAGGACATTATGCTGAGAATTGTTCCTCCGGAGACCTATGATGCCTGGGTAAATCATGGTATCGCCTGGACAAATGAAAAAGTAATGGAAGCTTTTGAAATATTTGGCAAGATTGCCAAGGACGAGAAATATGTCTATGGCGGTCCCAATGCCGTATTGACCATTAATTTTGGAGATTCGCCCGATGCTTTGTTCAGCGATCCGCCCAATGCCTTTATGCACCGGCAGGCTACCTTTATCAAGAGCTTTTTCCTGGAACATTTCCCGGATTTAGTCGCGGGAGAGGATTTCGACTTTTTCCCGTTCCCACCGATTTACGAAGAATACGGTACGCCTGCACTGGGTTCAGCGGATATGTTAGCCATGTTTAATGATACCCCGGAAGCCCGGGCTTTCATCAAATACGTTGCCTCTGCACCGGCACAGGAAATCTGGGTTGCGGAATTAGGCAAGCTGGCGCCAAACAAAAAAGTTGATCCCATGATTTATCCGGATGACATTACCCGTAAAGCAGCTCAATTCCTGGCAGAAGCATCTGTTTTCCGGTTTGACGGCTCAGATCTGATGCCTGCTGCAGTCGGGTCCGGGTCTTTCTGGACCGGTATCCTGGATTATGTCAGCGGGGAATCACTGGAAAATGTGTTGATGCAGATTGAGGCAAGTGCACTGGATGCCTATTAATCGGAGGCCTGACACCAGTCATTTCATGATCTTTGATTAATTGCCGAGTAGATAGCCGGTTCAACCAACTGAATCGGTTGTCTACTCTCTTTAAATACAAAGGCGCAAAAAGGAGTTGGATTCTATGCGAACACGCTGGTTTACCCCATGGCTCTACGTCATTCCCGCTCTGTTTGTCTTAATGCTTTTTTTGATTTATCCTTCCATCAATACCTTTTTTATTTCTTTTTTTGGACCGCAGACGGAAAAATTTGTCGGATTTGCCAATTATATCTATGCCTTTACCAATGAGGTGATGTTAACATCTTTCCGCAACAATCTGTTATGGGTGGCTCTTTTTGTCCCGATTACCGTTTTTTTAGGTTTGATTATGGCAGTCATGCTTGACCGGGTCCGTTATGAATCCTTTGTGAAATCGATTATTTTTATGCCCATGGCGATTTCCTTTGTCGGTGCCGGTGTTATCTGGAAGTTTGTTTACTCCTACAGGCCCGTGGGAAGCGGACAGATTGGCATATTGAATGCTTTTCTATCCTTTCTGGGAGCTCAGCCCATCCCCTGGTTGATCGAACGTCCCTGGCTGAATAATATCTGCCTGATTATTGTGGGAATATGGATCTGGACAGGATTTTGCCTGGTGATTTTGTCTGCCAGTTACAAGGGGATCCCCAGAGAGCTGCTTGAGGCAGCCCGGGTAGACGGAGCGAACGAATTACGCATCTTCTGGAAGATTATTTTACCCCTGATGAAACCGACAATTGCAGTGGTGGCAACCACCATGTTTATCAATGTACTGAAGGTATTTGACATTGTATATGTCATGACCAATGGCGGATTTTCCACGGAGGTCATTGCCAACCGAATGTACAAGGAGATGTTTATCTTCCGCAATTATGGAAGGGCAAGCGCCATTGCGATTTTACTGCTGATCTTTATTATTCCCATGATTATCATCAATGTGCAGCGCTTTAGAGAACAGGAGGCTATCCGATGAAACTGAAGCAGAATCACTTTTTATTAAATGCACCCATGCATATTTTTCTCATTATTGTGGCAATCATCTGGATATTTCCGACCGTAGGATTACTGATTACCTCTTTTCGTCCTGCTTCTGAGGTGGCCTCATCCGGCTGGTGGACTGTTCTGGCACACCCCTTTAATTTTACGCATTTTACCCTGGAGAATTACAGGGAAGTTATCAGCGGAATAGGGATTGGCCGTGCCTTTATGAATACCTTGATTATTACCTTACCGGCATGTATTCTGCCCATCATTATCGCTTCTTTCGCGGCTTATGCCTTTGCCTGGATGGAATTCTGGGGAAGGCGCTTTTTCTTTATCCTTTTTGTCGGGCTGCTGGTCGTTCCTTTACAGATGACCTTGATCCCGATTTTGAGATTATTCAACCAGCTCGGTCTATCCGGTTCTTTTCTGGGCATATGGTTTGCCCATGCAGGATACGGACTTCCTCTGGTGATCTATCTCATGTACAATTTTATATCCGGACTTCCCAGTGAAATATTTGAATCAGCGACCATTGACGGCGCTACGACGTTTCAGATCTTCAGAAGTATTGTATTGCCTCTTTCCGTACCGGCAATTGCTTCCATTACCATCTTTCAATTCATCTGGGTATGGAACGACCTTCTGGTAGCCCTGGTCTACCTGGGAGGGACACCGGATGTTGCCCCGTTAACGGTCAGAATCAGTGCGCTGGTCGGTTCATACGGGCAGAACTGGGAGTTATTGACTGCGGCTGCCTTTGTCTCCATGATACTGCCGCTGATTATCTTTCTAAGTTTACAGCGTTATTTTGTTCGCGGAATCCTGGCCGGTTCGGTCAAGGGATAAAAAATGAATATTGGATTGATTGATATTCTTTCAGGATAGGAGAAAGAAAAAAGTAATGAATGCAGCACACTCTCACCGGTCAGAAAAGGAACCATTCACCATTGGCGTTGATATGGGAGGCACCAAAATCGGAATTGCCCTGATCAGCTGCTGCGGTGAGATAGAGGATTACCTCAAGGTCCCGACCGATGCCGAGCAGGGAAAAGAAGTAATTATCAATAAGCTCAAGGAGCAACTTCACCGCATCATCAAACGCTCTGAAACCGATCTTACGAATATCTCCGGTATCGGTATCGCCGCTCCCGGACCGTTAAATCCAGAAACGGGTGTCATTCATTCTGCGCCCAACTTACCGGGATGGATAGAGGTACCTCTGGGACAGATGATCAGCAAGGCGTTTCAGTTGCCGGTCATTGTCGAGAATGATGCCAATGCAGCTGCCTGGGGAGAAAAGATGTATGGTGCAGCACAGGGTATTAATGACATGGTCTGCCTGACGCTGGGGACAGGAATTGGCGGAGGATTAATCCTTAACGGGAAGATCTATAGTGGAAATAACTTTATCGCAGGTGAGGTGGGTCATATCGTGGTCAATAAAGATGGTCCCCGTTGTCATTGCGGCGGTTATGGCTGCCTGGAGGCATATTCTTCTGCCACCGGGATCAAAGATAGGATCTGCCATAAGATAGAAGAGATGCAGGCAGCTGATCCCGACTTTGTACCGGGTATCGATGCAGCGCACATTAAACTGGCTGAAACATTCCAGCGGGCACGTCAGGGAGATTCCCTGGTTAAAGATATTATAGAGGATGCCATTACCTATCTGGGAATCGGTATCGTTACTTTAGTCAATCTCCTGAATCCGGAGATGATTGTGCTGGTTGGAGGAATCGCCAATGAAGGCGATCAACTGCTGAATCCGGTCAAGGAACTTGTTTTTCACCGGGCGATGAAATCCCATTTAAAAGGCCTGAAAATTGTTCTGGGAAAATTGGGTGAATATGCCGGTGTCACAGGGGCTGCTGCTTTATTTCAGCAATCGCGTTGATAATTATGCTAAAACAGGTATAATAAAAAATAAAAATGATCATTTATAGTAATTTATAGGAGGTCGCATATGGCCAGAGTTGTCTTAAAGAATGTTACCAAGAAATTCAAGGATGTCGTGGCAGTGGATGATGTATCCATTGACATCAAGGATAAGGAGTTTGCCGTCTTAGTCGGACCCTCCGGCTGCGGTAAGAGCACCACCTTAAGGGCCATTGCCGGCCTGGAGGAGGTCACCTCCGGTGAGATCTATATCGAGGACAAGTTGGTGAATGATATTCCTCCCAAGGACCGGGATATCGCCATGGTCTTCCAGAACTATGCCCTCTATCCCCATATGGATGTCTATAACAATATGGCCTTTGGTCTGAAACTGCGCAAGTTCCCCAAAGAGGAGATCGACACGCGGGTGCAGGAGGCTGCCGAGATCCTGGGTATCGGAAAGCTGCTCAAGCGCCGTCCCAAGGAGCTCTCCGGTGGTCAGCGCCAGCGAGTCGCCGTCGGCCGGGCGATCGTCCGCAAGCCCAAGGTCTTCCTCTTTGATGAACCGCTCTCCAATTTAGATGCCAAGCTGCGTGTCGCCATGCGGGCAGAGATCTCCAAGTTGCACAACCGCCTGGGTGCCACCATCATCTATGTGACCCATGACCAGATTGAGGCCATGACCATGGCCAGCCGTATCTTCATCCTAAATGACGGCAGGCTGCAGCAGGAAGGGCATCCCCTGGATGTCTACGAATCCCCTGCCAACCAGTTTGTCGCCGGCTTTATCGGCTCCCCGGCCATGAACTTCATCCCCGCTACCCTCCAGAAGGAGGATTCGTCCTACTCTATCGATGCGGCAAGCTTCAAGGTCAAGCTGCCCAGGGAATTTTCCAAGGCGCTTGCCGACTATGCCGGCAAGAAGGTGATCTTCGGTATCCGTCCGGAGGATTTTCATGACCAGAAATTTGCCTCTGAGGCCAAGGCCGATAACACCATCAAGGCCAAGATCGAGGTCATCGAACCCCTGGGAGATGAGGTGATCTTCTACCTGGTCTGCGGTGAACATTCCCTCATTGCCAAGCTGGACAGCCGTACCCGCCTGAAGGT
>CAYSSG010000009.1:0-62408 GCA_964433635.1 uncultured Atribacterota bacterium | reverse complement strand
CAAATTTTTTCTTTTTTAAATCTATGAGATAAACTCCCAGGTACAGGTTTTAAAAATAAAAAGACAGAATCCCCTCATTGCAGATTCTGTCTCGGTTATTTTGGCTGAGGGAGGTGGGGTCGAACCACCGCTCCCAGATCCAGAGTCTGGTGTCCTACCACTAGACGATCCCTCAATAATGACAATGTTAACATTTATATTTTACATCATATTTCATATAGGTCAAATCATTCCTGTGGAAATAACTCATAAATCTGATATTTTATTTATTTTCCTTCAAATGTTGAGCCATCTTTTGTAAACGCATCATGTTTTTTTCTTTTCCCAAAACTTCCATCAAAGCAAACAGACTTGGACCTATCGTTTTCCCAGAAAGAGAAACGCGTGCGGGATGAATAATCTGTTTTCCCTTTAAATCCATTTCGCTGGCCATCTCTCTTACCGCTTGTTCGATGTTTTCTTCCTTCCATTCCTTTATGATTGTTAAACGTTTAGCAAGGTTTTCCAGAGTCTCTATTACGTTTTCCTGCTTGAGTACTTTGGCAGCATCTTCTTCCACCGTAAATTCTTCTGTAAAAAAATAATCGGCATATTCTAAAAATTGCCGGAAATTTTTCACTCTGCTCTTCATAAGAGACACTATTTGCTGTAACCATTGGATTTTCTGATCATCAGGTGTACCTTCTATAAAGTTCACTTCCTGCAGATATGGTAGCAGCATCCTGACATAGACTTGGTCGGGCATCTTCTTAAGGTATTCGCCATTAAACCAGTTTAGTTTTTCCATGCTGAATATGGCTGAATGACTGGAGAGCTTATCCAGAGTAAATCCCTCAATTAACTCGTCGATCGTAAAAAGCTCCTGATTGGTCCCTGATGACCATCCCAGATGAGCAATATAGTTCACAACTGCCTCCGGTAAAAACCCCATTCTTTTATATTCCATCACAGAAGTGGCGCCATGCCGCTTACTCAATCTGGTATTATCAGGTCCCATGATCATGGGAATGTGAGCAAAATCAGGGATTTTTTCCCCTAAAGCCTGATAGATAGCGATCTGTTTAGGGGTATTGGATATATGATCATCCCCCCGCATGACTAAGGATATTTTCATCAGTATATCGTCAATCACTACCGCAAAATTATAAGTGGGAATCCCGTCTGATTTTACAATCACATAATCACTGAGTAAACGGCAGTCAAACTCCATCCTTCCCTTAATCAAGTCATGGACAATGATTTTATTCTCAGGCATCTTTAACCGAATGGCAGGCTTTCTGCCTTCTGCTTCAAATTGACTTTTTTCATCTGTGCCTAATTTCAGGCATCTGCGGTCATATATTATCTGTCCGCCTTCGGCCAATTTTTTTTGGCGTCTGGCTGCCAGCTCCTCACCGGTACAGTAACAATAATATGCCTCTCCTTTGGCTAAAAGACGGTCAATGTATTTCTGATAGAGGGGTAATCTCTGCATCTGGAAATAGGGACCATAATCACCGCCTTTTTCCGGACCCTCATCCCAGTCAAGACTTAGCCATTTCATACCGTCCAGTATGGCGTTGACCGCTTCAGGGGTCGATCTCAATTTGTCCGTATCTTCAATTCTTAAAACGAAGGTTCCTCCGTAATGCCTGGCAAATAACCAGTTAAATAATGCTGTCCTGGCTCCACCAATATGCAGATAACCTGTAGGGCTTGGAGCAAACCTTACCCGATTTTCTTTATCAATCCTGTTCATTATTCCTCCACAAATAACGCTAAGATGTTAAAACAACTTACTAAGTCATACAATAACTTGTGCCATGTTAGTCTTCTTTGCTTCTGATCATTATTTCTTTATTCCAGTAACTCCTGCAACCTGACTATCTTAATTCCTTCTTCCTGTAAGACTGATCCTGTTTCCATTAATACATCAACCGTATTACAGTATGGGTGACCGATTGCAATGGCGGTACCGTGTTTATGGGCAAGTTCTTTGAGCACATTGAACTGATTTCGTATGTAATCAATATTCTGATCATTATCCAGAAAGACTGAGCGATAAGCTGTCTTTATGCCCATCTGCCTGCTCAGTGTATAGCCAACTGAATTCGGGCTGGTCATACTGTCAACAAAGAACAACCCTCTTTCTTTGACTTCGCTTAAAACAATTTCCATGACTATTGTATTTTCAGTCACTTTGGAACCCATATGATTATTAATTCCATCAACTTCAGGCAGTTCCTGAAAGTTGGACAACATTTTTTTTCTTATCTCTTCTTCTGTCATCGTTGAAAAGATGGCACCCTGACCAGGATTAACATTTGGATCTTGAGGTTCCATCGGTAAATGAAGCAGAACAGTTAAACCTTTTTCCCTTGCCATTTGAGCAACAGTTCGGGTATGAGGAAGAAAAGGTAAGATAGAGATGGTAACCGGAAAATCAAGGTTTAATATGAGCTCGGCAATATCCTTCTGATAGCCTAGATCATCAATGATAATGGCAATTTTTGGGCTTTCAATGAAAGCTTCTTGATCTTTTCTTCCCTCTAAGAGTTGATGAAAAAGTTGTAAATCCTCTTCCGATTTGCCAAAAATCTCATACAGAAAAGGAATTTCCTTTTTCTCACAACTCTGCTCCTCGACAGAAGTGACTTCCTCCGGTATCCTATCAGAATCAGCAAGCAGGGAGTTTTCCTGATTGTTTCCCCCATTCAGATGTATGAAAATTCCCACTAATAACAGGAGAATAATTGAAAGTAGAACAGAATAAGCATAATTCCAGATTTTCTTTTCCATCTATTCCTCATCCGACATGGACATGATCAGTATGCTTCCCTGCAGCAGATAATCAATAGCGGCATTCAGCTGAATATCTTCCTCGGAGTCTTCTCCTGTTTGTTCTTCTACCGATATAAGGATATCTGGTTCAATGCCTATTTTATTAATTGTTCTGCCTTCCGGTGTATAATATTCTGAGGTTGATACGACTACTGCGGAATTATCTGGTAAGGGATATACCTGTTGCACAAGTCCCTTTCCAAAAGACTGCTCACCAAGAACAATTCCCCTTCCTTGATCCTGGATTGCTCCGGCGACAATCTCAGAAGCGCTGGCACTGCCTTTGTTTACCAGAACAACAATCTGCCAATCAGGATATTGATTGCCTTGCGAAATGTATGTTCTTGTTATATTGTTCCGACTGGTAATCCTGACAATATCACCCTCTTTTATAAATTGACTGGCCACTTCAATGGCAGATTCCAGTAAACCACCCGGATTATTTCTCAAATCTATGATTACACCTTCTAAAGGTAACGTTGAAAAATAACTTAAAGCCTCTTCAAGTTCAGGGCTGGTATTAGCATTAAAGGTTGATATCCGGATATATCCAATCTGGTCATCTTCTAATAATTTTTCTTTCACTGCTTCTACCATGATCGTATCCCTGATGATTTCAATCTCTAACAATTCTTCTGCATTTTCCCTTTTAATCATCAGAACAACTGGAATCCCCTTCTCTCCACGTAAGATATTGACCGCTTCATCCAGGGTCATCCCTACCGTCGATTCGCCGTCAATTTCTAAAATATCATCCCCGGCTTTTATGCCAGCCTGGTAAGCTGGCGTATCTTCTATAGGAGAGATGACCGTTAACTGATCATCTACAATGGTTACATAAATTCCCAAGCCATCAAAATGACCTATAAACATATTCTCCTGTTCACGCTGGAAACTGACAGGATCCAGGAAACGTGTATATGGGTCGCCCAATTCATCCAACATTCCCTTAATTGCTCCCTGGACAAGCTTAGTCATATCAATATCTTTTTCAATAAACTCACTTCTAATAATACTGATAACATCAAAGAAGGGTTCCAAATCATTAAAAATACTGTCATTCTGACTTTCAGCAGTATTTTTTCCTGTTGGAAATATAAAAAGTAATCCGATTAAGGTAGCAATCAAGATAAATAAAAATAATAATTTTCCTCTTACTTTCATAATTCAAACCATCCATTCATCTATAATTTCAATGTTAGAAGAACCAATGCTATCTCTCTTATAACCAGTCAAAAGGATTAACAGGTTTGCCTTCGACTCGAACTTCAAAGTGTAATTGAGGAATAGGCGTACCGCCACTGGTCCCGACCTGACCAATGATCTGTCCCTTCTGGACCTCCTCATTCATTTGAACCAGTACTTTGGAAAGATGGGCATATAATGTAACAATATTTCCGCCGTGATCCAAGATAACAATATCTCCATAACCTTTGACATTTCCGATATATATGACGGTTCCCACACTGGCTGCTCTTACTGCTTCTCCCAATGGCGCACTGATATCAATGCCTGAATTGAATATATAAGCATTCAAATCTTCCTGCTTCTGCTGGCCGTAATCGGAAACAATTGATCCTTTTAGAGGCAGTTGAAAGATGCCCTTTCGGGGCTGTAAAGTGATTTCCTTTCTGGTTGGTTCCTTTTTTATCTGCTGTTGTTGCTGCTCCTGTTTTAATTTTTCTCTTTCCTTTAAAGCAATGTCAATAATTTCCTTGATCTGGACTGAAGATTTTTCCAATTGTTCCAGTATAGCCATCTGATTTTTTCGTTCTTCCTCAATTCTGGAAATATATTTGTTCTTTGATTCTACTGATATTTCGATATTTTCTTTTTCTTTTTGAATTTCCTGCTCCAACATTTTAGTAATCTCTTTTTTATTATACAGGCTCTCTCTCTGACCTGAAATCAATGCTACCTGCTCACTGACCTGTTTAACGATCTCTGAATCATTAGCTAATATATTTTCCAAGTACCGATATCTGTTTAAAAACTGTGAAAAATCCTTACTGTTCAATAAGACTGCCAGATACGAAATATTATTATATTTATAAAATTTTTTCAATCTATTTTCTAGAATAATCATCTGTAAATCAAGTTTATTCTGTTCAATTTCCAATATTTCTTCCATTTTTTCAATCTGTTCAACAATATTAGCATAGTTTGATTGTGTCAACTGCAATTCCTTTTCTGTAGCATTAAGCAGCCCCTTAATATTTTTTAAAGAATTCTGATAATCAATTTCTTCCTGCTTCAGTCGATCCAATTCCTGTTGAATCAAATTTTTTCTTTGTTCAACCTCTTTCAATTTCTCCTGTTGCTGTTCAATATTAACGCTTTGATCAGCTACAGCTTTCTTTCCGGCTGATAAAATGAAGCCTGATGTTAAACAAATTACAATAAAAAGGATAATAATTACCTTATTACCGCTTTTGATATCACCGTAATTCTTCATAATTCCTCATATCTGATTTTTCGCAAAGACAGCATACTGCCAAAGATACCAATAAAAGTACCCAGCAATAGAATAATAATTGCAATTTTAATGAAAACAGACCTATCCGATGCAAGCGGCATGAAAGGTAAAATCACCTGGATGTGCTCCAGAAAATAATACAGATAAGCCCTCATCAGCACAAAAACAGCTACGATAGAGGAAATAAAACCCTTCAGAAAGCCTTCAATAATAAATGGCCAACGAATAAACCAGCCAGTTGCTCCAACCAATGACATAATTTCAATCTCTTCATGCCGCGAATGCACGCTTATTTTAATCACACTGAACATGATAAGCATGGAGATAAAAACTAAGATTGAGATGATAGTCAGTCCGCTTTTTCGGATAAAATCCAAAACCAATATCAGGTTACTGGTTAATTGGCCCCCGTAATTAACCTCTTCAATCCCGCCGTATTGCTGCAGTTGAAGAGCGACATCTTCCAGAAATGATATATTGGTCACCAGAATTTCAATCGAAGCTGGCAGTGGATTTTCAGGGATTCCTGCTAATATTTCCTCATGATCTTCTAAATCTTCCTTTAATTTCTGAAAGGCATCCTCTTTCGACAGATAGTGAACCTCTTTCACTCCCTCTAATTCACTGGTATTCTGAACCAACTTACTGATTTCTTCTTCAGAAAGTCCTTCTTTAAGATAGGCAACGGCAATCATCTGTGACTCAATATTATTAAGAAAGAGATTTACATTCACTGATATGAGAAGGAATATGCCTACAATGATCAAAGTAGCCGTTAAACTAATCATGGTTGCCAGGCTCATGATTCCATTTTTTTTGGTACTCAGGAAAGCTTCTTTAATATAAAACAGAATATTTCTCAGCATTACTTGGTATAGATTCCTCTCTGAGTATCAGATGCGACCTTTCCCCGCTCTATCCTGATCACTCTTTTTTGTGCCCTGTCTACCATCAGCTTATCATGGGATGCCATAATGACAGTTGTTCCCCAAATATTGATTTTAAATAACAATTTCATGATCTCCCAGGAGGTATCCGGATCTAAATTTCCAGTCGGCTCATCAGTTAATAAAATCAAGGGATGACTTACCACGGCTCTGGCTATGCATAGCTTTTGCTGCTCACCCCCGGAAAGGAGGTGAGGATTGGTATTTTTTTTATGAGATAGCCCGAAAATATTTAATATATTATTTACTTCCTCCTTGATAATTGCATTCTTTGTGCCTATTACTCTTAAGCTGAATGCAACATTTTCAAATACATTCCTGTCATAAAGAAGCTTAAAATCCTGGAAAACAATGCCAATCTCCCTTCTTAAATAAGGAATCAATGAAGGCCTTAACCTGGCCAGATTAACACCATCAACGATAACCTGCCCTTTGGATGGCAGTATGCCTCGATAAATAAGCTTTAGAAAGGTTGTTTTGCCTGCACCTGTCGGACCAACTAAAAAAACAAATTCACCTTTTTTAATGTGAATATTTACATCCCAAAGGGCGTGAACTTGATTGGGAAAGGTTTTAAACACATGAAACATTCTTATCAATAAATTCTCGGTCCTTTCTAAGATTCCTCTTGTATAAAATGAAGTAACTGCTGAATGCTTGAAGATGCTTCTCCCTGGAATATCTCTTTCTTTTCCTTCAGAGCAGTTTGAATCATTTTCCGATTTTCTGCAATATATTTTAACTTATTATCCATATTTTTTATAGTTAATTCCTGGAGATTTATCAGTAATTCAGATACCCCGAGGGAACGAACAAAAAATTCTACTTTTGGATCATAAGCGATGGCAATAAATGGCTTATTCTTCATCGTGGAAAAAATGATGGAATGAAATCTCATTCCAACAATCAGAGAAAATTCCGAAAATAGAGACAACATCTGATTTGGACTGATTTCTTCTTCCAGGCAAACGAATGAGTTTTGTTCCATTCTTTTTGCAACATCCTGCACAAAAGGATAATCAGAATTTTTTTGGAATGACAAAAAAAATAATTTTGCCTGGTACTCTGTAATAAGATAATCTGCGATCTCTGCAAACTGTCTTACTTTATGCTCATAATTCAGCTCTATCTCTTTACAGTTTCTGATAGCTAAACCAATCACCATTTCTTTGTTTGCTTTTTCTCCATGTTGATCTAACTGATACTTTTTTTTCAAGGAAGCAGGAATTTTCCTCTCCAACAGTAAAAATGAAGGATCGGCAGATACAGCAATCGATTTATCCCTGATTCCCATCTCCTGCAATAATATCTTTGATTGATGATCTCTAACCATAATTAGATTGACTCGATTAAAAATCCAGCTGACAATCTTTCTATTCACAGTCCTTTTTACAGGCCCTATGCCCTGAGCATAGATTACACAGGGAATATCGAAAATCCTTGCCAGAAAAAGTAAACTTAAATAGTACCATATGCTGAATCCTTTCCCGCTGATATCCTGAAGCAGACCGCCTCCCCCACTAATAAAAATTCCTGTTTTTACCATTTTTGCAATAATCAGCAAATAATTTAATCTATTTATAGCATTAACTTGATAGGTTTTTTTTGTCTTTAGCGGATTCCGGGAAAGAATAATCAACTTTGTTCTGGGAATATATTGTGACAATTCGTTGATTATCACAGATAAAATAGCTTCATCACCGCAGTTATCAAATCCATAATATCCGGAAATCATCACCATCTGCAGATCATTCATTTCTTTTGCCATTGAACCATACCCTGAAAATCTTATGGAAAAGAAATACAATAGATGACAAAATGATTCCGATTAACAATCCCAGCCAATAACCGTGAAAGGTTCTCAGCAGCGAAAAATAGATTGATGTATGAACATGACAAAATGTATTCACAACGGTAACCGGTGCAACACTACCCATAACAATAACCGGATATTTCAGATAATGAAGGTTTAAATAGTTCATTGCTATCGCCAAAGAAAGCAAAGGATAGCCGATAAGAAATTCCTTGCTTCTTGGTCTGGCGACCAAAATCTTTTCTAAAAATAATCTCATCTTTTCTTCAATAGCCGGTACCGGCAGAAAAGAAAAATTTCCCGAGCGTGAAATATAGATGACTACAAAGACAAGAAAGATAAATACCAGAAGAGCATGTTCAAACAGAATCGGTCTTCTTAAATCTTCCCACAAATCCAGTTTTTTTTCTTTGCTTGCCCACCAAAAAAAAATAAATATCAGCATTAATGGGAAAATATAGGCAATTTTAATTCCGCTGAATAGTTGAATAGCCAGTAAAAACTGATGATGAGTCAGGAGTGCTCCAATTAGTAATCCACACAACAGAGAGATAAGCATGATTCCTGTAATACCCGACATAATTCTTTTAAACATCTCAAGATATGAATATGAATCATTCTCCTTCTTGAGTTGAGAAATCTTGAGAAAATAATCTTTATTTTTTATGATTGCCAATACCGGGAAGATAAGTGCACTGGCCAGGGCTAATATTTTCAGTAAAAAAATCTTTCCAGCTAAAAGATATAATAAGGGTAGAAAGATGATTCCAGCTGTGAATAACAAAAACATGTATTTACCGGGAATGGCAATAAATTCCCCTAAAAGTAATACTGCCCCTGATATGATTCCTGATGCAATGATAAAGAACAGATAGAGAGGAATTTGATAGGAAGGAAGCAGGGTTGCCTGACCAACGTGATATCCATTTTCAGTCAGTTCATTTCTGATCTGCTCAATATAGTCAAGATTAGACTGTATCAAATCCCTGCCCTGTAACTTTAAAAATGGATTAATATAAAAAAGCCGGATATTTCTCTCCTGCGCTCCTCTGATCCAGCGATCTACAGCGGTGTTTGCGGTAACGGTTTCCATTTCTTCCCTGGTAATGCTATGTACCCGTACTGCCATTTCACTTGCCTCAGCAGCAATGGCATGAATTCCCTCCTGAGAAGCAAATTCGATTATACCAAAGGGATAGTGATTTTCCCGCAGAAATGCTGCCGTTTTGGATAACATTTCACCTGATGGGAATCCCAGAGCTTCTTCTTCATCAAATATAATCATCGATATATCTTCTATAGCAGATATAGACGATAATTTATGCTGTATGATCTCCGGTGTCACTTTAGGTGTGTTTTTGGGACGCAGGATTACATTAAATCCAATATTTTTGACTTTTTCAATATCTTCTTGTGAAAAACCTGTACCAATTTTAATTAATTCTTCTTCAATTCCCTGGATCTTCAGACAATACCGGTTATTCTCAATAACACATTCCTCTACCCTGTCTTTTCCTAGATACGCGTAAAAGAAATTTCTCAATCTCTGGAACAGACCGTAATCCCTGCAAATCAGGAGATGGTCACCGTAGCCAACCGGATTTAATTCATAAAATAGATGCTCCTGCATAAGAGATAATGCAGCCAGATTGTTTGTATTCAGAAGAGCTATCCTGCCCTGAAAGGATAACATCTCAATGGTATCCTCATGTACAGCAATGCCCGATATTCCTTTCTCTTTCAGCAGACTGAGAAGATTATTTTCATCATAACCTTCCTGGAGAGATAATTCTCTTATCATATTTAAGCTCATTGCCAATTCCACATGTTTAAATTGAACTTCCAGAGCATTGCGCTCAAAGGCAATAAAAATTGATACCATAAAGGCAATAAAAATGATGAAAATAAGTAAACTTTTAAAATTAATTTTCATTTTCTCCTCTCTCTATCTGAAGATGAACCGGAACATTTAATAGGAACGATATTTCGCATAAATAGATTCACCATATGATGATTCAATGATGTTAATCTCATTTCTAGATAAAGATAAGTCAAGTCATTTTATCACATCTTAAAATGATTGTAAAAATGCACCTTTATCCAGGATAAAAGTGCATTCATATTTATTTGATCTGTATTAAGTCTTGTTTCTTATATTAAAGAAAAAATATTTTTCCCTGCCATTAATCACTACACCGGATACCCGATTTCATCATATTGATGATTGCCATTCAGAATCTCGACTCCTATCCGGTATCTTCTTGCTGTTTTCCTCTTTAAGAATTCTTTAGCTACTTCGGGAAATAAAATATAAGATAAGACATCTTCCATATTTTCTGCCAGATAGCCTATTTCTTTTTTAGCTTTTTCTATGAATGGCTCCAGTCTGTCAGCAGGCCTGGACTGAATGATATCCTCAGATTGAATACCTGATTTTTGTAAAATGGTCTCAGACACCATCGCAGGCGGACGTCCATAGAATCCCATTAGGTATTTTTTTACCTCTTCGGGAATGATTTTATATTGCTTTCCTGTAATGACATTAAAGGTTGCCTGTGCACCTACAATTTGACTTGTCGGTGTAACCAGAGGGGGATAACCCATATCTTTTCTGACTTTTGGTATTTCTTCTAATATCTTTTCATATTGATCTGCCATGTTCTGTTGACGTAATTGATAGGATAGATTGGATAACATGCCACCAGGTATCTGATAAGTTAAAACCCTGGTATCAATGTTATCAACATTTGATTCCATATCCTTGTGCTTTTCTCTGACCTTTTTAAAATAAGTGGAAATATTATAGAGTAATTTTAAGTCAAATTCCGGATCTTTTTCTCTGCCTTTCAATGTTGCCACAAGCGGCTCAATCGGTGGTTGAGAAGTTTGCATTCCTAGCGAAGAAATGGCAGTATCAATGACATCGACACCTGCTTCGATTGCCTTAAGGTAAGCCATCGTGCCCATACCGCTGGTTGAATGACTGTGCAGCTGCAAAGGAACTGTAATAGCTTCTTTAATTTTTTTGACCAATTCGTAAGCGTCATATGGTGAAATTAGCCCGGCCATGTCTTTAATGCAAATTGAATCAGCACCAATTGATTCCATTTTTTTAGCCATCTGGACAAAAAGTTCGATGTTGTGAACAGGGCTGATCGTATAACAGATAGCACCCTGTACGTGGGCTCCTTCTGCTTTGGTCACCTCAAAAGCTTTTTCCATATTTCTAAGGTCATTTAAGGCATCAAAGATTCGTATAATATCAATACCGTTTGCAATTGCCCTTTTAATAAATTCAGTTAAAACATCATCCGGATAATGTCTGTAGCCCAGTATATTTTGACCTCTTAAAAGCATCTGTAATTTTGTATGGGGTAAATTTTTTCTTAATATTCTCAGCCTCTCCCAGGGATCTTCATCTAAATACCGCATGCAACTGTCAAATGTTGCTCCTCCCCAAACTTCCATCGAGTGATAACCAACCTGGTCTAACAGCTCACAGATAGGAATCATTTCCTCAGTCGTCATGCGGGTTGCCAATAATGATTGATGGGCATCTCGAAGCGTAGTATCAGTGACCTTTATTTTGTGTACTGCTTTATCGAGAATTTTCTGACTTACTTTGGTTTTATTATCCTGGCTTATTCTAACCTTTTTAGTGCTATTTTTTTTCTTACCCTTATTTTTAACTACCATTGGTCATTTCTCTTTATATATAGAATATCAAATCAGTTAAAATAATCAGCATCCTATTGTTTGATGCCAATTTCATACTATGAAAGATATATTTTCTTTCTGTTTAATAGTCATTCATTTTAACAACGTTAACATGACACCGGCTGCAACTGCTGTCCCTATGACTCCAGCCACATTCGGGCCCATGGCATGCATTAAGAGAAAATTACGGGGATTAGCCTGCTGGCCTACCGTTTGAGCCACCCGAGCTGCCATCGGTACGGCAGATACACCTGCTGCCCCAATTAAGGGATTTATCTTTCCTCCTGATAACCTGTATAGCAGCTGTCCGAATATGACGCCTCCAAAAGTACTGAAAGCAAAAGCCACTAATCCTAATACGATAATCTTGACGGTTTGTACAGTAAGGAAATACTCAGCCTGCATGGTTGCCCCGACACAGGTTCCCAGGAAGATAGTAACAATATTAATCAATTCATTCTGTGCAGTATTTGATAACCGGTTTACTACCATGCTTTCCCGGAATAAGTTTCCCAACATCAGAATACCGATAATGGGAACAGTAGCAGGCAGTATCAAACCGACAAATATGGTGCTGATAATGGGAAACAGTATCTTTTCAGTCTTGGATACCGGATGTAATTGTTTCATGACAATTTTTCTCTGTTCTTTCGTGGTAAACATCTTCATAATCGGGGGCTGAATAAGGGGAACAAGAGACATATAAGAATATGCCGCAACCGCAATGGCACCTAAAATCTGGGGCGCCATCTTGGCAGCCAGGTAGATGGAAGTCGGCCCATCAGCACCCCCGATAATCCCAATTGCTGCAGCTTCTCTGATATCGAACCCGATTAATACCGCTCCTATAACCGCAATAAAGACTCCAAATTGGGCTGCTGCTCCCAGAAGAAAAGTCACCGGATTCGCCAGAAGGGGACCAAAGTCCGTCATGGCACCGATGCCCATAAAGATTAATATGGGAAAGAGTTCATGCCGAATGCCAAAAGAAAGAATATTTAAAAAACCATGCTCTTCCATCAATCCGGTGAGAGGCAGATTGACCAGGATGGCACCAAAGGCAATCGGTAATAATAACAATGGTTCATATTTTTTTACGATGGCTAAATAAAGCAGGATTAAACCTACCATAATCATGATGACGCTCTCCAAATTTAACCCTGCAAAGCCGGAGATTTGTACCATAGACAAAAGTTCCTGTATAAATTCCATAACACACTCCTCTTCTATCTTTTATCCTGATGGCTATCCAATGATAATGAGCGTATCATCGGTCTCTACCATGTCATTGACGGAAACAGCTATCTTCTTTACCTTCCCTCCGGAATTGGCCACAATTTCATTTTCCATCTTCATTGCTTCCAGAATCAACACTGTATCCCCTTCATTGACAGTATCACCCTCAGAAACATTGATCTTCAGAATCTTACCCGGCATGGGGGCTGTAATCTCTTCTCCTTCTACGGTACTTGGTGCAGCAACCGGTTTTACTTCTGATTTTGCCTGTTTCTTTTCCGGTTGTTCTGCTTGTTCTTTTTGTACTGTTGGTTGACTCTTACCAATTGATTTAGCTGGAGTGGCAGCTTCAGTGCCTGAAGAGATTTCCTCCACTTCTACCAGATACTCTTTACCATCTACTGTAATTTTATATTGTTTCATGATTTTAAAATCCTCCTTTTTTTCTGGAACTGATTGCGATTCTATTTGACATGGCATTTTGTTTCCCGGAAATAATCCATGGACTAACTGCTGCCGTTATATTCCTTTTGATGTTGATAATTTTAACCTGAGAGATCGGCCTATCCATCAGGCCTGCCACAGCAGCTGAGATAACTGCTACCAATACACTATCATTTTCCTTTTCCTTTACGATACCTTCCCTTGCATCTGGTTTTTCAGAAATGACTCTGTCCTTTTCGGGTATAACAGTCTTTTTTACTGCTGTTTCTTTTTCAGTAGTTGCCTTCACAATTTTTTTCAATACAACCATAAGCAAAGCAAGTAGAGCTAAAATAAAAAACACCATTGTGAATGAAATCATTGATAGTACAATTGCACCTGAAATTCCTTCATACATAGATGTCTCCTTCTTCTTTTTATTTCATTGCGAGATAGTTAGATGACAATTAAGTGCTGTAAATATGCCTTTTTTCAAGATCTATACGGGAAGATTCCCATGTTTTTTACCAGGTAAACTCTCTCGCTTGGTGGAAAGCATTTCGTAAGCAGTAATCAATCTCGGCCTGGTCTCACGAGGATCAATGACCATATCCACAAAACCCCTGCTGGCAGCTGCATAGGGATTAGAAAACCTTTCCCGATAGTCATCAATCTTTTCCTGCCGGTATTTTTCCGGATCTTTGGCCTCTTCAATTTCCTTCCTGAAAATAATATTTGCAGCACCTTGCGGTCCCATTACCGCTATTTCAGCAGTAGGCCAGGCAATGACCTGATCCGCTCCCAAATCTCTGCCACACATGGCTAAATAGGCGCCACCATATGATTTTCTCGTTACAACAGTGACTTTAGGGACGGTTGCTTCGGAATAGGCATATAATAACTTGGCACCATGACGGATAATTCCTCCGTATTCCTGCGCAGTTCCGGGTAAAAATCCCGGTACGTCAACCAGGGTCAGTATGGGAATATTGAATGCATCACAGAAACGGACAAAACGGGCGGCTTTATCCGAGGCATCAATATCGAGGCATCCAGCTAATACCTTGGGTTGATTGGCAATAATTCCGATACTGTGACCATTAAGTCGGGCAAAACCGGTTATCATATTCCGCGCATAGTGTTCATGTGATTCTAAAAAATCACGATCATCAACAATGTATCTTATTACATCTTTCATTTCATAAGGTTTATTCGGATCAATAGGCACAATGTCCAATAATGCTTCTTCCATTCTGTCAGGGTCATCCCGGGTCTCCAGGACAGGTGGATTTTCCATATTATTTGAAGGAATAAAGCCAACCATCTTACGAACAGATTGGTAAACCTCTTGCTCATTCTCAGCTGCAAAATGTGCTACACCGCTCTTTTGGTTATGCGTCATGGCACCACCCAATTTTTCCGAGGACACATCTTCACCGGTAACGGCTTTAATGACACTGGGACCTGTGATATGCATAATGCCTATCTTCTTTACCATAAAAACGAAATCCATAATAGCAGGAGAATAGACAGCGCCACCCGCTGCCGGACCGACTACAACCGAAATTTGGGGTATGACACCGGAGGCAATGGTATTCCGATAAAATATCTGGCCATAACCGCTCAAGGAATCTACTCCTTCCTGAATTCGAGCTCCACCGGAATCATTGATGCCAATAATCGGTGCTCCCATTTTCATGGCCATATCCATTACCTTGCATATTTTTTTGGCATGCATCTCTCCCAGGGATCCACCGATAACGGTAAAATCCTGGGCAAATACATAAACCAGCCTTCCGTCAATGGTGCCGTATCCTGTAACAACACCTTCACCGGGGACTTCTTTTCCGGCCATATCAAAATTAGTACAGCGGTGTTCTACAAAAAGATCCAATTCATTAAAACTATCTTTATCCAGAAGTAAATCTACTCTTTCCCTGGCAGTCAATTTTCCCTTATCATGTTGCGCCTGAATTCTCTTTTTACCGCCCCCTGCCAGTATTTTTTCTGTCTTCTCCTGCAGCTTTTTCATCAAATCATTCATTGTCTCTTCCATTCAGTTTTTCACCTCTCTTTTTTTGTTCATGAGATTCATACTTATCTTCATCAGAAGAAAAATTATAAAAAATTTTTTAACCGCTTTTTACGAGAAATCTACATTGCCTCTCAGCTTTTCTAAAGTTTAATTCTATGATTCTCTTTCAGTATGATGTTCACAAAGTTCTATTAAAATACCGTTGGTACTTTTGGGATGTAAAAAGGCAATCCTTGTGCCTCCTGCCCCGTAACGCGGTTTCTGATCAATCAGCCGTACTCCTTTTTGCTCCAGATCCTTAAGTACCGATTCTAAATCATCTACCCGTAGGGCAATATGATGGATACCCTCACCTTTCTTCTCAATAAATTTAGCAATATTTCCTTCAGGAGAGGTGGATTCCAGTAACTCGATCTCACTTTCACTGATAGGTAAAAATGCCACTTTAACTTCCTGGTCAGGTACAATTTCCTGACCAGTGTATTGCATTCCCAGCAGGTCTTTAAAAATATGAAGAGAGCTTTCTAAATTCTTAACCGCAATCCCGATATGATCAATCTTTTTAAACAATCTTATTTACCTCCTTTCAATAGATTCTCTTGGAAAACTGCAGAAAGCCTCTTAACTGCGTGATAAGGATTATCATCCTGCCTTAACACTTTTTCCACTTCAATTTCCAGATTTTCTTCTCCCACCAGTTCAAAAAACATCTCTCTCCAATTTTCCTGAATAAGATCATAAATCTCTTTTCTGATACGATTTTTCCTTCTTTTTACTATCATTCCGGTTGTTTTCAGATGATTGATGCACTTGGCCATCTCATCCCATAATAGATCAATGCCGATATTTTCGGTACCAATTGTTTTTATAATTGGCGTTTTCCATCGCTCTCTTCTTTCATCAAGATGAAGCATCATTTCTATTTCTGCGATCAGCTTATCCGTGCCATCCCGATCTGCTTTGTTTACCACAAAGATATCACCGATTTCCATAATGCCAGCTTTTATCACCTGAATATCATCCCCCATTCCAGGCATAACAACTAATAAGACAATATCAGAAACTTTGATGACATCAATTTCAGACTGACCCACTCCTACAGTCTCGATAAAAATAAAGTCTTTTCCCATGGCATCCATGATCTTTGCAACAGCCTGAGTCGACCGGGATAAACCTCCCAGGTGGCCGCGTGCACTGATACTCCGAATAAAAACATCTTTATCTGTTGCCAGATCCTGCATCCTGATCCTGTCGCCTAGTATAGCTCCTCCACTGAAAGGACTACTTGGATCTATGGCAATAACACCCACTTTTTTCTGCATTCTTCTCAGATATTTTACCAGAAGATCCGTAATAGTGCTTTTACCCGAACCGGGAGGTCCGGTGATACCGACAACAGTTGCTTCATCACAAAAAGGATGTAATTCCTCTAAGATGGGCTGAGCCTGACGAAAGTCATTTTCAACCATGGTAATCAGTTTTGCCACCGCTCGGTTATCGCCATTCCGAATTCTTTCGCTTAAACTCATAAATAATCCTTATAAAGTTATTCTCCTGGATGATTCAGTTGAAATAAACCTATCATCCTGCCACTATTACAAACTATTTGCCTTAATAAAATCTACTATCATCTTGGTGTCTGTACCCGGGGTAAAGACCTCTTTAATGCCCAGTTCTTTTAATGCAATAATATCCTCAGCCGGGAAAATACCCCCGGCGATAATTAATATATCATTAACTTCCCTTTCTTTTAAAAGGTCAATAATTCTGGGGAAGAGATACATATGAGCACCGGATAGGATACTTAATCCAATCACATTCACATCTTCCTGAATGGCAGTCTCGACAATCTGTTCGGGAGTCTGTCTTAGTCCAGTATAAATTACTTCCATCCCTGCATCCCGTAGCGCTCTGGCTATCACCTTTGCTCCACGATCATGACCATCCAGACCTGGTTTGGCTACCAAAACTCTAATTTTGGATTCTTTCATAGTGCACCTTCCTTGAACTAAATCTTTATAGACTCTTTGTACTCACCAAAAACCTCTCTGAGTTGATTACATATTTCTCCCAGAGTGGCGTAACTCCTGACGCAATCCAAGATAAACGGCATTACATTCTGTTCTGATTCTGCAGCAGATTTTAAAAGATATAACTTTTTTTGAACTTCATCTTCCCGTCGGTTATCTTTAACCTCTTGCAGCTTTTTTATCTGTTGTTTTTCAATTTCGGGATTTACCTTTAATAGATCTTTCATTGTTTCTTCTTCTGATTGGAATTGGTTAACCCCTACAATAATTCTGTTTTTTTCTTCAATATCCCTCTGGTATTGGTAGGCACTGTTTTGTATTTCCCGCTGAATAAACCCCTTTTCAATTGCTTTAGGTGCTCCGCCCAGTTTATCAATCTGGGTTATATAATCTGCTACGGCTTCTTCAATTTCTTTAGTCAATTTCTCCATATAATATGATCCTGCCATAGGATCAATCGTTTCTGTAACACCACTTTCATGAGCAATAATCTGCTGGGTCCTTAAAGCTATTCTTACCGCTTTTTGGGACGGCAAGGAAAGGGCTTCGTCCCTGGAATTGGTATGCAATGACTGTGTCCCACCTAAAACGGCTGCCAGTGCCTGTAAAGTTACCCGGACAATATTATTATCAGGCTGCTGGGCAGTCAGGGTACATCCGGCAGTCTGGGTGTGAAAACGTAACATTAATGACTTAGGATCTTTTGCTCCAAAACGTTCTTTCATAATCTTAGCCCACAATCTTCTTGCTGCTCTGAATTTAGCAACTTCTTCAAATAAATCATTATGAGCATTAAAGAAGAAAGATAACCTGGGAGCAAACTGATCAACATCGAGACCTTTTTTTATCGCCGAATCAACATAGGCAATGCCATCTGCAAGGGTGAAGGCGATTTCCTGGACGGCAGTAGATCCCGCCTCCCTGATATGATATCCGCTGATACTGATGCTATTCCATCTGGGTAATTCTTTTGAGCAATAGTCAAAAATATCTGTAATCAGTCTCATGGATGGTGAGGGAGGAAAGATATAAGTTCCCCGGGCAATATATTCTTTCAGAATGTCATTTTGAATGGTACCATTCAGCTTGTCAGAGGAAACGCCCTGTTTTTCAGCAACAATAATATACATGGCCAGTAAAATAGCTGCCGGGGCATTTATCGTCATGGATGTACTGACCTTTTCCAGTGGGATACCATCAAATAATATTTCCATATCCTGTAGAGAATCTATGGCAACACCTACTTTTCCAACTTCACCATGAGACATGGGATGATCAGAATCATATCCAATCTGTGTTGGTAAATCAAAAGCAATGCTTAAGCCTGTTTGCCCATTCTTCAACAAATATTTATACCTTTTATTTGATTCCTCGGCATTGCCAAAACCAGCATATTGCCTCATTGTCCATAATTTACCTCGATACATTGTTGGCTGAACTCCCCTGGTATAAGGATACTCTCCAGGATATCCTATATCATTAAGGTAATTCAGATCTTTCAGGTCCAAGGGATCATATAGTCGATTAATCTCCTTATTTGAACCTGTTACAAAATGTTTCTTTCTTTCTGGAAACTTGTTTATTACCTTTCCCAATGTGCTATCATTCCATTTATGCTTGGCTTCTTCAATTCTTTTCATCTCCCGGTCATCCAACATGCTTACTCCTTTCTGCTATTATAATTTCACTATCTGTAATATAAAAAAGATGAATGCGCAAGCTGAACGTCATTTTTTCTCCATAATCAAATCTTCTACCAAAACATCAATCTTGCTGATATTAATACCGGTGATATAATCCAATTCTTTCTTCAGATTCTCCTGGATTTTTTTTACAATTTCAGGAATATTTTTTCCATAACGTAAAATAAGACTCATCTGTATCAAAATGCCTTCTTCGCTGATATTAATTTTTGTTCTTCCAATCCTGATAACATCTTTAAAATTCTTGATGGTATGGAAGATAATATCCAGAATCGCATTCTCAGAGATAAAAAGCTTACCAAAATAACTGAAGGGTGGTCGAACAACGGTTCTTTCTCCAATCTTACGGTTAACATATCTCTTCCGATAAAAGATCTCCAGAGATTCTACTAAATTTATAGGAAATTTTCTTTGTACTTCAATTCCAGGCAGTGGAATAATATGGGTTCCTTCTCGAGAGCGACTGAATCTGGCAAGCTGAATTTCCTTCTCGCTGGAAATATCCTCAATATAGATCATTTTGCTTACCGGTGGTAATTCCAGAGTAGTCGTTATTTTCTCTATCATTTCTTTCGAGGTACCTAAAACCATAATCTTTTTGGGATTTTCCTGCCTGATGACTTCCCTGACAGAATCAGCATGCTCTTTTTCAAAGAAAATGGCTCTTCTAATGGCCTGAATTCTGTTAGATTCTTTCTTTGCCGATAAGCCTGCTAATATCTTATCTCTCCTAATTAACAGACCGTCATCTATAATATATTCAATATTTTCTCTATGCGCCATTAATAGAGCTTTGTGGCTCTTTCCTGTTCCACTTTCTCCCACCAGGGCTATTATTTTCATATCAGTACTTTCACCTTTATTTTAATGAACATTAGGGGTTAACCCCTAATGTTCATTTTCATTCTGTTTCTATTAGTCTTATCCTATTTTTTTGCCTTTACCCATCCTCTTCCTTCGACTGCCTGGGCAACTCTTTGAATAGCAATAACATAAGCTGCATCTCTAGGATATAATTTTTCCTTTACAGCTAAATCTAGAACATCATTGAAGGCTGAAGTCATAATGTGATCTAATTTTTCAAAAACTTCTTCTTTTGGCCAATAATAATTCATATTATTCTGTACCTGTTCAAAATAAGAAACAGTCACTCCGCCGGCATTGCATAAAAAATCGGGAATAAGAAAAACGCCTTTCTCTTTTATGATTCTATCCGCATCGGGAGTAGTTGGCGTATTAGCAGCTTCGGCATAAACCTTAACAGTATTAAAATTTATTTCTTTAACATTATCTTTATGAACAGCAGAACCTAAAGCAGCGGGTATTAAGACAGTAACAGGTTTTCTTAACCAGGCATCAGCATCTTCCTGTGTCCAGCCAAAAGACTTTGCTTTCCGGGGATTGATAGTGCCAAATTTATCTAAAGTACCTGGAGCGAATAAATCTACCGGATTAATCCCCTTCTGACAACTATAAGTATAGGCCTTTTTATCATTAGGATCCCAGCAAGACATAGCAATAATCTTTCCGCCATATTCAACAAATTTTTCACAACAATATTGGGCATTATTTCCAGCTCCTTGAATTGATGCTGTTGCTCCTTTAAAATCAATATTTAATCTTTTTAGGCTCTCTCTGACACAATAAATAACGCCATATCCTGTTGCTTCTGTTCTCCCTAAAGATCCCCCAACGCCAACAGCCTTGCCTGTAACAAATCCCGGTTTTCTGCACCTGGCAATTGTATCGTATTCGTCCATAATCCAAAGCATATCCTGTGGATTGGTAGCCACATCCGGTGCAGGCACATCCATTTCAGGACCTACAAAATCATACACTTTTCTTACCCAGCCACGACAAAGTTTTTCTGTTTCACGATCAGAAAGCTCCCTGGGATTACAGATTACTCCACCCTTTCCTCCTCCTAAGGGAATATTGACTACTGCGCATTTCCAGGCCATCATCATAGCCAGGGCTCTGACCATATCCAGTGTTTCATCCTCTGCAAACCTTAATCCGCCTTTTGCCGGACCTCGTGCAGTAGAATGTTGAACCCGAAAACCGGTGAATGTTTTTGTACTTCCATTATCCATCTCTACCGGAATTCGTACAATAATTTCTCTTTCTGCCTGTCTTAAAAACTCACAAATGGGTTGAGCCAGGTTACAATTTTCAGCATTTGTATCAAACTGTGCCTGGACTATTTCAAATTGGCTTATTTCTTTGTTTTTAGACATTTTCAAAAACCTCCAATTATGTTATTTAACTTATTCTTTCTTTAAACTTTTTCCTGAGCTCAAGTAGGTATCAATTGCTCTGGCAGCTACTTTTCCATCACCAACAGCAGATATCACTGTTGCGGAACCCCTTACAATATCTCCTCCGGCAAAGATACCATCATGTGTAGTCATTTTGGTTTCTTCATCAATTTTAAAGTATCCCCATTCGTTTACCTGTACACCTTCTGCATTTCTTGCAATGATAGGATTTGCCATTGTTCCAATCGCATCAATGACCATATCGACTTCCAGAATGAAATTGGATCCTTCCACGGGAATTGGCCTTTTCCTTCCAGACTGATCAGGTTCTCCCAGTTTCATTTTGATGCATTCCATACCTGTAACTCTACCATTATTATCACCCAATACCCGAATGGGTAGTGTCAGGAAATGAAATTCAATCCCTTCTTCCTCTGCATGATGGACTTCTTCTACCCTGGCAGGAACCTCTTTTCGGGATCGTCGGTATACAATATATGATTTTTCGGCTCCCAGTCTTAATGCTGTACGGGCAGAATCCATTGCAACATTACCGGCACCGATTGTAGCAGCCCTCCTTCCGATTTTTATCGGTGTATCATATTCTGGAAACAAGTATGCTTTCATTAAATTAGAGCGAGTTAAAAATTCATTCGCCGAATAAACATCATTCATATTTTCACCGGGAATATTCATAAAACGAGGAGCACCGGCGCCATTGGCTAAAAATATTGCATCAAATTCCTTCTTCAGTTCATCTATAGTTCCAGTAGCCCCCACAACATAGTTACTGATTACCTCTACGCCTACTTTTTTTATCTCATTGACTTCATAATCAACAATAGACTTGGGAAGTCTGAATTCTGGAATCCCATATACGAGTACTCCACCGGGTTTATGCAAAGCTTCAAAAAGTGTGACCCTATAACCCATTTTGGCTAAATCAGCAGCACAGGTCAGCCCTGCCGGACCGGAACCTACAACCGCTACCTTTAAATCTTTTCGACAATTTTCATCATTTTCCCCATGAATCTTATTTTCTCTTGCCCAATCTGCTACAAAACGTTCCAGTCTGCCAATGGATATAGGTTTCCCCTGACCGTTCAAAACACATTCCCTTTGACATTGCTCCTCTTGAGGACATACTCTACCTGTGACAGCCGGAAGGGCATCCGTCTCTAAAATAGTGAGATATGCTTTTTTAAAGTCCTCTTCTACAATATACCGGATAAATAAAGGGATATTTATCTCTGCCGGACAACCTCTCATGCATTTGGGATTTTTACATTGCAAACATCTTTGAGCTTCCTGGATTGCTTCCTCCCTGTTATAACCTAAAGGAACCTCCTTGAAATTTTTTATCCGGCCAGATGGAGACTGCTCTCTCATCGGAACAGGTTCCATTTTCACTCTGTCCTTCATCTGAATCATCTCAGCCATTAATGATGCTCCCCCTTACAGTGACAATTTTCCTGCTGTTTATAATACTGCCATGATTTTCCTTCTTCTTTTTTATAACGATTGATGCGATTCATAAATTCGTCCCAGTCAACCAGTTGTCCGTCAAATTCCGGACCATCCGTACAGACAAATTTTGTCTCCCCGCCGATGGATACCCGACAGGAACCGCACATACCTGTGCCGTCCACCATTACGGTATTAAGGCTGACAATTGTATCAACAGGATAATTTTTTGTCAGAGCAGTCGTCACCTTCATCATAATCGGCGGACCGATCGCCCATATCTTTTTAATCGTCTTATCCTTATCAAGTTTTTCCTTTAAGGAATCGGTTACAAACCCTTTTCGGCCGTAGCTTCCGTCATCCGTGGTGATAATCAGTTCATCTGATACCTTTTTCAGCTCTTTCTCCATAATGATTAAATCTTTTGATCTTGCCCCGATAATGGTAATGACCCTATTTCCTGCTTCTTTTAAATGACGGGCAATAGGGTGAATACAGGCAATTCCGGTTCCTCCCCCAATGGTGACTACAGTTCCATAATTATCAATTTCAGATTTTTTACCCAATGGTCCGATGAAGGAAAATAAATGTTCTCCAGCTTCGAGACGGGACAACTCATCGGTCGTCTTTCCTGCTACCTGAAATACGATATAAATTAATCCTGTTTTTCTGTCATAATCCGCAACAGTTAATGGTATTCGCTCCCCTTCCTCTTTGGTCATTAAAATAATAAATTGCCCTGGCTGAACAGTGTTTGCAATTTCAGGTGCCTTGATCCACATTCCATAAATATCTTTATATAAAATCGTCTTTTTAATAATCTTGAACATTGATTCCCTCTCTATAGTCTATTACGCTAAATGATTACATATTTCTGCAGTATCCCTGGCAATCATCAATTCCTCATTGGTGGGTATAACAAGCACTGCAACCCTGGAATTCTCTGTACTGATGATTGCCTTCTTGCCTTTCAGCTGATTCTTATTCTCATCAACCTCAATTCCAAAATAACTTAACGCCTGACATACTTCCTTTCTTAGACTTGGAGAATTCTCACCGATACCAGCTGTAAAAACGATGACATCCAGACCATTCATAGCTGCAGCATAGGCTCCGATGTATTTCCTTAAACCGTAATGAAGAATATCAAGGGTTCTCCTGGCCTTTCTGTCACCTTCTTCTGCCTTTTCCTCCAGGTCACGCTTATCGCTGGAAATCCCCTCTGAGAGGCCGACAAATCCACTCTTTTTATACAGTATATTGTTCATTTCCTCATAGTTAAGATTTTCTTTTCCCATGATATACGGAATAACCGCCGGATCCACATCACCGCAACGTGTGCCCATGATAATCCCCGAAATAGTTCCGAATCCGAGACTGGTATCAATGGATTTACCATCTTTGACAGCGGTCACACTGGAGCCATTGCCCAAATGACAGGTAACAATCTTTAAATCTTTTATGTCCTTTCCCAGCATTTCAGCTGCTTTGTAAGCAACATATTTATGGGATGTTCCGTGAAAACCATACCTTCTAATCCGGTACTTCTCATAATAATGATAAGGTATTCCATACAGGTAAGCACGTTCGGGAATGGTCTGATGAAAGGCTGTATCAAAAACGCCCACCTGGGGGGTGTCCGGCAGCAATTCCTGACAAACTTTTATCCCCAGAATATTAGGCGGATTATGCAAGGGAGCTAATTCTATAAATTCATTCAGCGTATCCATCACATCATCGGTCACCAAAACTGAACCGGAATACTTCTCACCACCATGGACTACACGATGTCCGACAGCGGATATTTCTGAAATATCCTTAATAACACCATACTGATCATTTAACAATGCGTCTATAACTAATTTAATTCCCTTGCGATGATCAGGAATCTCTTCCTCTTTTTTCATAGGTTCTTTTTCGGCTGGATAATGATTGATAAGAGATCCTTTGATGCCAATTCTTTCCACTAATCCCTTGGCCAACAGGGATTCGTCAGTCATATCGAAAAGCCGATACTTAATTGAAGAGCTGCCACTATTGACAACCAGTACATTCATGCTTTTTACCCCCTAAAAAGTAGTATTACATTCTCATTATTTATATTTTTCTCCCATTTTAAAACCGTGCTCCAAAGCTTTGATATTCAGCTCCCTGATTCTTGACGGTATCCTGGCATGGAGAGCTTTGTTGATGGCATTTCTGGACACAATACCAGTCAGTTGGATAATCATCCCCAGAGATATAATATTCGCCACTAATGGATTCCCAATAATCTTGGTGGCATCTCCAGTAATGGGATGCTGGTAGATTTTGCCAGCAATAGACGGAATCTGGGATACATTGGTAGAATCAACCAGCAAAATGCCATCATTGCTTAAATTGATAACATATTTATCACATGCATTTTGTGTTAAAGCTAATAATATATCAGATTTCAGGACCTTAGGATAATCAATCTTTTCCTTACTGATTATGACCTCTGATCTACTGGCACCTCCTCTGGCTTCCGGACCATAAGATTGAGTTTGTACGACTTCAAATCCATCATAGATACCGGCAGCCTCTGCAAGAATGATTCCAGCCAGTATCAGTCCCTGTCCCCCTGAACCACTCAGACAAACTTCTATTCTCTCTTTATTCATGATTCACGCCTCCTTGTTGGACAACATTACAAACTTCTTGATACTTCTGGGTATATTCGGGAATATTAATATCTAAAAATTCCCCGGTAGGTATTTTTTCTTCCTTCTCCTCATCAGCCAGTTTTTCCCATGTTTTTCGTGGTATTGCCGTACTTTTTATCCACTCCAGCATTTGAACAGGTGTTCTCAGCTTATTCATCCTGCCATAGGAAATTGGGCAGTCGGAGATCATTTCTACCACAGAAAATCCTTTTTTCTGTAATGCTTTTTTGATAAATCCAATACTCTGATTGACATTAAAAATGCTGCCTCTGGCAACATAAGATGCACCTGCGCTGGCAGCTAAGGCGGATAAATCAAAAGTTTGATCAATATTTCCATAGGGTGCGGTAGAACCATATTTGCCTGTAGGAGTCATGGGAGAATACTGTCCCCCTGTCATACCATAAATCATATTATTAATGATAATGGCTGTAATATCTATATTCCGTCGTGCCGAATGAATAAAATGGTTGCCTCCGATTGCTGCACAATCACCATCACCCATAACGGCAATCACTTTTAATTTCGGATTTGCCATCTTAATACCAGTGGCAAAGGGGAGCGCTCTTCCATGGGTGGTATTCATGGTATTAAAATCAACGTAGCCTGTGATCCTGCTGGAACAGCCAATTCCTGAAACCATAACAATTTCATTCTTATCCCAACCTATATCATGAATCGCTCTGATTAAAGCACCTAAAACGATGCCATTCCCGCAACCGGGACACCAGATATGAGGAAACATCTCTTTTCTCAAGTATTGATGAACAATATTCTTCATTTTTTCAGTTCCTCCTCAATTTTTTCTAGAATTTCAACAGGATTAATCAGCTCACCGTCAACTCTTCCATGCGGAATAACCCGGCATTTTCCATTGACTGCTCTTTGAACCTCTCTTACCATCTGACCTAAATTCATCTCGGGAACAACCATAATATCTACCTGCTCTGCTAATCTGTTAATTGCCTCTTCTTCAAAAGGCCACAAAGTAATCAATTTCAGTAACCCTGCCTGAATTCCTTTTTCTCTCGCTAACTTCACCGTTCTTTGTGCTGCTCTGGCAACGGATCCATAAGCGATAATGGCTACCTGGGCATCGTCCAAAAAATAGCTTTCTGTAATGACAATATCCTTTTTATTCAACTCTACTTTGTTCGTTATTCTCCTTAAAAAACGGTCAATTACCTGGGAATCGGAGGTGGGAAAACCCTTTTCATTATGCACCAGGCCGGTAACGTGATAGCGATAACCGCTGCCAAAATCAGCCATTGGTGGAATTAAATCATCATCAGCTTTAAAGGGCAGAAAATCTTCTTTTTTTACAGAAGGTCTCTTTCTATCGATGATTTCCAATTCTTCCTTAGTGGGAATCTTTACTTTTTCACGCATATGGGCAATGACTTCATCCAGCAATATCATGACAGGAGTCCGGTATTTTTCACTAAAATTAATAGCTTTTACCGTCATAAACAATATCTCATTTACATTCGAGGGAGCTAATGCGATCATAGGATGGTCACCATGAGTTCCCCAGCGTGCCTGCATCACATCACCCTGAGATGGCTTAGTCGGTAATCCGGTACTGGGTCCTCCACGCTGAGCGTTAACAATCACGCATGGTACTTCACTGATAGCGGCAAATCCGATATTTTCCTGTTTCAAGCAGATACCGGGACCTGAACTTGCTGTCATGGCCTTCATCCCCGTTAATGAAGCACCTATTACGGCAGCCATACTGGCAATTTCATCTTCCATCTGCATAAATTTTCCGCCAATTGCAGGAAGTCTTCTGGCCATTCCTTCGGCTATCTCTGACGCAGGGGTAATGGGATATCCGGCAAAAAAACGAACGCCAGCTAAAATAGCCCCTTCTACACATGCTTCATTGCCCTGTAATATCTTTAACATCTTTTCTTTATTACTCATTATTGATTAATCCTCCAAAACTTTGCTTTCTGTATTCTGGATAACCGCTTTTTTATTCTTCTCTACACTGATAGCAATATCCGGACAGCGTAACTCGCACAGCATACATTGAATGCAATCATCAATATGCTCAGCAACAGGACAACCTTTTTTGTTTGCTACCAATACCTTCTTAGGACAAAACTGAATACATATTCCGCATTTCTTACACCAGTCCTCATTCACTGTAATGGTTACATCTTCATTCTGATAAGTCATGATATTTTCTTCCTTTTTCACCATATCACGATTTCACTCCTCTCTTCTTAATACCTTTATGTTAACAATCGTCTTCTTTAATGTATCAATAGAACCTTTATCGGGAATATAAACAAACTCAATCAGTGGGATAGGGTTGGAGATTAATTTTTGGACGTCATTCTTTCTTCCCGGTGAAACAATGAGCATATCACTTTTTCCGATAAAATTTTTTAGTTCATCGCTGTCATGCGTTGTGGTGTAATGAATACTTCCATAGTTGATACCGGCATTTTTTATCGACTTGAATACGCGTTCGGCAAATTTTTGTGTCATGCATATTAAGCCAATTTTCGTCTTTGCCGAGGTAATACGGGCAATATTGACCATGGTCTCAATCTGGGGATCAAGAGCAATGGCAATAATTTTTTTATCTTCATTTCTCAGAAATTCCTGCACCTCCTGAAAATGAAAAAAAGTTGTTACCACAAAATCTACCGATTTTATCCGATTCAAGAATTTTTCCGGATGATGAATCATTTCATCAATCAAAATCGGTATGATTTGTATACCGGTACCTAATTCTAATCTTTTTGAAAAATAGAAAAGTTGTTCCTGATTACACTCAATAAAGGCAATCGTTACACTATCCAATAATCGTCTTTTCTCTTTTAAACGCTGATTCACCAGGTACATAAAATCATCTACTTGAATATTCGACTGAAGGGCTTTTTCTACAGCCAAGTCAATATGTTTAATAAAAGAAGAATTTCTTTTTTTCAAAAGCAAGGATTTGGGCTGATATCCTTCTGCAATGATAAAAGTTCCTTTTCCGGGGGTCGAAGAGATCATCTTTTCCTGGACAAGCTCTTTATAGGCCATACTGACCGTATTCCGGCTTACCCCCAGTTTTATCGATAGATCTCTCTCAGTGGGTAATTGATCGCCTTTTTTCAGCTGACCGTTCATTAAGGAATTTTTAAGAAATTCTTTAATCTGAAGGTAGAGTGGTATTCTGCTATGTTTGTCAATTTTAATATCCATTACCAGACCTTTGCTTATCATGATTGGACTAATTGACTAATGGATTAACCATTCATAGAATACCATATCCTTTTTATTTGTCAACCCTATTTTCCTAAATCAGAGCCTTTGGTTTAATCATGATCTGCATAACAAGTGTCAGACCGATGAGGCTTACCCCAATCACATTCAGGTACAATTGAGATGGGATAACTAAGAATGACCCGATAAAAAGAATCATTCTCTCAATCAAAGTCGTTTTGCGGAAAAAGTAACCCTGTGTAGCCCCCGCAAAGCCTAATGACATACATAGAGCCATCACGATACCGTATATCAGCCTCCCCACATTTAAGTCCGGCATAAAATTCCAGGCAATAATCTCCGGATGAAAGATAAACATAAAGGGAAGTATGTATCCGGGTACAGCTAATTTCATTGATTCTACACCAACCTTTAAGGCAGGAGCCCTGGCAATAGCTGCCCCGGCAAAGACAGCCAGCATGACCGGTGGGGTGATATCAGCCAGAATTCCATAGTAGAAAACAAAGAGATGGGGAAGAATCAATGGTGAATTTTCTGCCATAAGTCTAATCAAAGCAGGCGCAATCAAGGTAGCCATGATGACATAATTCGCAGTGGTGGGTACTCCCATCCCCAGAACCAGGGAGGATATGGAAGCCAAAAACAAAGCAATAGGTAGAATACCTCTGGAAAGATTAAAAACGATGCCGGTAAATTTCAAGCCCAATCCTGACATGGTCGTAATTCCTACAATAATACCGGCAGCAGCACAGGCAACAGCAACAGTTGTGGCTGCCATTCCCGCATCGGTTATGGCTTCCATTAATTTTTGGGGTGTCATTCGGGTTTTGGCATTGAACATACTGATAATCAATAAAACAACAATACTGGCAACCACGGATTTTTGTGGGGAATATCCATTAATTAATAAATAGATTAAAATAAAAATGGGAGCCAATAAAATCCAGCCGATTTTTAATGTTTTCACTAAACTGGGTAACTGTTCCCTTTTAAGCCCTACCAGTCCGATTCTGGCAGCCCGAAAATCAACGGCCATAAAAAGAGCAAGGTAATAGAAAAAAGCTGGCAATATAGCCGCTTTTGCTACCTCAATGTAAGGTACTCCCAAAAATTCAGCCATAATAAAAGCTGCTGCTCCCATAATGGGAGGCATGATCTGCCCACCGGTTGAGGCAACCGGTTCAACAGCCCCGGCAAAGACCGAACTATAACCAACACTTTTCATTAAAGGAATGGTAAAACTTCCGGTTGTAACTGTATTAGCTGTTGAACTGCCGGAGATGGTACCCATCATTCCACTGGATACTACCGCAGCCTTGGCAGGCCCTCCTCTGGTATAGCCGGTCAATGCAGTGGCAAAATCAATAAAAAACTGACCGGCACCGGTCTTATTTAAAATAGAGCCAAAGAGGATGAAAAGATACACGAAGTTTGCCGAGACACCCAGTGGCGTACCAAAAATTCCGGCATCTGTTAAATACAGGTAATAGGCAACCCGTTTAACGGAAAAAGTTCCATGAGCAAATCTTCCGGGCATATAAGGACCGAATACCAGTGCATATAACAAGAAAAATAAAGCCACAAACATTAAAGGCGGCCCTACAGCCCTGCGGGTAGCCTCCAGGGTAATAACAATAAGAATCACACCTAATATAACATCAATCTGATTTGGATTTCCTGCCCTCCATACCAGTTCATGAATATTGATTAAAATGTAAAAACAAAGAATGACAGCCAGAGCAATGAAGATAAAATCATACCACTGGATTCTATCCCTGCTGATTTTTTCCGATCTGGCAAACAGAGAAAATGTCATCATAAGGATGAACGTAAAATGAATGGAACGTTGAATCAGACTGAAATATGCTCCGAACCAACCGGTGTACATATGAAAAATAAAAAGACCAATAGCAGCAATAAAGATCGGGATCATCCAGAATCCCTCCAAATTTCTCTTGGCCTTAAATTCAATATCCTCCAGAATCTCAGTTACTGTATCTTTATTATCAGGAGATTTGCCGGTTACCGGACTCTCTTCTGGCTTATCTATCTCTTTATTACTCACTGTTATTGTGACCTCCTTTAATGGTTATCAGCACTGTAAGCGGTTCTCCGCTTTCAGCAAAATGATGTAGTGGGTATTCCTGATCCCTGACCCTCAATATTTGTATAACGGTATAGGCAACTCTAAGAGGTAATTCTCTTATTTTTTGATTTATTTTTACTACTACCATTCCATCCTTAAAAAATATCTCCTTTGACGGATGACATTCCTGGCCTACCCCAAACCAGGGGTATCTTTCTTCAATCAAATACAGACAACCTTCTGACCCTACCTGAAATACATCAATAATTGGATTTAAATCTCTGGAATTGGTATATTCAATGTAAAAAAACTCTTCAGGAAATACTTCAATTGATAAAACAGTTTTCTGATAGTCCCGATGGAACACTTCCACAAAATATTTTGTTTCATGAGTACAGGCAAACGTGAATATGCCTGTCAGGATAAGGAATAGAAAAAATAAAAAATAGAGAGTCAGGGAAATTATTTTTTCCCTGACTCTCTTGGTAAGTTTATTTGCGTACAAATTCTCCCAAACCTACTTCTTCAAAATATTTAGCAGCACCCGGGTGTAAAGGTATGGCAGTCTTTACGCCATTCTCCGGCAGTAACAGCTTTGCAGACGGATGTACATTATGTAATTCCTCTGCATTTTCAAACAATGTTTTTGTTAATTGATAAGCCGTTTCTTCATCAATATCAGCATTGATAACCACATCATTACCTACCTGAATGGTAGGAACATCTACATCTTGTCCTTTATAGGTTCCGGCAGGAATGACTCCTGCAATGTAATATCCGTATGCAACGGTCAATTTTTCGATAATATCCTGGTCTATCGGTACAAAATAGACATCCCGTACCGCTGTGACTTCCTGAACTGCAGAACCCGGATAAGAGAAATTCCAGAAAAGCGCATCGATATTTCTATCTTTCATTGCTTGCGCAGCTTCCGGCTGAGAGTAATAGCTTACCTGCATATCATCATAGGACAACCCGGCTGCTTCAATAATTAACCTTGCCATGGTTTCGCATCCACTTCCGGGAGCATCAACAGATACTTTCTTTCCTTTTAAATCTCTCACCGATTTGATTTCCGGATCGATGCTGATAAAATGCTGGGGTGCGGGATACATGGAAAAGAGTGCCAAAATTGGCTGTTTGTCATTTTCGAACTGTACCTGACCTTGATAGGCTTTGAAAGCAACGTCTCCCATTGCCATGCCCAGTTGAACTTCATTACTTCCGGTTAATCGACAATTTTCTACCGAGGCAGCTGTTGATTCGGCTGTTGCATCGATATCGAGCAACCTGGTCCATAAATCCGCCATGGCGCCTCCCAGAGGATAATAAGTCCCCCCCGGACTACCGGTACCAAAGGTTATAAAGGTTGTCGCTAATCCATACCCGGTAAAGATTGATAGCATTAACAGTGCAGTTATTAGAATTCCTAATGATTTTCTCATATTTATACTCCTTTTTCTTTTCATATTTTTTTTCCAATCATAAATGTATTCCTCTTTTTTTTTGATCACCTCCTTTTTGGTGTATTGTGAGAATATAATGTCAGACATTTAAGCTAGATCTTTAGGAATAGGCTATTGTGTGAGATATGATGCTAATAATAATACCAGATTGAGCTGTATTCCTCAACATCTTCCCCTCGTTCCTGCAGTTCTTTCAGATAATCGTAAATAGGGATATCCTGATAGAGGTATGGTTCTACCGGCGCAATTCCCTTTTCCCAGGGATGCCACAGGTAGACCCTACGACCTTCAGGAGTCAGGGCAATCAATTCCCGGTCCTGCCAGGCACGGATGTGATTTTTCCCCAGGCGGGGAACGTTGAAAACCGGCTCATCGGTCCTGAAGATACCGGGTAAGATACGGGCTTCCTCCTTGCGTTCCTGCCAGAGACGGGCTACCGGAACCAGGTAATCCTTATGCTCTGCCTTGCCCTTGGGATAGAATGTGTAATAGGGGTCAACACCAGCCTTTTTCATGGCGATGCGGGTGGAAGAATTCTGGAAACGGCGGCTGGTCTCCAGTGTATAAACCAATTGGTTATAAACATAAATACCCTTGTTTCTTATTTTTCTTACCGCTTCAGCCAGATCCGGAGTTACCTCAGAGGCACTTTCAATATGGGTTACCATGGCTACATTACGCTTGCCCGGTTTTACGTACCGGCTGAAGAGATCAGCCAGCTTATTGGTCACCCGGAAAGGCAAGGTGACAAAGATACGGCTGCCCCAGCGGATATTAATGACATGGTCGTAGGAACACAGGCGATCCATGACATATTTAATCAGATCATCATCCAACCCAAGCGGATCACCGCCTGTCACCAGGACATCCTGTATAGACGGATGGTCAGCAAACCAGGAAAGAGCCTGGTCAATTTTTTCTCTTGCAGGCATGCCCTCAGGTAACATGGGACCGGTAATCTCCCAGTTGCGCTGACAATATACACAGATCTGAGGACAGGTATCATAAGGCTTTAAGATGCAGATCATGGGATAACGACGGGTGATCAATTCTTCCGGTGAGGTATCGTGTTCACCCATGAAGTCAAAATAATAGCTGCGTTCCTGGTTATGTTCTCCCATCAAGCGGACATAATGCATGGGGGGAATGACCTGGGAACGGACCTGATAGTCGTACTTCCGGTCAGTGCGGGAGAAATCAAAGAGTGACAGATAATAAGGAGTAATACCAAAGGGGATATGGTTCTGAAAGGACAGTTCGATTGCCTTAATCTCTTCTTCGGTCATGGGAATTAATTGCTTCAGATCTTCCAGTCCCCGGGCATCCTTGAAGATATGCTTAATCTGCCACTGATAATCATACCAGTCCTCCTCACTGGCCTTAAAGTATTTCCTAATCTTACGCATATTTTCTTTTCGCTGTTTTATGAGTGATTCATCTAACCCAGAAGGATAACGATCCAGGTAATCATTGACCTTGTTGTAAAGATGATCCAGGTAGGCAGAGCGGGCTTCACCAGCCTCTCTTCCCTTGATCTTCTGAAAATCTATCATCTTGATTCCGTCTTTCTCCAGGATAGGACCCAGCCAACCCCGGGCAATGTTCGCCTTTCCCGCCATTGCAAGAAAAAGATGCCTGATCTCTTCCTGGAAGGCTTCTGATACTTGACTTGACTCGGGAAGTCCATTATTCGCTAAATCCCACAAATACTTTAGCGTACTGAATCCCGCTATTTCCTCGTTACGAGAAGAAATCAGATTGCTAAAGACCTTGATCGCCTCTAAAGTAGTTGTATAATCCAATTTATGGAGAGGCTTTTCCTTTTCTCGGTAAGCCCATTCCAATTCTTTACAGAATTGATACAGTCTGCTCCGGGCTTTATGGATATCCTGACTGGAAGTCAGTATTTCCAATACCTCAGGCATGATTGACCATAGCTTTTCTTTTGGTTTACTCTTTATTTGCATCTTTTGGACTCCTTTATTATGAAATAATTATCTTAACAAACTTCAGTAGAAGACATTGTGATTATCCCATATATCTTCTAATGTTGATAATTTTTCAAAAGTTTCCTTTCCCTTTTTTATGCTAACAGCAGTAACAATAGCATTAATGATGCTCAGCGGTGCGGTAAATGAATTAATAAAAGAATTCAGGTTGCTCCTGGCTATTAATACAACATCTGACAGTTGTGCTATGGGAGACATGACACTATCCGTAATGGCAGCGGTTCTGGCACCTTGTTTTCTGGCAATTTCTACGATTTCTACAGTTCTCCGGGTATAGCGTGGAAAACTGATGGCAATCAGTAAATCTTTTTGTTTGATACCGGCAATCTGCTCAAAGAGATCTTCCATACCGTAGGTAATGCTTCTGGTGTTTCTCAGAAATAGACTTAAAGCCTGGTTAAAAAATAATGATACTGAGGAAGCAGTTCTCAGCCCTACAATATAAATGATTTCGGCATGAAGCATGTAAGAAATTAATTTTTCAAAGGATTCGGAAGAAATTTCATTCATCGTCTTTTCCATATTATCAATATCAGATTGCAGAACCTGATATAAAATATTCTTCCCTCTGTAAATATTATTAATCGAATATTTCAACTGGTTAACGGTAGTCAACTGCTTTTTGACCATGTCCTGAAGAATGGTTTGCAGTTCTGGATAACCATTGTATCCCAATAGTGACGCAAATCTGACAATGGTAGATTCGCTCACACTCACTTCTTTACCAAGTTTGGCTGCGGTTAAAAAAGCTGCCTTCTCAAAGTTATCCAGTAAATACCTGGCAATTCTTTTCTGGCTTTCGCTCATCCTGGGAAACTGTTTCTGTATATTTATTTGCAGAAGAGTTTTGCTTTTGTCCATCATCGTTCTATTCTCTTATCATTATAATAAGATTGATGATATGCAATATTTGTTGCATAGATAAAATACGGTGCAATTAATTCATCTTTATTTTTATATTATATAACAAAAAAATAAAATTACCAATAAATTTTATATTTACGGTAATTCTATTTTTTACATTTTTTACAGCAAATTAATTAAGACAGATAAAGCTGATATCATTCAATAGCTATCAAATCTTTTGAACTACAATTTCAACTACCTCCTCTTTTTTACCCTTGCTTGAGGCAATCAGTTTTTCAATTTCCTCATTGACCTGCTCTCTGATTTTTTCTTCCTGAATCATCCCTAAATTTATTCTGACATTTAGAATTGCACTTTCCAATGCAGCTTGTACCAATATGACTCCGACACCGGCATCACTGATCACATTCCTGTTTCCCTTTTCGGCAACTGCCCTGCAAATATCCAACAACTCCACGCTTTTTCTGGCCACTTCTAACGGTATCTTTGCCGCTTCTATCAGCGCTATCTGCATTTCCTGCTTCCTTTCTTCCTTTTGCTCTATAGTTTCTTTGGGAAGCTTCCTTGTAGCCATAAACTGATTAAACGCTTCAATATCCCTTTCCATAAGGCCTTCGAAGTCGGCTCTCAGTTTTTCACTTTTTTTCAATAATTCCTTGATATCTTTTTCCAAATGAATATATTTCTCTTTTCCAATCGTTAAATTCGAAACCATGGAAAGCAAAGCGGCACCCATGGCCCCGGTTAATGATGCTACGCTGCCTCCTCCCGGAGTTGCGGATTTTGAAGCCAGCGTATCCAGGAAATTCTGTACTTTCTGTTCTTTCAGCATAATAAAACCATCCTTTCTCTATCATCTCCTAAAATCACATTACATTTTTATTCAATTGCTTTAAGTAACTATCCATAAAATCCTGTATATCTCCATCCATCACTGCCTGAACATTTCCTGTTTCCCTACCTGTACGATGATCTTTAACCATCTGATAGGGTTGAAATACGTAAGAGCGAATTTGATTTCCCCAGGAAATTTCTTTTTTATCACCGGCTAATTTCTCCATATCTTCTTCTTTTTTTCTTTGAAAATATTCAAATAATCTGGCTTTCAATATTTTCATGGCCGTCAAACGGTTGCTGTGTTGAGAACGTTCATTCTGACACTGAACGACAATATTAGTAGGCAGGTGGGTGATTCGAACCGCAGAATCAGTTGTATTAACATGCTGTCCTCCTGCTCCGGTTGAACGGTAGGTATCAATTCGTACATCTGCTTCAGGAATATCAACTTCAATCTCATCATCAATTTCGGGAATGACATCAACGGAAGCAAAAGAGGTATGCCTTCTTTTATTGGCATCAAAAGGAGAAATACGTACCAAACGATGAATACCCTTTTCAGATTTTAAAAATCCGAATGCATTCTGTCCGTTGACGGTAAAGGTAACGCTTTTTATACCTGCTTCATCCCCGGGTAACAAGTCAATCATTTTAGATCTGAAACCATTTTTCTCTGCCCATCTGAGATACATCCTCAAGAGCATTTCCGCCCAGTCCTGCGATTCTGTTCCCCCGGCACCAGGATGAATGGATACAATAGCGTTATTTTTATCATATTGACCACTCAATAATAGGTCTCTTTCCTGATAATTGATAACATCTTCTAATATTTCAATTTTTTGAGATATTTCTTGCCAAATATCCAAACGATTTTCCTGAACATTTAATTCAAAAAGAATTTCTAATTCTTCTAATTGTTCGGAAATTTTTTGATAACTCTCTATAACACCCTGTATATCTTTAAGTTCTTTAGCCATCTGGTTAGCAGTTGATTGGTCAGACCAGAAAGAATTAGCGCTCATTTCCCGGGAGATTTCCTGGATTCGCTTTTCTTTCTCATCCAATTCAAAGATGTCTCCTGAGTTCTTCAATTTTTTGCTTCAGCTGGTTAATGCGCGCGCTCAGTTCAACCATGGAAATTTCCATCATTTTCATTGCTCCTTATTCTACTTAGCTATTTTTACCGCAACAATACTTATATTTCTTGCCACTCCCACATGGACAGGGATCATTTCTGCCAATTTTTTTCTTTCTATCCTTATTTAAAGAAAGCATCTTATGAGACTTCTTCGGTTTATCCTCTATCTGTTGTCCCTCTCCCTGTACCAGGGGGATTTCCTGTGGCTGTTCAAGATTCTGTGGTCTTTGTTTAATCTTGACACGATAGATAAATTTGATACTGTCTTCTTTAATATTTTCCACCATATTTTGAAACATATTATGTGCTTCAAAGTGGTATTCAGTCAGCGGATCTTTCTGTCCGTATGCTCTTAAACCAATTCCCTGTTTCAGGTCATCCAGCCTTTTGAGATGATCTTTCCATTCTCTATCTACAATACGGAGTAAAATCATCTTTTCTATTTGCCTCATTAAAGGAGGGGTAAGTTCATTTTCTTTATCCAGATACCGTTCCCTGGCTTTCTCCAATAAGTCGTCCTGCAGTTGGTCAACCGTCAAATGGGTTACATCATCAGGAAATTCCTGGGTAATGCCGAAGGTATCATAGAAATGATCTTTCAAGGCATTTAAATTCCATTCTTCCGGATATATTTCCTTGTTTGTGTAGCGTTGCAGCATACCTAAAACAGTATCTTCCAGCATATCCATGATAATATCCTTCACTTCATTACTGAATAGAACCGTTCTTCTCTGCTCATAGATGATCCTCCGCTGGTATTCCATCTCATTGTCAAACTCTAATAACTGTTTTCTAATCTCAAAATTCCTTGCCTCTACCCTTTTCTGGGCACCTTCTATAGAACGGGTAATAAAAGGATGTTCGATGGGGGTACCTTCTTCAACTCCTAATTTCTCCATAAAACCGGCAATACGATCTGAGCCGAATAAGCGCATTAGATCATCCTGCAGGGATAAGAAAAACCTGGAAGAACCAGGGTCCCCCTGACGGCCAGATCTTCCTCTCAGTTGATTGTCAATTCTTCTGCTTTCATGCCTTTCAGTACCAATGACATGCAGACCACCCAGATCTGCAACACCGGAACCAAGAACGATATCGGTTCCTCTTCCAGCCATATTCGTAGAGATGGTCACTCTTCCCTTGTGACCGGCTTCAGCAATAATCTCTGCTTCTCTTTCATGATTTTTAGCGTTCAATACATTGTGTTCAATCCTTTCATTCTGGAGTAACTTGCTGAGCCTTTCTGACTTATCAATCGATACTGTCCCCACAAGGACAGGCCTTCCTTGATTATGCAATTCCCCTATTTCCTGAACAACAGCATAAAATTTTTCTTTTTCAGTACGATAAATCACATCAGAGTAACTATATCTGACCAGTTCTCTGTTGGGAGGTATTACGGTCACCGGCAGATTATAAATCTCAATAAATTCATCTTCTTCGGTTTTTGCTGTCCCGGTCATACCTGACAGTTTTCGGTACATGCGAAAATAATTTTGAAATGTAATCGTGGCAAGCGTTTGGCTTTCACGAGCAATGGCTACATTCTCCTTTGCCTCAATAGCCTGGTGCAAACCATCGCTATATCGTCTGCCAAACATCAAGCGGCCAGTAAATTCATCGACAATGATCACTTCACCGTCTTTCACTACATAATCGACATCCCTTTTAAAAAGTTTATGTGACCGCAATGCCTGAATAATATGATGCTGTAAATGCATATTATTCTGGGCGTACAAATTATCAATTCCTAACAACCTTTCCATTTTTGCTATTCCCGATTCAGTTAAGAATACCGTTTTTTCTTTTTCATTAATCTTAAAATCTGCCTCTTCTTTTAACTGATATACCAATTTATCAATTTGAAAATATTTCTTTGTGGATTCCTCGGCAGGTCCGGAAATAATCAATGGCGTCCGGGCTTCATCGATAAGGATACTATCCACTTCATCAACAATCGCAAACTCATGTTCTCCTTGCACAATATCCACCGGATGTATACTCATATTGTCCCTCAGGTAATCAAAACCATACTCATTATTTGTACCGTACACTACATCTGCCTGGTAGGCCTCCTTTCTCTGTTCAGTATTCATGTCATGCTGAATTAAGCCCACCTTCAGGTTTAAAAATTCGTAAACAGGCCCCATCCAATATCTATCTCTCTTCGCCAGATAATCATTTACGGTAACAACATGAACGCTTTTCCCTGTCAGGGTGTTCAAATAAGCAGGCAATGTAGCCACCAATGTTTTCCCTTCACCGGTGGCCATCTCTGCAATCTTCCCTTGATGAAGAACAATACCTCCTATCAATTGGACATCGAAATGACGCATGTTAATGGTTCTTCTGGCAACCTCTCTGACCACTGCAAAAGACTCCGGTAATATTTCATCGATGGTATCACCACTGTTCAGTTTGTCTTTAAAATATTCTGTTTTTCTTTTCAGATCAGAATCTTCCAGACTTTCAATCTCGGTTTCCATTTGATTGATCTTCTCGACATAGGGCTTTAATCTATTTAGTTCCCTGGTATTTGAATCTCCAAATATTTTTTTAGCAATGTTAATCATATTGTAGAAATCTCCTTTGTTATTCTATCTGCTGTCTTATTCATCTAAACCAATGCAGTCTTCTCATGAGGTAACAGGTCTTCTTTCATCAATGTTTTCTGGATAAGAATGAATAAACCAACAAAAATCAGGATATCACCTGCACTTAAGATAGAAGTATCAGGAAAGGGTTTGGGTAAAGGGAGAACATCCCCCAGAAAGGCAAATAATGTGCGGTTGTGCATTAATGAATGAATACCATTCTGTTCTTGCCCTAAAACTGTGATGGTACCTATATTTTGTGCCATCTGCTGATTGACCATTACCGGCATCTTACCACCATTCAGAAATATAACAAATGAATTAAGAAGAACACCTAGAGTAACATATTTGAAGCCGGGCAATTTAATATTTCGAATTGAGACAATGACTAATAGAAGATAAGAAATGAAAATAAGATAGGGGCTGAATCTTTGAAAACCTGAAATATTCAACATTTCAAAAATCCATATCAATCCTCTCAACATAAGAGCAAGAGCAAATAGCCAAACTCCCTCAATAGAAATATGTGACAATTTTTCAAGCTCTCCTCCTCTTAATAAACCAACAATAATTGCCAGGATAATGACCATCAAATACAACATTATCGGGCCTCCTTTCCTTCTAATATGGAGATAAAAAACTTAACCATATCCGGATCAAATTGCTTGCCTGCCTCTTTCTGTAATTCATTCAGTATATCCTGCTCAGTTAATTTTCTACGATAGGGGCGATCAGAACTCATCGCGTCATATGCATCTATAATAGCAAGTAATCGGGCAGTCCTGGGAATATCTTCACCTTTTAATCCATCCGGATATCCCTTACCATCATAGTGTTCATGATGATGCAGTACTGTCTGAGAACATTTTTTTAGAAATTCGATCGATTCAATAATTCCAGCTCCGATCACGGGATGTTCTTTTATCTTTTCATATTCTTCGTCAGTTAATTTATCTTTCTTTCCCAATATTCGATCCTCTATTCCAATTTTACCAATATCATGCAAGATAGCTGCATATTCAATGTATTCTATCTCACTTTCCGTATAGCCTACTCTCTTAGCCAATTTTACAGCCATCTGAGAAACTCTTTCCGAATGGCCACGGGTATAAGGATCCTTAGCATCTATGGTAGCTGCCAATGTGCGGATTGTATCGATGTACATTTTACGCATTCTGGTATATAACTCAAAGGATTGTCTGGCTAATAACAGGGGAAAGAAAAATAACATGATACCCAGAATACCTATTTCAACATAAATCACAGCCATGATAAATCCCAGGGGCGCTTCTGCAAGATAACTGGGAAGAACTTCTTTGACATTAATGCGGTATACCTTGGCAATGTTCATTCCTGAATCAAGAGATATCACTCCAGCAACAAGGCAAGAATTAATGATACAATACGTTAAAGCACATAAAGCAGCAGGAATAACAAACCTGAATAAATTTTGTGTCCCTGTCATCCCGCCAGTACTTAGATATACCATACCTGCTAATCCAGAGGCAAGAGAAAATTGAGCTGCATTGAATAAAATCCTCTCTACATTTTTAGTCCTTTTTCCTACCAGAATTCCCAATGTACTCAGTGCTGAAACAATCATCGCTAATCCAGGACCGTAAACAAGTATGACTACAAAATCAATTGGAAAAGAAATCGTAATTTCCCCACCAGCCGGAAGAGAAACAGGGATGAATTCTGCTAGCAAGAGGATGATAATGAAAAATAATATCGAAAGCCATATTTGAGATAAATCAGGAATTGTAGGGATTAAGTAGATCAATAGAATTATTGCCAATAAAGCAATGACTAAGATATATGCTTTTAATTTATTATTCAAAAAAATATTCTCCCATAGAATTTAGAAAAATAGGTCGGCGACCCTTAGTTATTTACCATCTAAATCTTGCGCCACCGGCCAGTAGCAAGGCCATGACACTGATTAAAAAGCTGATTAATTTCGCTTTATTAATTTTCATATCGCACCTCCACGGTTTTTCTTTGTCCTAAAAGAACAAGTGAAAACCGCTTCGCTCCGCTCGGTTGCCAAAAACTACTTTTGCTACTTATTATTACCCTTTAAATGGTTTTTTATCTAAGAATCACCGACCTATCTATTACATGTAAGATAAAAAATGAATTATCTAACCAGGATTCTTCGATTGACTGCCTTAAGAATGGCATTTACCACTGTTTTGTTGGGGTCATCTTTATGAAGAGCAGCTCCAACCAGATTCTCCTTTCCCTGTGCATTGATTAAATTTATGGAAATCAGAACCACCTCTTTACTGTCCATCGATACTTTCTTAATCTCTTCTACCTGAAAAAATATCATTCCATTCAGAAAAGAAGTAATGGCATCCAATGTTGCACGGGCAACAATGTATTCTCTATTCTTACTCCAATTGGCACAACTGATTTTTCCTTCGAATATCTTATCATTATTCTCCAGCTTGACGATAACCTGAAGGGTATCTTCGGTGGAGGTAACCAGGAGATCCGCAAGTTTCAGACGATGAGAATAGTCTTTTTCGTCTTTCACCTGAGCAATGCTTATTTTCCGGTAATCAATTGTAATATTGTATTTGGCAATCAGTAATGACTCAATATCCCTGCTAATCTTTTTAGGACTGCAAAAATCTTTGGTTATAACATGAACTTCTTTTATTTCTTGATTTTCAGCTAAAATGATTTTGCAAAATAATACACCATTCAATTTATTAATTGATTTCTCAATTTCTTCCACCCTGGAAGCAAAACGAGGTGAAATAATAAAATTTCTGAAATCATTAACTGGGATATGACTCATCTGGTTCCCTCTTTTCCTATTAAATTTCGGGTTCTATTAACCCAATATTGCCATCCTTCCTTTTATATATAACATTAATCTGGGCAGTCTCCTCGTTATTAAAAACAAAAAAACTATGACCCAGCAATTCCATCTGCAAGCTGGCTTCTTCCGGAGACATCGGCTTAATGACAAATTTCTTGGTCTTCACAATTTTGATATCTTCATCAGGGAGTATTTGAGGGATTTCTTCCTGATTTGCTGAGGCACTCATTTCTTTTAATCGATTGGATTCCCCGGACGATTTACTGTAAAGCTTTTCCTTATATTTAAGGATTTGCCTTTCCAGTTTTTCTATAACCCTGTCAATAGAAGTATACATGTTATCACTCTCTTCCTCAGCTCTAATTATGGCTTTCCTGGCTTGAAGAGTGACCTCAAATATATTCCTGTTCTTCTCTGTACTGACTGTAGCGATGGCATCTAAAATCTGATCAAAATATTTATCTAATTTTTGCATTTTTTTCCTGATGTATTTTTCTATTGAGTCAGCAACGTCCATATGCTTCCCTTTGATTATCAGCCTCATGATTGCGTACCTCCTTTAGTTCTTCAGGTCATTGGAGATATTATTTGCATCTCCATACATTTTACTGATGATCTCATATTCGTTATCTCGTTGATCATATAATAACACTATTGACTGGATTTTATCCAATTTATTTATCAAAAAAGGTCATTTCACATAAAAAGAGGCAGAAGGTATTCTATTGATTCCCTCCCCAGACTGACCTGGTCTTTTCCCCCACACTCGCCTGCAGAGAGTTTCGCTATCTTTTCACTACTTCTCTTCTCTTGCCATAGAAATGGCAAGGCAGGGCTTACTCCAAAACCGCACCATGCTCAGTAACTCATTATTGTTACCTTACGTGGGTCGTTTTGCCTGCGGCTGGCATCGACTTTCAACCACAGCTCCAAGGAGGGAATCTGTTAAACACCTCTGGCTAATGTTAGAACTGATAAATCCTTTACACGAATCTTCTTTAATTCCCTGCTGCATGCCTTTACCGTCGCCCCAGTGGTATAAATATCATCTATCAAAAGAACATTGGTAAAATGATTAGCATAAGAACGATTAATAGCATACACTTCTTTCACATTTTTTTTCCTGTCTTTTTTAGACAGGCCTACCTGGGATAAATTATCCCTGATTTTAACCAATAATTGTTCGGTAAAAGGGATGGAAAAATGCTCAGCAATATATCCCGCCAATAATCCACTCTGATTATATCCCCTTTTTAAATAATCCTTTCTGGATAATGGGACAGGAACGATTAAATCTATGTTTTTAATCGGAATTGTTTGAGTTTTCATCAAATAGTCAATCATTAAATCACCCAATGGTTGAACTAATTTTACCTGTTTTTTGAATTTTAGTAAATGGATACATTTTCTTATTACACCCTGATAATAAGCAACCGAACGGCAAAAATCAAAATGAATCTTTTCATTCAGACAATCAGAACAGGAAACTTTTTCTTCAAAATATACCATGGAAGATAAAGGTTTTCCACAACGATAGCAATAAGGAGGAGAAATGATTTTAAATCCACTAAAGCAATCCTCACAGATGGCATAACCTTTTGATTCTTTAATCACCTTACCACAATTTGCGCAGCTGTAAGGATAGAGCAGATTAAGAAATCCCTCCTTTAGATAATCCCAAAAATCTTTATCGCCAATCATAAAAAACTTTCCATCAAGTTATTTTAAAACAACAGCATTATGTGCCCTCCTGCCAGCTTTCCAGGTATTTCTCCTGTTCAGCTGTCAACTGGTCAATCTCCATTTTCATGCTCTGCAGTTTTAAAAGAGCAATCATCTCATCGATATATCCCGGGACAGCATAGACTTCTTTTGACAGGGACTGTCCCTCTGTTAAAAGATACTCCACAGATAGAGCCTGATTGGCAAAACTCATATCCATAACACTGGCAGGATGCCCTTCTGCCGCTGCCAAATTCAGCAATCTTCCTTCAGCCAGTAAATGGATTTTTTTCTTATCCTCCAGTGTATAGGTAATCACATTTTCTCTCACGGTTTCCTTATCGATGGATAACTCTTCTAAAGAAGGAATATCAATTTCCACATTAAAATGTCCCGCATTAGCCAAAATAGCCCCGTCTTTCATAATTCGCATGGATTCTTTACTTATAACGTTTTTATTTCCTGTTAAAGTAATAAAGATGTCACCGATGGCGGCAGCTTTATGGATCGGACATACCTGAAAACCATCCATTGCAGCTTCTAATGCCTTTAAAGGATTAATTTCAGTAACAATAACCTGTGCTCCCATTCCTTTGGCTCTGTTTGCCACCCCTCTGCCACACCAACCGTAACCGCAAATTACAACAACCTTACCCGCCAATAATACATTGGTCGCTCTCAACAGGCCGTCTATGCTACTTTGACCTGTACCATACCGATTATCAAAAAGATGTTTTGTTAAAGCATCATTAACAGCAATGACAGGATACTTTAATGCACCTTCTTTCTGCATGATTCTCAGTCTAATAACACCGGTAGTTGTTTCCTCTGTCCCCCCTATAATATTTTTTATTAATTCTTTCCGATTGGAATGAATCGTTGATATCAAATCCGCACCGTCATCCATCGTAATATTTGGGTGAATATCGAGTGCATGGTCTATATGACGATAGTAACCATCCTTATTGATGCCTCTGAGTGCAAATACCGGAATTTCAAAATGTTGTACTAATGAAGCGGCTACATCATCCTGAGTGCTCAAGGGGTTTGAGGCGCACAAAACAGTTTCAGCACCACCAGACTTTAGGGCTATCATCAGATTAGCCGTTTCCGTTGTTACATGGAGGCAGGCAGCAATTTTAATCTTTGTAAATGGTTTTTCCCTGTTAAAGCGATTTTTGATTGCATCCAGTACGGGCATCTGATTTTGAGCCCACATAATTCTTTTAAATCCTTTGTCAGCTAAATGAATATCCTGAATATCGTATAACATCATGATTCTCCTATCCAAAATAATTTTTTTCTTTTTACTGCAGCCAGGTATTATGATTTATCTCCTGCTGAATTGTAGAGAAAGGTCCATGACCAGGTAATATTTCACTGGAATGCTCAAGGCAAAGTAACTTTTCCTTAATGGAATGCCTAATTTGTTGCATGGATCCCCCTGGTAAATCAGTCCGTCCAATTCCATTGGCGAACAGGGTGTCACCGGTAAATATCTTCTTATCTACAACCAGTGATACACTTCCGGGTGAATGGCCTGGCGTGTGAATGATGGAAATATCCAGTAAGCCCAGTTTAATTACTTTTCCTTCTTCCAGATAATCATCAGGGGGAGGTGATTGAACGGGCATTCCGGTATAAAAAGAAAAATTCTTTTTTGGGTCAGTTAACATGTCTTCGTCCAATCGATGGATAAGTAGTCTGGCAGAAGATTGATCTTTCAACATTTTATTGCCACCGATATGATCAGCATGCCCATGGGTATTGACAATATATTGAAGATTGAATCCGCCTTTTACGATCTGATTTAGTAAGATATCATTTTCTTCTGCAGGATCAATGATAACAGCTTCTCTGGTTTTATTACAGGCAAGAAGATAACAATTGGTTTCCAATTGACCCAGGACCATGGTAATGATCATCAAATGATCAGTATCTTGAATCGTCATATCCTTTATTTCCTTTATTTTTTCTTAATCTGTAATTCACTACTATCTAAAATAATAGTGACTGGCCCCTCATTCATCAGGGATACCTGCATCATTGCTTGAAATTTCCCGGTTTGTACAGATACATTCTCCCTTTTAAGACACTCAACATAATACAAATAGAGAGAATCGGCCTTTTCGGGGACAGCCGCCTCAATAAAACTGGGTCTTCTTCCCTTTTTGCAGTTTCCATAGAGAGTAAACTGGGAAACCACGATAGCCTGACCATGGATGTCCAGCAGGGAAAGATTCATCTTTTCTTCCTTATCACTGAATATCCTCAGGTTGGCTGTTTTTTTTGCCAGTAACTCTGCTTCTTTTTCTGTATCTTCTTTTTGTACTCCCAACAAGATAAGCATACCGTAGCCAATTTCAGCTATTGTCCTTTTATTTACCTTGACCGAAGCTTCACTGACTCTCTGAATCACCGCTCTCATATCTTCTCCTCCGTTTAATCGCCTTCAATTCTCTTAACTTCCTGTACAGCCTTTAAGCTTCTTAGTCGAGCCATAATCTCTCTAAGATGTTCAAGTGTACTAACTTCTATCGTCAGATGTATCACCGCCATACTGTTTTTGTCGGTAGAACCGTCAATGTGTTTGATGGCTGTCCGATAATTGGAAAGTATCATCGATATGTCTGAAATCAAATTTTTTCTATCAGCAGAAATAATCTTTATTTTTACAGGGAAAAAATCATTTGCTGTATCATGCCATTCAGCATTAATCAATCGCCCCTCTTCCCCGGAAATATTTTTCAGGTTTGGACACTCCACCCGATGGACTGTAACTCCTCTTCCTCTGGTAACATATCCGATAATTTCATCCCCGGGGACCGGATGACAACATTTCGCAAAACGGATGAGAATATTGTCTACACCATCAATCCTGACTCCTCTCTCAATCTTTCTTTCTTTTATTTTGTCTTCTTTAACCGGAGGTGACGGTTTTTCCTGCTGGGGCAAGACTTTATTAATCAATTGGTTGGGGTTTACTTTTTTATATCCGATTGCCTCCAGCAAAGAATCCAGATCTGTGTAACCCATCGGTTGACATACCTCTTGAAGCTTGTCTTCTAATTCAGCATTCCAGGAAATTTTATATTTTTCCAGTTCCCTTAAAATCAATCCTCTTCCCTTCTCGATATTTTCCTTACGAAATTCTTTCTTAAACCAGGCTTTGATCCGGGTTTTGGCGCCGGAGGTTTGAATTGATTTTAACCAGTCTTTACTTGGCCCGCTGGATATTTTTGATGTCAATATCTCCACAATGTCACCGCTTTTTAATCTGTAGTCCAGCGGCACAATCTTATTGTTCACTTTAGCGCCTACACATCGATGGCCAATTTCAGTATGAATAGCATAGGCAAAATCAACGGGCGTAGAACCCAGGGGTAATACCTTCACATCTCCTTTAGGAGTAAAGGTATACACTTCATATTGCAGAAGATCAATTTTTAAATTCTCCATGAATTCCAGGGGATCTTTTAATTCTTTTTGCCACTCCAGTATCTGTCTTAACCAGGTTAACCTTTCTTCAAATTTCTTATCTTTTAAGTAATCCCCTTTTTCTTTATATTTCCAATGTGCAGCAATACCATATTCAGATGTCCTGTGCATCTCGACAGTTCTAATTTGAACTTCCAGAGGTTCACCGTCAGAAGTGATAACTGTTGTATGGAGAGACTGATACATATTGGATTTGGGCATGGCAATATAATCTTTAAATCTTCCCGGCATAGGTTTCCAGATGGAGTGCAGAAGACCCAAAGCAGCATAGCAATCGGTAATTGAATTACAAATAATTCTAATTGCCATCAGGTCATAAATCTGAAAAAAATCCTTATCCTGCTCTTCCATTTTTTTATATATGCTAAAAATATTTTTTGGCCTTCCCTGTATGCTGGCTTTGATGTTAAATTTCTGTAATTCTTCTTCCAGTCTGCTTTTAATGTTGTTAATATACTTCTCTCTCTCAATCCTGCTTTTGGCGACCTTTTGAGCAAGTTCATTATACTTTCTGGGATCCAGATTCAATAAAGAATAATCTTCTAACTCCCATTTAATCCGGTATAAGCCCAGACGGTTGGCTATAGGAACATAAATATCTAAAGTTTCTTTCGCTTTCTTCAGACGTTTTGGAGCAGGCATATATTTCAAGGTTCTCATATTATTTAATCTATCAGCTAATTTAATCAGGATTACCCTGACATCTTCAGCAATCGCCAGGAACATTTTCCGAAAACTTTCTGCCTGTCTTTCTTCTTTGGTCTTAAAAGAGAGCTGACTCAGTTTTGTCACGCCGTTTACCAGCATGGCTACTTCTTCTCCGAATTGACTCCTTATTTCTTCTAATTTTACATGGGTATCTTCTACCACATCATGCAGCAGTCCTGCAGCAATGGTAATGACATCCAGATTTAAATCAGCTAATATGTCTGCAACTTGCAGTGGATGAGATAAATAAGGCTGGCCGGAATAACGTTTTTGGTTTTGATGTGCCTCTTGAGAAAAAGAGTAAGCCTGCCAGATGATATCCGTATCCGCTTCAGCATTGTAAGATTTAATCTTCTTAATAACCGTTTCGATGTTGGTAGAATTATCTATCGTGAACACCTCTTTAGAAAAGAAATTCCGTTATAGTTTTTAAGCAGTGGTTAACCTTATGAAATGTGAAAATTACTTTATTTTCAACAAGACGCATCGGTCATTACATCAATTTGTAAAATTGAAAAAGGGTATATCAATAAATCATTTTAGAATAAAATCAGGTTGGTTTCACAATACTTTCATTGAATGGATCATTTCTGTTTATTTTATATATTATACTTTACCAGAGAAAATATTTCATATCCTTTTAATTTTTCCCTTCCCCCCAACATCTCCAATTCAATAATAAAATCGGCACCTACAACCTGACCCTGTAACTTCTCTATCAATTTAAATACTGCTAATGTAGTGCCGCCTGTCGCCAAAAGATCATCAATCACCATGATTCGGTTACCTTTCTGAATGGAATCACGGTGAATTTCCAAAATATTTTCTCCATATTCCAACTGGTAGGAAATTCTCTCCACATCAGCCGGTAATTTGTCCGGTTTGCGAATAAGTAAAAATCCCACATCCAGATTATATGCTACCGGAGCACCAATAATAAAGCCTCGGGCTTCAATACCGGCTATATAATCAATTTGCAGACCATGGCAATGTCGGGTAATTTCATCAATACAATATCTATAGGCATCCTTATCCCTTAACAATGTCGTAATATCTTTAAACTGAATTCCCTTAACCGGAAAATCCGGTATATTTCTTATCTTGCTTTTCAGATCCATTCTGTTCTAACCTCCTCAAACTGGACTTAATATCTTTTACCATTAACTGTATTGATTTTCTTCCATTCCAGTAATTAATGTTTAAATGAAATGCTAAATCAATGATACCTTCTTTCATAACATTCAGGCTTTTTTCAGCCATTTGAAAGGCAATTCCATCGTAGCTGTTCTCCTGTTTTCCAAGAGTTAATTTTAGATGTCTGTCATTTTTCCCGACTCTTTTCCAGGAAACAAGAGGAAATGAATAGCTTCCAAACAATGGTTGGAGATTTCCCGGTCCAAATGGTCTCAGTCTTTCCAAATCATTAACAAAATCCCAATTGATCTTATCTAAGGCAATGATACTGTCAACATGAATGCCAGATTCAGTAATGGAATGATGAAAAGGGGGTTGTTCAACGATCTGGTTTATTCTTTTCCTGAAGGAAACAATATTCTCTTCATGAATGGTAATACCGGCTGCAAATTGATGTCCTCCATATCGCATTAAAAGGTCTGAGCAGTCATTCAGTATCTTTGAGAAATCAAATTCTCCCTGGTTTCTACCTGAACCTTTACCTATGCCATCCTTCACAGAGATCATAATCACCGGTTTCAAAAACTCTTCCATCATTCGGTTAGCCACAATTCCTATGACACCTGGATGCCAATTGTGAGAGGAGAGAATTAAAATTTTCTGTTTCCTTGATTCCTCATTCTCAACAACAGCTTGTCTGGCTTCCTCTAACACCTGTTGGGTTACTGCCCTTCTTTCTTCATTTACCCTCAACATTTCATCCATGATAAATTGCGCGCGATAAGAAGAATCAGTCAACAGCAGATCAATTGTATGGTAAGGATTGCCGATCCTCCCCGTTGAATTCAAAATGGGAATTAAACCAAAACTGATATCCTGGATCAATAAGGGATGCATTAAATTTTCTTGATTATAATGCTTCAATAAACATTTTAACCCTTTTTTACTGCTTTTTATCAGCCTATCCAGGCCAAATTTCACTAGAATTCTATTCTCACCTAAGATGGGAACTGAATCAGCAATCGTGCCTAAAGCCACTAGGTCTAAATGCTCATAGCCTGACTCCTCTCTTTCCCCGAGAGATATATATAATGCCTGAATTAATTTGAATACCACACCCACACCAGCTAATTCTTTAAAAGGATAATCACTGCTTTTTGGATTAATGACCGAAAAAGCCGGGGGAAGCTTTTCAATTGGCTCATGGTGATCGGTAACAAGTACATCAATTCCGAGATCATTAAGCTGTTGTATCTCCTGATGAGATGTGATTCCGCAATCAACGGTAATCACCAATGAAATATGGGACTGATGAGCAAACTGAATTCCTTTCTGACTTATTCCATATCCTTCTTCTGAACGATCAGGAATATAATAGTAAAGGTCTGTGGCAAAACGATTTAACGCTGAAAAAAGTAGTGCTGTACTGGTCATTCCGTCTACATCATAATCACCGTAGATCAAGATTCTTTCACCTTTCGAAAAGGCCTTTTTGATTCTCTCTACGGCTCTTTCCATTCCCGGAAAAGAAAATGGATTGAGCAGGTTCTGTAAATCGGGATATAGAAAATTTTTCACCTCTTTTTCGTTCTGTAAACCCCTGTTGATTAATAGCTGAGCAATGATCGGATCTACACTGAATTGACAGGCAAAATAATCTCTTAACGTTTTATTTTCATGAGCTATAATCCACTTTATTTTAGTCAACCTCTTTCAAAATACCAACAAAAATATCTGGGGACATACTGGAAGAATTCATTTATATTACCTAAGTCTTCCTCTTCTTGCTTTTCACTTTTTTAGCATCTTTAACTGAACTGGCACTCTTTTCCTTGACAGGCTGGCTTACTGGATTAATTGGTTGAAAAGCAAACTTCATTCTCTTTTTTAATTCTAAGAGCAGAGGACCTGCTATGCAGATTGAAGAATATGTACCGACAGTAATTCCAATCAATAAGACAAATGCAAAGTCAGATAACGTGCCACCAAAAAAATAGAGTGCCAGAACCGGTAATAAGGTTGTCAGGGCAGTATTAATGGTCCTGGTCAAAGACTGATTAATACTTTTATCAGTTAATTCCTTTAAATCTGCATGTGGCTTTACTTTAATATTTTCTCTAAGCCGGTCAAAAATAACAATCGTATTGTTCAGTGAATAACCGACAATCGTTAAAATAGCAGCGATAATGGGTATCGTAATCTCTTTCTGCAACAGGGAGAGAATCCCCAGCGCAATCAATACATCATGTGCCAGAGCTACAATAGAAGCGATGGCAAATCTGAATTCAAATCTCACAGTGATATACAAAATAATACCGATAAAAGCAAAAATAATCGCAAAAAATGCTAATCGTTTTAAAGACTCACCAATAACCGGACCGACCATTTCTACCTTCATTACCTCAAATGGTCCTATCCTGTTCTGAATCATCTCCAACACTTCCTCTCTCTTTTGGAGTTCAGTTTGTCCGGTCCTGATGATAAACTCATTATCGGAAAGGGATTGAATCGTGCTACCTGCTAAATTTATCTCACCTAAAACATCTCGAACCTCGAAGACAGAAGTCTCCTGTTCAAATTTCAGCTGCAGCAAGGTCCCACCGGCAAAGTCAATGCCATAATTCAGCCCTTGAAATAATAATGAAATGATTCCTATTGTGATGATGATTCCGGAAATGAGGTAAAACATCTTTCTTTTAGAAACAAATTGAATATCTGTATTCTTAATAATTTCCATGACGATGCCTCCGTTTTACATTGTTAAAGTAGCCAAGGATACACTTCCTTTGAATTTCATAAAAGTTTTTGACTATGATTGTGATGATATTATTTGTACCATTTTCAACATCTTGTCTCTATGTTAAAAAGGCAAATTTTCCAGTCTATATTAAATTAACGCACTTTTTTTGAATCGCTGTCCAATGAGTTCCAAAATCAATTTGGTTACTATAATTGCTGTAAACATACTGACGGCAATTCCAATACTTAATGTTACAGCAAATCCCCTGATGGGACCTGAACCAAAGTAAAGCAAAGCAATGGCAGCAATTAACGTCGTTACATTAGCATCAAATATGGTCCGAAATGCCTTAGTAAAACCAGCATCAATAGAGGCTCTAAATGTTTTATCCATTTTGAGTTCTTCCTTAATCCTTTCGAAAATAAGAATATTGGCATCGACAGCCATTCCGATGGTCAGGATAATTCCGGCAATACCCGGTAAAGTCAGGGTAGCATTTAATATTGCCAAGCTTCCCATTATCAGGATCATACAGATCACTAATGCCATATCTGCCACCAATCCGAAACCTTTGTAAAAAATGACCATAAAGATCAGAATCAATATTAAACCGAAAATACCAGCTTTCAAACTTCTATCAATGGAATCCTTGCCCAGTGTAGGTCCTACGGAACGATTTTCTAAAATTTGAACTTCTACCGGTAGGGCACCGCTTCTCAGCAACAAGGCTAACCTTTGTGCATCTTCAACACTGAATTGACCTACGATGGAAGCCTCTCCGCTGGGGATAGGCTCTTCAACCACTGGTGCAGATATCTCCTGGCTATCCAGCATGATGGCTAAAATTCTTCCCACATTTCTTGTGGTTGCCTGTTCAAATAGAACTGCACCTTCTTCATCAAACTCCAGTACCACATTAGGTCTGCCAAAACGGTCAAAGGATGCCTGTGCATTCTTCAGATGAGCGCCGGTAACTAAAGTATTTCCGCTCTCATCCTTAAACTCCAATAAAGCAGTCTTACCGATGAGGCTCTCTGCTTCCTGTGGGTCATCCATGCCTGGCAATTGTACAAGTATCCTTCTTTCCCCCTGACGCTGTATCACCGGCTCTTTAACACCTTCGGGATTAATTCGATTGGTTATAATCTCCATTACCCGACTAACAGCATCATTGTCTACCGGTGCATTGGGAGTATCAACACACTCCAGTAAAATGTGAGATCCTCCCTGCAAATCAAGACCCAGATTGATATTCTTATCTAAGGGAAAGGTATAAAACAGGGCTATACCGATCACCAGGATAATGAGAAATAATCTTAACCATCTTAACTGCTTCATGTTTTACCAACTCCTTTAAAATAAAAAAATGAATAAATGGTTATTATTGTTGCTATTTATTCCCTTATAATCAAAATTTATTTTTGCTAAAACCTTTTCGTGAATTCTATCGCATTTGAGGAAAGTATGAAATCAAAAATACCATATGATTATAATATTGGTTGAAATTCCTTGTCAATTTATTATTTTTAACGTTATATTTTCAGAGCATCATCAGGATAGATCATAATTATCTTCAGAACAACATAAAGAAGGGCAGGTTAAAACCTGCCCTCGACCTTCTTATCAAATTTTGAGCCAATTCTAATTTTCTCTTTTGGAGCCAATTGCATTTCTAGTCGTATTTACTTTAATCTCTTTTGAAATTTCTAATGTAAAGACATCTCCTTTAATCTCTCTTATGATACCATATATTCCCCCTATCGTTATTACCTTATCACCAACCTTCAGGCTGTTCAGCATCTCCTGGTGTTTTTTCTGTCTTTGCTGCTGCGGACGAATCAGGATAAAATAAAAAATAGCAAATATAATGATTAAAGGCAAAAATTGTTGAATACCTTGAGACATTTATTCTCCACACCTTTCTTTTTTTAAAAATTCTTTTAAATTATACCTAATTAAATCTTTTTAATCAAATATATTTTAGTTCTGAAATAACCGACGCTTTTATCAGATAAAGAAGCTTTTCGGGAATCGATCAGGAAATTGTTGTTGTGGTAAAATATTTTTCATAAAATGCATTCTTAAATAAGCTGTATTGGTCTTCAGCAATAGACTTCCGTATGCCCTTCATTAAATTATTCATAAAATGCAAGTTATGGATTGTTCCTAATATGGGAGCCAGCATCTCTTTCGACATATATAGATGCCTGAGATAGGCACGTGAAAAATGCTGGCAGGTGTAACACTTACAATCCGGATCCAGTGGAGACAAATCATCTTTAAATCCCGAATTGGTGATAGATATCTTTCCCAGAGAAGTCAGAAGACATCCGTTTCTGCCATTGCGAGTCGGTAAAACACAATCAAACATATCAATTCCCCTGGACACTCCTTCCAGGATTGATTGCGGTGACCCTACACCCATCAAATACCTGGGTTTATCAACTGGAAGTAGAGAAACAGTGGAATCAAGGATTTCATACATCAATTGTTTTGGCTCACCAACACTCAGACCACCCAGCGCATAGCCGGGAAAATCCAGATCAATCAGTCTCAAGGCGCTCTCCCGACGCATATCCGGGTACAGACCACCTTGAACGATGCCGAATAGGGATTGGCTTTTGGATTGATGATAAGCCAGACTTTTTTTAGCCCATTGAAAAGTTCTTTCTTCGGCTATTTTTATCTCATATCGAGTTGAAGGATAAGGGGAGCACTGGTCAAATACCATGGCGATATCTGAATCCAGAGCCATCTGAACATCCATTAATTTTTCCGGACTCATGAAATGTTTTGAACCGTCAATATAGGATTGAAAAGTAACCCCCTCATCAGTAATCTTGTTAATTTTCCCTAAACTGAAAACCTGAAATCCTCCGCTGTCAGTCAAAATAGCCTTATTCCAACCCATAAAATGATGTATTCCACCCGCTCTGGCGATTAGTTTGTGCCCGGGACGCAGAAATAGATGGTAAGCATTGCACAGGATAATGGGAAATCCAAGTTCATTCATTTCTCTAGGCAGCATGCCTTTTACCGTCCCCTGGGTTCCCACCGGCATGAATACCGGTGTCTCAATCACACCATGACTCGTTTCAAGAAGACCTAACCTGGACTTATTGTCAACCTCATTCATCACTTTCTTAACAGTAAACTTTATAGTCATCTCTTTATCTCCAATAGTATTCCTATTTTTGTATTCCCGTTCATGGATCATCAATACCGGATACATTTCGGATTAGGTGATAAACATTGCATCTCCAAAGCTATAGAACCTGTATTTTTCCTGGATTGCAACCTGATAGGCTCGTAACAGGAAATCCTTTCCAGCAAATGCAGATGCCAGCATGAGAGGAGTGGATCTGGGAAGGTGAAAGTTAGTAATCAATGCCTTTATGACCCGGAATCGATATCCCGGGTAGATAAATAAATCAGTCCAATATGTCCCCTCTTTAACCTCCTTCTGATTAACAGCAGATTCCAGGGCTCTTGTTACCGAGGTTCCTACACCGATAATCCGGCGGTTTTCCTGTATTGCCTGATTAATTATTTTTGCATTCTCAGCGGAAATGATAAATAATTCAGATTTCATTTTGTGATCTTCTACTTGATCTGCTTTTATCTTTTCAAAAGTTCCCCTCCCTATATGCAGAGTTAAAAAAATGATCTTGACACCTTTATTCTCTATCGCTTTCAACAATGGATGGGTAAAATGAAATCCGGCAGTGGGAGCAGCGATGGAACCTTCATGGGATGCAAAAATGGTCTGATAAAAGGATGATTTAATTAATTCTTTTTTGATATAGGGCGGCGTAGGGATCTTGCCTGTTTTACGTAATATGGTATGAAAATCACCTTCAGCATGCATGTTGATTAGGTATATTCCCTCTTTTTCATCCTTTCCAATGACTTCTGCCTCTAATTGGGGAGAGAAGATAATTTGATTACCTTCGTGAATTCTTTTTCCGGGTTTCAATAAAGCTACCCATTGCAAACCAGATAGCGGTTTGATGAGGAGAGCCTCAATCTTCCCACCAGTATTTTTTTTCTTTCCATACAGTCGAACAGGGATAACTTTACTGTTATTCAATACCAGTAGATCACCTGGCTCAAGGAAATCAACAAGATGATAAAATCTGCCATGCTGAATGTTCTCTGATTCCCTCTCCAGAATCATTAATTTACTTTCATCCCTGGCTGCTAATGGTTCTTGGGCAATATAATCTATAGGCAGATCATAGTTAAAGAGCTTAATATCCATTTCGACCTCAAGCTTATTTTCAATCAGTATAATTTTATGAGCTCGACTCCCTGATAATAGTACTTTAAAATTTCTTCATAGCTGAAACCCTGTGTTGACATTCCATAGGCGCCCCATTGGGAGAGACCCACACCATGACCATTTCCCTTACCATTAAAAGTAAATTGCATCTCAACAAAAACTATATTTTGTGTCATCTCGGGTTCGGGTACATTCATTTTTTCTGGTTTATTCTCTCCTCTTGGCCTATTAAGCAATTCAATAAGCTCTGAAATACTGAAATCTCTTTCTTCTTTCAAAATATCATCTATGGATTGCTTCTCTGTCTGTTCAACTGTCTCTGACAAATTAGTATTTTTATCTTCCGCAGGGATCCTTATCTTCCTTTCACCGCCCGTTTTGGTTACTGTAAAAAGAGGGCTTCTGATAAGAGTGGGACCTATGAAGAGCCTGAAATCATTTGTTTTTAAAGATACTTTTTCCTGATTAAAATCAAAGATATCAATTACTTGAACTCTGCCTGACTCGGTTACACCATTAACCACTATATTATCAATACTGTTCAATTGAATTCCATGCTGTTTCAATTTAGCCAGAATTTCCTCCCCTGTGAAGGTACAATCCCATTGATGATTGGGAGGAGAAACCATTTCCTCATAATCAGATGGCACACTTCTTAAATAGGGTAAGATACTTCCCCATACATCTTCGCTGTTTTCAGTATATCCTCCGCTATCGGAATGATAAACAGCATTAATCGGTTCCCCCTGATAGGTTATGACGATACCTTTTGTATCATTTACAGCTTTGTTGGTAGCCGGGTCTTCATGATTCACACCACCATAAGCCTGACTGTTCGTTGTAGCACAGATATTATAGCCCTGATCAATATACTTGTTCATATTGGAAAGAGCGAAAGTCCTGGAGGCAATCGCCTGAGCTTTTAAAACCTCGTCAGGCCATTCAGGTGAAATTTCTTTCTTTAAAACTCCATAAAGATATTCTTCTATCTCAATAATGTTGATCACATTGAAACTCTGTTGATTCATGACAATTTCAATTTCTCCCCTGTATTTTCTGTCTTCTACCTGAATAAATCCTTTCTCCCCGGGTACCAATTTAATCACTTCTATGGAATGATATATCTGATCATTCATTTCTATTCCAGCAGAATTTGCCTTAATTTTCAATGTTTGGTTCTGCTTATGAAAAAACAGTTCTTTGTGTGAAGATTTTTCGTAGACATACAAGCCTTTGTCCCCTTTAAGGGTAATCTGGTGACAGTCTAAAAATATTCCGACTTTCAAAACAGGCATCTCTGCCCATACTGTCATATGACTGATAAAAAAAATAATGAACAGAATAAAATAAATATTCCTGCATTGATCCTCTCTCCAGGTATTACCATTAAAATACTTCCAATTTTTTTTCATAACAAATAGCATACCTCTTATCTGAATAATCGTAATAGAATTGTAAGTAAGATGCTTATTAAAATACATAAGCCTAACGGAAAATAAAAAACAAAATTATTTCTCTTAATTAAAATATCTCCCGGTAAGCGAAAAGAAAAGGAAGGAATTTTGTCTGCTAGTAAGATGATAAACCCTGCAATAGCAACAAGAACTCCTGTAACAATTAATATCTTGGCTAATGTATTCATTAGGAAATTTAAAATCCCTCTTTATCAAAATAACGTTGAATGATCATCCTTGTTTTGCTGAAATTGATTCTGGCAGAAATAACGATAAGCAAATTCTGTTGTCTTTCTTCCCTGAGGTGTCCTTGCCAGGAAACCTTTTTGTAAAAGATACGGCTCATGAACATCACAGATCGTTTCTTTATCCTCATTAATGGAGGCAGCTAATGTGCCTAAACCGACCGGACCTCCCTTGAATTTGTGTAATATGGTCAACAACAACCTTTTATCGATTTCGCACAAACCATGATCATCTATACCCATATTCTCTAAAGCAAAAATCGCAATGCTTTCACTAATTATCCCTTCTCCCTCAATTTGAGCATAATCCCGGATTCTTTTTAACAGACGGTTGGCTATTCTGGGAGTTCCACGGGAACGCCTGGCAATTTCCTTTGATGCATTTTCTTCAATCTTAATATTCAAGATTGCGGCAGAACGGATAATAATCTCCTGTAATTCTTCATCTAAATAATAGCCGATTCTGGAAATGACCCCAAAGCGGCTTCTTAAAGGTGAAGTGATTAAGCCAGTCCTGGTAGTGGCACCGATTAAGGTAAATTTTGGTAAATCAATTCTGATGGACCTGGCACTGGGTCCCTTTCCAATCAGGATATCCAGAGCAAAATCCTCTAAAGCAGGATATAATATTTCTTCTACCGATCGATTCAGACGATGTATTTCGTCAATAAATAAAATATTTTTTTCCTTCAAGTTGGTTAATATGGCTGCCAGGTCTCCTGCTCTTTCTATAACCGGACCGGAGGTCATTTTAATATTGACTCCCATCTCCCGGGCAATAATGCTAGCCAGAGTGGTTTTCCCTAGACCAGGAGGGCCGTATAACAAAATATGATCAATAGGCTCATTTCTTTTCAGAGCAGCTTGAATATAGATAGATAAATTATCCTTAACATTTTTCTGACCAACAAAATATTTTAGTTTTTGTGGTCTTAAATTCGCTTCAGACTCTATATCTTCATTCTTGAGATCCTGATCAATGAAGTCTTCTTTTTTATTCATAAGCATGTCCTTGTTATTCATTTTCACTAACCACAGTTTATCAATAATATACCTATTGTCTATCCTGTCTAATAAATATTCGGAGAAACCTATGCTTCCTGTTATGATATATTGATGAATTACAATGAAAATTTAATCTTTCGTTTTATTCAAAGCATTTTTAATTAAATCTTCAATGGTCATGCCTTTTTGATGTTTCGTTTTCTTTAATGCCATTATAATTCGATGTTTTGCATCCTTTTCAGGATAGCCCAATGTCTTCAGTGCTTCAATGCCATCATAGATGATATCTCTCTTGGCATACTCCTCACCCGTTAAATCATAATCCAATTTAAATTGCTTTAACTTTTCCTTTAATTCCAGGACAATTTTTTTTGCAAGCTTAATGCCGATTCCAGAAACACTACTGATAGAACTCAGATCTTCAGCTAATACAGCTCGCTGAAATTGTTCAGGACCTATATCAGCAATGATATTCATTGCAACTTTGGGCCCAATTCCCGGAGTATCAATCAATATTTTAAAAAAATCACGTTCACTCAAGCTTAAAAATCCATACAAGACAACTCGATCCTCTCGTACATACAGATAGGTAAAGATCGTTTGATTTTCCTGACTCAGGATGATTTTTTCAGTAGAAGGTATATGAACTAAATACCCTATGTCATTCACATTGATGACAATTGACCCGGTTTCTTTCGCTTCTACCTTTCCTCTTAGAAATGATATCATATTTATCCTCTCGGAATCTTTAATCATAAAACAATGAATGATTTTTTGAATACCTGAAAAAATATTAAAGTCGATTTACTAATATGAATATCGGGTATGAATATGACAAATAGCAACCGCAAGTGCATCTGCTGCGTGGTCAGAATGGGGTATCTTTGACAAGCTTAATAAAATTTTTACCATGGCTTTTACCTGACTTTTTGTAGCACGACCATAACCAACCACTGATTGTTTTACCTGTAAAGGAGTATATACAAAAAGATCTATCCCTATTAGTGTAGCAGTTAAGGTAATTGCACCAAATACCTTTCCTACATTAATCGCACTTCTGGTATTTTTACTAAAAAATATCTCCTCAAGCGCTAATTCATGAGGAGAATATTTCAAAATAAGATCATTGATATTCTGGTGAATTTTTCGAATCTTTTCCTGCAGACTATCTTCCACGTTGTTGGTGATGCATCCATAATCAACAGCAATTATCTTATTTTTTTGTATTTCTACAAAACCATATCCGGTATGATTTAGACCTGGATCAACTCCTAAGATAATCAAGTTTTTCCTCTACCCAGCGGAAAGTTCTTCCATTATTTTCTCATCAATATTGAAATTCGCATACACATTCTGCACATCATCTTGATCTTCCAGCTGTTCCATCAAATTTAACATTTGTTCAGCCTTCTTGCCTTCTAAATCAACGGTGGTCTGGGGAATCATGGTAATCTCAGCAGCAGAATATGCTATTTGATGTTTTTCCAATATATTTTTAAATTTTTCGAAATCAGCAGGCAGTAAGGTTACTTCAATTTCTTGATCTTTTTCATCAATTTCAACATCTTCTACCTCAACCTCTAAAGCTGCATCAAGAATCTTATCCTGATCTACTTTCTCTCTGTCAAATTCAAAGTAGGCTTTTTGAGAAAAAATCCAGGCTACACAACCAGTTGAACCTAAATTACCACCATGTTTACTGAAAATCCTTCGCATTTCAGAGACGGTTCGATTCCGATTATCTGTGAGAACTTGAACTAAAACTGCTACACCACCTGGGCCATAACCTTCGTATATAACATTTTCATAGGATACACTGTCGATCTCTCCGGTTCCTCTCTTAATGGCTCTTTCAATATTTTCATTAGGCATATTATTTTCTTTGGCAACTTGAATCGCATTACGTAATTCGACATTCATCTCCGGGTCACCACCATTACGAGCAGCTACAGAAATAAGACGGTTTATTTTCCCGAATAATTTTCCTCTTTGGGCATCTGCCTTGCCCTTTTTTCTTTTAATGGTACTCCACTTTGAATGTCCTGACATAAAAATTACCTCGTAATACCTTTAAAGATTTTTTTTATTTTAGCATATAAAAAAACCTGATGCAATCTGATAAGTAATCCCAAACAGTATTAGTCAATCGATCATTTTCATCAAATATCCGGAACAGGAGGAGTTCTTCGCTTATGGGAACTTAACTGATTCATCTTCATAATTTTGCTTTTAAGATCTTTATCTTCCAATTCTCCTGTTGCCAGAAAATGATCCAATACTGCATAACTGAATCCCATTTCTTTTTCATCAGTCTGATGATTCCACAAACCTGCAGAAGGCGGTTTATTGATTATATTCTCAGGTATACCAAGATATGCAGCCATTTCTCTCACTTCACTCTTCAGACTATTACCTAAAGGTAAAATATCAACACCGCCATCCCCATGCTTGGTAAAATAACCGATAGATAATTCGCTTTTATTGCCGGTTCCAACAACAAGATAGTTTAAATGCTGAGCAAAATAATACAAAACAATCATTCTTAATCTTGGTTTAATATTGGCTTTTGCCATTTTCGAATACTGATTGTTTTCTGTTTTTAAAATAGACAATAAATGTCGGTAAGTTGTTGTAAGGTCAATATGGTCATAGGGAATATGAAATTTATCTGTCATTTCTCTGGCATCATTAATATCTGAATCAAGGCTTTCGCAGGGCATCCTTAATGCTAAAATATGTGCAGGAAAAGCCTTTTGACAGAGAGCCGCAACAACCGCAGAATCAATTCCTCCACTTAAGCCAAAAACAAGGCCCTTTTTCCCGGCATTATTTACCTGCTTTCTAATCCATTCGACTATTTTCTCTATCTTCACCTTTAGCTGTTCTTGTTCTTCTTTATACTCAATCCCCATAATCCCTCCAATAAAAAATTCCCGGCAGTGTCCTACTCTCCCAC
>CAYSSG010000008.1:1458-63252 GCA_964433635.1 uncultured Atribacterota bacterium | reverse complement strand
AGGACGCAAAGTCATGGATCTAAGGTACTAAATGAAGTGTGATGACTGCCAGGCTGCCGTTATGAAATGCCGGATCTCGAAGTAAAGCATATTAAGAAATTAAAAAATGAACTGCATATTTTCTATCAGGGATATAATATATTCGTGGAAATAGACGGTCATCTGATCACCCTGAGAATATGCAGCAATGATGAAAAGATAGAGATCATGAAGATCATAAAAGACAAGGATTATAATGAAACTCTGCTGAAATTTATCAATATTATGCTCAAGCCCTATATTGATGTTTGTTTAAGCGATATCAAGGACATTGAAAGCAATTTATAATAAAACTTGACAAGATTAACCTATGAGTATCTAATTAGTTATAGTTAAGGAGCACCACTATATATGCCACTAAAGCCGAAGAAAGAATTTATCCAGGAGCTCATTGTAAGAAGAAAAAAAATTGGACTTTCACAAGAAATGCTGGCCCAGACCATCAGGCAAAAGCATGATTCAAATATCAGCGTGATCACCATATCCAGGATTGAAAGAGGCACACTGAATTCCAAGTACGAAACGCTTTACTGGATCGATAACATTATTGGAGAATATGAAGAGGTCTTTAAAAATAAAATAGAGCCAAAAATAAAGAAAAAATCTGCAACTTCTGATAGTAGGGAATAGGATATCTTTAAGAAAATAAGGCCTTAGAGGCTTTATTTAAAATATCTTTCTACTTTACATAAGATATATTATCGGCCCTTTATGGTTTTCTTAAAATTTCTTAAAATAATGATATCATTTATAAATAAGCTTATTTTTTATTAAATATGTAGTCTCTATCATTTCTGCCTGATTTCAATGTTTTAAAATTTAATAACCTTGTTCTTTCATTATTGTAACAATTCTCTCAACCGCTTCCTGAATATCTTCCTGTTTATCTTTAATCTGGATCCAGGAATCAATCCTTATCTGATTTTTAAACCAGCTTAACTGTCTTTTGGCAAAGTGACGGGTCTCTCTTTTAATTAATTCAATTGCCTGTTCCAGGGATATAATCCCCTGAAAATAATCAAACATCTGTTTGTAGCCAAGTCCCTGCATTGCATTTAAATTGGCATGACCATATTGTTTATAAATTTTTCTGGCTTCCTCAATGAAACCATTTTCAATCATCTTATCAACTCGTTGATTGATTCTCTCATAAAGTATATTTCTTTCCATTTCAAGACAGATAACATAGAAATCATCCTGTGAATTCTCTGATAATTGATCATGTCGATGAAAACTGGAAAACGGTTTATCCGTCAGCTGGAATACCTCCAATGCTCTGATCATTCTTTTGGTATCATTAGGACTGATCTTACTGGCGTATGTGGGATCATGTTTCTTTAATTCTTTAAATAAATAATCATTTCCTTCATTTTTTACTATTTCCATCAATCTTTTTCGAATGTTCTGATCCCTGCCGGGACCGTTAAATACGGGGTTCATCAATGATTTGATATACAGCCCGCTTCCTCCGACAATAACGGGCTTTTTATTACGTGTTAATATATCTTTCAGACATTTTTGTACATGACAAACATACTGTTTGACGTCAAAATCCTGCGCAGGATCAACGATATCTATACAGTGGTGCCTATAGCTGGCCAATACTTCCCTGTTTGGTTTAGCGGTCCCTATATCCAGATATTTATAGACCTGCATAGAATCTGCCGATATGATCTCAATATCGGTCATGAATCGAGCTATTCTGATGGAAATCTCGGTCTTTCCGATACCTGTAGGCCCGGATAATAGGATTATCCTATTTAAATTGCACATCAGCTAAATCTCCATAAAGTGTATAGGAATCTGCTTGTTGGACCTTGACATAAGCCATCTGACCGACTAAACACTCATTCCCTTTGAAATCATTTTTTTTTGAAAAAACAACAACCTTGTTTGTTCGAGTCTTCCCCCAATATTGATTCTCAATCCCTTTTTTCGATCTGCTTTCAATTAATATTTCTACTGTTTTTCCTACTATTCTTTCGTTTATTTCTTTCGATATATTATTTTGTAGATCTATTAATTTTATAATGCGTCTTTTTTTTATCTGTTTTGGTATTTGGTCTTTAAAAAGAGCAGCTAATGTCTGTTCTCTATCGGAATAAACAAATGAATAGGCTGAATCAAATCTGATTTTCTTAAATGCCTCGAGTGTGTCTTGAAAATCTTCTTCTGTTTCTCCGGGAAATCCAATCATGACATCCGTGGTGATACTGGCTTCCGGCATATATTTCCTGATATAGCTGATAATAGAATAATAATGTTGCATATCATATTTTCTATTCATGTTTTTTAATATTTTATCTGAACCGGACTGAAGAGGCAGATGGATATGTTCACATAGCTTTTTACCCTCTTTAATGACTTTTATCAAATCCAAATTAAAATCTTTTGGATGGGATGTTATGAACCTGATTCTTTGAATACCCTCAATTTTATTGATTCTTGATAATAATGTCATAAATGTTTCTTTTTCTCCCGAAGTAGTATCATAGCCATAGGAATTCACATTCTGTCCTAATAAAATAATTTCTTTAATATTCAAGGAACCCAGTTTATTGATTTCACTTAATAATTCCTCAACCGCCCTGCTTTCTTCCGGTCCGCGGGTATAAGGGACAATGCAATAAGAACAAAAATTATTACAACCTTTCATAATCTGAATATATGCAATAACAGGATTCTGATATCTGATTGGCGTGTTCTGAAGCTGAAAAGGGACGCGGTTATTGCAATGAATGACTGGCCTTTTTATTTGGTGGTCTAAAAAGGATTTTAGAATGCGATCAAAGGTTGACGATTGGGATGGCCCAAAGATAAGATCAACTGATGGCACTCTTTTTTGAATATTCTCCTGCTCTTTCTGAGCCAGGCAACCACAAATACAAAAAATCAGATTAGGCTTTATTTTTTTTATCTGCCTGATGATTCCGGACAAAGTATATATTTTATTCTCAACATTCTTTCTTACACAACAGGTATTCAAGATAATAATATCCGCATCATGCATATCAGGAGTCATTTTGTAACCCATGTCTTCCAGCTGACCGGCAATAAACTCAGAATCATTTATATTCATCTGACAACCGAATGTTCTGATGTAATATAGCAACGGTTTATTCATCTTTCACACCACTATTTGTACTTCTTTTTTTATAGACAGTTAAATGTATTTTACAGCAAATAAGATTAAAAAACCCGCAATAATAAAAAAGGAAGGGGTTATTTCTTTTTTTAGATCCCCTTCCCTTCTGATGATATTCTGCTATCCGCTGATTAATAGCTGCTGGAATAGATTCTTTTTTAACCTGAATCAATTTTTATTGTTTACTTAGCGTATTCCACTGAACGCGTTTCCCGAATCACATTGACTTTTACCTGACCAGGGTAATCAATATTCTTTTCAACCTTCCTGGAAATATCTCTTGATAATTTAGCGGCAAGATAATCATCAATTTCTTCGGGATTGACAATGATTCTAATCTCTCGGCCGGCTTGTATGGCATATGATTTTTCCACACCTTCAAAAGAATTGGCAATTTCTTCTAATTGCTGCAATCTCTTGATATAGGTCTCCAGCATCTCTCTTCTGGCACCTGGCCGGGAAGCTGAAATGGCATCGGCTGCCTGGATAATAATCGCCTCAGCAGATTCCGGTTTTTCATCCTCATGATGTGCGGCAATGGCATTAATGACTTTTGGTGATTCACCGTTCTTCCTGGCAATATCCGATCCGATTAAGGCATGGGGACCTTCAATCTCCATATCAGCGGATTTCCCGATGTCATGCAATAATCCTGCCCTCTTGCATAAGCTGGCATTTAGTCCTAATTCTTCAGCCATAATCCCGGATAGATAGGCAACCTCTTTAGAATGTTGTAACACATTCTGACCATAACTGGTTCTATACTTTAATTTACCCAGAACGGTAACAAGCTTCGGATTCAAATTTCTGACATTTGTATCAAAAACAGCCTTTTCTCCCTCTTCCTTGATATTATTTTCAACAATTTTTTTAGAGTTTTCAATGACTTCCTCAATCCTGGCTGGTTGTATTCTTCCGTCTGTAATCAGTTTTTCCAGGGCTATTCTGGCAACTTCACGTCTGACCGGATCAAATCCGGAGATAATGACTGCTTCCGGTGTATCATCAACAATCAAATCAACACCTGCTATTCTTTCAAAAGTCCTTATATTTCTTCCCTCTCTTCCAATGATCCTACCCTTCATCTCCTCATTGGGAAGGGAAACAACAGAGATTGTTGATTCAACAGTATATTCAGAGGAATAACGTTGTATTGCTAATGATATAATTTCCTGTGCTTTTTTCTCACCTTCTTCTTTGGCTCGTTCCTCAATTACTTTTATGATTTTACCTGCTTCATGACTTACTTCTTTTTCCAGTCTCTCTAACAGGTCTTTTTTTGCATCTTCGATATTCAGTCCTGATATCCTCAGCAGTTCATCTTTCTGTTTTTGATAAAGCTGATTGACTTCTTTTAAATTACTTTCTATCTCCTGTTCTTTTATGTTTAGTTGTTTCTGTTTGTTTTCAATTAAATCCAGTTTTTGTACCAGGCTGTTACTTTTTTTAATCAGCTGTTCATTTATATTTTCCAATTTATTTCTCTTTTGCTGGCACTCAATTTCACTTCTCCTGATAATTTGATATGATTCTTCCTTTGCCTGAAGTTGGGCTTCTTTTCTGATTGATTCAGCCTCTTTGGTGGCATTATCAATCATCTGTTTGCAGGTTTTCTCAGAATTGGATAGTTTCGTCTTGGCAATAAAATTGGTTAATGCAAAACCAATGAGAATGCCCAGCAATATGATTACAATAGATAGAATATACGTATTAATGGCTTTCACCCCCTATTCAATTTAAAAGGTTCTTAATTGATTAACTGTATTGTAAATTTGAAATTCGTATAAACTTATTCTTTTTTAAAAAAATTACCTGAAATATTCTTTCTTCAGACGAATCATATTAAGGATATCAATCGATCATAGATGTTCGAAACATCTAATTAACTTTAATATTTTATCTCTATCGAAAATAAAAGTCAAATCGCTGTCAATCTACGATAATTTGCAGATTACTCATCGAAGAATTCTTGACAGATTTGATGAATTGTATGGTAAGAAAATCCCCTGCTTTTTAATAAATTGATTACTTTTCGGGAATCCAATTCAATATTCTTTGCTGAAAGAGAATTTTTTTTACTCTGAATCAGACGGTAAGCTAATGACAGTTCATCTTCCTCAGTTTTAAAAAAGAAATGAATGGTATTTTCAATGATTTCACTGTCAATTCCTTTATGATGTAATTCCTGTCTTAACTTGATCACCCCTGAGGGTTTATGATTTATGCGATCATTTATCCACATCTCAGAAAATTCCTGGTCATTGACCAGATTTTTTTCTTTCAGCCAATCAATCGTTTTTTCGATGATATGATGATGGTAATCTTTACTCTTCAATTTATTGCTGATTTCATATTCAGACCGGGGCCGGACTGCCAAGAACCTGATGGCATCATTTTTGGCCTTTGATTGATTTTCTTTCTGTTGAATAACCTCCAATAGTCCATCTGTTACTGTTTTACCGATATATAAATCCAGCTCTTTGATAACCGTTTCATCTATTTCCATAAACAGTTGATAGTCTAAAAATAATTGTACCCTGTTAGAATGATTACTTTTAATCTGAATATCAGTTATTCGGTAATTCTGTTTCATCTTTGATTGTATTATTCTTTTCCAGACCTGGAAGATTAATTGTTGCCAATATTTTCTTTTCTATTTCTGCTGATATTTTTGGATTTTCCGCCAAATATATCTTTGTATTTTCCTTTCCCTGACCTAACTGCATGTCATTGTAGGAAAACCAGGTACCAGATTTTCCAATAATCCCATAGTCAATACCCAGATTAAGTATATCCCCTTCCCTGGAAATCCCTTTTCCAAAGATAATATCAAATTCAGCTTCCTGAAATGGTGGAGCAAGTTTGTTTTTTACAACTTTTACTCTTACGGTAATCCCAATATTTGATTCGTTTTTCTTTATAGACGCTTTTTTTCTAATATCCAGTCTGATCGTTGAATAAAATTTTAGTGCACGTCCACCTGGTGTTGTTTCCGGGTTGCCAAAAATGATTCCAATCTTTTCCCTGATTTGATTTACGAAGATAGTTGTTGTTCTGGACTTATTGATAATGGCAGTAAGCTTTCTCAGCGCCTGGGACATCAGACGGGCTTGCAACCCCATGGATGCATCACCCATATCACCCTCTATTTCAGCTTTTGGCACCAGAGCCGCTACTGAGTCAATAACAATAATGTCTACAGCATTACTTCTAACCAATGATTCTGTAATTTCCAGAGCTTGTTCACCGGTATCAGGTTGGGAAATAATTAATTCATCAATATCGATACCAATATTTTTAGCATAATCCGGATCCAGGGCATGTTCTGCATCAATAAAGGCAGCAATTCCCTTATTTTTTTGTGCTTCGGCAATCATATGTAATGCGAGGGTTGTCTTGCCTGAGGATTCGGGACCAAATATCTCAACAACTCTGCCCCGCGGCACTCCTCCGATTCCCAGAGCAATATCCAGAGCCAAAGAACCTGAAGATATCACATTACTTCCCGACACTTTTGGTCTGTCACTGAATTTCATAATCGAACCCTTGCCAAAACGATGCTCAATATTTTCCATTGCCATTTTAAGTGCTTTTTCCCTTTCTGTGAAATGGTTATCTTTGTTTTCCTTCATATTATTTTCTCCTTACTATCATGTTTAACCTATTAAAAAACAACCCTTAAGCTATCCATTTTAAGATAATCTTATTTTCTCAGTATTGAACCAATTGTTCTATGAGTTAACTTTATTATACCTCTGACAGGTATATCTCATTCCTATTTATTTCCAAATTGAAAGTTTCTAATTACAGTATAAGTAGGTCCTTCAGCAGCTAAATGACTCTCCATCAGTTCGATGGAATGAATTTTTTGTGAAAGCGTGCTTACCTGGATCTGATCCAGATGTTTTATCAGTAGATTTGAAAATTTCGGAAACTTTATTCTGCCCAGCGTAATATGAGGCGTAAATTTTTTATCACTGCGATAGAAAGTTTCTTTCCGTAGTTCCAATTCTATTGCCTGATAAATTCTTTCTATTTCCCGGTTGCCTTTCTCCAGACCAACCCAGATGACACGAGGATTCCCGGTACCTGGAAATACGTCAATCTTTTTAGCGAGCCTGAACGTAAACGGAGAAAATGAAGGAGATATCTTCTGCAGCGCAGATATTGTATTTTGAATCTCAAATGAGTTTAAATCACCTAAAAATTTCAGCGAAATATGCAGATTTCTTTTTTCAACAAATTTAATCTTTATTTTTGTATCTTTGAACTGATCAATATCTTCCTGGATATGGCCAATCAACTGTTTGACTTCTTCACTTAAATTAATCGCAATAAAAATCCTTTTCTTGTCATCAATATTAATCGCGATGCTCCTTCAGCTATATCAAGCTCTATTGATTTTTTCCTGTATCATTCAGGATATGTATTTGTTTTCTATATTCTTCCCTTACCAGGTTCAGATAGCTTATCATTCCATCTGTCTGATAATTACGATAGGTCCATTCTAAGGGACGAAATGACTTATTCATGAATCTCAGTGTTATCTCGGCATATATTCCCTTCTTCAGATAGATTCGAGCAGGACCATTTTTAGTACTTGCTAATATGAATTTACTCAGTGTCAGATAGCCCGGATCAAAATTGATTTTTCTTCTTATATCCTGTACCGGGATGTTCTGATTTCTCTCTCTACTCAGTTCCAATTCCAGACAATTACTTTCATGTTTAATCTGACCGAGCCGTTCCGGAATAATTAATTGGGCAAATGAAACCAGTTTCTGTTTCAGACCAGCTCCCATTTCCTCTTCATAATAAGTAGTATACCCAAATTCCTGATAACCGCTCTCCATATCTATTTTACCAAAGAGATGGGTTAATAGGCTCTTTGCCTCTAAAAATAGTTCATCATGCGCACTAATCATACTGAATATTAATTTGACCGGACCAGGATAGGTGATTCTGCCCATTTTTCAGTTATTATTTACTGGAATGATCTGATAGACTACCAGAGGATCTTTGTCAGAAGGCTGTGGTTCAATGATTTGACCATCATAAGAAACACTGATGCTATCAGAACGATTCGTTAAAACTGAGATCTGTCCATCTGACCTGATGATTATTTCTTCTGATGAAGAAATGATACTTTCAAATAACACTTCATCATCCTGCATGATTTTAATCCAGTTTGGTTCAACAGCAGTGATTTGAATTGGCTTAAAATCAGGCAATGGCTCCAACAAATTGACAACAGGCTCCTCAGCAATGACTTCGCTCTGAATATTCTCCTCTGCTATTTCAAGCAGTTCCTGTTCCAGTGATTTCTCTTCTTCAATAATAAGAGCATCACCGGGGCTTGCCTCTTCTTCCAATATCTTTACGGGCGGTTGGTTCATTCTCTGTAAAAATTGACTTATAACAAAGACAAGACCTGCAATCACGATGAGCATTCCAGCAAATTTTAATAAAGGAAGAAAATTAAGGGGTTTCTTTTCTTTTCTAATGCGATATTTTCTCTTCTCAGGACCCTTATACTTTCCCGGTTTTCTTCTTTTACTTATCTGCTCATCTTCCACAATCTGAGGTTTCTGCTCGGTTTTTTGCAGAAGCTGATCAATAGATTCTGGATCTGCTTCCAGATAATTGGCATAATTTCTCAAGTATCCCACAAAATAAGTTCTACCGGGAAGCACGCTTTCATCACCCTCTTCAATGGCGATCAGATATTTCTTTCTGATCTTCAGGAACTGTTCAGCATCTTCCAGTGATATTCCTAATTCCAGTCTTCTGTTTTTTAAATATTCTCCGATTTCCTTCATTTTTTTATTAATACTCCTAATTATTTCAAACAATTTCCTTTTCATAGGGAATTCCGTCAGCTGCCGGGGCAGAAGCTCTTCCAATAGCGCTCACTAAGACAAATACAGCAAGCAGATAAGGAACCATATTGATAAATTGAACCGGTATGGTAAAAATTCCCTGTAATCTGATAGCCAGTGCTTCTCCTACACCAAATAGCAAGGCAGCACCAGCTGTACCCAGGGGAGTCCATTTGCCAAAAATCATTGCTGCCAGGGCAATAAAGCCTCTGCCTCCGCTCATCTCTTTTACAAAAAAATGAGCCTGCTCAAGCGAAAGAAATGAGCCCGCCAGACCAGCTAAAGCTCCTGATGCCATTACAGCAATATAGCGCATATTAACAACATTGACACCAAGGGTATCTGCTGCTTGAGGATATTCTCCCACAGAACGCATCCTTAAACCAAAAGGTGTTTTGAAGATAATGATATGAGAAAGAAACACAATTAAAACAGCAAAGTATACCATGGGTGAATGATGTGCAAAGATAACAATAAGGTTACGAACAATCGATGATGTCTCTCCAGATTGGGGAACCGCAAAGCCCCAGATTGGAAGCCTTTCGACTGCCATGATCTGTGTCTCTTGGAACCAGAGCCAGCTTAAGAAGACTGTAATTCCACTGGCAAATAGATTGATTGCCACTCCGCTGACAATCTGATTTGCTTTAAAGGAAACTGTAACGACCGCATGAATCAATCCCAGCAGGATTCCTGCTATAACAGCAAATAAAATCCCTACCCAGGGATTATGTGAGAAATTTGTTGCCGCGACAGCAGTAAAGGCACCGGTTAACATCATGCCCTCCAATCCAATATTAATAACACCGGATTTTTCGGTATAGACCCCTCCCAAACCGGCTAATGCTAAAGGAATGGCAATCCGTATAACAGAAGCAAAAAAATCAGCATTTAGAATACTTGCTATCATGATTCTGATTTCCTCCTGAGAATAAGACGTTTCACAATTTCATCAGCGACAACGACCAGGATGACAATGACAGCCTGAATTACCATGATTAATTCCCGGGGAATTTTCCCGGCAGTAAATATATTGACCAGTGCCCCTCCATAGGATAAAATACCAAATAGGATTGCCGCCAGCACGACACCCAAAGGATGATTTTTACCTAACAGAGCGACCGCAATCCCGTTAAAACCTAAACTTGTAAATAATTCCTGACGCCATCTGAATTTATAACCCATTACTTCATTTGTACCAACCAGTCCTGCCAAAGCACCGCTAATGACCATTGCCAGAATAATATTCCTGGAAATATTAATTCCTGCATATTCAGAAGCCATCGGATTATGTCCGACTGCCCTGATTTCATACCCTAAACTTGTCTTCCATAATAGATAGTAAACCAGAAGGGCGGCAATGATTGCGATAAAAAAGGATACATTCAAGGGATTATGAGAGGGAAATTCAATATTCAACGAGGATAATATCGTAGCAATCCTTGGTAAACGGGCTGCCTCAGCGATTTCACTGGTGTGGGGAATCATCTGCTGGACTCCGGCAGCCTTCATCGCTTCTGTAGCAGGCGCTTTATAGACTAAGGCCAGGTAAAAAGTCAGTGATGAGGCAATCCAGTTCATCATAATGGTTACAATCACTTCATGAACACCGGTCTTTGCTCTTAAAAAACCAGGAATAAATGCCCATAACCCTCCACCTGCAGCAGCAGCAATAATCGTTAAAGGAATCAGAACGACTGCCGGTAGATTGGTGAATGTGAATCCAACATAGGCAGCCAGAAAAGCGCCTACATAAACCTGTCCTTCTCCCCCAATGTTAAAAAGACCGCAACGAAAAGCAAAGGCTACAGCCAGCCCGGTAAAGATTAAAGGGGTAGCCCTGAAAAGAACATTTCCCCAGCCGTCACGACTGCCGATTGCCAGCCCGAACATCATTTTATAAACTTGCACGGGGTCTTCCCCAATCAGCAGGATAACAATAGAACCGATCAGAAGAGCGCCAGCAATCGCAATGAATGGGGTTATTTTTTCTAGAATAGAATAGAATAGATTACTCTTTTGATTCATATGATTCAAATGCTCCAGCTATTTAGGTTATACTTTATCTTGAACGATTTTATTCTGTGAAGCTCCAGTCATCAGCAACCCTAATCTTTTTATATCAACTTTTTCAGAACTTATAACTTCTACGATTCGACCTTCATAAATGACAGCAATCATATCGCTCAGCGACAATATTTCATCCAGTTCCGCCGAAACCAGCAGGATCGCCTTGCCATTGCTTCTCGCCTTCAGCAATTGATTGTGTACAAATTCAATGGAACCGACATCCAGCCCCCTTGTGGGCTGAGAGGCAATAAGCAGGATAGGTTCGCCATGAAATTCCCGGGCAACAATCACTTTCTGTTGATTCCCCCCCGACAAGGATTTCAAGAGGTTATCTTTATCCGCGGGACGAACATCATAGTCAGAAATTAATTGATCAGCATGACGTTTGATTGCTGGAAAGTTAAGAGACATACCTCTGCTGAAAGGTGAACGGTAATGCATCCCCAGTATAAGATTATCAGCGACAGAATACTCAGAGATGATTCCTCTTTTCCTTCGGTCTTCAGGAATATGGGCAATGTTCAACTCCCTTATCTCTCTAGGATTCAAATTGGTTATATCCTGCTCATAGAGGAAGATATTGCCACTGGACACTGGTCTGAGGCCTGTAATGATTTCAACTAACTCTGTCTGACCATTCCCTTCTACACCGGCAATGCCAAGTATCTGTCCTTCTTTAATCGTAAGATTAATATCTATTAATACGGGGAATTTTTTCTGATTTAAAACATGAATACTTTCCAGTCGCAAGACAACTTTACCGGCTTTTTGTTCCTTTTTTTCAGTTTCTAAAAGCACTTCTCTACCTACCATCAGGTTTGCTATCTCTGAGGTATTGGTATCTGCAGTTCTCATCATACCAACGACTTTACCATTTCTCATAACAGTTACCTGATCAGAAACATCCATGACTTCATTGAGCTTATGGGTAATAAAAATAATGGTCTTCCCCTTCTCTTTCAATGAATTGAGTATTTTAAACAATTCATCGACTTCCTGAGGAGTTAGCACGGCAGTCGGCTCATCCAATATCAGGATTTCAGCTCCACGATAAAGTACCTTTATAATTTCAACTCTCTGCTGGATTCCAACTGAGACATCTTCAATTTTTGCCCAGGGATCAATCTTAAAGCCATAATTTTCCGAGAGTTCTTTAATTTCCTGGGCAGCCTTTTGGGTATTGGTAAAGAAATGGTTTTTTCTGGGTTCCATACCCAGTATTACATTTTCAGTGATTGTTAAAGGAGGAACCAGCATGAAATGTTGATGAACCATACCGATTTTCAATTCGATCGCCTTATTGGGATTGGGAATACTTACCTTCTTTCCATCGATGAATATTTCGCCTTCATCTGCCTGGTAAAGTCCATACAGTATACTCATCAATGTACTTTTACCGGCACCATTTTCTCCTACCAGGGCGTGTATTTCACCTTTTTTCACAGTAAAGTTCACCCGGTCATTTGCCTTGACCAGTGGAAAGCGTTTTGATATATTTTTCATTTCCAGCATATTTTCAGCCAATTTATCATTCTCCGAAGTCTCTTTATAAATCACTAATGATATGAATTATTGATATTTAATTATAAATATAAAAACAGTGATCATCAGGAAATGCAAGATCTACCTTTACCTATCAAAATGCATTTCCTGATGATCAGATATTCTTTTATAATTCTGCAGGAACTGCAATCTCACCACTGATAATTTTTACCTTTGCCTCTTCTACTTTTTGAATCATTTCATCGGTAATCAGATCCTCATTATACGTATCCATAGCATATCCAACGCCATTATATTTTATACCATCGACTTCAACCTCAGTTGATAAGTCAAATAACCTTACACCAGGTACAAAATTGCCTTCCACAACTGATTTTACTGTCAGGTAGACCGAGACATCAACCTGTTTCAGCATACTGGTTAATCCGTAGTTTTCACCGGTTTCATCAATGAATCCCAGGTAGTTCTGATTGGAATCTACACCAATAACGAATTTTTTTCTCTCTTTCCCTGCCTCAAAGACACCGGCACCGGTTAAACCTGCAGCATGGAAGATAATGTGGGCTCCGTTATCAAACTGAGATAATGCAAGCTCCTTACCTTTTACCGGATCTGCAAAAGCGGTCGGGGTATCACCGGCATATGCTGACAGAAGCTTACAATCCGGGTAGGCATATTTAACGCCAGCGATGTAACCGGCTTCGAATTTTTGAATCAAAGGTACATTCATCCCCCCGACGAATCCAACCGTATCTTTTCCATCCTGAAGTGCCTTCAAACCGGCAATCATGCCAACCAGGAAGGAACCTTCGTGTTCTGCAAAACTTAAAGAAACTACATTGGGCTTATCTGGCACAAATCCATCAACGATCGCAAATTTAGTATCCGGAAACTCATCAGAAACTGTCCTGATACTGTCTTCAAATAAGAAGCCTACCCCGATGATTAAATCATACCCGATCGCAGCCAGATTTCTCAGGTTCACTTCTCTATCAGCATCTGCACCCGGTTCCAACTCGATTCTCTTGATTCCAAAATCATCCGCTGCCCAGGTTAATCCCCGGGAAGCAGAATCATTAAATGATTTATCTCCCTTCCCACCAATGTCAAATACTAAACCTACAGTAACATCACTCTGAGCTATACACTGTATTCCCGTAACGGAAAAGAATAAAGCTACCGCAACCAGAACAATAATCATTCTTATAAAAATGGTTTTCATTTTAATTATTTTACTCCTCCCTAATATTTTAAAGACTATTGAAGATAGATAACAGAATTTATGGAAATGATATCAATCCCCCTTTCATTAATTCTTTTGATTTAGAAGCATAATCAGCTATCATTTCTGACATAATATGGAACTGCTTACTATTATATAATAATACGTTCTGTTTGATTATTCAATGTAAATCATTTAATTTCTTTTTTACTCATCGGTATTATTTCGGGATAAAAAATCATCCTTAGAAAATAATATTTTTCTGGGATTGCGTCCATCATAGGGTCCGACCATCCCTCTCTTTTCCATTAAGTCAATCAAACGTGCGGCTCGTGTATAACCAATTCTTAATTTCCTCTGCAGGATGGATATTGAAGCCTGGTGATTATGAATGATGGTTTCCACTGCTTCTTCAAATAATTCATCTTCTTCTTCTTCATTCTCTTCTTCTTTGTCATCATCCTGGTCATTTTTATGATCAAAAATATGGTCCTGATATTCCGGTTCAGGTCCATTATTTTCCAGGAAAGAAACAATATCCTTAATCTCTCTTTCTGAGACATAAGAACCCTGGGCACGGATTGGTTTTGGAGCATTGATAGGTGAAAAGAGCATATCACCATTTCCTAATAGTTTTTCTGCTCCATTAACATCCAGAATAGTCCGTGAGTCGACCTGAGTAGAAACTGCAAAGGCAATCCGGGAAGGAAAATTAATCTTGATTGAACCGGTAATAATATCAACAGATGGTCTCTGGGTGGCAATGATAAGGTGTATACCTGTTGCTCTTGTCATTTGAGCTAATCTGCACAAATATTCCTCAACTTTGACCGGAGAAGAAAGCATTAAATCTGCCAATTCATCAATAATAATGACAATATAGGGTAGATTCTGTTCATCCGATTTCACACTTTTAATGTAATCGTGGTATCCTTTTAAATTTCGAACACCAACCTCGGCAAATAATTTAAAACGACTTTCCATTTCGGATATAGCCCAGCTTAATACTTTATCCACCTTCTTGGTGTTGGTGACAATGGGAATGACAAGATGGGGTATACCGTTATAGACATTCAATTCTACCCTTTTGGGGTCAACCATGATAAATTTAACCATATCCGGTCCGAACCGATAGATGAGGCTTAAGATGATGGAATTCAGACAGACGCTCTTCCCTGACCCGGTAGAGCCGGCTATCAGTAAGTGGGGCAAATCAACCAGATCAGCAATGATATTCTTACCTCCGATATCCTTGCCCAGAGCGATAGGTAGAATATGAACGTTATTTTGAAAATCACTTGCTTCAATGATTTCCCTTAACAGTACAGTATCTTTATCCCGGTTGGGTATCTCAATTCCGATAGCATTTTTCCCCGGAATCGGTGCTTCAATTCTTACCGAAGCTGAACCAAAAGCCAGAGCAATATCATTACTTAGATTGGTGATCTTAGATACCTTTACTCCCGGTGCCGGTTGAATTTCATATCTTGTTACTGTTGGCCCTTGGGTAGCACCTGTAACTTCACCATTAATACTGAAGTTGTCTAATGTTTTCTGTAGCAGATCAATATTGCTTCTTATTTTCTCCTGACCTCTGGTCCTGTGTTCTCTTTTTACATCATTCAGCAGATGGATGGGAGGGATAACATATTGCTGTTCTATCCCTCTCTTTTCTTTTAAATCATTTTTCGTGTGAAATTCTATTTTCTCCTGTATAGGTGTTCCCTGCTTCTCGGTTTTCAGAGGAGTCGGTTTTCTGAAGATAGGTTCAGGCTTTTTTCCCTTCTCTTCCTGTCTATCCGAATAGATAGTGATAGATTGTTTCTGTTCCTTTTTGGGTAATACGATTGATCCTGTTTCCAGCTTTGACATTATTGTTCTTACCAGGACCTTTATCCTTCTCAGCAAAAAAATAAAGATATAGAGAAAAGAAACATCTGTTATAAATAATACGGCGATCAAACCAAGGGCAATGAGAAAGAGATATGCTCCCGTTAAGCCAAAATAACCATAGAGATAGTTTGCCAGATAATAGCCGTAGAGACCACCGCCAGCTCCGGCCCCTGCTAATGAATAGGCACCGTCAAGGAAGATTAATCTTAAATGAATAAAGGCCAGTATAATTAATATTAAAGCAGTAAATCCAAATATTTTGTTATAAAAATTTGGAAGATGTATATTAAATAATAAGAAGATTCCTTCTAAGATGAAAAATAGAAAAATAAAATATTTTCCCAATCCTATTAATTGGTTAATATAATTGGTTATGAAAATAAAAAAAGGAAGGCATCTGGTGGGATATACAATACAAAATAAATAGTAGACAGCAAAGACAATGAGTATGATACCCAGAACTTTTTTTTCAATTGTATGAGCAGCTTTCTCCTTTTTTGCCATTTCCATTTTACTTCCAACTGCTTAGATTAAGAAAGAGTACTAACAATCCTATGGTCCATAAATAAATACTGAAAAAACGTAACTTAAAGTTTAATAATAACCTGGTGAAAAAAATCATAGCCCAGTAACCGGTTAAAAATGCGGTAAATCCGGAAATAATCAATAATGGTACATTAATGTTTAAACGGAATATATCAGAAATCTTATAGATTGAAGCCCCGAGAATAATAGGTATTGATAAAATAAAAGAATATTCAGCTGCAAATTTCCGTTCCAATCTTCTACTGATTCCCATCATAATCGTAAAACCGGATCGGGAAATGCCGGGAATGATTGCCAGCGCCTGTGCAAAACCGATAAACATGGCATCAGTCCTATTCATCTCCCGTATTGTCTTTGTCCCATGGACGAAAAACTTATCCGTTAAATAAAGACATAGCCCTGTGATCATAAGCATGATAGCGGTAAATACCGGATTACTGAATAATTGCTCTATTGTATGTTGAAAAAAATAACCGATTACAGCTCCCGGTATGGTACTTAATAATAATAACCAGGCAAATTTACACTGATAGTTCCCTGAAATGTGCTTGATGAATTTTTCTCGATTAAGAATGAAGGATAAGCTTTTCAAAAATGCTGCAATAAGCTCTTTAATTTTCTTTTTGAATAAAAAAAGAACGGCTAATACAGTACCAAAATGAACAAATGTTTCAAAAGCAACACCGGGTATATCTATACCAAATAGATACTGGCTGAGCACTAAATGGCCTGAACTGCTGACCGGCAGAAATTCAGTTAAACCCTGAATTAAACCTAAAAGAATGTAGTACATGGTTTCCCTTACCTGTATTATCCTTTGAATAAAGATCACTGAAGGAAAGAATATTGATCAAGTTTTAATCCCGGTATGTCCAAAACCACCTTCACCCCGTACAGTGTCATCTAATCCTTCTGTTTCTATCAGAACGGGATGATATATTTTTTGAATGACCAGCTGTGCAATACGATCTCCCCGATTGACAGTGAACTTATTCTGTCCGTGATTGATTAATATTATTTTAATCACACCTCGATAATCAGAATCAATCGTTCCGGGGGTGTTCAGGACAGTAATACCATGACGATAGGCTAATCCGCTTCTGGGTCGAACTTGTGCTTCAAAGCCTTTGGGCAGAGCAATTCTTATACCCGTTGTAATTAATTTTCTTTCTCCTTGCTCAATTTCCACTACATCTTTTTCCGCTGAATATAAATCAATCCCTGAAGCATATCTACTAGCAGCTTTTGGTAAAGGCAAATCCTTGCAGTCCTTTTCTTTTGCAACTTTAATTTCTACTTTTTCTATGTTATTGTTCATCTTCTGATTGGATGGCAACATTATGCTATTTATAGGAGGGTCTTCTTCTAAAACGATTATCCCTGTTTTTATCTTCAATATCGGGTTTTGGTGTTAACTCCTTTTTGCTCAAATCAATTTTACCCTGTTGATCGATACCGATCACCTTTACCTGGATTTCATCACTTACTTTAATAATATCCTCTACCTTGTCAACATGATAATGACATAAATTTGATATATGCAAAAGCCCTTCCACGCCAGGCAGTATTTCTATAAAAGCACCATATTTGGTAATTCTTTTTACCTTCCCTTTATAGATTTCTCCTGTTTTCACTTCCCTTGTCAATCCTTCGATAAGATATTTGGCTTTCTCAATCTTTTCCTGATCATCAGCAGTAATAAATATTTCTCCATTATCCTTAATATCAATACAGGTGCCACTTTCTTCGATAATTTTCTTGATATTTTTACCACTGGGGCCAATGACATTACCGATTTTATCCGGATTAATCTTCATAATAAACATTTTGGGGACATAATGAGATAATTCCTCTTTGGGTGAAGAAATGACGGCATTCATTTTATCAAGAATAAATAACCGCCCCTTCTTTGATCTGTCCAGTATTTCACGTAATATATCAATTGATACGCCATCAATTTTTAAATCCATCTGGATGGCAGTAATTCCGTCAACAGAACCAGCAGCTTTAAAGTCCATATCACCGTAATGATCTTCTAAGCCCAGGATATCGGTTAATATTTCGTACTTTTCTTCTTCCTTCACCAACCCAAGCGCCACACCGGCAACCGGTTTTTTTATCGGGACGCCTGCATCCATCAAAGACAGGCTCGTTCCACAAACCGAGGCCATAGACGAGGACCCGTTTGACTCTAAAATCTCAGATACAACGCGAATAGTATAAGGGAAATCGGTCTCCTCCGGTATCAGGGCTTTAACAGCCTTTTCTGCCAGGGCACCATGTCCGATCTCTCTTCTCGATTGGGATCTTCTCGGCTTCACATCTCCGACTGAAAATGGCGGGAAATTATAGTGCAGATAGAATTTACGAGAGGTATCTTCCTCTAAGGTATCGATAGACTGCTCATCTCTCACCGAACCCAGGGTAGTCACAACCAGGGCTTGGGTCTGGCCTCTTGTAAAAAGAGCGCTGCCATGCACTCTGGGTAAAATACCAATTTCACACGCTATCGGTCTGATTTCATCCAATCTGCGTTGATCAACGCGTTTTTTCTTATCAATGATTAATCCCCGAACGATTTCTTTGCACAATGAGTCAAATAATCCATTAATCATTGAAACATTCAATGTGTTCTCTGTTTTTTCCCTTTCATTCTCAAAATGCGAAATAATCTCATCTTTAATATTACCAAGGTTTACTTCCCTCTCCTTTTTGTCGAGTGTGAGTAAGGCTTCTTCAATCTGTCCTGCATAATTCTGTCTTATATCCTGAAAATATTTATCTTTCTCTGTCGATAACATCCCATCGGGATACCGGGATTGTTTTATTTTATCAGTTTGAATCTTCTGTGCAAATTGTATCTGCATCTCCACAATCCTTTTAATCTCACCCAGAGCCTTTTCAATGGCTATCAGAATATCTTCTTCAGATAACTCTTTCGCCTCTCCTTCTAACATAATCACCGAGTCTTTTGTTCCCGCAACAACAAGATTCAACTGGCAGTCTTTTATCTCTTCAACCGAGGGGTTAATCAGGTATTCTCCGTTGAGATATCCTATTCTTACCGCTGCAATCGGTTTTTCGAAAGGAATATCTGAAATATAAAGTGCACAGGATGCACCAATGATAGATATGATATCGGGAAGATTTGTTTGATCATAAGATAAGACAGAAGTAATAATCTGCACATCATTAAAGTAATCTTCAGGAAATAAAGGACGTAATGGTCTATCAATCAGTCTGGAGGTTAAAGTGGCATTTTCACTTGGTTTACCTTCCCGTTTAAAAAAACCACCCGGTATTTTGCCTGCTGCATAAAATTTTTCTTCGTAATCCACAAGTAAAGGGAAAAAGTCCGTCCCTTCCTTCGGCTCCGGGGATGCCACCGCTGTAACCAGCACGACAGTTTCCCCACAGGTGACAGTAACTGATCCATTAGCCTGTTTGGCTAACTTCCCTGTTTCGATCTGGATGGTTTTCCCTCCGACTTCTATTTCAGTCTTTTGTGTATTAATATTGGTCATAAATGACAATTCTCCTTCAATCAGTAGATAAGAAAATTCTTACCTCTTTATTTTCTTAGATTTAGTTTTTCAATCAATTGGCGATATTTTTCAATATCATTTTCCTTCAGGTAGTTCAGCAGGCTTCTTCTTTTTCCAACCATTTTCAACAATCCGTGTTTGGAATGAGAATCTTTCTTATTCTCATTTAAATGCTGGGTCAGGCTATTGATTTTTTCGGTTAAGATAGCTACCTGAACCTCTGTAGATCCAGTATCTTTTTCGTGATGCTGATAACCTTTTATTAATTTATCTTTGGCATCCTTTTTCATCATCTTTATTCACTCTCTCTTTCTGTTATAATATGTTGTTATAAAAGATATCCTTTTTGATTCCTATCTAGAAATGCTCTATATGCAAAAATGAAATGTCTTATCTCCTGCTGTCTAACATCATCTTATTATTTTAACACAAAACTTTTTTTCGTTCAAATTATTTTCAAATCATTAATAATGCTATTCTATTATGAACAATATTTAATTATCTTTTTTTATTAATATGAATTGTTTTACGATTGATACTATTTTCCTGAAAAAAAGCATTCGCAATCAATTTATCCTGATTAATCTGCATCATTAAATCTTCCACTCTGGAAAATTTTTTCTCGTCTCTTATCCTTTTCAATAGGGAGACAGATATCTCCTTCAGATAAATATTATCATGAAAATCAAAGATATGTACCTCTACTTCAGCCTTTTTCAGCTTCTGCTGAAAGGTAGGTTTGGTACCGATATTTACCAGGCACTGATATGTTTCATTCCCAATCTCTGCCAGAGCAACATATATACCATTTTTTGGTAACATTTTTTCTTCGGGTAGATCAATATTGGCGGTAGGAATGGAAAGTATTTTTGCCCCTCTGTTGTCGCCATGAATGACCTTTCCTGTTATCTTATAGGGATAACCAAGCCACTGATTTGCCTGTATAATATTTCCTCTTTCAAGTTGTTCTTTAATAATCGTACTGCTGATGCTGACATCTTCATCTGTTTTTATCGGCTCGATAACATAATACCTGAAATGATATTTCCGGCTTAACTTTTCTATCATAGTAACATCACCCTTTTTTTGATAGCCAAAATGGTAGTTATACCCGACAAAAACGGCACGCATTTGAAATTGATCCAATAACATCCGGGTAATAAAATCTTCCGCGCTGATTAATTGAAACTCAGTGGTAAAATCAATGAGGATAATTTGCTGGATGCCCAATTGTTTAATCATGGCTATGCGCTCTGGTAAAGGTGTTAAAAGATAAAAATGATTTAATTCTTTCACTATTTTATTAGGATGTGGCTCCAGAAGCAGTACAGTGCTTACAGCTTGAGCTGCCTTTGCCTTTTCAATACATGATTTCAGTAAAGCCTGGTGACCGATATGAACACCATCAAAAAAACCCAATGCAATATAGGTAAATGGCTTTTTCTCATTACCCTGGGTACTTTTCCAATCATCAGTATAGTTGTTTCTTATCATTTTCATACCAATACCCGTTCGACCTTATATCCTATTTTTTCATCTTTTGCATTTTCTTGTCTTGTTGCAATAGCCAGTAGGTATCCTTCTGGCGTATAGACTCCATATGTGTTATTTAATGCTGACTGTTCTGTCGAGCCAATTTCCTTTATTTCCTCTTCAGAGAACCATCCCCCATTCTTTACTTTATTTATAAGGTTCTCCTGATCAGGTAAAACAATTCTACCGAGATGCCTGAGCGTGCTATGTAAAGGTAGTATGTTTCTCATCTGTTCTTTATATGTTAAGGCAAGAAATTCATCTAAGGGGATTGATTGATCTATGAGATAATGACCAATTACAATTCTTCTTAAGCTGGATACATATGCACCTACTCCTAAGGCTTCACCGATATCATGGCAAAGGGTTCTGATATATGTTCCCTTGGAGCATTTCACTCGAAAATTGATACTGGTATAACGGTCAAACCTTATATTGATGATATCAAGCTGATATATGTTAATCTTACGTGGATTCTGCTCAACGGTAATTCCTTTTCTTGCAAGTTTGTAAAGTGGTAAACCCCTATGTTTGATTGCAGAAAACATGGGCGGAATTTGTTCACTTTCTCCCTGAAATCTGGTAAAAATGCTCTTGATGGTCTCCGGATTAACCTCTTTTCTGGTAGCTCCGCAGATTTTTACTGTTTTACCCTTTAAATCCTGTGTATCAGTAGAAACTCCTAAAACCATTGTACCCAGGTACACCTTGTCTAAAATTGAGAGATACTGTGTTACCTTGGTCGCTTGATTTACACAAACAATGAGCATGCCTGTAGCAAAAGGATCAAGAGTGCCGGCATGTCCCGCTTTTTTTAATTTAAGATTCCTTTTTATTCTCGATACAGCTTCTGCCGAAGTTATGCCTTCAGGTTTATCAATAATCACAATTCCGTTTATCATTTGGAAATAGACTCATCAAAAAATAAATCAGCTTGGTACACAGAGTTCTTTTTTCAATTCTGTAATTACTTTTTGTACAGCCTCGTTTATATCTCCTTTAAACTGGCAGCCGGCTGCATTAGGATGGCCTCCTCCGCCAAATAGACGTGCAAATAGATCAACATTAAATTCACCTTTGGAACGAAAACTGATCTTAATATCTTCCCTTTTTGTTTCTCTGAACAGGGCTGAAACCTGGACATCCTTCACAGACAATATCTTGTCAACAATCCCTTCAGTCTCTTCATCTTTAGATTGCATTTTGTCGATCATATCTCTGGTAATAACGGTCCAGGATATCCTGTAGGAAGAATCAATTTTCAGGTTACGAAGTGCTTCACCCAAAATTTTTAAACTAGAGGCTGCTTTTTTGTTATAGATATCATCTGCGATACGATTCGGATTTGCGCCGGAATGAACTAAATGAGCTGCCACTCGAAAAGTGCCTGCATTCGTATTGGCGTATCGAAAGGAACCTGTATCGGTAACAATTGCAGTATATAACGATATGGCTATCTGTTCATCAATCTTGCATTTCATCTGACGGCCTAATCGAAATAAGATTTCACCGACTGAAGATGCCTCGGTATCAACATAGTTATAGTCACCAAAATATGCATTGCTGGGATGATGATCGATATTGACAGTGAAGCTGACCTGCTTCATATCGATAGGGATATCTCCACTCCTCTCCAGGCTGCTGGAATCAAGTACAACCAATATAGTCCCTGGCTTTACGTCGAAATAAATATCATGATTATCCCGTCTTTCTGTGTTTATAATCTCCTGAACAGCCGGAAGGAATTGATAGATAGAGGGAGTTTGGTCCTGGTTGATAATTCTAACATCTTTTTTCATTTGCTTGAGCATCAAAAAAAGCGCGATTTCAGAACCCAGTGCATCGCCGTCCAGATTGACATGCGAGGTAATTATAAAATGATTACCTTTTCTAAACACATCTACAATTTCATCTGGTATGGTAAGTTTCATATCACTGTTTACCGTTCTTCTCTTCTTCTTCCAGTTTTCGCACCTGAATCATGAGTTGATGCACTTTCTCTAACTCCTTATCATAATGAAAAGATATAAGGGGTGTAAAACGGGAATTTTTTAACTCAGAGGCTAATTCGGATCGAATAAAATTTGTAGCGCTGTATAGACCTTTCATACCCTTTTCCTGTTCTTCTTTAGATCCTAATATGGAAATATATATCTTTGCCTCACGCAAATCATTTGATAAGGAGATTCTGGTAACAGTCACAAAACCTATCCGCGGATCTTTCGTTTTATTGTGAATAATATAACTGATAGTTCTTTTTAAAATTTTTTCAAAGTGTTTCTTTTTTTGTTCTAAAACCATTGGACTTTTACCTTCTTGCGTTTGCTACCCGCTTCATCATTCAGTTAATTGTTATCTGAAGATCTATCAATTGAACCTGGCGATACTGTTCGACTTCTTTTATTAATCTGTTCATGACGTGATCAATCACCTGCCGACTATCGCTTATACAGCAGATCCAGATGACACTCTTTCTCCATGCATTTTTATGTCCAGTCTCTGCAATGGAGACATTATATTTCTTTCTCATCAAATTCTTAAAATTTTTCAGGACACTTCTTTTATCTTTCAGAGATTGACAGTCAGGTAGATAGATAAACAGTTCACATATGCCAACTAACATCTTACCTTTTGACTTCCTGGTAATGATAAAAAATAATCATATCTTTTAGCTGAAGATCATCAATTTTATCTATGCTGATACCACATTCATACCCGGAACTGACTTCTTTGACATCTTCTTTAAATCTCTTGATCGTAAAATCTTTTCCTTCATAGATCTTACGGCTCTGACGCATAACACGAATAGAATCTTTGGTAGAAATTTTGCCCTCGGTTATGTAACATCCTGCTACGATACCTATTTTAGGTATTTTGAATATCTCCCTGATTTCTGCCATTCCATTCACCACTTCTTCAAATTTGGGTTTTAATAAACCCTTCAAGGCATCTTTTACTTCATCAATTAAATCATAAATAATATTATAGGTTCTGACCTCTGTCATTTCGTCTTTGGCTAACCTTTGAGCATTGGTGTCAGTTTGAACATTAAATCCTATTACGAGCGCATTAGAAGCAGAGGCAAGCAGAATATCTGTTTCAGTGATTGTACCAATTCCTCCATGAATAATCTTCACTTCCACTTCTTCATTGCTCAGAGTAGGCAATGTTTCCTGAATGGCTTCCAGAGAACCCTGGGTATCTGCTTTCAAAATAATATTTAATTCCTTGATTCTACCTTTTTTCAATTCTTCAAATAGATGTTCCAAGGAAACACTTTCTTCTTCCTTTGTTTGTTTTTGCTTTTCCTCTGATTCCCTTTCGCTGATGATAATCTTGGCAAAATGGTCATTGGCCACAACCTGAAATAAATCTCCTGCCATAGGCATTTTATTAAAACCGGTTATTGCGACTGGGGTAGATGGACCGGCATTATCGAGATGTTTACCAAGATCATCCATAATGCTTCTTACTTTTCCGTAGGTTGTTCCAACTACAAAATAATCACCTGTTTCCAAATGTCCATCCTGAATCAGAACTGTAGCAAGTATACCTTTTCTTTTATCCAATTTCGTTTCAATGACAATTCCGCTGGCAGGAAGCTCAAAGTTTGCTTTCAATTCGAGCATTTCAGCCTGCAAGGAAATGAGTTCCAACAGCTCATTAATACCTTTTCCCTGTAAAGCTGATATTTCTGCCACAAGTGTATCCCCTCCCCAATCCTCTGTAACCAACTTTTGTTTGGACAAATCTTTCTTGACCTTTTCAATATTGGCATTTGCCTTGTCAATCTTATTAATTGCCACAATAATTGGAACATTGGCAGCTCTGGCATGATTGATTGCTTCAATTGTTTGAGGCATAACACCATCATCTGCTGCCACTACAAGTACAACAATATCAGTAGCCTTAACTCCTCTTGCCCGCATCGTGGTAAAAGCCTCATGTCCCGGAGTATCAATGAACACAAAGCGCTTATCCTTGAGATTCACAACATAGGCACCAATATGCTGGGTAATTCCGCCTACTTCTTCCTTCGTCACATTGGTCTTTCTAATCATATCCAGAAGTGTCGTTTTACCATGATCTACATGACCGACAATCGTAATAACAGGAGATTTTGCAGAAGATTTTTCACTATCTTTGATTTTTTTTGACTTCAGCTTTTTTTTAAGCTGAGGAGAAAATTGTAAGTCCATTGCGTACTGCTTATAGATATCATTGGCAATCTGCCATGGTAATTCCTTGTCCACAGAATGAATCGCTCCATACTTAGAAACCTGTTGCATTGCTCTGGATAATGGTATTTCTAATTGAGATGATAATTCCTTTAAGGTGGGCAATTTATCCAGCAATATCACCTTTCTTTTTTCTTTTTCTGCATCTTTTATTCTTTTTTTCTCCTCTAAGATAGCTTCCTTAATGATCTCTATCGTTTCAGCATCAAGCGTGCTCATATGATTTTTTACATTAACGCCTTCTTTTTTCAAAAAGAGAATAAGTTCTTTGGTCGGAATTTTTAAATCTTCCGCTACTTCATATACTCTCTGTTTCATACTCAGTGTCCTCCATATAGACCGGAATTGTTGCCACAAGCTTAAGGGGTAGGTATATCTTTAAATCTGTCTTCCAATTCGATGATTTTCTCTGGTAATAAATCGATTTTTAAAGCTTTATCTATCCTTTTTTTCTTTACTGCCTCACGGAAACATGCCATATTATAACATAAATAGGCTCCACGACCCGATTTTTTACCGGTAACATCAATCTCAACGATTCCATCGGGTGTTCTGATAATTCTTAATAGTTCTCTTTTCGGTTTTTTTTGTTGACACCCTACACATGTTCGGTAGGGAATTTTTTTAGAATGTTTCATGTCTCTTGTGAATAAGGATTCTATTTATCCTGCGCATCTGAACTTTTTATTTCTTTAACAGAATCCCCATCAGGATTTACCTGATTTTCTTTTTTGTATTGAGATTCACTCTTAATATCAATCTTCCATCCTGTCAGCTTGGCAGCTAATCTGGCATTCTGGCCTTCCTTACCGATTGAAAGGGATAATTGCTGATCATTGACAACAACCATGGCTCTTTTTTCCTTCTCAAATAACTTCACAAATAAGACTTTTGCCGGATTAAGTGAGTTAGAAATGAATATTTTTTCATCTTCATGCCATTTGATAACATCAATCTTCTCATCCTGTAATTCACTCATAATAGACTTAATCCTGGAACCCCGGTCTCCAATACATGAACCGATTGAATCAACCATATCATCTTTACTGCTTACGGCGATCTTGGAACGTTTTCCAGCTTCTCTGGCAATACCCTTAATTTCAACCAGTCCTTCATGAATTTCCGGAACTTCCAGTTCAAACAAACGCTTAAGTAGATCCGGATGCGTTCTGGAAAGCACAATCCGAGGCCCTTTGGAAGTTTTTTTGACTTCTATCACATAAAACTTCATCCTTCTTCCCTTATTATAAAGTTCATTTCTTACCTGCTCATTGGGGGGTAGTATTGCCTCTGCTTTTCCCAGATCGACAATATAATTATAATGTTCAGATCGTTGTATCATTCCGGTGACAATATCCCTGACTTTATCAATGTAGCGATCATAAATTGCCTTTCTTTCTGCTTCTCTAATCTTTTGCACAATTACCTGTTTAGCGGTTTGGGTGGCAATACGCCCGAATTCTTTGGGTGTAACCTCGACATCAATTTCTTCTCCGATATTCACTTGATCCTTCCGGTATTGACGTGCCTCGTCTATATCAATTTCCGAAGAAGGTTTGTTCACTTTATCTACAACTAATTTCCTTGTTAATACCTGCACCTTGCCAGTCTCTTTATTGAAATGAATGGCAACATTGTCTTTCCCCTGTTCAAAATTTTTTTTATAAGCCGAGACAAGAGAAACTTCAATGGCATCAAGCAATACTTCTTTGGAAATACCTTTTTCTTGCTCTATTTCATTTAATACCTTAATTAAATCAATATTCATCATTATTCTTCAAACCTCCTCCCCTTTCCAGTGGGAATGAAGATTGGGATATTTCTATGGTCTTCATTCATCACACCTGGCGTTATTTACAAAACAAAAGAGTGGTTCGCTAACCACTCTTTTTCAGATGAGATGTTTAAAATTTATCATATTATAACACAGAATCAAAAAATATCAAAATTTTAATCAGAAAAGGATTCTTTTTAAACTTTAAGCAACTATATTCTTTCCCCTTCCATATAAGAATCTCTTGTTCTTTTCAGTCTGACTCTAATCATCTGGCCCTTTTGGGCTGGAACATTTTCCAGGCATACTTTGATATAATTATCAGTTAATCCGCAAACAATATTTTTGTTATTTCTTTTTGCCTGATATTCTATCAAAATACTTTTCTCCTGTCCGATATTGCTGGTAAAATACTCCTCTCGAAGTTGCTTTGCCAGAGAAATTAATTTCTGACTCCTTTCTTTAATGATATCCGGCTCTAATTTATCGGGTAACAGGGATGCCAGATTAAAAGGTCTGTCTGAATAGGGAAAAACATGGACTTTGCTGAAAGCAATCTTTTTAACCAGTTGACAGGTTCTTTCAAACGATAAATCATCTTCACCCGGGAATCCGGTGATAACATCAGTTGTAATTGCCATACCCGGAATTACTTCCAGAATCTGTTTTACAACCTTCTCAAACTGATTTGAGGAATATTTTCTACGCATCAATGACAGAATACGATTATCGCCGCTCTGCAAGGGAATATGCAGATGATGGCAAAGCTTCTTTGACAACTTGAAGGTATCAATCAGCGCTGCATGAATCCATGGTAATTCAATTGAACTTAAGCGAATTCTCCTAATACCGGGCACACATTCAATTTCTCTGATCAATGTACCTAAACCAGTCTTTTCATGAAGCAGATCACTCCCATAACTCCCCAGATTAATACCGAGCAATACGACTTCCTGGTAACCATGTCCGGCTAACGCTTTAATCTCTGAAAGTATCTTTTTGCTGGAACGGCTTCTTGCTCTTCCGCGGAGATAGGGTATCACACAATAGCTGCAAAACTGATTGCAACCCTCTTGTATTTTAACCAATCCCCTGATCCGATATCCAGTGTAATGATTAACCATATCCGGATAACTGCTGATCTGACAAGCAGGCTTGAAATAGATGAATCGCTTCCGGGAGGCAGACAAAGTGTCATGAAGGATAGAAAAGATAGATTCCTTATAATAGTTACTGATAATATATTTATTTTTGGTACATTGTCTGATGGATTCCAGGTCTGATTGCACACTGCATCCGGTTACAATAATCGTTGCAGTGGGATTCAATCGGGCAGCCCTCCTGATCATCTGTCTTGATTTACGTTCTGCTTCCCTGGTTACTGCACAGGTATTGATAATATATATATCAGCTTTTTCATTATAATCTACAACCTGGTATCCGTTACTTATAAAATCCTGTTTTAAGCTGCCTGTTTCATATTGATTTACTTTACAGCCGATTGTTTTAAAGGCAACTTTCAAGGTCACTCTCTTCACCAGGATTTATTTCTTGGAAAAAGTATCTCTTACTTTTTCAAAAAAATTTTTCTCGCCAATTTTTTCAACATCTTCACCGAGTTCCTGTGCTAAATCGTAGATGATATTTTTTGCCCTTTGATTAAGATTCCTGGGAATTTCAACAATGACCTTGATATGCTCATCTCCTCTATTTTTAGATCCTAACTGATAAGCACCTTTATCACGGAGACGAAAAGTAGTATGACTCTGTGTTCCGGCAGGAATTCTCATTTTCACATTCCCTTCCAGTGTCGGGACTGTTGTCTCGCCACCCAGGATTGCTTTGGGCAGGCTTATTTTATGTTCACAGTAAAGATCAGCACCTGTTCGGTTGAATAACGGATGTTTGTTCACATAAAGAACAATAAACAGGTCACCGGGAGGACCTCCGTTTTCACCCGGTTCTCCCATTCCGGCAAGTCTGAGCCTATGTCCGCTCTCTACTCCTGCCAGTATTTTCACGTTAATTATCTTTTTCTCTTTTACTTTTCCGGTTCCCTGACATACTTTGCATGGTGTCTCGATAATCTGACCGGTTCCCTTGCATCCGGGACAGGTTTGAATATTGATTGACTGTCCAAAAAAGGTGTTCTGAGTTATTCTTATTTCTCCGGTTCCATTACACTGGGGACAGGTTTTCTTTGATGTTCCGGGTTCTGCACCGCTTCCCTGGCAGTGACTGCAGTTTTGCCATACCGGTATTTCTATCTTCTTCTGTGCACCAAAAGCAGCTTCCTTTAAACTAATTTTCAGGTCATATCGTAAATTAGCTCCCTGTCTGGCCCTGTTTTGTGCATGGGTCCTTCTGGTCCCTCCACCAAAAAAGGAATCGAAAATATCACTGAAGCTGCCAAAATCATCCATGCCTTCCCCATAAAAATTTCTAAAGTCAAATCCGGCACCGGTATCGGCAGAATCCGCCGAACCAAATTGATCGTACCTGGCTCTCTTTTCCGGATCACTTAAAATCGCATAAGCTTCACCGATTTCCTTAAATTTTTTCTCTGATTCTTCCTTATGATCAGGATTAGCATCGGGATGGTATTTCAATGCTAATTTACGGAATGCTTTTTTAATATCTTCCTGGTTTGCATCTTTACTGACACCCAGAGTTTCATAGTAATCTTTTTTAGCCAATCCGATAAACCTCTTTCAAAACACAGATATATCACATAAGTATATCTTATAATATCTAATATCACAAACTGAATTCCCCGAAACCATTAAAAAAATGGTTCGAGGAATTCAATCATTATTTATAGATTATATCTATAGAGAATTACGACTCTTTCTTGTTATTTTCTTCGTTTTCTTCCTGGTATTCCGCATCAAATACCTTTTCCTCTTTTTGAGCATTCTGTGATTCCTCCGACTGACTGTCTGAAGCGGAAGTACTTCCGGTATGCGCCTGTTGCTCTTCCTGCGCAGAAGATTGCTTATACATCTCTTCAGCCAATTTATGAGAAGAGTTCGTTAATGTCTCAATGCTGGATTTCATCTTATCAATATCATCACTCTGCATCACTTCTCTCAGCTGACTGATATGGTCTTTAACCTCATTCTTTATACTCTCGCTTATCTTATCTCCGGCATCTTTCAAAGTCTTTTCGGTAGTGTAGATGAGGTTATCAGCCTGATTATGCAATTCTACCTTTTCCTTCTGCTTGCGATCATCTTCTGCATATTGCTCGGCTTCCTTTATCTTTTTCTGAACTTCTTCTTCAGATAAACCGCTGGAATGTTGAATGGTAATCTTTTGTTCCTTACCGGTCCCCTTATCCTGAGCCTTGACATTTAATATACCGTTAGCATCGATATCAAAAGAAACCTCAATCTGAGGAAGACCCCGTGGAGCCGGTGGGATCCCAACCAGCTGAAAACGTCCCAGACTGGTATTATCTTTCGACATAGGCCTTTCTCCCTGAAGTATATTAATATCAACCGCTGTCTGATTATCTGAAGCAGTGGAGAAAATCTGTTTTCTTGACGCCGGAATTGTGGTATTTTTCTCAATCAGTTTGGTAAAGACACCACCCAGCGTTTCAATACCCAGAGATAAAGGAGTCACATCCAATAATTGAATATCCTTAACATCCCCCTTTAATTTTCCTGCCTGTATGGCTGCACCCATCGCTACAACTTCATCCGGATTGACGCCTTTATGGGGTTCTTTACCAAAAATTTTCTTCACAATTTCATGTACCTTCGGCATTCTGGTCTGACCACCAACCAAGATGACCTCATTAATATCATCAGCTGTTAATTTTGCATCTGTCAGCGCTTTTTTGCATGGTTCAACAGTTCTTTCTAAAAGATCATCGGTTAACTGTTCCAGTTTTGCCCTGGTTAAGGTATAATTCAAATGTTTGGGACCATTGGCGTCCGCAGTAATAAAAGGTAAATTAATATCTGTTTCCATAGATGAAGATAATTCACATTTCGCTTTTTCAGCCGATTCCTTTAATCTCTGCAAAGCCATCTGGTCTTTGCTTAAATCAATTCCCTGATCCTTTTTAAAGCTGTCAATCAGCCAGTTTATAACCCGCTGATCAAAATCATCCCCTCCTAAGAAGGTATCACCGTTGGTGGACTTTACCTCAAAGATACCTTCACCGATATCGAGAATTGAAATATCAAAGGTTCCACCACCCAGGTCAAAAACAGCAATCTTTTCACTTTTTTTCTTATCTAATCCGTAAGCCAGAGAGGCAGCTGTCGGTTCATTGATGATTCGCAATACATTTAAACCGGCAATTCGTCCCGCTGCTTTTGTTGCTTCTCGCTGATTATCATTAAAATAAGCGGGAACAGTGATTACGGCGTCTTTCACCTCTTCGCCAAGATGATCTTCTGCAGATTGTTTTAATTTCTGCAGAATCATAGCAGAAATTTCCTGTGGACTGTACTGTTTGTCCTGGACCTTTATCATCACATCGGTATGTTCGCCTTCAACAATATCATAGGAAAGTACTTTCTTAATCTGCTGAACTTCCGCATCATGAAAACGACGGCCAATAAAACGCTTCACCGAATAAATTGTATTCTTAGAGTTAGTGACTGCCTGTCTTTTGGCCAGCAGTCCAACCAGGCGCTCTCCTTTTTTGGTAAAGGCTACCACCGAAGGGGTTGTCCTGCTACCCTCTTTATTCTCTATGACAATAGGTTTGCCACCTTCTATGACCGAGACCACTGAATTTGTAGTACCTAAATCAATGCCAATTGCTTTAGACATAATCATTTTCCTCCTTATATATCACTTTATTATATCATTTATTATTTTCATTATTATCTTTTGAGCTTTCAGGCTCCTGTCTTTCTTTATCCTGATTTTTTTCTCCATATCCTTTGGACACTTTAACCACAGAAGGCCTGATGACTTTTGATTTCAGATAGTAACCTTTAATAAGCTCTTCTATAATCGTATCTTCCGGATATTTCTCTGATTCCACCTGCATGATTGCTTCATGACAATAGGGATCAAATTTTTCCCCCATTGCCGGAATCGGTTTTAATCCTTCATTCTCTAATATTTTCCCGATTTCTTTCAATATTCCTTGAATCCCTTCCCTGATTATTTCCACATTCTTTTCCTGAATCTGATCCTGTGAATAGGAAGCAGCTCTTTCCAAATTGTCAATGACAGATAACAGCTTACAGATTAAATCCTGCTTGGCGTATTCCATAAATTCCTGTTTCTTTTTCTCTTCTCTCTTTCTGAAATTCTCAAAATCAGCCTGCATCCTGATTAACTGGTTTTTATAATTTTTTTCAGTCTCTTTCATTTTTTCGATTTCTTTTTTTGTTTCTTCCAGTAATTCTTTATTTTTTTTGAGTTCTTCTTCTTTATGAAAGATTTCCTTCAGTAATTCACCTTTTTTCGTTTTTTTATATTTTTCTAATAGACTATCTTCTAAAATGACCTTATCTTTCTCCTGCTTCTGGTTGCCGAACATAATCACCCTCCGTTTATGACATATCTTAAATGATGCCAATTCATTGATCTGATCTTCTTCAACCGCGACAATGAATCCTTAGAATAGGAAGACCATCTAATCTGTATCTATTGCTCATATTTTTCATTCTGACAATATTTTACTTAAGCGATTCGCAATAAAATCTAAAATAGAAACTGCCTTGGGATAATCAATTCGAGTTGGTCCCAAAACGCTTAAGGCTCCCATAGGTCTTCCCTTGATAAAATATTGCCTGGTTATCATACTGCAATCCTGCATCACTTCCTCTTCCAGTTCACTTCCAATAATGATGTCAAACTGTTTGTTTAAAAGAGACCTCCTGATTATCTGAATCAGATTCTGATCCTCTTCGATGAAATCAAAAAGATAGTTCAATTTTTCAACTTCTTTGAATTCCGGCTGCCTGATAATATAAGCGCGATTCCCTAAAAATAATTTTGCCTCCTCATCCTGAAAATTGAAACAATCTTCAACCAGATTCCAGATGGCATCCATTGTCTTATACTTGAAATAATAATGGTATATCCGGTCTAGCATCTCCTCATTAACAATTTCCAGGCTTTTTCCGTAAAATTCCCGCTTGATAATTCTGGCAATCGCTTCCAGATTCTCTTCAGATATTTCACAGTTTGTTCTCATGACTTTCTGATAGAACAACCCGTTATTGGTAATCAGTGTCACTAAAATGCGATTTTGATCCAGAGCAATAAAATGAATATTTTCTAAGACCTCACTGACCATGTTAGGCGCTAAAACAACGCCTAAATTATTTGTCAGTCTGGAAATCAGTTTTGAGGTAATCATCATCATTTCATTGAAATCTCTTCTGATCTTGTATTCCCTGACAATCTCCTGTTTTTCTTCCTTACTGAGATTAACAATATTCTTTGACATCAGACGGTCTACATAGAATCGATAACCCTTATCAGTCGGCACACGTCCGGCAGAGGTATGGGGTTTCTTTAAAAAGCCAAGGTTCTCCAGTGCCAGCATATCATGTCGTACGGTAGCAGAGCTGACCTGTAAACCATAATGGGATACAATCGCCTCTGAACTGATGGGCTCAGCAGTCATAATATAATAATGCACAACGGCATTTAAAATATCTTTCATTCTATCATTGATAACCATAAAGCTCACCTCGAATTAGCACTCTCATGCTTAGAGTGCTAATTACTTTAATAACATATCACTCGCCTTTCCATTTGTCAAGTCCTTGCAAAATATTGTGCCGGTAATAGAAATCAATATAAAACACCTGAGTGTTCAATCTAAAAATTCCATGAATACATGATTGGCCAGGGATATCCCCCGATCAGTTAAATAATAATGGAATTGGCTGGCCTGCAGAAGGCCCTGTCTGATTAGACTTTCCAACTGCTGAGAGAAAAGGGCTTCAACCGGTGTATGGAATTGTCTGATAAAATCCTGTTTGTCCAATCCATCCATCATTCGTAATTGCAATATGACCGTTTCGGCCATCTTCTCCTTTAAGGGCAGTACTTCTTTTGATTCAACAGGCAGGAGATCATTTTCCAGCAGATAGATATACTGGTCCGGTTGACTGATATTTTTATATCGTTTGTTTTCGATATAGGAGGTAGAAGAGGCTCCTAACCCTAAGTAGTCCCGGTTCTTCCAGTAAATCTGATTATGCATGCAGCGTTTTTCCGGTAATGCAAAGTTGGAAATCTCATAATGCTCATAACCATTTTTCTTTAAATGCGTTATCGCATTCCAGTACATGCTATGTGCTATTTCATCTGACGGAATATGTATTATTCCCCTTTTTAAGAGATAATCAAAAGGTGTATCCGGTTCAATGGTCAATGCATAAACGGAAATATGTTCAGGATGAAGAATAATGAGTTCTTCTAATGTCTTCTCAAATTGCCTGCAGGTCTGTCCTGGTAATCCAAACATGATATCAATATTAATATTCTCAAAACCAGCTTCTCTGGCAATTTGAAAGCTATGAAAGATATCCCGCCTGTTATGAATGCGTCCAATTTTTTTAAGCATTCTATCATTGAAGGACTGGGCTCCCAGGCTTAAACGATTGACTCCTGACTGACGCAGGATTCTGGCTTTTTCCATCTCAAAGGTTGCCGGATTACTTTCTACGGTTATCTCGATGACTTTCTCCATATCAAAATGCCTGAAACACAGTTCCAATATTTCAACAATCTGATGTCCACTTAAAAGGGTCGGCGTTCCTCCTCCCAGATAGAGGGATGAAATCCTTTGCCTATAAATTTTCTGACTGTATATTTCTATCTCTTTTTTTAAAGCCTTCAGGTAATCCTTTACTAACATCTTATCGTCAGTGACGATAGAAAAGAAATCACAATAGGGGCATTTAGAATAGCAGAAAGGGATATGAATATACAGACCAATGCTTTTTGAATTCATCATCATATCGCGATTTCAATCAATCTTCAAGATGCTCATAAAGGCTTCCTGGGGTATCTCTACCTTCCCTATTCTTTTCATCCTTCTCTTGCCTTCCTTCTGTTTTTCCAGTAATTTCCGTTTTCTGGTAATATCTCCCCCATAACACTTTGCCAGAACATTCTTTTTCAGTGCCTTGACAGTAGAGCGTGCAATAATTTTTTGATTAATCCGAGCTTGAATTGGTACATCAAACAACTGACGGGGAATAACACGCTTCAGATTATCCACCAATTTTCTAGCCCGGTCATAGGCTTTATCTTTATGACAGATAAATGAAAGATTGTCCACTACATCCTGATTAACTAATAACTCAACTTTTATCAAAGCTGATGATTGATAGTCTATAATCTGATAATCCATGGTGGCATACCCCCTGCTGATTGATTTGATGCGGTCATAGAAATCAAGCATAATCTCGTTTAATGGCAGATGGTATATTAGTCGTGCCCGGTCCTGATCCAGATATTCCAGGTTCTTGAATGCCCCTCTCCGGTCCTGAATCAGTTCCATAATCCCGCCTAAAAACTGGCTGGGCAGTACCACGGTTAATTGAATAAATGGTTCTTCAATTCGATCAATGAGATTGCTGTCAGGCAATAGTGAAGGGTTGTTTATTTCAATCATCTGTCTGTTTTTTAACTGAACCCGGTACAATACGCTCGGGGTGGTGGTAATCAGTTGAATTTTATATTCTCTTTCCAGTCTCTCCTGAATAATTTCCATGTGCAATAAACCTAAAAAACCGCAGCGAAAGCCAAATCCTAAAGCCGGTGAGTTTTCCGGCAGGTAAATAATGGCAGAATCATTAAGACTCAGCTTTTCCAGTGCAGCCTTGAGATTCTGATAATCTTCGTTCTCCACAGGATAGAGACTGCAGAAGACAACAGGAGAAACCTTCTTATATCCGGGAAGGCGGTGTTCTGAAGGACATTCAGAATCAGTAATGGTATCTCCTACCTTGGTCATTGTAATATCTTTAAAACCGGCAGTTAAATAACCTACCTCTCCGACTGAAAGCTGATCCACCTTTTTCCTTTTAGGGGTAAATATTCCAACTTCACTTACCTCGTAATTTTTACTATTGGACATGGTCTGTATCTTCATGCCCGGTCTTACCTTTCCATTAACAATGCGCAGATAGACAATGGATCCCTGATAGGCATTATAAGCCGAGTCAAAAATTAATGCCTGTAAGGGCTTTTCATTACTGCCGGCGGGTTGGGGAATATACTGAACAACAGCCTCCAGTAGCTCCTTAATCCCTCTCCCGTCTTTGGCGCTGGCCATGAAGATAGGGCTATCTTCCAATCCGGTAATTTTTCTTATCTCTTTCTCTATTTTTTCGGGATTGGCTGTGGGCAAATCTATCTTGTTAATGACCGGTATAATTGTCAGGTGATTTTCCAAAGCCATTTGTACATTGGCAATCGTCTGAGCCTGCACTCCCTGTGCGGCATCCACTACTAACAAAGCCCCCTCACAGGCAGCCAGGCTGCGGGACACCTCATAGGAAAAATCGACATGACCCGGTGTGTCAATTAAATTAAAAGTATACTGACGTCCATTATCAGCTTTATATAACAGGCGAACAGCTTTGGATTTAATGGTAATCCCTTTTTCTCTTTCCAGATCCATATCATCCAGGACTTGATCCCTTCTTTCTCTGAGGCTGATTGTGTCAGTCAGCTCTAAAATTCGGTCAGCAATGGTAGATTTTCCATGATCAATATGAGCAATAATCGAAAAATTTCTAATATCCTCTACTCTAACCATCTTTTCCCTCTTCCTGTATCTTTCCCTTAATCATCCTGGATATGATCTGTACGGCATTACGAAATTCCGGGATACCCAACATTATACCACTTAAATAATAAATCATTAATCCTGAAATTCCTGAGATCATAACCTGAGCAAACTGGAAAATTTTTGAATGAAGATTAAAAACAGAGCCAGTATATTGTGATACGATCCAACAGAAAACACCCATCAGCAGAGATGCAATGGTTATTTTCCAGAAAAAAGTAAATAGAGATGTAGAAAAAATTCCGTTCGTCTTCCTGTGCAAGGCAACACTTAAAATGACCAGATGCACCATGGCTGCAATCGATGTCGCCAGTGCTATCCCGGCATGAGCTAAATAACGTACCAGAATCAGATCTAAAATAATATTGAAGATAACCGCAAAAATTCCGATTTTCAGGGGTGTTCGGGTATCTTTCAAGGCATAAAAAGTGCTTATTACCAGTCTTAGGGTAGCAGTTGCAAAAAGACCAGCAGTATAACACACCAGGGCTATTTCAGTCATTCTCGTATCCTGTGAGCTGAACAACCCATGTTCATAAAATAAGCGTACTACAGGATGACTGAGTACCATCAGGGCAATCATAGATGGCAGGGTAAAAAGAGAAAGAATCTTCATGCCAAAAGCAAATGTATCTTTCATTTTGTCCGGTTGCTTTCTGGATATTTGCAGGGAAAGCGTAGGAAGGATCGCAATGGTTAAAGCGATTCCGAATACTCCCAGTGGAAACTGCATGAGTCGATTAGCATAATATAAGGCTGATATGCTTCCGTGAGCCAGATAGGAGGCGATAATACGATCAACAACAAAATTGACTTTATCAATTGCCAGGCCAAACATTGCCGGTACCAGTAACTGAAAAAGGCTTTTCACCCCCGGCTCCTGAAAGTCTACCACCCGTTGATAATGAAAGTGTTTCCTGATGAGAGAAGGAATATGAATGAGTACCTGGGCCAGTCCTCCAATCAATACTCCCCATGCCAAGCTATAAATACCCATTTTTGCAGAATAAAGAAAGGCAAAAGTGATGATGCCGATATTTAACATTGCCGGGGCGAATGCCGGAATAAAAAATTTTTTATAGGAATTTAAAATAGCCATAAAAAGAGCAGCTATCGATGCAAAAGCGATGTAAGGAAACAATGCTCTTGTTAAGCGAACGGTTAAAAGGTACTTCTCCGGTTCAGATTTAAAGCCACTGGCGACTAAATGAATGAGAATAGGTGCTCCCCATATACCCAACAAAATGATCACGATCAGGGTGATACATAATATGTTCAGCACATTACTGGCAAAGGCATCCGCTTTCTTCTGGTCATGATTGGTCAGGTAGTCTGAAAATACGGGAATAAAGGTCGTATTTAAAGCCCCCTCTCCCAGAAAACTGCGTAATAGATTGGGAATCATAAAGGCAATAAAAAAAGCATCTGTTTCCAGCCCTGCTCCAAACTGATTGGATATGACTACCTCCCTCCCCAGGCCTAAAATTCGGCAAAGGAGGGTGGCAATCATCACAATACCGGTATATTTAGCTACTTCAAGATTGCTATTGTTCAAAATTTCATCCCTGATTCTTCATATTTTTTATAAGTTATTGCTTCTTTTGATAACTGCTTGATTTTAACTGAAAAAGATGTTACAATTTACAAGCAAAATTTTTAGAAAGGATATGATTATGCCCATTATCAAGTCAGCTATTAAAAGAGTCAAAATTTCGGAAAAACAACATCAAAGGAATTCTGCTTATAAATCAAAAGTCAGGACATTGATAAAAAAATTTGAAACCTCTCTTTCCGGTGAAAATCAGACAGATGTCCAGCAATATTATCATCAGTGCATATCTGCTCTGGATAAAGCAGCACAGAAGGGAATCTTAGCCAAGAATACTGTATCAAGAAAAAAATCACTGCTGTCAAAAAAATTTAAACTTCTCACCCAGAACCTGAAAGAAAAAGGCGAACAGATACAGGATGATGAAAAAAAATAAAGAAAGTCAATCATTCTTATTCTGTTATGCTTACCACCAGCTGTTCCAGCACCGTAACAGGATCACGGTATCCTGTTTTTAAACTTATTTCTGCATCCAGAAGGATAGGGTAAGTCTCTTTTAATTCATATAATTGGTACTTCTTTGACTGTACTATCAGTCTGTTCAGTACAAAAAGAGGGAGATGTAATTCTCCCCTTAATTTTTTTAGATCCTCATGATAGTACTTTACTTGCAGAATCAGTCTTATCTGACGGTTAATCATCGCCAGCAAAGATAAAGGATGATATTCATTTTTCTCTAATTGATGAAGCAGATACAGTGCCTCATCTGTTCTTCTATCCCCGATTGCATCAACAAAATCAAATATGTTAGCGGCAGCATTACCATAAAAGATGTGGATAATATCATCTTTGCTTATCCTGGAGGAGCCTTCTCCTGAATAACTGAACAGCTTTTGCAGTTCATTCTCGACCTGAGCTAAATCGTTATCAGTCAAACCCTGTAGATAATAGACAGCTTCAGGCGATATCTCTTTATGATTTTCCTGGCATTTCACAGTAATCCATTGCTTCATCTGAAATGACTTTAATTTCTGCAGAAATACAATCGTTCCAAACTGTTTGATTTTATCTAAAGAAATATGGCCAGGTATCTTTTTATCAAATGAAAAAAGAAGCAGGATGAAGTTATCATCGCCAAAGGACAGCCTGTTCATCATGTGGTCCAGCTGTTTGGCAGCAGCACCCTTTACCTTGTCCAGTTGCTTGATGAGGATGCATTGCTTCCCGCCACCCAGGGGCAGTGTCTTCAGTGAATTGGCAAGTCCGTTAAAATCAATATTCTCCCCGTAAAAGGTCTCATAATTAACCGCCAGGTTATCCTTCTGGAAACGATCTTTTATGCCTTCTAATACTTTGTTATGCAGATACTCCTCTTCACCATAGATCAGATAAACTGGCTTTATCGGCTTTTTATCAAGTTCCTGCATAATTCTGAAATAATCAAATTGTATTAAATGAGTTGCCATATCCTGTCTATTCCCATAAAGTACTTATCTTATAATTCAACCCATTACTCTCAACCAGGATTGTGCCATTCCGGTCAGTGCGAAAAACCTTCCCGCAGGTATCTTTTAATCTCTCCACTATCTCCCGATGCGGGTGTCCAAATTGGTTGGAACCAACTGATATGATACAGGCTTCAGGTTTGGCCTCTGCAATAAATAATTGACCGGTAGAGGTATTGCTGCCATGATGGGCAACTTTTAATATATCACACTCCAATAACTCTTTCCAGGGTAACAGGCTCGCTTCTGCTCTCTCTTCAATGTCACCTGTAAATAGGAAACTGGTTTTTTTATAACGTAATTTTAGCACAATCGAATGATTATTCAAATAACTGTCATCACAATAGGCAAAATTTCTGGCAGGATGTAATACCAGAAATTCGAGGTCAGGGCTTATCCTGATGATATCGCCTGCTGAAGCCTGATGGTAATCGATGGTATCGTCCAGCCTGATTAAGGTAAGAAATTCAAGGTAAGTCTCATTCTCATATGGTACTCCGCTGTCCATAACCAACTTCACTTTCATCTCCTTTAAAATAGAGATTAATCCTTCCAGGTGATCCAGATCCGGATGGGTCAAAATCATCAGGTCTATTCGGTTTATGCCTTTCCGTCTTAAATAGGGAATGACCGTATGATGTCCAACATCAAAATCATAATAAGGAGTACCGCCACCATCAATGAGAATATTTTTCCGGCAGGGAGTCTGTACCAAGATGCAATCTCCTTCTCCCACATTAATAAAATGCACTGCCAATAAATCATCTGCATCACCAAGAGGAATAAACAGCAAAATAAAGACCAATGAAGCTATCAGCCAGAATCTTGTTTTCTTTTCCCGCTGGCTGTATTCAGGCCAACAGCAAAGGGTATAGAAAAACAGAATCAAAATGGAATAATACAGTAAAATGAGAATGATTTCCGGTCGGGCAACATACTGAAAGGCAAATGGTAAAAGAGAAAATGTACGGATTAACAGGACAAAAAAATTGATGAATACTTCATTAACTGAAGCAACCAGTGCTGCCATCGGCAGAAATAAACAGGACAGGCAGATTGAAATCAAAGCCAGAATAAGGATGATTCCAATCAGGGGAACAACCAGGAGGTTTGACAGGATGGCAATAAAGGATATTTTACTGAAAAAATAGGCTGACAAGGGAACCATTCCCAACCAGGCAGAGAGCGATATGGAGAAAGGCTTACCTATAGCTGCAGGCAAAAAATTTAACTTCTCCGACAGAATTGGGGAAATAAAGATAATAAAAAAGGTAATCACAAAGGAAAGCACAAATCCGGTGTCAAAAAGATATAGCGGCTGCCATAATAAAAGTATCAATGCTGCTAAATAGAGGCTGTTATAGACATGGTAAGGGCGGTTAAAACATTCTGCAAGAAGAATGATGGTAAACATAGCGGTTGCCCTGCTGACTGATGGACGGAAACCGGTTATGGCAGTATATGCCAGTAGAATAAAGATGATCATCAGGTACTGATATGTATTCATCCCGCCAGGTGCGGGTGATCGGCGAAAAAGGAAAAAAAGAGCTATGGCCAGAATACCAACATGTAAGCCGGAGATCGCCAGGATATGCATTACACCGGCATCCTGAAAGATATCCGTCCAATCCGGTAAAACTTCTTTTCGGTCACCGGTTATCATCGCTTTAATCATACCCCGGGAAGAAGGCAAGTAGAGCTGATTAATTCTCTGATTGATACCATATTTGATATGCTGAAAAAAAGAAGATAAGGTTATCTGTTCATCATAACCAACAATGTCAATCTGATCACTTAAAATACTGTCGGTTAAAAAGATATTCTGCCTGGCCAGATAATCCCGATAATTAAATTCGCCAAAATTTCCCGGCAAATCAGGCTCGGTGAGCAAAACTTCCGCTCTTATCCTGGTACCCGGCTGAATCGACAGATTCTCTCCGTATATTCTCAGAAGCACTTTACCATTTGCAGCAGAACACCGATTTTCATCTTGAAAATAGTGCGTGTCCAGCCTTATTTCCTGATACTCGCTGTTTGATGCCGTCTCCTCCTGATAAACGGTCCCCCAGAGGATTCCTTTTTTACCTGTATAATGATTAATTTGCTGAAAGCCGAATGAAGAAAGATGACAGGATGTGTTTAACATGCCGATAAGGGTAAAGAATACAAAAAATAAGATTGGGGTCACCTTCCGGTAATTCCGGCAGGAAAACAGACTGATCATAAAAGCAAGAATACAGCCTAATAACAGGGATTGAGTATCAAGATAACGATAAGCATTCTGCAGGAGTATACCGGCTATATAAGAGATTAGAATAAAGAATAACGGACTTATCAGATAGGAAAAACGGTACATCTGATTAATAGACAGTGATGAACTCCTTGATACCCTGGAACTTCTTCTCTCCAATTCCCGGCACATTCATTACCTCTTCAATGTTCCGAAATACACCATTTGTTTTACGATATTCCAGAATGCGTTCGGCAAGAACAGTACCGATACCGGGCAGGGACGCTAATTCCCGTGAAGTAACAGCATTAAGATTCAGCAGGCTGCTGCCGGAGAAATGAGTCTGTTCGGGAGGAACTTCATAGAATTGGGAAGATCTGGTAAGCATTCCATTTCCCTCTTCCGGAATAAAAGGAATGATGATTTTTTGTCCGTCATAAAGATGGGCAGCCAGATTCACAGCATCAAGATTTGCCTTCTCCAATTCTCCTCCGGCTATTTTCACAGCATCTATCATTCGTTTTCCTTCAGTCAGCTGGTATACTCCCGGCTGGTGAACTGCACCGGAAATGTGGATGATGCAGATTTTATCCTCTACATCTTTTTGTTCCTTCTGCACAATATTCTCCATTTCTGCAGCAGACGGCATAATCGTAATGGTATCTTTCTCCCTTTGATAGACCTTCCAACCGAAGGTCAGCAGAAGTACAGACATGATGACCAGAAAAACAATTTTTTCCTGTTTGGAAAGATTGAGCATAACATAGGATCCCCTTTCCTTTTTCTTCTTATCCTGGTTAATGAACCTTTATTGAATATTGACCTGTTGTAAAAAGTAAGCTTCTGCTTCTCCGACAGTATACAGTGATCCTGTAATACAAATCACATCATCTTCCCTGGCAATCAGAAATGCCTCCCGAATAGCAGCATCCACACTCGTTGTTTCAATTATTTTTTCCGGACTGATATAACGGACTGCTTCTTCCGCTAATCGTTGCGTAGCAGTAGCCCTTGGATTATCAGCCATGGTCAGGATAACCTGGTCAACAAAGGGAACAATATGTCTGATAATTTGGGGATAATCCTTGTCACTGAAAATTCCCAGAACAGCAATAATCTTTCTATCCGGAATCAATTCTCTCAGGTTTCGGGAAAATTGAGCAACACCATTGGGATTATGTGCGCCATCCAGAATCACCATGGGATTCTCTTGGACAATTTCAAAGCGGCCGGGCCAACGGCTTCTTTTCAAACCTTCTTTCAAATTCTGCGTGTTCATGATATATCCAGCCTGCTCGGTTAACTCAGCCACAGCAATCGCCAGTGAAGCATTTTCGACCTGATATTGTCCTGCTAACGGGACATGAAGATCCCTGAATTGATGATAAATTCCCGAGTAGTGAAAACGATTCCCCATCAGATCAGAATGAATAAGAGTGGAATGAATCTCCCTGCCTACAGAAAAAAGAGGTGCTCCCTTCTCTCTTGCTATCTTTTCAATGACTGCCTGTGCCTCAGGAAACTGCCTGGCATTAACCGCAGAAGTCTTATTCTTGATAATAGCCCCTTTCTCATAGGCAATCTCTGCCAGTGTATTTCCCAGCCTGTCCATATGGTCATAATCGATATGGGTGATGACTGAAAAAAGGGGTTGACAAACATTGGTCGCATCAAGCCTGCCACCTAAGCCAACCTCCATAATGGCAAAATCAACCTGGTGTTCATAAAAATAAAGAAAAGCCATGGCAGTAATAACCTCAAAAAACGTAGGATGCTGATATCCCTTCGATCCTGCTACTCTCCGGATGGCCGGTTTTATCCTTTCCAGTAAACGGCATACATCTTCCTGTTTAATATATTCTCCGTTTATCCTCATTCTTTCCTGAAAAGACACCAGGTGGGGAGAGGTATATAAACCAACCTTGTATCCGGCTGATTTCAATATGGAGGAGATGATGGCTGCGGTGGAACCCTTCCCATTCGTTCCGCCAACATGAATGGTCTTTATCTTTAAATGAGGATCATCAAAGAGAGAGAGCAGACGGGTAATATTTTTTAGTCCCAGCTTGATGCCATATTTGTTTAAGTTGTAGATATATTCAATTGCTTTGTCATAGTCTGTTTTCATGATCTGACTGCCTTTAAATTCTTCTGAATTCGATCACATATATCAGTCAGTTCTTTAATCTTCTCCTTTTCTTTTTGTATGACATTCGCAGGTGCTTTCTGAATAAAATCAGGGTTATTTAATTTTTTATTGGAAACAATCATCTCTTTCTTTAACTTCTGCAATTTATTTTCCAGCCGCTGTATCTCTGATTCTATATCAATCACACCCTCTAAAGGGATAAAAATTTCCAAATCTTCTAAAACACCGGTCGCTGAATGCTGAGGTTTTTCCAATAATCTTCCAATTTGAAAAGACTGAACATGGGCAAGGTTTTTAATAGAGGACAGATGTTCTTTAATCAGCTTCTCTTTATAGGGGTCTGCCACCTTAATATGGGATTCAATCTCTCTGGTGAGCGGAATATTCATCTCTGCCTTGATGTTACGAATCGTTTTAATGATCTCCTGGATAGTAGCGACATCTTTATTTATATTTTTCTTCATCTTCTCTTTCTGGTATGCCGGCCAGCTGGAAATTGAGATGCTCAATCCCTGATGGGGTATTTTCTGCCATATCTCTTCAGTGATAAAAGGCATAAAGGGATGAAGCAATCGGAGAATATGATCCAGTACAAACCATAAAACATATTGGGTGGACTTTCTGGCAATATGATTATCTTTTCGATACAAGTTTTCTTTAACCAGTTCCACATACCAGTCACAGAAATAATTCCAGGTAAATTCATAGATAGCCATGGCGGCATCACTGAATCGAAAATGCACTAAGCTTTCACTCACTTCTTTGACTGTGCTGTTCAGACAGCTTAAAATCCACTCATCGAACATAGTCAGCTCCAGATGACCTTCTTCTACCTCCTGGGGATCAAAATCTGCCAGATGCGTCAGGGAAAAACGTGCTACATTCCATATTTTATTAGTAAAATTACGGAAGGTTTCAATTTTATCCTTTGACAAACGAATATAATTCGCCTGAATGGTCAGAGCCGCCAACGTCATTCTCAGCGCATCTGCCCCATACTGGTCAATCATCAATAGAGGATCGATAACATTCCCCTTTGATTTGCTCATCTTCTTCCCTTCAATATCCTTTATCAGAGGATTAATAAAGACTTTTTCGAAAGGAATATCATCTCTGAATTTGAGACCCATCATCATCATTCTGGCAACCCAGAAAAAGATAATGTCAAATCCGGTCACCAGAAGGGAGGTGGGATAAAAATCCTTCAAATCAGGTGTCTCCTCAGGCCACCCCAGCGTGGAGAAAGGCCACAGTGCTGAACTGAACCAGGTATCAAGAACATCCTTATCCTGTATAATATTACTGCTATGACATTTTTGGCATTCGGAAGGCGTATCCATTTCAACAATAATCTCACCACAATCCTGGCAATACCAGACCGGTATACGATGACCCCACCATAGCTGCCTTGAGATACACCAATCCTTAATGTTGCGCATCCATTCAAAATAAACCTTGGTCCATCTTTTGGGGATAAAAGCCGTTTGATTATTTTCTACTGCTTCAATCGCCGTAAGGGCTAAATCTCTAATTTTTACAAACCATTGTTGTGATAAATATGGTTCGATAATCGTGTCACACCGATAACAATGACCGATGGAATGATTGTAGTTTTCAACCTTCAGCAGATAGCTCTGTTCTTCCAGATCAGCTAACACCCTTTCCCTGCACTGCCCGACAGAGAGTCCGGCATAGATTCCGGCATTCTGATTGGTTGATCCGTCATCATTCAGGATACTGATCTCATCAAGATGATGTCTTCTACCCAGTTCAAAGTCATTCAGATCATGCGCCGGTGTTATCTTGACAGCACCGGTTCCAAAATCCGGATCTACATATTCATCAGCCACAATTGGTAATTCCCGGCCTACTAAAGGCAGTACGGCAATTCTTCCGATAAATCTTTTATAGCGCCTGTCTTTGGGATTGACTGCTATAGCAGTATCTCCAAGCATCGTTTCCGGACGGGTTGTTGCGACGATAATTGACTCTTCTTTTGAATCCTTTAAGGGATAGCTTATGTAATAGAGTTTGGATTTTTCCTCTCTCTGTTCTACTTCGATATCAGCCAATGCTGTCTGGCAGCGTGGACACCAGTTGATCACATAATTAGAGCGATAGATTAATCCCTCCCTGTAAAGTGTTATGAAGACCTTTCTGACTGCTTTTGATAATCCTTCATCAAGAGTAAACCGTAAACGCGACCAGTCACAGGAGCATCCCATCTTTTTCAACTGGTTTATAATATTAGAACCATACTCTTCCCGCCACTGCCAGGCACGTTCGATAAATTTTTCCCGACCCAGGTCATATCTGGTTTTTCCTTCCTTAGCCACTTCTCTTTCGACCACATTCTGGGTTGCTATTCCTGCATGATCGGTTCCCGGAAGCCATAATACATTAAAACCCTGCATTCTCTTCCAGCGAATCATAATATCCTGGAGGGTATTATTTAAAGCATGGCCGATATGTAATGAACCGGTAATATTGGGTGGCGGCATGACAATAGAATAGTTTTCATTTTTATTCTTCCCATTCTTCGCCTGAAAAAGATGATGGTCTGACCAGAACTGGTACCAGGAATCCTCCACCGCTTTAGGATTATAGACAGGGGATAATTCACTCTGCTGATGCTTTTGATTATCCATATATCTTAGCCTCCTGAGTTTCTATCTTATTTCGTACATGTTTTCAGGGGTGACCATAAAAAAACCCTTTTCATCCTCCTTATTTTAAGGACGAAAAGGGTCGCGGTACCACCTTAATTCCTGTTCTGCAAGAAGATGAGAACAGGCACTTAACACAGTCTTAACGGTGCAACCGATGAAACTTACTCTCTGTTTCAGTACTCAGCTCAGGGATGACATTCAATAAAGCCAGTCTTCTGGATCTATTTACTCTTTCCCGTCAATGCCGGTCTATTACTTATGTTATCGTACTATGATTGTACCGGGTTGTCAATATCAATTCCAGGCAAGTTATCTGTCTGGTCAGGCAGTCTCCTTTTCTATCTCACCGGGTATATCCTCGACGCAAATCGGAATCTTATGATCTTCAATCACCTTTTTCGTAATGGTGCATTCCCTGATATTCTTCCGGGAAGGAATCTGATACATGATGTCAAGCATGGATTCTTCAATAATGGAGCGTAGTCCCCGGGCGCCTGTTTTCCGGCTCAATGCCTTTTCCGCCACTGCTTCCAATGCCGCACGGGTGAATTTAAGTGACACGCCCTGATTGCGGAAAATCTGTTGATACTGCAAGGTAATGGCGTTTTTAGGCTTGGTCAGTATATCTATCAAAGCTTCTTTATCTAAATCCTCAATCGTCGAAATGATTGTCAATCGGCCTACCAGTTCAGGAATCAGACCAAATTTTACCAGATCCTCGGGAAGAACATTCCTTAAAATATCACCCTGATTGTTCTCTTTATATTTTTCTTCGTACCTGTCAGAGATAAAACCGATGGGATGGGTTTGCAGTCGGCTTCTGATAATATTTTCCAGTCCGTCAAAGGTCCCTCCGCAGATAAAGAGTATCTGAGTTGTGTCAATCTCAATATTCTTCTGGTGAGGATGTTTCCGTCCGCCCTGTAAAGGCATGGTGGCAATCGTACCTTCAACGATTTTCAATAATGCCTGCTGCACCCCTTCTCCGGACACGTCGCGGGTTATCGATGGATTTTCTGATTTGCGCGCTATTTTGTCTATCTCATCAATGTAAATAATCCCAGTCTGAGCCTTCTGAACATCTTCATCAGCCGCATGGTATAGTTTCAGTAAGACATTTTCCACATCATCACCTACGTATCCTGCCTCCGTAAGGGTCGTGGCATCGGCAATGGCAAAAGGAACCTCAAGTTTTCGAGCCAGGGTTCTGGCTAATAGTGTCTTACCGCAACCGCTTGGTCCCAGTATTAGAATATTGCTTTTCTCCAACTCAACAATATCTTGGGAATCCCTTTTCTTTTTTCCTACCTGCATCCTGGCATAATTACTTTTGATTCTTTGATAATGATTATAAACCGCAACAGACAGTATTTTCTTTGCTCTTTCCTGGCCAATGACAAACTGATCCAGATAACCCTTGATTTCTTCAGGAATAGGGATATTCTTAATGGTAAAATCTTTGTCTGCTTCATTTTTCTGGTCTTCCTTCAGAATATAATTACAAATCTGAATGCATTCACTGCAGATATTGATATCGTCAGGACCGGAGACCATCTTCTGTACTTCACTTTGATCTTTTCCACAGAATGAACATTTCATTCACAACACCTCGATCATTTTTTTTCAGCAACAATGCTCTTGATAATGACTTCGTCTACGACACCATAAGCCTTCGCTTCTTCGCCGTTCATATAGAAGTCCCGATCTGTATCCTTCTCAATTCTTTCAATAGGCTGGTTCGTATGCAAGGTCAAAATCTCATTGATCTTCCCCTTGATTCTTAATAATTCTTTAGTCTGGATTTCAATATCGGAAACCTGCCCCTGGGCACCTCCCAATGGTTGATGAAGCATAATTCTTGAATTCGGCAAGGAGTATCGTTTCCCTTTGGTGCCTGCGGCAAGGATAAGTGCAGCACCGCTGGCAGCCATACCTATACAGATTGTGGAAACATCAGATTTGATATACTGGATGGTGTCATAGATGGCAATCGTCGAGCTCACCGAACCTCCCGGGCTGTTTATATAGATAAAGATATCCTTACCCGGCTCATTGGCATCCAGAAACAGTAACTGAGCAATCACAATATTCGCTGTCTGGTCATCAATCACTGTGCCCAGAAAAACAATTCTTTCCTTTAACAATCGTGAATATATGTCATAGGATCTTTCTCCCTGTGGCGTTTTTTCTACTACAATGGGTACTAGATACATCATTAAATCTCCTTTATTTTTCAATAATCTTTATTTTTTGGGAAAGGTTTTCAATCACCTTATCCCTTTTTATCTGCTCCTTCAGGTTATCCAGGGTTTTATTCTTTTCAAACATCGCCCTGACCTTCAAAGATTTTTGATTGGTACTTTCGGCAATCTCTTCAATCTTATGTTCCACTTCCTGATCGGTTGCAGTTATTTTATCATCTTGAATGATCCTGTCAATAATTAATTCCTTCTTTATCTGATTCTCAGCTATGGTTCGATATTCCTTTTTTACTTTAGCTTCATCAGCTTTGATCATCTTGTAATAATCTTCCAGCGTTATATTTCTTCTCTTCAGATCTTCCTTCAAATGATTCATCATATCTTCCAACTGCTTGTCCACTAATACTTCCGGAATCTCGAAATGACATTTCTCGGCAACTTTTTCCATTAAAGTGTCACTGAATTCCATATCTGCCTGATATTTAGCCCGCTCATTCAGTTGTTTTCTGACATGCTGTTTTAATTCTTCCAGGTTCTGGTAACTGCCCAGACTTTTAGCAAATTCATCATCCAGCGTGGGGAGCTCTTTTTCTTTGATTTCAGATAATTGAATCCGGTAAGTGACCTCTTTTCCTGCCATCTTCCCTTCTTTGAAGTTTTCCGGAACTTTCAGTTTGATTTCCTTCTGGTCTCCCGGTTTCAAACTGACCAGGCCCTCATTAAATTCCGGTGGCATACCGTCTCCCAGTTGTATTAATTGCTTGTCTTTCTTCCCGTCCGGAAGTGGCTTATCATCAATAAACGATTCATAATCGATGACCAGAAAATCACCCATCTTTGATTCTCTACCCTCTACCGCTTTTAATTTACCATGACTTTCCCTGATATTTTCCAGATCTTCATTGACCTGGCTTTCCTCAACCTGCGGTAACTTCTTTTCAATGCTAATACCATCCAATTCAGGTATCCTGATATCCGGCTTCACCTCTAATACCATCTTGTAGATAAACGGTTTCTCCCTGTCGATCTGGATAAGATCAACTTTGGGAACATCAATCGGGTCCAGCTGACTCTGGTCAAGGGCATCTGAATAGCTGTCCTTGATAAGTTTTTCGGCAACCTGGTGATTGATATATTCCTTTCCTAAATTCAACTCCAGAATATTTACGGGAATACGACCGGAACGAAATCCGGGAATTTTCACTTTTTGTGAAAGTTCACGATAAATATTGTTAAATTCCTGCTGAACCTGTTCCTGTTCAACGGTTACCTTTACTTCAACTTTATTTCCTTCCTGATTATCTTTCTCCACATTGATCATACAACTCTACCTCCACTTATTTTCATTCCAACATAATAAAACCGCAAAACATTCTTTGCGGTAAAAACGAATAAACATTTTCTGCAATAAAAGAACATGTCTAACTGTTAACCTGTCAGCATATTATTTCATGAGCAGTATTTAGAAATTGAATAATATCTTTAATCCGGTTATAGGTTACATTCTGGTGCGAGAGGCGGGACTCGAACCCGCATGGAGTTACCCACTGGATCCTAAATCCAGCGTGTCTACCGATTCCACCACCCTCGCCTGCATCTTACAATTTAAGGTGGGCCGTACAGGATTCGGACCTGTGACACCCTGATTAAAAGTCAGGTGCTCTGCCAACTGAGCTAACGGCCCATTATATTGTCGGAGAAAGTTATCCCCGATAACCCTTTATTAGAATAGCGTATAGAATATAATGTTTTTATTTGTCGTTCGTATTTTGTCGTTAGTCTCTGATATTTATTTTGGTTAGTTAATAAATAAAATATCACTATCCAGCAATTCACTATATACTAAATACTAACGACCAATTACTGTATTTTCCATCAAGATAAGCGCGCTCGGAGGGATTCGAACCCCCAGCCCTTGGATCCGAAGTCCACAGCTCTATCCGTTGAGCTACGAGCGCTCAAAAAATGGGGTGAGCGATGGGATTTGAACCCATGACCACTGGAGCCACAATCCAGTGCTCTAACCGGACTGAGCTACGCCCACCATACAGGTTTATATGGCGCGCCTGGAGGGAGTTGAACCCCCAGCCTACGGATTAGAAGTCCGTTGCTCTGTCCTGTTGAGCTACAGGCGCAGGTTACATCTTCAAGATGATCGGGGAAGATACCACCCGTCATCTCAATTTTCGCCATTTACGTGCTTTTCTGAGATATGACTGTTATTCCGGATATCAATTTTTAAACTACAAAGATTATCTTTCATTATGAAAGCATATGGAGCGGGAAACGGGTCTCGAACCCGCGACAACCAGCTTGGAAGGCTAGTGCTCTACCAACTGAGCTATTCCCGCTCATGGTCGGGGTGAGAGGATTTGAACCTCCGACCCCCTGCTCCCAAAGCAGGTGCGCTAGCCAAACTGCGCTACACCCCGAAACAAGTGTATTATATAGTATATCAAATGATAAGTCAACAAAATGGCTACCCGTCCCTGTTCCTCTGGGAAACAGACAATACCATTATAATTAAAAATGAAAGGAAAATAAAGTACCCAATAGAAAAATCTGATGAATTATTCAAGATGGTAATGATTAATGATAATCTGAATCATTTTTTTCAGGGCAATGGCACGGTGACTGATTTGATTTTTAATATGATTACCGAGCTGGGCAAAGGTAAGCTCATAACCATGGGGAATGAAAATCGGATCATATCCAAATCCGGAATGTCCCTGCGGTGATAAAATGATTCGGCCGTTACAGGTTCCTGCTGTGGTGTAGACCAGCCCGCCGGGAATGACCAGACTTATCACACATCTAAAACGGGCGCTTCTCTGATCTGGTTCCGTCATTTGAAGTGCCTGGATAATCTTATCTATTCTTTCACTATCAGTCTTTCCCCACCGGGAGGAATAGATACCCGGCTTCCCTTTCAGATACTCGACTTCCAGGCCTGAGTCATCTGCTATGGCAGGTAAATGGGTCCATATAGACACTGTCTTTGCCTTGATAATGGCATTATCGCGAAACGTTCTACCGGTCTCTTTTATTTCGGGAATTTCAGGAAACTCAGTCAGGCTTTCAATGGTAACCGGGTAGTCTTTCAGCTTATCTTTCAATTCTCTTATTTTTCCGGCATTCCTTGTAGCCAGAACGAATCTGGTCATAAATCTCCAATGATTTCCCTTTCCTTTTCTATAACCTGTTGAATACCATTTTCTGCTAATTTGATTAATTGATTCAGATTTCTCATGGAAAAGGGACGTTCTTCAGCAGTACCCTGAATTTCGACCACTTCTCCCCGGTCTGTTATGACCATATTCATATCAACCTGTGCATGGCTATCCTCTTTAAACTCCAGATCAAGCAGCATCTCCCCATCAACAATCCCCACGCTGATTGCTCCCAGGAAGTGCTTTACGGGAACAGATTCAATCTTCTTTTCTGCTTTTAAATATTGTAAAGCATCGATTAAAGCAATAAATGAACCGATAATAGAAGTTGTTCTGGTACCTCCGTCGGCCTGTAAAACATCACAATCAAGCCAGATCATTCTTGGTCCTAATTTATCCAGGTCTGTTACCGCTCTTAAGGAGCGGCCTACTAATCTCTGTATTTCCTGCGACCGGCCATTAATCTTTCCTTTCACAGAATCCCGGATATTACGTATCTGATTTGCCCTGGGAATCATGGAATATTCGGCACTAATCCATCCGCGCTGCGTACCACGCAAAAAGACGGGCACTTTCTCCTCCACACTTGCCGTACAGACTACTTTGGTATCTCCCATCTCAATTAATACTGAACCCTCCGAATATTTTATATAATTACGGATCACTTTGATCGGTCTGATTTCATCAAATCTGCGGTTATGGGATCTCAGCATGGAACCTCCTATCTTTTCCTCTTATATACTATTCTTTACGGTTAATCATGAAATCTGCTAATTCATAAAACAATTGCGCTTTATCTCCAAAAGGAGATATGCTTTCTTTGGCTTGCCGGCAGAATTGATATGCCTCTTCCCTTGCTTTTTCAACCCCGATTATCTTTGGAAGGGTAGGTCTGTTATCATCTTTTTTATCCTGCTGTAAATCGAATAAGTCATCGGTAATTTGAAAAGCAAGACCAATTTTTTCACCATAATTATTCAATGCTTCAATCTGCGTCCGGTCTGCCTGGGATAATATTGCCCCAGTTTTCAATGATGCGCAAATCAATGCTGAGGTTTTTTTCAGATAAATGTTCCTGAGAGAATCAAGATTTTCGTTTTCCTCTTGCCAGCTGATGTCATCCACCTGTCCCCCTAACATCTTCTCTATTCCCAGCATAGCCAGGATATCCTGCAACACCAGGATAACCGATTCCTTTGTGACCTCTGCAACTTCTGCATTCCGACAGATTAAATCCAATCCCATGACCAGTAAGGCATCACCGGTTAAAACAGCCATTCCTTCACCGAATACTTTATGGCTCGTTAATTTTCCCCTCCGGTAATCATCATTATCCATACAGGGTAAATCATCATGAACCAGCGAAAACGTATGGATCAGCTCAATACCGGCAGCAGCCGGTAACACCCTTTCCCAGGAATTATCCAGTAATTCAGCAGCCATCATCGTCAATATCGGCCGGATTCTTTTTCCTCCGTCCAGAACACTGTAACGGATTGCACGATGTATCACAGAATCCTGGTGATGATCCAGGGGGAGCACCTTATCCAGATATCGGTCAATAATTTTTTTCTTTTCCAGCATATAGCTACTTAAATTCATTTAACCGTTCTGATCCTCAGCTTCATTTTTCATGGAGAAAGACTCAGTATGGTATTTTTCTTCTCCTTCTCTGGTCAGTTTTTCCACCTTTTGTTTCGATTCATTCAGTTTTGTCAAACATTGATCGGAGAAATGAATTCCCTCCTCATACAACTTCAGGGCTTCGTCTAAATTAAGTTCGCCTTTTTCCAATTCTTCCACAATTTTTTCTAATTTTTTTAGAGAATCTTCAAAAGAAATATCCTCCAAATCTTTTTTCTTACTGGTCATGTGACAACTCCTCCTTCTTTAAAACATTCACCGAAATAAATCCATTACTTACCATAATATCCAGCAAATTATTCTTTTCAACCTGTCCGGTATTCTTTACTACCATTTTTTCAGGCAGCTTTAAACAGATACTGTAACCTCTGTTTAATATCTCTTTGGGACTCAAGACAATGACTTTTTCCCGATATCTTTTTAGAATATTCTCGTTCATATCTAAAATATGTTTCATATTCAGGTGTAAGCGGTTATTTAAATCGTCCAGCGTCTGAAAATGCTGAAAAATCTTATTCTTTGGACTTTGATATCTTAAATTTTCAATGAGATTAAGGTATTTCTGTCTCTTTAACTCGTAGATATGAAACATCATCCGGTTGAGCTTCCCCTTCATCAGATCGAGGTGCCTCACGAGACTTTCCTTATCTGGTATCGTCATTTCAGCAGCTCCGGAAGGTGTAGGGGCACGAAGATCAGCCACAAAATCGGAAATGGTAAAATCAGTTTCATGTCCCACAGCGGAAACGATGGGAATCCTGGAAGCATAAATCGTTCGGGCTAAATTTTCGTCATTAAAAGCCCAAAGTTCCTCTATAGAGCCTCCCCCTCTTCCGATGATAATAAAATCCAGGTCAGTCATAAAACGGTTAAGAAATTCAATATTCTGAGCAATCTGGGAAGCTGCTTCGGTACCCTGGACCTGGGAGGGGACCACAAGTATATACATATTGGGAAACCTGCGCAGGGTGATGGAAATAATATCCCGGACAGCAGCCCCGGTAGGTGATGTGATGACTGCAATCTTTCGGGGAATTTTTGGTAACGGCTTTTTCAGTTCCTGACTGAATAATCCCTCCGCTTTTAATTTTTCCTTTAAAGCCTCGAAGGCAGCAAAGAGTGCTCCCTTACCAGCTTCCGTCATTTGAAAAATATAAAACTGGTACTCCCCTCTTCGCTCGTAGACTCGCACATCTCCCCTGGCTCTTACCTCTATTCCGTCAGCAGGATCAAAGCCCAGACCAAGATTATTGCCCCGAAACATGACACAACTGATCTGACACTGGTCATCTTTTAAGACAAAATACATATGTCCCGAGGAATGATATTTAAAATTACTGATCTCTCCGATAATGGTAATATCATGTAAAAGCGGGTCTGAATTGAAAAGGGACTGGATATGGTGGGTAATACTGCTTACCGTGTAAATTTTTTCATCTGCCTGATTGAATAACATTTTAACCCTTGTAGTCCGATCTTTTATAGAATCTCTTCCTTATTCTTTTTTTCAATTTTTCCCAGAACACCATTGACAAAACCAAAAGAGCTCTCAGTACTGTATTTTTTGGCTAACTCGACTGCTTCATTAATCGATACACTCTTGGGAATGGTATGAATAAATACAATTTCATAGATGGCAATGCGCAGAATATTACGGTCGATATTGGCCATTCTTTCTAAAGACCAGTGATTGGCATGCTCTCTGATTAAAGTGTCAATCTCATTCAGATGGCTGAGCACACCTTGAACCAGCTCCTGAGAAAATGCGATGATGGCATCCGGCTCATTGCAGGACAGGACATCTTCCATCTGAAATGTATAACTGCTTGCTTCATCTACATTACAATGCACCAAATCAACCTGAAAAAGGATTTTAAGTGCCGTTTCCCTCGATATTCTTCTATTACCCATAGCTTCCCCAAACGTTCATTATCAGATATGCTTTCTTTTTTAAAAGACCTTTACGAATATTTCAGGTACCATTAAGCTGTTTTGATCCCGTTGCTTTTTGGGATAACGAATACCCTGGATATGAACATTAATCTTATTCACTTCCAGATCAGTAAACTCTTTTAATTTTTCCTTTACTCTGGCCTGAATCTCCCAGGTTAAATCAGGAATCCTGATGCCATAATGAATGATGAGAAAAAGATTGATGATAATGGAATCCGGCTTGATTTCAATCCTGATTTCCTGCAACACTTTCTCGTTCTGGTTCTGGGGATCTTTTCTGAGGTTTTTTTTGGTCATCCCCTTAAAAAGCATCTTTTTAGGACAGATAATTCCTTTAATCTCCTGTAATACCATATAGATTAAGGCTTCGATGGTAATCCTGGAAATATTGATATTGCCATTTATGCTTTTAATTGTTGCTGATTCCATGAGACTCCCTGTTATGCCCTTTCCTGATACTTTTTATCTTTGGTAGTTACCCTGATGATGTCCCCATTTTTGATAAATAAAGGAACCTGTATGATGGCGCCTGTCTCGAGGGTTGCAGGTTTCAAAGCCCCGGACACGGTATTTCCTTTGACTCCGGGTATGGTATCAATCACTTCCAGGGAAACGCTGGCAGGAATCTCTACACCCATCACATTCCCCTTCCAGAAGGTGACTTCTACATCATTGCCCTCTTTCAGTAAATCAGCAGAATCCCCGATGTACTCCAGATCGATGGGAATCTGTTCAAAACTGTCCTTATCCATGAAATAATAGTTATGACCGTCATTATAAATATACTGCATCTCCTTGCGGTCCACGATAGCCTGTTCTACTTTTTCTCCTGCCCGAAAAGTTTTATCGATAACCAAACCGGTCTGAAAATTTCTTAACTTTGTTCTGACAAAAGCACCTCCCTTACCTGGCTTAACATGCTGAAATTCAATGATGGTGTATAAATCTGCATCTAATTCAATGCTTAATCCGTTTTTAAAATCACTGGTAGAAATCAAATTCACTCCTCCTTCGACGATGAATCATCGGTTTTGTTGTTTTATCTCTGTTTCATTGTCCTGAAAAAGAGTACATCGTTAAGATTATAACATATTTTTGCTATAGAAAGGCTATTTTTGCTCTCTTTTTATTCCCTTTGCCTTAATCTACAAATTTCTTACATAAATGATGGACATCCTTCAGAACCTGTTGCTTGATCCGATCGTCATCAACATGGGTCAGAACCTGATCTAACAGTTCAGCTATGGCAACCATCTCTTTCTCCTTCATGCCCCGGGTCGTCATTGCCGGGGTTCCGATTCGTATACCGCTGGTCACCATCGGAGGCTGGGTATCAAATGGCACAGCATTCTTATTGACTGTAATCCCTGACTCCTCCAAAGCCCTTTCTGCCTGCTTGCCGGTAAGATTCTTATTCCTTAAATCAATCAGCATAAGATGGTTATCTGTACCACCGGAAACCAGCTGATAGTCCCTCTTCATCAGTTCTTCTGCCAGTATAACGGCATTCTTTCTAATCTGCTTCTGGTAAGAAATAAAATCATCCTGCATAGCCTGTTTAAAGCACACCGCCTTAGCGGCAATGACATGCATCAGAGGGCCACCCTGCATACCAGGGAAAATACTCTTGTCTACCGGTTTTGCCAGATCCTGCTGACAGAGAATCAGTCCGCCTCTGGGTCCGCGTAATGTCTTGTGGGTTGTCGTGGTTACAAAATGACAGGCAGGAACGGGGCTGACATGTTCTCCGGCCACAATCAGGCCGGCAATATGCGCAACATCAGCCATCAGATAAGCACCCGCTTCATCCGCAATTTCACGGAATTTGACAAAATCGATTTCCCTGGGATAGGCACTGGCGCCTGCAACAATCATCTTAGGCTTATTTTCCAAAGCCAGGTCCCTGAGCAGGTCATAATCGATTCGTCCGGTCTCCTTATCCACACCATAAGGAATAATTTTATAGAGTATTCCGGAAAAGTTTACCGGGCTACCGTGTGTCAGATGTCCACCATGAGAAAGATTCATAGATAAAATCGTATCACCCGGTTTTAAAACACTGAAATAGACAGCCATATTAGCCTGGGAACCGGAATGGGGCTGCACATTGGCATGGTCTGCTTTGAATAATTTTTTAGCCCTGTCAATGGCTAGATTTTCCACCTCATCGATAAACTGGCATCCGCCGTAATACTTCTTCCCCGGATAACCTTCGGCATATTTATTGGTTAAAACAGAACCCTGGGCTTCCAGGATCGCTTCACTGACAAAATTTTCTGAGGCAATCATTTCCAGGGTATATTTTTGTCGCTCCTCTTCCTTCTTGATAAGCTGATAGATCTCCTCATCAACCTGTTTTAAACTCAATTTTCCTTCCTCCTCTCAACGATATTTATATGACTATTTCATCACAAATATTTTCCTGAAAATAACCGTCAACAGATAAAGTTTTTGATAACAGGTCTAATGGCTGGCAGCCTTTATCTGTTACGACCACTGTATCTTCAATACGCACCCCGCCCACATGGGGTATATAAATACCCGGCTCTACTGTTACAACCATGCCCGGCTGCAGAATGCTTTCATCATATTGACTGAGACGGGGAAGTTCATGAATATCAAGCCCTACACCATGACCCAGTGAGTGACCGAAATAATCTCCATAACCGCTCTTTGCGATCATCTGCCGGGCAAAGTGATCCAGATCACTGCATTTCATTCCTGCTTTAACCTGTCCTAAAGTTTCAACCTGGGTTTTTTTGACCACTTCAAAAATCCTCAGCTGCTCTCTGCCGGCATTCCCCAGAAGAACGGTGCGGGTACAGTCAGAATGATACATCTTGTAAACACTGCCAAAATCAATAACAATGAATTCTCCTTCTTCGATTTTTTTATCGGAAGGGCCACCGTGAATAAGAGTTCCTCTCTCGCCGGAGGTAACAATGAAATCGAAGGCTTCCCTCTGGGCACCTTGGTTTCGCATATGATAATTCAAACGGGCAGCAACGGCAAGTTCAGAAATACCGGCACGCAGGGAATGAAGTGTTTTGATAAAAGATTGATGGGCGATTTGGGTTGCTTTGACCATCATATCAATCTCCCGGGCATCTTTGATTATGCGCATGGTTTCAATGATCTTCTGAAAGGGAAATAACTTTACCTGCGGCATTAGTGACTGATAGTTGAAATAATGACTTACCAGAAGCGAATCTGACTCAAAACCCAGTTCCTTCATTTTCAGCTCCTCCATCAATTCGCGCAATGATCCACTCTGGGCATCAGCCTGTTTCATCTCCTGAATGATAATCTGGCAATATCGGGCTTCCTGTCTGGCCTGTTCGGTATAACGGGAATCGGTAATGAGATAATTCATTCCAGGCGAACAAAGTAATATACCTTCACCTTTGAATCCGGTTAAATAAAAAATATTTTTAGGATTGCTAACCAGGAAAGCAGAGGGCTGGATTACATTTTCTCCAATTTTCTGCCAGAATTTTTTGATTCTCTGTTTTATCAAAGTACAAATCCTTTCCGGGGATTGCTTATCAAATTTTCCCTGCTTGTCTTATAAATCTTACCAATCAGGTATTATTACTATTATAGTGATTTTCTTTTCCTTTTTGCAAATATCTTCATGCAACAATCAAATGTCGTTCTTAATCTATCGTTGTCTTTAACGCTATCTTTTCCCCTTCCAGATCATAGGGATGTGCTCTTGTGATTTTGACATCGATCCATTTCCCTATATCTGACCTGGTCCCCTTTGAAACGTAGATGACACCGTCTATTTCGGGAGCCTCGGCACAGGAACGGCCAACTAAAATTCTTTTATTTTTCTCTGATATACCATCTATCAACACAAATTTATTCTTTCCGATTTCTGTTAACTGGTGATCCAGGGCAATCTGTTTCTGTATCTTCAGCAACCTGGTCAAACGGTCTTCTTTTACTTTCTCCGGAACATGTCTGGACAATCGGCTGGCAGGACATCCTTCTTCGTTATAAAAGGGAAAGACGCCTGCTTTCTCAAAACGGTACTGCTGAACAAATTGACATAGTTCCTGATAATCCTGATCTGTCTCACCGGGAAAACCGACAATAAACGTTGTTCTCAGAGTCAATCCGGGTATTTTTTCTCTTAATTTACCGATTAATAACAGAATCTCTTTCTGGCTGATCCTGCGGTTCATTCTCTTTAAGATGGAATCACTGATATGCTGTAGGGGGATATCCAGGTAAGGGCATATCACCGAATTTTTGGCGAGTGTATCAATCAACCGGTCATCAAAATGTGTGGGATGGGTATACAAGATACGTATGCGTATACCCTGTTTTTCCCGGTTATCCTGTTCTGTTTTCTGAATCAGCTGAATTAACCTCTCCAGTAAGTCTGGCAGTGACGGCTTCCCATAGAGATCGCTACCGTAGTAGGTTGTATCTTCCGCAACCAGTATCATCTCCTTCAAAGGATACAGTTGAATCAGGTTTGCTGCTTCTGCGACAATTGATTCCATGGTTCGGCTACGATAGTGTCCTTTGATATCCGGAATCAGACAGTAAGAACAGCGATGATTACAGCCCTCCGCAATTTTAAGATAAATCGAATGCTCTGGTGTCATAATGAGGCGCGGTGATCTTTCATCATAAAGGAAACAGGGATGGGAATTCACCTGAAACAGCGTTTTTTTTGCAGGCAGTTTCCTGATGATTTCATCCAGCCGGGTAATCTGGTCTATGCCGGTAAAGGCATCTATCTCCGGCAGACTTGCAATTAAATCACGCTGTTTATATCGCTGGGGAAGACAACCGGCTACAACAATATACCCTAATTTTCCCTCTTTCTTAAGCTTTACAGCTTCCAGGATGACATCTATGGACTCTTCTACTGCGGGCCGGATAAAGCTGCAGGTATTGATAACAGCAAGATCGGAATCTTCCATGGCATTGGTCAGGGTATGGCCCTTCGCCAGAAGACAGCCACAGATCACTTCGCTGTCAACAAAATTCTTTGGACACCCCAAAGACCGGATACTGATTCGCATGAGCATTACCTAAACGTGAATTAAATGTTTCATTCTCAGGGTATTTTATCATCAGATGGAGACAGCGTAAATAAAAAGTATATCGTATATCGTAAAATACAAAGTCGCTGGTATTCAGGTTAGCATATACCGTATAATGTATAGTTTAAAATTCAATCAAAAACAATCCCGGTATTGATCAGCTGGTTAATGATTGCTAACTCAATTTTCAGTTGCGACCCTTGTTTTAGATTGAAGTTAAAACAATTTATTGCTTGTTTTGACTCTCCATCCACTAAATCTTGCTTATCTTTTTTAAATGAAAACTAGAAATTGTGCTCTTCTTTCTATCTTAATAATTGAGCTATTTTGCCTTTCATCCATGATTCATTTACACTTGATAATACGACTTTCAGCTTTGAACGTTATACAATATACACTATACGCTATACTATTTTAAAATCGATACAGGGCAATCATATCTTCCCCGTCAGGCATTTGTTCTTCATCCAGTACATACACCTGT
>CAYSSG010000008.1:0-1358 GCA_964433635.1 uncultured Atribacterota bacterium | reverse complement strand
GGCAATCATATCTTCCCCGTCAGGCATTTGTTCTTCATCCAGTACATACACCTGTCCGCCATTGGAGATGGTGTAAATCACTGCAAAATTATACAGGTCATACTGATTATTTTGAACATTTCCCTCTTCTGCCAGATTTACCTTATTCTCTTCAGCATCAAAATCACCAAATTGTGAAGCATTCTGTTTAACCAATAAATTTTCTACCCGGCTGAAATAAGCAGCGGATACAATGTCTTCCAATTGGGTAGAGGTTTTTCCGGTTCCCTTTAAATCATGATAGATCCGGCTGATATCTTCCAATTGCTTTTGAAAATAATCAGATACCATATTCCAGGCACTTCTGTTTATTGCATCTGAGGAGGTTTCATCCGGATTTCCCTCAATATGATCTTCCATTAAGTACGGGTAAGTGCTCACTTCCCGATAATACGGAAAAAGATCTTTTACACACATAACAACCAATGGCGATTTGGTCTTTGGATTCAAGTGTTTAGTGAGACCCTGATCTATCTGTCGGAAATATTGTAACAGCTCTTCCCTTTTATCGGCATCAATATCTCCTAACCCATGAAAAATAGCCTTAGATCCTTTCATACCACCGGAGTGAGATGAAAGGGTTTTTTCGCTTTCATCAAATTTTGAAATTTCTTTTAAACTTTCCGGAACACCTTCAATATCAACTTTTTCAATGCTTCCTTTGGTACAGCGAAATATCCTGTTTTGGTTTCTGCTTAAGGCAAGGACATAATAAATATTATCGAACATTGCCTCAGGTATCATATGGATAAGATCAAAATACTGGCTTACGGTAGCTTTTTCAGGTATTTCACCGGACAGACGGAAATAATAGAATTGTTTGGGATTAATAAAAATCGCCAGTCCTTCCTTCTGATTCTGCCAGAAAATCCTGTCCCCAACCAAATCAACAGCAGGTTTTAATAAATCATCTATCTCTCGTGTATCCATTTGATGTTTTTCCTGAAGTTCTTTCTTCACATAATTAAGTAAATTCTTTAATTGAATGGGCATTTTCTTCACTTCACTACTGGCTGCAGCTCTGGTAGGCATATAAATTGAAATACAAAGACCGTCTTTTTCCTCGATCAGCTTTTCAATCGTTTTTTTAGTGATTTCTTTCACAGAATATCCCTCCAATTTTTTTATTTTTATTCTCAAGATATCCTTTCTTGCTATTCATATTGTATATTTTATCAGGATATAATGCAATCTAACTTTCAATTGTAGAATAACTGTGAGGAAAGGTTTTTCGTTTTTGGTCTTTATTTTTTAGATCTTTAGAAAATGCATCGGTTGAGAATAAGTTATAAAATTTCTTAAAAAAATGATTGATTTAA
>CAYSSG010000007.1:0-65689 GCA_964433635.1 uncultured Atribacterota bacterium | reverse complement strand
CTCCTTCTTTCTCCCTGTCATGTTGTAAACCAAAATACATATTCGTGTCTGAGATGATTCGATACCAGGAAGTGGTCATCTTATAATCATTTGGTACGGTTAAAAAAATAAATATTCCCTCTTTATCAAGTTCAAAATATCCTTGGTTATCGGTCAGAGCAATATCCAATCCATTGGAAACCTGGATGCCTGCTATCCCCGGCTCATCTTTTTCCCATCTTCCATTCCCGTTAAGGTCCCCAAAAACCATTCCCTTTAATCTTTTATCCAGGCCAAAATCCGTTAATTTCCTTCCCAGCTTCAGAAGATAAATTTTACATCCGGCTTCTGCTTCCTCCTGATATAGAACAGGCTCTGTTGAAACACGCACAGTGACTCCCTGAGGATTGATGACCCTGTAGATTGCAGCACATATTTCCATATCAAGTTGTAAGAAAAATAGATGCAATAAGATGACGAATAAAGTAAAATAAAAACTTTTTTTCTTCACCATTCAGATTACCTTCGTTAAAAAAATAATATTACCTCTTCAGAGCATGTTCAATGATGGAAATCATTTCTTATACACCGTGTATAGGACAGAGAACTATATTCCGGCAAGCATTAGTTTTTTCGTAAAAAAAGAGTGGAGATACCGATAATGACAAAACCGAATATCAGCCAGCTGAATTTATAAAAACCGTTTATATCTGCAATCAAGCCAAATAAGGGCGGTGCAATGAGCATCCCAATCCGAATAAAAACGAGGGACAATCCAGTTGCTATTCCAGCCTGTTTTCTGCTTGCAACTTCTCCTACGGTTGTAAAATAAGCCCCGCTCCAACCCAGCGCCAAAAAACCAAAAAGAAAGATTGAGCCGAAAATGATGATTTGACTGATGGAGGAATGATTTAAAAAAAGGCCAAAAAGCAGATACATGAATCCGGTAGAAAATCCAACCAGGAAAAGACATAATCGTCGATCCACTTTGAAGAATCGATCTGAAAAAGCACCCCAGGCTAACAGCCCAAGTATTCCTCCCAAGTGCAGGATAGCAAGCCCCAAACCGGCAATGACTCTGCTCATACCCAGATCTTCAGTTAAAAAAACCACAAGATGGGCAAGCATTGCACCCTCTGAAATTCCAAAAAGGATACCAAGAAAACATACCCGGAATAAGGGCTTATGCCTGAAAATGGCTAAAAGCCTTTCCCTGAATGATTGTGGTTTATTATTCTGTTCTTCAGGCAGATCAATAACATCTTTGATATCTTTCTGTTCCTGATAGAGTTGATATACGAAAGGTCCTGTAAAAAGAATAAAGACTGCAGCCAGCTGAACAGCAGTTCGCCATCCCAGGTTTTCTCCTAAGAATGGTAACAGGCTTGCACCTATGATACCTCCAAAACCATAACCCGTTTGGGTAATGCCCATGGAGGATGCTCTCTTTTCCCGGGGAGCTGCCATCATAATAGCTTTTGTAGCTGAAGGCGTTATAATGCTGAGACCCAAGCCTGTAAAAAAAGCCATCAACAGGAGAAAGTTATAGGAAGGAGATAATCCATGAAGTATCAGGATAAAACCCATTGATCCGATACCTATCAGCATGCTTTTCTTTGGTCCAAGATGATCTACAATACTACCGGTAAAAACAGACAGCAAGGCAGCGCTGATAAAGATAAAGGTAGAATAATAACCGACCTGAACTCGAGTAAGCGTAAACTCTTCGCGGACGAAGGGAAGTAAGCCTAGAAAGCCGGTCTGTCCTAGACTTAAGGCCAGATAGGGTATAAACAGGACAATCAGAATTTTTTTTAAATTATAACCCTTGTCATGATTCTTATTTTCCCTTGATAATATCATTGACTCATTTTTCATATGATCTTATATCTTGCCGCTTATAAATCTTATATTCTGATTCATATTCCAATTTTTGTTAACTGATTTTTTCATTTCGTACTGAGCATTAAAAATTGTTCTTGTCCCTCTGGCTATCTTGTATATTCTGGCATAAAGGAAATCTTTTGTCTATTATATTTTGATTAACACGTTTATTTCTTCTTTAGTTTAACAGCAGTCCCATAGACAAACATCTCCGATGCCGCCTGCATGATGGAAGAAGTCGTAAAGCGAATACTTGCAATGCCGTCTGCCCCCATCATCTGTGCCATCATAATCATACGGTCAATTGCCTGTTCCCGGGATTCAGCGAGCAATTTGGTGTATTCATCAACCTCTCCGCCTATCACATTTCGGAAACCGGCCAGGATATCTTTTCCCAGATGGCGGGCGCGCACGGTATTCCCCTTGACTAATCCCAGCGTCTGGGTAATTTCATAGTCAAAAAATTGATCTTGCGTCGTTAACAACATATAATACCTCCCTATTTGTCCACATCCCTGGAATAACGGTCATCCTTACTGCTCTTGATGCGGTCATTCAATGCCTTGATGAAAAGTAATCCAAAACCGATGAGCATTGCTAATCCGATCATACCGATCCAACTATTCTGGAACATGCCAATAATCCAGGCTACAATCCAGGCAATGGCTACGATGATTAAAATGAAATATCCGGCCTTCTCCATTTCCATCAGCTCCTTTCTACTTCTCTGAATATTCTACTTCAGGTCTATCTAAATTGTAAATGGGCAGCAGATAGATTAAAATTTCGTTCATTATCATTCTCAACCCTTACCACCGGCGATGTGGGATGCTTCAGGTAAAGATTTCAGCCGGAGAATAGACCATACACCAAAGACAGGCCCCAGAGCCAGGAAAGCAAATGCCCATCTCCAGCCAAAAATGTCTTGCAAAAACGGAATCAACCAAATGGTTACTACGGTAATAGTGTAACCTGCTGCCAGTTGAAGTGTTAATGCTGTACCCACATATGCCTGATCAGCTAACTCCGTCACCATCGTCGAAAACTGCGCCGAATCAGCGACTACCGTAAAGCCCCATACCAGGCTTAGCAAAAGGACCATCCACGGGGATGTGTGAAAGAGTAGGCCAATGAGGATAGCACAACTGCCGGAGATAGCCATCATAAGCATGGTTGTATTGGTTCTCCCCCATCGATCTGCTAAAATTCCACCCGTCCAGCAACCCAGAGCACCGGAAACAAAGATCGCAAATGTAGCATAGGCCGATGCCGATCCAACTAAAATACCCTGATTCAAAAGCATATCCCTGAAGAAGACAGAAAACCAGGCATACAGGGCAAATAACTCCCACATATGACCGATATAACCCATAACAGCCAGGCGGACACCCCGATTAGTAAAAACGCGGGTTATCTGTTTCGGATCAAAAGTTGCCCTGGGGAAGGCATACGGTCCCTGCCTGACAAAAAATTCGGTAATCAGCCCACCTGCCAGTGTCAGGGCAGAAGTAGCATAGATTACCAATCCCCAATCTAATCCTCCTAAGCCGTTAACCAGGTGAGGTGCTCCATTTCCAATGACAATTGCTGCAACCAAAATTCCCAAGGCTAATCCTCGGCCTTCCCGAAACCAGGTAGACATCAACTTGAAGGCAGGTGGATAAACGCCTGCCAGGAAGAATCCGGTGGCAAAACGCAAAGAGATACCAAAAACAGCCTTACCTGCAATAATCAACAACAGATTGGCTACGGCAGCACTAATAGCTCCGCCAAGAATGATATGTCTGGGTGAAACTATATCTGATAAATTCAGTAAACTGGAAAAAACCGCACCACAAACGAAGCCAATCTGAACTGCAATCGTCAGCCAGGCGGCAGAAGTAGAGGAAAGATTCCATATCTCCCGCAATTGGGGAATCACTGCAGATGCCGAGAACCAGGTCGACATCGCCAGGATGAGCGAAACTGCTAATAAAGCTAACATCCGCCATCGACTTTTATGTTCTACCTCGTTAAAATGTCTTGTAAGTTGTTTGTTTTTTTCTGTAGACATTCTATAGGATTCCTTCTCATTGAATTTTACTAAGGCAAGATATTTTTACACTAACAATCATCATTACAATCTCAAGAATTCTATAGGAGTTCCAAGGGTATCACCAGCAGAAATACCATAAAGACATCTATGATATTTATTGATTAAAGATTTCTTTTCACGATAATTAAATTCTTAGGTAGGGTTCCACTGAAAACTTATTTGTTCTACTATTGGGTTATAACCTATTTTATAAATGGTTCATATGTTACCAACGAAACCAACCTTAAAAATCTAAGAAAATGGATAATATCAGTATATCCTTATAATGAACTACATAATATTCAAAAGATCTTTTGGAATTCGGACTCGAGCAGTCTTTAGCGGATTAACAGCCTGGCTAACCATTACATCTGCAGCAAGACTAGCCAGCATGTAAGCAGTATTCCATGAAATCTGATTTGTATGTTCGATAAACATGACGGCTTCATCGGTTGCTTTTTCAACTGCAAGATCCAATGTACTGGCACTTCCCACAAAATAGAAATACTCATTCGTCTCTATCACCGGGATTCGCCAATTGTAGTTTTTACAAATATCCAGAGTCAGCTCAACTACACTCCTGCACTCAACTCCGGTTCCACAGACTTCTCCGTTTCCCATCGTTGCGTGGATATCCCCGGCAGCAAAATAGGCACCTTCAACAAAAACAGGAAGATAAACACATGCACCGGCACTGACATCCAATGTATCCATGTTTCCACCATGATCTCCGGGAGTATTATTAGGTACTTCGCCCTCTCCGGGTGCTACACCAATGACTCCAATCATCGGCTCACAGGCAATCTCTTTACCTGCAAACTGGATCGTATTATCTTTGATTGGTATTATTTCAACCTGAGAATCCTTAACTTTATGCCCCAAGACTCCCAGGCCTTTCATGGCGACTGTCACTCCCTGTTTGTCTAACTCAATCTTTTTTATGAATACTTTTAATGTGTCTCGAGGTGAGGCACCATGAATGAAAATTGGCCCTGTCGCCGGGTTAACTCTTGAGAAGTCCACATTTTTCTCAAGAGAATCAGTCGGTTTAACCAGTTGGTGACTGAAACAATCCTCTGTTTCAATTTGCAGCGTTTCTCCAGGATTTACATACTCGACCGGCTTACTGGATTTACCCATAGCGTAAATTACCTGATCTCTTGTTATCTTTTTCATACTTCATTCTCCTTTCTTCTAACTTTTAACCATAAACAATGTAAACTCTGCCCTGTAATTTCATTTTTTCCAAGTAATCCCTCTGGTTTATACATTAACACTAAAAATATCATGATGGCCATTAAAACCTGAATCAATCCAATGAGAGGAGGAACATGCCACCGAAGGATTTGAAATCCCTCCTGAACAGGCCGGGCAAGATGTGTAAACATGGTAATAATTCCGGCACCAAGTATAGCGCCCGGAATTGTTCCTAAGCCTCCAATGACCAGCATAGCAATAATTTGAAAAACAAAAACAAGGCCAAATACTTCCGGGTGCATCGCTCCTGTGTAGTGAACCCATAATGGGCCAGCTAACCCGACAATAAAACTACCGATAGCAAATGCATAGATTTTATAGCGAACAACATCAATACCCATGGTAGATGCCAGAGTCTGATCCTTTCCCAGCGTGATGACTGCCCGTCCAAATTTTGAATGGGTAAATCTCCACATAAAAAGAACTGTTAAAAACAAGATTCCGTATACCCACCAGACATTCGTTGCAAAGGGCATATTTCGAATTCCTAAGGGTCCATGAGTAAAAGAACGCAGGTTTACAGCCAGATTTGCCATGACGATATTAATACCGATCGAGGCAAGAATAAAATAGTGCCCTCTAAGGCGGAAAGCAGGCAAAACCAGCGTAATACTTGCCAGTACAGCTGCAATCGCACCCAAAAGCAAGGCAAATATAAATGGTAACTGTGCTGCTTCTAACCATTCGGGAAGCTGCAAGAAGGAAGCTTTGTACTGGATTGGAAGAGTAAACAAGCTTGAAACATAAGCTGAAAATAGCATAATCCCCCCAAATCCTAAAGAAAAGATATTTGCATAGCCATTGGTGATGGTAACACCAAGACAAATAATCGCATTAATTCCGAATAATAGAAAAATACCAAGGTAAAACCCTTTCATATTTTTCTCAATCAGGGCAAGTATGACAATTGCTGATACAAAAAATACGATATAAAACAATTGCTTCATGAAAGTATTTTTGTTTTTTTTCATTCTTCCCACCCCCCATCAAATTTAACATTGGGTCGAAATAGCCCTGTTGGTTTTAAGAAAAGTATGAAAAACAATAGAACCCAGACGAATAAAGGACGAAGAGGCGAGTAAATGGACGGAAGCATTGCTACAAAGAGAATTTCACCTATCCCTACAATGAATCCGGCAATCATAGCTCCCGGGACATTTCCGACTCCTCCAAGGACTGCAGCAATAAAACCTGTCAGTCCGGGATTAAAACCCATACTAGGATTCACAATCCCAAAACTCAATCCATATTCCAGCCCGGAAATGCCTGCCAGTATCGAACCAATAATAAAGGCAATTTTAATAATTCCAGTGCTGTTAATTCCCATAAAATTTGCAGTTCTCTTATCATATGAGACAGCCCTCATTGCTATTCCAAGTTTGGAATATTTTATAAAGTAACTGATAACCAGCATGATGACCACGGTGGTGATAAATATGAGTATGTCTCGAAGCCCTATGACAATGTCTCCAATAAAATACATCTTTTCAAAGAAAGCAGGAATAGGAAATGCACGGCGTTCATCCGTAAAAAACATCATAAACAGATATCTTAAAAAGATTGAGGCAGCGAATGAAATAATGAATATAGTTAAAACGGAGCCTCCTTTGCGAATACAAGGACGATAAGCAATTTTTTCTAATGCTAATCCTGTAATGATAGAAGCAATAATTGCTAAAATTGCAGCTGTAAACCAGGGTAATTTAAGCATCGTGACAAAAAGATAGCAAGAAAAAGCCCCAATCATAAAGATCTCACCATGAGCAAAGTTGATTAATCCTAAAATTCCGTAGATCATTGTATAACCAACTGCCAGTAAACCCAGTATACTTCCGTAAGAAAGGGCATTCACCAGTTGTTGAAGCAGATATAGTAACATCTTTCTTTATTCTCCTTACTCTTTGGATATTTCAGGTAATTCCTAAATATGAATTTTTAACATATTCGCTCTTGCTCAGGTCTTTACACATGCCACTCAACCTAATCTCTCCTTTTTCCAGGACATAGGCTCTTTCCGCAAGATCCAGTGCAAGGCTGACATTTTGCTCCACCAGAAGAATTGAGGTACCGGAAGAATTAATCTGCTGAATTGTCTCAAATATATTTTCTACTATGATTGGAGCCAGACCTAAAGAGGGCTCATCAAGAAAAAGCACAACCGGTTTTGACATTAAAGCTCTACCAATCGCCAGCATCTGTTGTTCTCCGCCACTTAAAGATCCTGCAATCTGATTACGACGTTCCTGTAAGACTGGAAAAAGATCGTAGATCCAATTAAGATTTGACTTCAACTCATTTCGATCCTTAATCAAGTAACCTCCTACCTTTAAATTCTCATAGACGGAAAGATTCCCAAATATGTCTCTTCCTTCAGGACAATATGAAATCCCAAGCGATACTATCTGGTAGGGTTGGAGAGAGTCAATTTTATGATTATTAAACCTGATCTCCCCTTCCCATGGCTTTATCACCCCGGTTATACACCTGAGAGTTGTGGTTTTCCCAGCACCATTGGCTCCTATTAAAGCCACTATTTCACCCTTTTCAAGGTTAATATTAACATTTTTGAGAACCTGGGCTTTCCCGTAACCAGTACTAACATTCTCCATCGACAGCAACATTGAAAAAATCCCCCCTATCCTGCAATCCTTTTCTCCCCTAAATAAACCCGAATTACTTCCTTGTTTTTCTGTATTTCCTCCGGAGTACCAGTTGCAATAACCTGTCCCTGATTCATAACAATGATTCGACTACATATGCTCATGATAACCCGCATGTTATGTTCTATTACTACCATCGAAATATTTTTGCCGTTTAATAGATGATTAATAACCTCAACAATCTCTTTTGCTTCTTTCTGGTTCAGTCCTGCCGTTGGCTCATCAAGCAATAAAACTTCTGGTTCAAGGCACAGAGCTCTGGCAATCTCTATTCTCCTCTGTATTCCATATGGGAGATCCTCAACATATTGATCAGTATACTCGGATACCTGGAGAATATTCAGTACATCATCAATCTTCTGATCTATTTCTAATTCTGTATTAATATAAGCTGGGGTTCTTATAATTGAACTCAAGAAGGAATATGTAATCTTTTGATGAAATGCAGGTCTTATATTTTCCCTGACTGTCATCCCAGGCATAAGTCTGATGTTTTGGAAGGTTCGAGCAATGCCACCTGCAGAGATGCGGTGAGGTGCCCATTCTGCTAAATTTTCCTCATGAAATAGAATCTGGCCTGTATTCGGTCTCAGAAGACCTGTAATAAGGTTAAAGACTGTCGTTTTCCCTGCCCCATTTGGTCCAATAAGCCCAAGCAACTCTCCCTGATTGAGCTCAAAATCAAGACCTGAAACAGCTTTCAGCCCTCCAAATTGTTTTGTTAATTTATTGATTTGCATCACAATTGGCATCTTATACACCCCTGGTTCTCTAAAAATAAGGACACGGGAAAGTCAATACTACTTTCCCGCGTCTTTTTTGCACTACTTGAAATAATAGATTATGCTGTGGTTATTTTTTAATCGCACCCATTGCTTCAAGAACTGCCGGCAGGTCAGGAGTAATCTCTTCTGGTTCCATATGCATGTAGTAGCGAAGCTGTCCGTCTTTTATTTCTTTAAAGATAACCGGCCTATTCGGAACTCTGGGATAGATAGCTGTATCAGGATCCGGATAGGATATGGGAACAATGGTGGTCTGAAAAACAGGCCACAATTGGAGCGTGTTGCGGATTGCTGTTCTCTTCTGAGCTAAGGTCATTGAATCCCATACTTCTTCTCCGGCTATACCGATGACTGCCTCGATTGATTCCAAAACCAATCTCATGGAATCATAACCAATTGATTCGAAACAACCAGGTTCTGCATTATACTTACTTTGATAATCCAATACGAATTGTTTTCCTTTTTCAGTTGTGGGAGAATCACCTGCAAATTGAGTTGAGATATAAGCGCCTTCCACCGCTTCTCCTCCAACTTCAACTACACTCATATCATCACCGCCATCAGTGAAGAACATCGGAACTGTAATGCCCAGATTTCGTGCCTGTTTTGAATAGACCGGTGCATCCTGAGGTTCTGGTGGAAAAGTCACAAAGGCATCTATCTGATCTTGCAAACCCCTGATTCGGGTCAGCTGAGCAGTGAAGGTCATATCACCGGTCATATAGGATTCTACCTGTACTATTGCAGATGGGTCCTTTGTAAAGTACTTGAAGGCTTCCTGGAAGGCTTTAGAGAGATAGACACTATAAGCGCTGGCAGCATCATAAAGGACCGCTATTTTTTTCCAGCCTAATTCTTCGGCACAGAATTTTGCTGCAGCTGTTCCCTGGAAATGGTCACCGTAAGCCGGCATAAAAATGTATTCACCAATCTCCGGTTGGGTTGGAGTAGTAGCCGGACCGGTTAAGAAGACGGTACCGTTAGCTTGAAAGACAGGTCCGGAGGCAGAGGTAAGTGAGTCATCTTCACTTCCAATGGCAGCTAACACTTGTCGCTCCTCAGCAAGTCGTTTTGCTGCACCTGCTATCACATCCAACTCGCTCTGACCATCTATATTGATGTATTCAACTTGACGACCATAAATACCACCTGCTTCGTTAACCAAGTCCACAGCCAGCTGAGACCCACGCAAACAAATTTGTCCAATTGTTCCTCCGAATCCAACCTGATCCCAGATTGAACCTACTAATAGTGGCTCTTTCTCTTGAGCAAGTGTTACCCCAAAAACTCCAAAACAGAAAATCAATACAAGAATTACAGTGAACCTTTTAAAATTCCATCTTTTCATGGATAAATACCTCCTCATCATTAATAAATTGATATTCTTTTAACTACTTCATAAAAAATTTAGACTTTATAAATATACCTCCTTCTGTTTTTATTTATTTAAAGGATGACCTACTCTATATAATGATTTATGGATAAAAAATATTTCCTCTTTGAATTTAAAATTTTTTTAAATATGAAGTCTGTTCATGTACAAGTACCTAAAGACTTATCAAAGATTTACTCTTCAGATCCACTGAATTGTTACTGATGAATACTTTCAAATATGAATTAAAAAATACAATTATGAGGGATAACTTCAGTATTCTTTATTAATTGTTTTGATTGCTTAAAATAATATGGATATAGTTTTCTTAGTTATATTTTGTTTTATTCATACTCAATATTTATCATACTATGTTTTTTGAATATTAAATATATCATGCAAAATTTTTATTGTCAACCTATGTTGATTGACTGATCAAAAACATTTCATATACAACATCGACAGTTTTTTACTATCAACTTGTCCTAAATTTTCTAAACTAAATACAAAAATTTATCTTTTAGAAAATAGTCTGGAAATGCTTATTGATATAACAGAAGTTCATTATCCTATCTGTTACAGCCACCACTGATTATCCGGATCACAGCATTTCCAGAAACTGCTTTAAAACGACTGCATTGTTACGGTCTTCATTCTTGGAACTGAAAACCAGCGTAACCTGCTCCTGTCGGGAAAGGTCAGCCAAACTCCTCAGCTTTTCTTTATGCCTGTCCAGCTCTGATAGATATTCTTTCTGAAATTCTTCCCAGCTCAAATCACCGGTATGATAAGATGTTCGAAGCCGGTTGGAAGGGGCAATTTCCTTCAGCCATTCATCTATCTTCAGCCGGTCTTTAGAGATGCCTCGCGGCCACAATCGATCAACCAGAATACGGTAACCGTCACCAGATTCAGCCGGTTTATAAACACGTTTCAGGTTAATGGACATTTCTTTTCCCTCCATTCTTCTTCCCTTTCAAGGTATTTCTGAGTCCAGGGGCAGACAGCAATGCACAAGCCACAGATTAGATTTGTTACATTAGCCTGGCCTATCATTTCCTCAATGGTTTTGCGGCATTTAGAAGCATTATAAATTTGTTCCCTTTTTACACCTCGATTCCAGTTACATCCCACGATCGCCTTTCCAGGGCATATCTGAACACATCTCTGGCAATCACCGCAATTTGAAATGTCAATCGGGTCACCTGCAATAAGTATCATATCGGTTAAGACAGTGATTAGCCGGATAGCCGGACCATATTCCTTTGTAATTAATAAAGCTGATTTGCCTATCCAACCCAACCCTGCTCTGGTTGCTACGGTCTTATGTGGTAACCGGGTAGACAAATCCACTAAGTCATTGATGCCAGTCGATAAGGTCGAGGAAAAAGCATAAGCCTGAAATCCCTTTTTGTTAATATATTCAGTTGCTGAGTTTCCAAGAAAATCCAGTAATCGATTCACCCGGATATACTCTCTTTGATAGAACTCAGTAGGACCATTCTTTATGGTCTTTATTGCTGCAGGACTTAGTCTTACCCCGATGGAAATGCCAAAATCATAATGCTTCCGAATCTTACCGGGAAGATCAGATAAGTTTGCATACCCGACAAGGGAGGCTCCTTCTTTCAGCAGGTATTTCTTTAAATCCTTCATAGTTTACCTGTTCTTTAACTTCTGGTTTGATGGGCAAAGAATAAATGCAGGTTTATTATGATCTTTGTTGCCCTGCTTAACTTTTTAAAATCTCAAATCAGAAATAATCTCTCTTTTTTTCATATGTATAATCATTTTATCCAATCTATAAGAAGAGTAAATGCAATTTAATTTTAAGATGGCTCTCAGTTCCAGTTTTGCCTATAATCTCAACAAATAACCGTTCTTCTTGAGCCAAGATCGGTGTATCTTATAATCAGGCATAAGGAGACGGACTTTGTCCCAGAATGATCTGGAGTGGTTTTTCTCCAGAAGGTGAACCAGTTCATGAACGACCACATAATCAATCACCGGTAAGGGAGCCATGATTAAACGCCAGGAGAAATTCAGGTTGCCTGAAGGACTACAGGAACCCCAGCGCTTTTGGGCATGAGAAATTTTAATTTGCTTATATTTCAATCCCCTCTGCCGGGCATACCAATGGACCCTTTCCGAAATTATCTTAAAAGCTTCATGCTTATACCAGGAGAGGAAGGCTTCTCTGGGATGAAGCACAGAATCTCTAAGATAAAAATGGCCACCCAAAAATGCTAATTTACAATCAAGCTCAAGCTCATGAGCTTTTACTCTCTTCAAGCGATATGAGACTCCCAAATAAAGAAAAGCTTCTCCATCAATGTATTCTTTTAAGGTATTGCTTGAGTTCCTGGCTAAGATTTCCCCTTTCTTCTTCTCCAGCCATCGATGATGCTTCAGGATAACTTTCCGGATTACATCAGTACTCATCCTTAAAGGAGCCCTGACAATCAAGGTGGCATCATCACAGACCTGAAGTGCTATAGTCTTTCTCCTGGAACGGATAATCTCTTTAATATCCATCAGCTGGCATTCTCCCTGTTTATCTCAAAGGAAAACTGGCATAGAATAAAATCAAATAGTATTCTTTGAAATTCTATTCATTTTCTAAAAAAGAATGGTAACCACTTTTCCATTAATAGATAAAATTATGCTATTATTATTAATAAATATATTTCCGTTCTTTAACCTCAAAAAGAGATAATATTTTTAAATAATCACAACTTATCCAGTGAATTTGAATGTGTAGCTAGGCATAACCCGGGTTTTCAAAAAAAGAATTAATCAGTTTATAAAACTACTTCTGTGTCGGAGAAAAAGGAAAGCATATTGTTTTATTATGGTTACAAAATACTTTAGGTATTTTAACAAACTTATTTTTAAATTTTCTAAATGAATAATCCAAAGGAGTACTTTAGGGACAATCTGAAACGATGCTTTTTATTTTAGATTCTACTATTAGCCTGATTGTCCCTTTCTTAATAAACTCATAATCCTTCTAAGTAGTACAACATCTTCACAACTCAATTATTTGGCAGCTTCAACAGCATTAAGCAGAGCATCTACCAGCTCATCACCAAGCTTATTTCGAACCATGTCATAGACTACAGAAGCAGCATCCTGCATAGACTGCAGATCCTCTTGAGATAAGGTAACGATTTCACAACCTGCATCAATGCAAGTCTTCTTATAAGCCGCAATGCTCTCATCGGATTTACTGTTACCATATGTGATAGCTTCCTTAGCACACTCATCAACAAGCTCTTTTACATTATCAGGAAGGCTCTGATACAAACTATTATTCATATAGAAAGTAATAATATGACCGATATGATTTGTTTCGATAATGTACTTCTGCACTTCATGGAAATTGTTACCGACAATGTTCATGTAAGGATTTTCCTGGCCATCAATTGTTCCCTGTTGAAGAGCCATGAAAACCTCACCAAAGTCCATTGCCAGTGGGTTAGCACCGATTGATTTCCAATAGGCAATATGGTTTTCATTAAGCATGGTGCGTATCTTTATTCCAGAAATATCTTTAAATGTTCGGATTTCCTTACTGGCACTCAGCTGCCTGAACCCTGCATCTGAGTAGCCAAGCATTGTGAAACCACCTTTTCTGACATACTCGTTGAGAGTATCAAAAAAATCACTTTGGAGAACTTTACGCATCACTTCAACATTGGGAAATAAGTTGGGAAGATCAAAGAGTGCCATCTCAGGAACAAAGTCCACGATACCTGTCGTCATACTGGATGCAATATCGATAGAGCCGGCATATACACCCTGGTTCATTTCGTTGTCACTACCGAGTTGACCGCTGGGATAAATCTCGACTGTTATCTTCCCATTGCTGCGCTCATGAATAAGATTAGCAAATTTTTCCACAATCATATAATTGATTGTGGTTGGCGCTACATTAAGTGCTGCTGTCCAGGTATAGGAAGGCATCTCTTGCTCAGATGAAGAACTTGCGCAAGTACCCATCCACATAAATATTATTAGAGTACATGCAAGATACAGAACCAGTACTTTCTGAAATTTCATAAGCTCTTTCATAGTTTTCTCTCCTTTTATTTTTTTTTATTAGTTACCCCTAAGAGCAGGGAGTAACAATGATAGGCCCGGAATAAAGGTAATAAGCATCAGGGCAAATAGGAAAGCAATAAGAAATGGAACTGTTGCCTTTGCAAGTTTGAATATTGGAATTTCGGTCATGCTACTTGCAACAAAGAGATTAATTCCCATAGGCGGTGTGACCATACCAATTGCGAGGTTTGCAGTCATTATAATACCAAAATGTACGGGATCAACACCTACTGCTGTAGAAATCGGCAGTAAAATGGGTGAAAGTATCATGATATTAGGGATGTTGTCAATCAGGGTACCACAAACCAACATGATTAAATTCATTACTAATAGAACAGCATATTTATTAGATACTGCCGCCAGAATACTTGCTGATATCGTCTGTGGATAACGTAGCAGTGTTATGCATCGAGAGAATGCGGTTGCTGCAGCAATAATAAATAGAATTCCCACATATGTATTCGCACCTTTTTGAAATACCTTTCCAAGATCCTTCCAAGTCAGTGTGTGATAGGAAAAAATACAGACTGCAATTGAATATACGACTGAAATTACTGCTGCCTCTGTTGGAGATACAATACCTCCATAAATGCTTCCAAGAATAATAATGGGTGTCAATAATGCCCATAAACTTTCTTGTAGTGTTTTCGAGAAACCCTTCGCACGTATAGTTCGATAATGAGCCATTAGTAATTTTCTGTCCTCGCCATGTTTCCGACAATATATCTGGGCGTATAACATCAGCATTGTACCAATCAGTATTCCTGGGATAATACCACCAATAAAGAGACTGGAAGGAGAAACACTAGTTATGGAAGAAAAAACAATATACGATATACTTGGTGGTATGATAACGCCTAGTCCTCCAGCTACTGTCACTATTGCTACTGCAAAGACTCTGTCATAACCCATTTTCACTAAAAACGGAATGGTCATTGCACCAACTGCAGAAACCGTAGCAGGTGAAGATCCAGAAATTGCGGCATAAAACATACAGGTTATTATAACTGCACATGGAAAACCAGCTCGCTTATTTCCAACAAAGTACGCAAAAAAGTTAAATAGTTTTTCAGAGATACCACCTTCGGCCATAATCATACCAGATAACATAAACAGAGGGACTGCAAGCAAAGTAAAGCTATCGAGACCTCCAAACATACTCTTAATTGCCGCCTGGCAGTTATAGGAAAATGCGGGATTGATAAGTGATGGGAAAAAAGCCATACTGCTGAAAATTGCAGCCAAGGGAATGCCTATAACCAACATCACCAAGAAAAATAAAAAGAACAAACCAATTGACATGATTCATTCCTTCCCCGTGTCATGTAATAAAAGGCTAATTTGGGAATACAACACCTGTATAACCCTGATCACTGAAAATGCAAAAGCTATTGCCACCAATACATACATATAGTTCATAGGTATCCCTAATGTAGGCATAATCTGTCCCATAGCACCAATCGATTTAAATACTGCTATTGAATTGATAAATAAATAGCTAAACAATACAAGTAGAAAGGCATGTACAAATACATCTATTGTATGCTGCAGTTTTTTAGAAAGGAGCTGTATGAATACATCTACTCTGATACCCGAACGTGCGCGTATCCAACAAGGAATGCTGAAAAAGCCTGATAATACCAGGGAATACCTGCAAACTGCTTCCGACCATATAATAGAGGAGTGGAATATATATCTGGATACCACATTGGTGAACGATAAAATAGTTATAATTGCTAGTAGCACTGCTAGAATAGTGATTTCCATATTCTTTTCCAACCATTTCATTAATGCCATCTTTTTCCCCTTTCAAGAATTCCTATGAATGTAAATATATTTACCTGTAAACTCTGCACTATCCAGATATAATCCATATTGTTAAATAGACTATTCCTATTTTTGAATTGTGATCGAATGAATCAGATAATTAATTATTTGATCTTGAAATCAAATGAAATAAAATTTCTAATTATTTCAGATTATCATATAATTCAAATAGTATTGAATTAACGTAGGAAAAGGAATTCCATACGCCTGTAAGCGATAATGCCATTCTTGATAGTAACTTGCGGAATAAGCATTCCTCGACTCTCTACGGGTGTGCTATTTCTTGCATCACAGATCTTGTGAGGAGTGTAATCAATCTTTATAATTGTTACATCAGCAAATGCCCCGGGCTTTAGAGTACCAATTTTTCCTTCCATACCCATCAGGCGTGCAGGTGTTTCAGTAACAGCGCGGATTATTTCATTTAAGGGCATACCGAGAGCATAGTAGCCTGTCATTACATAAGGTAGTGCAAAGCTGAATTTTGTCCAGGCAGTTAAGCCGTTCGTACAGTCAGAAGAAATTATATTTGGAAAGAAGCCTTGTTTAATTGCCTTCTTAGCAAGATCATAGCTATAATTGCCTTTACCATTGGCAGTATCAAAAACTACTCCCCGCTCCTTCGCTTCCCATGCACTCTTTTTAACTTTTCCTTTTGCATCAAGAATGTTACTGCCCTGATCCTGATAGAAGTGAGAAATTATATCATCTTTTCGAACTAGACTAAGGACTTCTTCATACTCACGAATACTGGCACATGCATGAATACAAAGTTTTGTTTCAAGAAGTTCTGCGAGTTTAAGACTCTCTTCAAGGCTGCGTCCACCAAGTTTACTCCAAAGCTTGATACCTAGAATATTATCAGGATAACGATCAAGAAGATACTTTAATTCATGATATTCATGACCGCTTAAGGTTATTTCATCAGGAGGATAACTATGTACGGGAATACCTAATGGAAGAACATTAATCCATGTCTTGATTGTAAGTGGGCTTTTGTAAGCAATATCAAGAATAAACCCTTCAGTACAGATTGTTCCCGTACTACCAGCATCATTGGCACTGGTAATACCATTGGACATAAGAAAAATGTCCGGATTGATAGAGATTGAGGATGTTCGGTGAGCAATGTGGAGATGAAAATCAATTAGGCCAGGTGTTACGATATGATCAGTAGCATCGATTACTGTTTCTGCTTCGACTACTTCGCTACCGGGATCTATAAAACAACCGTTGTCTATAACTATATCGCTAACAAAATCAATTCCAAGACTGGGATCAATAACTCGTCCTCCTTTGATAAGCATATCAACTTTAATCATAACCGCTTCCATCATGTATCATTATTAAAAATTATAGCATTTTCTTTGCAATTGGGTCAAACAAATAATCTTTACTAGTCAAAAAATTTAATAATTTTCTGATTTCCTCTACTTCCGGTCTCTTTCAAGCTCAAGGAGGTCTTCAGCCATTTTCGATCTGGATGTTCTATCACCCTTTGCTATTCCTCTGAAGTCCGAGCAAGGAATCTTTAATAATAAAAAGATTAAAATTTTACGATTGGATATAGTTTCCCCCCATGTGAATGAACAAATCCTTCCAGCTTTTCTTTTTCAGTATCGGAAAGCGTATAGGATCCTTTAAGTGCTTCCTCTAAATCAAGGCATTTAACCAACAGCCTCTGATCCCCCGGACAAACTGCTGTATCAACATCTTTGGATAAAGTAAATTTAAAAGCCAGCTCGGCTAATTCATCATTATCAAACAGAGGTTTATACCAGGTATCATATCCAAATTTTTCCTCCCCTTCTTTCCACTGCCTCTGGGCTAATGCCTTAATAGCCAATATGCCCTTGTTTGTTTCACATGCTTTTTTTATGACCGCGTCCCCCTGGTGATCCTTCATCCAGTAATTCCAGTTGACCGGAAACATCACCGTATCAAAGTCATAAAGTTCCATGAGTTTCAAGGCAAAATCTTCACTGTGAGCTGAGAATCCAATATATTTAACCAGGCCTTCTTCTTTAGCTTCCAGGATGGCTTCTAAGGCCCCTCCCGGAGAGGTTGCCTTTGTCAAAGCATCTTCACTGGTTACTTCATGCAGTTGATACACATCAAAAAAATCGGTCTTCAGTAGTTGAAGGGAATTCTCAAGATCCGCCCTGGCCTCCCTTTTGTCTTTATCAGGTTCGGTTTTACAAGTTAAAATAATCTGCTTACGATATTGTTCAATCGCGGGACCCAGCTTATTTTGAGCATCTCCATAAGTCGGACCAACATCAAATAAGTTTACTCCTCTATTGATCGCTAAAGAAACCGCTTTATTAACTTCCTCCTGCTGTAGATTTATCGCCACCACACCTCCAAATGAGATAACAGAAACATTGAGTCCCGTGCGACCTAACTTTCTATATTCCATGAATCCATCCTCCTACTGTAGATTTTTTCTGTCAATAATTTCAGGATATCAAATCTAACGTACACTTTCAAGAAAGAAAATCCTAATGAATTCTTGAATCCAATTCTTTCATTTGATTCTACGATAGAACTCATCTATAATTGAATTATATCTCTATTTGAATCAACCATCCTGGAAGGCACAGAAAGACAGGTTACCTTCTAAAACATATTCATTAATAAGCATTGATTTGGAGAATCTCAAATCTTTTCATTCCTTACTATAAGGAGGATAACGTATGCCAAACATAAAAATTCGGAGGGTAGTGAACGGTGACAGGGAAGCAATGAAACAGTTCTTTACTTTAGTGCTCACTGATACCTATCGTAAAGAAGGATTAATAGATCGGGTACCTGAAATGGAGAAAGAGATTCAGGATAAGGAAAACCTGGCACAGGAAGACTTTGAATCAAATGGAGAAAAACGTTATTTCCTAATAGCTTTAGATAATGAGAAGATTGTTGGTACCATTGAATATGGTCCGACCAGCCAACTGGTGATAGAGTGTACTGATGGGGAATTGAATGGTGTCATTGAAGTAGGTACAGTGTTCGTTCACCCGGACTACCAGAAACAAGGCATAGGAACATTACTTTTAAATATGATCTACCTGACATTCCTGAACAGAAACATTAAAGAGTTCTGTCTGGATAGCGGATTTCCGCGTGCTCAGAAGGTATGGAAAAAGAAGTTCGGAGCACCTGCCTATATGCTGAAGGATTTCTGGGGTGCAGGGTTCCATCATATGGTCTGGAGAAAGTTGATCAGTGACCTGCCCATTGTGTTTAGAACATAATTCACCATCACCAGTTTCATATCTTTATTTCTTTTTCGATAAATTCCATTAGGGCTTTCTCCTTGTCAACGTAGAGTAATTTAATCCTTAACCCATTGGAAAGTTGTTCCTTCAGCCAATCAACTTTATGATGATAATCTTCGTGTTTTGGATTAATAAATCAGATAGTCTGTGGGTGGTCTTTGATATTTCCAGAAAACCAGGGAAATCGATACTGTAACCTGAAGTAAAATCATTCCGAATTTCACTTTTTCTTCTCATCCTTGCTATCCTGATATCTGTTTTTTATCTTGTCAATAATAGATTGATACTCCGGGAGTTTCTGTTCCTTGTTTGTTCCCCTGGTTTGAACTTTCATAATCAGGTCCTTTAGTCGATCGTTTTCTGTTTTCAAGGCATTACATTTTTTTATTGTGCCTAAGAATATCAATATTAGGGCACCATAAGCTATGATGAATAGGAGAATAACCAAATTTATTCCCATTCTCTTAATCTTCTTTACTCTTTCTAATCAAGCAATGATTAAGATTTTTCTATAGGATTACATTTTTTCCTAAGTGACAAGCAAAATATCCTGTGACTGAAGATCACTCCCTGAAAGAGATATCTTTATTTTTGATCATAGTTTCATTTATTTATTGTTTTTTTAACCATTCTGGTTTCACTTCCGGATTGACGCAATGAAGGGGAAGATGGCCTCTAAATACCCGTGAAATATTTCCTGCTACCTGTACTGAAATACCCTGATAGGAATAATCAGTTATCCCGGCAATATGAGGTGTTAAAAATACATTGGGGAAATCTTTAATCGGATCATTGGGATTGAGCGGTTCCTCCCAGAAAACATCCATGGCTACACCGCCTAAATTCCCTTTTTGTAATGCTTTCATTAGTGCTTCCTTTTCAATAATAGCGCCTCTGGCTGCATTCAGAATACAGGCATCTTTGGGAAGCATGGCAATCGTTTCTTGATTTAATAGATGAAAAGAGTGTTTGTTTAAGGGAAGACATAAAAATAAAAAGTCCGTCTGATGCAGAAGTTTCGGTAAGTCCTGTTCAGAACCAATCCATTCTAAACCATACTCCTCTGCAGCCGCCTGATCAGGATGACGCTGAATCGCAATGATCTTCACCTGAAATCCTTTTAGCCGCCTGGCTAATTCTTTTCCAACGCCACCAAATCCGATTAATCCGGCAGTTCGACCAACGAGTGCCTTCCCAATGGGTGCACCCCACACAAAATTTTTTTCTCCGTAAAAACGTGTTTCATATTCTTTCCGACATAAATTTAAAACAGCCATAACATACCATTCTGCTACCGACTCAGCATTTCCTGAACCCAAAGAAGGCACGTTGGCAACAGGTATGTTCTGTTTGGTGGCTTGCTCGATCGCTACTCCTTCCAATCCTGCTCCCCATTGCTGAATAAGCATCAGATGAGAGGATCTCTCTATTAAATCTGAATCAATTTTTGACATGGTTGGAATAATGACATGCGCATCTTCAGCTTCCTGACTCAGTTCTTTTTGCTCAACTGCTTTCAGGTCAACTTCCGGTAGTTTTTCTTTTAAATAATGATAAATAGCAGGGAAACTTTTACCCGCAATAATCACTTTCTGATTTCTTACTTGAGATAAATCCATAAAACCTCTTCCTTATTTAAAAATATCTTCTTAACTACCTGTTTCAATGTTCAACTTCATCCGAGGCATTTATAAGTCAATTTATCACTTAAACCAATTCCCGGGATTCCCTTTTAACTTCCTCTTAAGAGAAATTTCTCAATCCTGTCAGTTTATTCTTTTAGCGTTTATTGAATAAGTATAATCATCTTTCTGTTTTTATATTATATAAGTCACAGGTAATGGGTGAAAAGATACTTTATGAGATAAACTAAGAAGCTTCTATATCAAGAAATAATCCCAGTGATTTCCTCAGGATTTTAATTTCGTACCAATATAATTAACCAGGGTAACAAGGATGGTGGATATAGCAATCATAATAATACCTAATGCTGAAAGTCTTCCCCATAGACCGTCTCCAGCAAAACGAAGAATCTGTACCGCTAAAACCTCGGTTCCCGGCCGAGAAAGAACCACCGAAAGGGATAATTCACGCAAAAACATGGTGGCCATAAGAATCCATCCGGAAACAATACCCGGAACCAGTAAAGGAATAATAATTCTCCACAATGTTATCAGTGGTTTTGCTCCGCAAACCATGGATGATTCCTCAAGATGTTTATGTATTTGCACGAAAGCACTGCTCAGGGGACGAATACCATAAGGCAGATAGGTAGCAATATAACCAACAAGTAAAGCCCATATAGTAGCATATATCGGGGTTCGGACAAAAAACCACATGAACCCTATGCCAATAACGATACCGGGGAAGGAAAAAGACAAAAAGCTTAATGATTCAAGGAAACCTGAGGCCCTTGTCCTTATCTTTACAATGGTATAGGCTACAAAGATTGATAGAATTACACCAAGAGTGGCTCCGAAAACCCCCAGAAACAAGCTATTTTTTAATGATACCAGGGATATCGGATCTTTTAACACTGCATTCCAATGACGCAAACTCATCATGGAAAAAGCTCTGGCACTGGGAACCATTGAATAAGGCACTAATGAGGTGTAAATCAATACTAATACTGGAAGCACAACAAGAATAAACATTAAAAGAGCCAGGATAACAAATAAAGGTATTTTAGCTTTTTTCAGCTCAATGACAGTCGGGCGGTAACCACGACTGGAAATAGTAACATATTTTTCGCTTTCAGAAGTTAAATACCTGTATATATAGATAAGTGACACTGATGTCACCAGTACGCTCATTCCTATGGCTGCAGCTTTACCATAATCTACCGAAAATCCCACCGATATCGTCTGATAAATATGAGTTGCTAAAACATAAATCCTGCCTGGCATACCAATCACCGAAGGAACAGCAAAGGAAGCCATGCAGCGAACAATACAAAGAATAAAAGCAGCCAGGATAGCCGGCCTGAGAACCGGTAGCGTAATCCGGAATAAAGTTTGCCCGGAATTTGCTCCAAATACGCGGGAAGACTCTTCCAGATTGACATCAAAGGATGCCATAGCCGGTGCTATAATGAGGTAGGCAATTGGCATATCTAACAACCCTTCAACCAGGATCATTCCCCAGACGGAATAGATATTTAAAGGCGAACTTTCCAGGGAAAATAGTTGTTTTAGCATCAGATTCAAAATGCCATTAGAAGGATTTAATAACAAAACCCAGCTTACCGAAAACAGGATATGGGGAATCATCATGGGGGTAATGGAAATGATTCTGAATAAAAATTTAAATGGTATATCCGTTCTGTTGTTCAGGTAGGCCAAAAACAAAGCCAGTAATGTAGCAACGATTGAAGCTCCGACTACAAAGATGATTGTAGTGGTGATAATTTTCGCAAAATCTGAATCTGTATATGCCGAAATATATTTATTGAGAGTAAATGTTCCGAATGTGCTTAGGCCTTCTGAAAAACTGCCAAAAACCAGCATAACAACCGGACATACTGTCAGGAAACCTACGATTAGAATCAGCAAAGGAGTTAACCTGGAACTGCTTTTCATCACCAATGCTCCATTTATATTGAAACAAGAAGACAGTGTTCCGGATTCACACTAAAATGAACCATATCACCTTTTTTAAGCAATGTCTCCGGCTGTATTTTTACCATCAGAAGTTCTTTACCGACCTTTATTTCACCCTCATACGCTTCACCGATAAAGACCAGGTTTTCAATCCGGCCACTGAGATGATTCTGTCCGTCAACCGCCTCATCTTCAGTCAGAAAAATAAATTCAGGTCGAATACATAAAATAACATCACTATTTACCGGGAATTCACGTTTCTGGCAACTGAAAGTACCCATCTCAGTATCCACAATCGTGATATTGTCCTGATGAGATTTTACTTTAGCCGTGAGAAGATTGGCTCTGCCAATAAAGTCGGCAACGAAACGGTGGGACGCCTCGAAGTATATCTTTCTTGGAGAGCCAATCTCAATGATTTTTCCGGATTGCATAACCGCAATAATATCAGAAAGTGCAAGTGCCTCAATCTGATCATGGGTTACATAAACCGCAGTAATTTTCAGTTTACTGAGAAAAGTCCTTAACTCTTTTCTAGTCTCTTCTCTGAGTTTTGCATCTAAATTACTTAAAGGTTCATCAAAGAGAATAACCTTTGGTTCCGCAATTAAAGCCCGGGCAAGTGCTACACGCTGTTGTTGACCGCCGGAGATATTTGTTGCCGGTCGATGTTCAAAACCTTCTAATTTTACAAATCGCAAAGTTTTTTCAACCCTCGTACGGATTTCTTCCTTGGGCAGTTTCTGGATTTGAAGCGGATAAGCAACATTGTTATAGACATCCATATGCGGCCAGATAGCATAAGTCTGGAATACCATCGCCAACCCCCGTTTTTCAACTGGGACATTAATACCATCTTTGCTGGACCAGACCAACTCATCGCCTATCATAATCTCTCCGGTATCCGGGGTTTCCAGTCCAACGATGCACCGAAGAAGGGTAGTCTTGCCGCAACCGCTGGGCCCCAGCAAAGTAAATATCTGTTTACCGGGAATTGTAAGACTGACTTGATCCAATGCTTTTATCGTTTTGCCCTCAGAAAAATAATGTTTGCTGACATTATTAATTCGGATTTCCACAGTTATCCTCCTATGCTTCCAGCCGAAATAACAAGATTAATAGACGTTAAATATTTCCTTAAACTCGTCTCCCCATTTCTGAGTTTCCTCATCTGAGAGTTCCCGAATAGCTATAACTTCTGCCTTATCCATGTCTTCTATAGGTGGAAAGACCCCTGGTGCCAGAACATATTCACCAACATCATTAGCCAGTATAGACATAGCCTCTTCTGAGAGCCAGTAATCTACGAAAGTTTTAGCTCCTTCAGGATTTGGTGCTGACGATGTCACAGCAATAGCCCTCGGAGTTCCCAAAAGCGGCTGCTCTAATCGAGCCCAATCTAAAGGTGCTGGCGCTTTGGTAATAATATATTTAGGCATGGAAATACCAATGTGTTTTTCGCCACTTTCTATCGGTGCAGGGGTAGGACCAAAGGATGCCACAAACATGGGATTATTAGCAGCTAATCCTTTGAGGAAATCCATCCAGGCTTCCTCTGTATCAAACACATTTTCCTTTAACCCCACCAGCCAGGATATGGTGGTAGGATGGATAGACGGATTTGCCATAACAATCCTGTCTTTCCATTTTGGATCAGTCAGATCTTCATATTTCTTGGGAACATCTTCCGGATTAACCATTTCCTTGTTGTAAATTAGCCCTACATATTCGATACCGAAAAGCTGAATGCCATCTTTTTTAGCCCATTCAGGATAATCCTGTGCAACCGGAGAGCTATATGTGGAGAGAACTCCTCTATCTTTTAGTATCTCTAAAACAGTGATAGGAGCTTGTATTACATCAGCTTGCAGTTTTCCTGCTTCGAATTCAGTGAGAACTGTTGCCAGAAACTTATCAGTGGAAATGCGGGTATACTCACCTTTAATACCTGTTTGCGCTTCAAAGGATTCCATGATAGGTTCAATCGCGGTGATGTTGGCATAAAAGGAAACTTTCTGGGCAGAAACTGTAACGATGAACAGCAAACATACAATCAGTGCAATTCCCGTTAATAATAAAATTTTTTTCATTTCATAATCACCTCCATAAAATATTTTTTCTCAGCATTCATTTAATCAATATTATTGTCATAATCTGAAAATATTATTTTATTTCATCAACTTTCTCAAAACACCTCCTTGATTGATATGTGGTGAAAATATCTTTTTTAATCTGTGCCTGGAAAAGATAATCGAATACCCTTGAATCCTTATAGATCATTTGATCGGATAATTTTGTTAAGTTCAGTCACCCCGGTTAAAAATAGACCTTTTTATGCACGCAAAATATTTGATCACCTTTAATCCATTTCTTTTCCTCTTGCGCGATAAATGCCCTGATTCCTCTTTTTTCAATATCATTCAAATTATCAATCATGCTCATCCCATATTTTGTCCGATATCTTCTATCAATATTTTTCAATCTGTTACAGGGAAACTGCGGACACTGACTGGAGCAATACTGCCATTGATTCTGCTTCAATATTTCACAATGATTAATAATGCATTTGGCACAAGATCTGGGTTTATAGTGATCATCTGCTCTACATCCCGGACACTTTACAATATATTTTTCTTCCCTGAGAAAAGCAGAACATAAATTGCAATTCATGCCGCAGGGAGCAATTAATTCCAGCGGGATACTCTTTGTCATAAATAAAAACCCCCTAGATCCTGGCAAATAGAATCATATACTGATGTCCGTATTTCTTCTCACATTTCGGACAATAGGCATAATGGATATAGTATTCATCATCTGTCGGGACTTTTTTCCCTTCTTTTTCCAAAACCATATTCATATCTTTGACGAATTTGGGGATGGCATTATATGGTCCATCATACACTTTGGCCATGAAAGTTCCGGGAATTTTAACATTATTTGCACCAGGGACATCTCCGGTTACGGAAATATAGATGTTTGATCTAAATGCGGTCGGATCCTGAAACAAAACCAGAACCTCATCTTTTTTTGCATCTATCTTGTTCGCACTTGTGGCTAGAGCCATCATTTTGGTTATTTTCTTGCCAATCATGGGAGGAAATGGGGTATGGAAAAGTGTAGGAATCGTCTCTTTAATAAATTGCTTATCGTTCCAATTAAATGTTTTTTTATCCCATTTTCCCGGATGAAATTCAGGACAACATTCATTGGTTTCGGCATCCATTTTTTTCTCCTTTCATCATTATTTGCTAATAGAAGGAAGACTTTCTAATGATTTGATTAAATTATAACACAAAAAAACAACCTGTTTTCCTCAAACCTCTTTTCCCATCTCATAAGCAAGATGCATCATTTTACTCTGATTGATATCGCCAATACGAAATGCCCCTGTACCCAGGACAACTCCTTTTTCCATTACACCTTCCAAACAGTAGGTAAAGGCTCTGAATCCTTCCAGGGTTCTATTCATCAATTCAACATTCTTATCAGCAGCTGTAATAATGAAATAGAACTCTTTCCCCTTTATCTCGGTATATCTTGAACAGGTCCTGTCAATCAATGTCTTCATTTGGGCTGCCATGGTGTAAAAATACACTGGTGTTGCCATGACAATCACATCGGCATTGACCATTTTTTCCAGTACATCGGCCATATCATCTTGTTGAGGGCAATTTTCTCCCCTTTCCAAACAAGCACCGCAACCGTCACAATAGTTAATTTCCTTATCCCGGAGGGATATTTTTTCCACCATATTCCCTGATTCAACGGATCCTTTCATAAACTGTTCACAAAGAATCTCAGAGTTTCCCTTCTTTCTGGGGCTTGAGGATAGAATTAACACCTTTTTTCCACTCATTTTATCTCCTTTCAGGTTTCATTTTTTATCTTTTAATAATTATCCTATTTTAAACCATAATCTTAACCCTTAAGTCAATACTGATTTTAGATATTTTATAGCATGGAATCATTCATCTAACATTCTGTTGATGAAACGGTATTGAAAAGCAAGATGATACAGGAGACTATGAGAGTATATCTAAGGATTTGATTCCATATGATTAATTGTCAAGGGTAAGGGAATTATATTACCTGGATTTATGACCTTAAAGTAGGTTATTTAACTACTCTGATGGATCAAATTATTTAATCGTAGGAAGTTATTTTTTCTATGACAAATCTCAAACTATACTATGGAAAAATTTGTTTATTCTTTTTGAATAAACTGAATACCGCTTTCATCCATACCTAAATAGACTTCTCCCTCAATATATTTCTTGGGAGCATAATCCTCTACGATTAACTCATGACCGTTTTCAGCTCGAATCCAGTATCGGATTATTTTACCCAAATAATTGCTCTCAGAAATAATTCCCTTCCATATATTCATGATATGAAGATCAGGTTTTTCTTTATAAATTTTAATATCTTCAGGTCTGATACTTATTAATACTTTTTCATCAACTGAAAAGTCACTGCCCTTTATCTTATTCATGGATAACTGTTGTCCATTGCAATCCAGGAAAACCTTTTCAGATTCTATTTTTTTCACTGTTGCCTCTAAAAAATTCTTCGTTCCAATAAAATCTGCCACAAATTGATTTTTGGGATAATTATAAATATCCCAGGGGCCTCCAATTTGCTGAATTTTTCCCGAATTCATAACCACTATAGTATCTGACATAGAGAGGGCTTCTTCCTGATCGTGTGTAACATAGATGGTAGTAATCCCAAGCTTATTCTGAATCTGTTTAATTTCATTTCGGACACTGATTCTCAGCTTAGCATCCAGGTTAGACAGAGGCTCATCCATTAATAAAACCTCAGGCTCCAAAATAACCGTTCGGCCAAGAGCCACTCGTTGCTGTTGTCCCCCGCTTAATTGAGAAATCATCTGGTTTTCTTTTCCTTCCAAACCAATAAATCTTAAGGTGTTTTTTACCTTATCTTCGATTTCGCTTTTAGGTAGTTTTCTGATATGCAAACCATAGGCCAGGTTATGAAATACATTCATATGAGGGAATAATGCATAGGACTGAAACACCATGCCTACTCTCCTTTTATGAGGAGGGGTGTTATTAATCAGCTGGTTATTTAAAAATACTTTGCCACTATCTTCTTTCACAAATCCGGCAATAATTCTGAGGGTGGTCGTTTTTCCACACCCCGAAGGTCCTAATAGGGTGGTAAAACTTCCTCTTTCTATGTTTAAATTCAAGTCTTTAACAGCATATATATTGCCATATTTCTTGTTTAATTCCTGAATTCTAATATGTATTTTTTCCATTTAAACTCCTCTTTGACCCTGAGAAAAAAGATTGATTCCTTTTCCTAAAAATAACTGTGTGAAGAAAATAACCATCAATGCAATCCCAAAAAGAGCGACACACAGCGCAATGGCTGGTCCTAATTCGGCATACTGTATCAGGCTTAATATCTCTGCTGTAGCAGTATTGTTTCCCGGTGAAATTAAAAATATCACAATACTTAAATTGGTAATGGAACGTAAAAAGCCCATGATAAATCCTGACAAAAAAGGAATCTTAAGTAAAGGAAAAATAATGTCCTTAAATACTTGCAAGGGATGAGCTCCTAAGTTAATAGCTCCTTCTTCAATCTCAACCCCAATCTGGGTTAAGCTTGCAGTACAGGCTTGATACCCCAAAGGAATATTCCAGACCATCAATCCGAGAATAATAATGAGTGATGTACCAGTGAGAAGCAAAGGCGGGCTATTAAAGGCTAACAGAAATCCTACTCCCAGAAATATGCCCGGAATCGATGCCGGTAAAATGACCATGAAATCCAAGACTTTCTTTCCAAAAAAACTTTTGCCAAAAATAAAATAACTGGCAAATAAAGAAAAAATAGCAGCACCCCCACCGGCAAACAGAGCATACCGTATACTATTGTAAAGACTGCTGATTTTTGTACCTAACAATATATTCCAATGCTGTAATGAAAAAGCCCAGTCAATACCCCATGTTCTTGTGAAAGACCCTACAAGCAATACGCCATAAACCAGAATAATGATAAATACGATAAAGGAACTTAAAGAAAAGAGTACCCACTTGGTACTACTTCCTACCAAAGGTTTTTCCAGCCCACTGCCCTTCCCGGTGACTGTTACAAAGGATTTACCGCTGAGTATTTTACGGTTGATCATAAATAGTAAGAATGTGGGAATCAATAAAACAGCAGATAGGCCTGTTGCCCCTACTAAATCATAATGACCGCTTATTCTTCCAAAAATCTCAGTTGGCAATACCGGCCAGTTACCTGCTATCACAATCGGATTACCAAAATCTGCCAGAACATAGATTCCTACCAGGATTGCTGAATTTAATACTCCCGGCAAGGCAAGTGGAAAGGTAATAGTTTTAAACACATGATATCCATCACCACCAGCATTTTTGGCAGCAAATTCAATTGAAGGATCAATTTCCTTCAAAACACTATCGATGATCATGTAAGAGTATGGGAAAAATGAGATGCTCTGGACTAACCATAATCCCTGCCACCCGTATATGCTCCATGTGAGATTAAATAACTCATAGGTAATCAAGCCTCTTCTTCCAAATAATAGAATCCAGGCCAAAGCAACAACAAAGGGTGGTGATAACAATGGCAGGATAGGAATAAAACGAAAAACTCTTTTCCCTGGTATATCAGAATACTCCAGGGTATAGGCATACAAAAACCCAATAACTGTTGCAGTAATCGTGGAAAGTACTGCAATAAAAAGGCTATTCTTGATAGCCCTTATCGATCTGGCCCGACTTAAGATAGTAATATAATCCTCAATTGTAGGATAAACAAAAACCTTGAAAACCGGCCAAACGACGAATACAAATAGTATTAAACCAAGCAATAGGATAATAAGATGAATCGTATTTATTTTGGCTAACTGTTCTTTTATTTTCATTTTTCCAAGAAATTTCAAAATAATTTGGCGGCATCACTTCATGCCGCCAAATTATTTTTGTTTATTCAATTATTTATTCGTAAGATCTTCCCATAATTCCAGTAAACGTTCCCTGTTTGCAATTGCCCAATCCCGATTATACTTTGTTAAAACAACTCCACTGATATCAGGAGAATTGGGCGGCGATACAACACCTGGTCTCGTTGGATATCTTTTTGCACCTACTGTCGCATTAATTTCCTGGGATTTTTCAGATAATACAAAATTAACAAATTTTAATGCTGAATCAGGATTTGGGCCACCCTTGATGGCACTCACTCCGCCTATTTCAAATCCGGTATAGGGAGGAATGATTAATTCAACTGGTAAACCCTGTTCAACAGAAACTAAAATATCATGAGCCCAGGACATGCCAACAACATATTCTCCCTGTGATGTAACTGTAATCGGTTCAGTTGCCTTGGCCATATATAGATCTACATTCTGGTCAAATTCGCGGAACCAATTCCAGGCAGCTTTTTCACCTGCTTCTATAGCCGCATCTCCTTCAAATCCAAAATAATGCGCAAGCTCAGTAAATCTGAAAATCATGTTCGCAATAAAGATATAAGCACCACCGCTGCTGGCTGGACTGGAAGAGACGACATTTCCTTTCCATTCAGGAGCCAGTAGGTCATCCCATGTTTTGGGAGGCAAAGTACCCGGCATTTCTTGTTCCAGCATTTCAGTGTTTAATACCAATCCTAATAATCCCAGATACCAGCCAAAATATTGGCCTTCAGGATCGATGAATTGAGATGGTATAGCTTTAGCATTCTCAGGAGAAATCTTAGCCAACAATCCATCTTTTGCTAAATCTCCATGGACATCTACCGAACCCCCGATAAATACATCCGCTTGAGGACGATCCTTTTCTGCCCTGACTCTGACAGCCATTTCACCAGCGCCACCAAGGATCCATTCCACATCAATACCAGTTTCATTTTTAAATTCACTGGCAATAGCTTCCAGTGTCGGAGAATCCAGAGCAGCATACACTAATACTTTGTCAGCTGCAAAAATCGAAATATTAAACAGGCAAATAAACATACCTATTAACAGAATAACAAAAAAGTATTTCTTCATATCATAACCTCCATCCATTTTAATAAATTCTTAATTTCTATTCCTTTTATTATATTTTTCTCTTACCACTCCCTTCTTTTCTCATATCTTTTCTCATATGGAATAAATTGGTTTATAAAAAACCTTTCAGCAAGTAAATTAAGAATCCCCCGGAACAGCAGAATTCATCCTTTTAGAAAAAAGATATTGGTCTTGATATGCGACACCTGTTGCTAAAATATTTTTTGGCAAAATAGATGTTTCAATTGCGACTGTACGATTAATTACATCTAATTTCATTAAAATTATAGCATAAAAAAATAATTAGCATGTAAATATAATTATCAATTACATTCCAATTGAAATTCCAGGTCTTCCATTTCTGTAAAACGGTACACATCTCTTTTCTCTGTAACTCGAAAATATGAAACTTTGAAGGTACCGGGAAAGTGAATATCCGTAACTGCTATTCCTCCTTCAGGGAAATTTATATCCTGACTATCATGTAATGGAGGATTTATACCGAATATTTTGCCGGAAATAGATTCTTTTATCAATTGATGAATATGTCCTTGAAATACACCTATAACCTTAGGATTTCTTAAGATACAGCTTTGTACTTCATGAAAATTATTTACGATGGCCTCATTCGGATGAAGAGAAAAATAGGCATGTTCGGAAATGTCAATGGCAAAAATAGGGTGATGTGAAAAAATTAAAACTGGAGAATGGTTTTCTATCAATATCTTACACATCCAGTCAATTTGTTTTTTGGATACATAAGCCGATTGACCATCATTAGAATCCAAAATCAGCAAAAGAAAATCCTTTAATTTAGCGATTTCATATGAATTCTTCTTTTTTAAAATACCATTCAACATGCTTTTATTGACATAGAAAAGATCATGGTTTCCGTAAAGATAAAAAACTTTCATATTAAAGTTTTCGAGTTCTTGACGAATCATCATTGTTAATTCCTCGTCTTCTAAACATGAAGTTCCATCTATACGGTCACCTAAATCTATCACTGCATCCACTTGCCTGCTGATAAAGAATTCCATTATTTGTTGAATTAGCTTACGTTGCATAAACCATTTATTTTTTCTGGCATGCAGATCACTAATCATTCCCAGTTTAAGATTCATTGGCAGGCTCCCTCTTTAAATAATTCATTTGCTAACTAATTCTGCTATTTTCTTAGCTGCTTGAAAAGGGGTAATATCGCTAACATCGATTTTCGATGTATCCATGTTTTTATATAATCCAATTCTCTTGATGCTTCTTTCCAGGACATCAAGCGTCCTTTGATGCCGTGCAACATCCTTCATTAATCTTTTTGTCAAGGCTGCTTCTGTCAGCGTTAAGGTAAAGATGTATGTGTTAGTGTTTTCTAAATTCAGATGTTCAAGGATTTCACTGATAATCTTTTCCTGATGCATTACCCAGCAGAATAGGATGTATTTATATTCTGAACAATTGATGAAACTGTTGAGCATAAAGCAGATGTTTTTCAGAACCATCTGCCTGGTTTCCTCATTGACAATAAACGGGATCATATTCCAGCACCAGTCTCCATCTAAAAAGACACCCGGCTGCAGCAATTGAAGAAGTTCCTGGCTGATAGCTGTTTTTCCAGCCCCCATTGTTCCGTTTAATAGAATTAACTTTTTCATATTTTTCCTATTTGGTGACAGTTAATCTATGTATCAGTACGTTGCCCTGAAACATACAAATGATGATTCTATTTTTAATCTGACTATGATAATTCCTTTCTCGGGAACAATTTGCTATAACAATAAGTATTCTACACTTGATTGTCTATGCATCGCAATCAAAACTTTTTGACCATTGTGATGGAGTAAAGCAACTGAAGCAACTTTATCTACTTTTACTGTTAGCCATTGATTCGTAAAAAAAAGGGGGACAAGCCCCATTTTTGGAGCTGTCCCCATTTTTATAACAACCTACACTGTCAGAAACAATTCTCAGTTCATTTTTATTAAATAACTCTGGAACCAAGAAGCTCAAACTTTATCAAATTAAATCTAACTGGCAAAGAAAATGTTTTAAAATTTCTGGCGCAGAAACAATTTTGATTCCTCTAACCTTATCTTTTTGCTTTATTATTTTTCTGAATCCTTCTACCACCACATCCATATGACGGTCAGTATATACTCTACGTGGAATCGCCAGACGAAGCAGCTCCATTTGGGATTCTTCACCAAAGGCCAACTTTCCTAGACCAATTCCTCTAACACCTGCTTCAATATAGATTGCAGCTGCCAGTGATTCAGAAGGGAATTGATCAATCGGAATATGAGGTAAAAAAGCTTTCGCATCAATGAAAACAGCATGGCCGCCTACTGGTCTCACTATGGGGACCCCAATTTCATGTAATTGATCACCTAGATATTGAACCTGACGTACCCGATTGGCAATATAATCATCATCAACCATTTCACGTAAACCCTGGGCTAATGCTTCTAAATCCCGGCCAGATAATCCGCCATAGGTCACAAACCCTTCATTCAAAATAATATGGGGTAATATTTTTAAATACAGATCGTTTTGATGTAAACCGATAAATCCACCCATGTTAACCAGAGGATCTTTCTTTGCACTCATCGTACAACCATCGGCATAACTGAACTGTTCTTTTACAATCTCAGCGACGGTTTTTTGTTGATAACCCGGCTCTCTCTGCTGAATAAAGTAAGCATTTTCTACACAGCGGGCCGCATCAAAAAATACGGGAATATTATATTGCTGGGTCAACTTGCGAACTTCCCTGATATTTTTCATTGATACCGGCTGCCCGCCTCCAGTATTATTTGTAATCGTTACCATTACAAAGGGAATTTTTTCCCTTCCCTCTTGCTTAATCACTTTCTCTAACTTTTGGAGATCAATGTTACCCTTAAAGGGGGCTTCTTTAGTTGGTTGATAAGCAATGTCTTCAACACATTCAACAAAAGAACCACCTTTATCGAGTACATGGGCTCCGGTTGAATCGAAGGGCATATTAAAGGGAATAACATCACCTTTTTTGATTAATGTTCTAAAAAGAAAACTTTCCGCTGGCCTTCCCTGATGAGTAGGTATAACATATTCAAAACCCATGATATCTTTAACTGCATTCACAAAATTAAAATAGCTTCTTGCTCCGGCATACGATTCATCTCCCATCATAATGGCACCCCACTGACGATGACTCATTGCTGAAGTACCACTATCCGTTAAAAGATCAATATAAACGTCTTCAGCCTTCAAATTAAAAATATTATAATGAGCTTCTTTGATCCTTTTTTCTCGCTCATCCCTTGGAATGAGTTTGATTGGTTCCACTGTTTTAATTCTATAAGGCTCTGCTATGACTCTTTCTTTACTCATTTTAATCCTCCTGAATATATTTTTATAGATCGAATTTTTTCGTTGATACAAATTGATGTACAAACTCTATCATATTATTGGCATCAAAAAGAGGAATTCCAATTTTCTCTCTAATGATCCCGGTATATAAAGGCATTTCAGTACATTCATAGATAATTGCTCCTATATCCGGATTATTTTTCAACAATTTTTCAGTAACCATTAATAATGCCTTTTCAACTTTCGAAGGACTGTAATCTTTCTCTAATTGTGACCACCAAATATCACAATAATCGCTTTCCGTCATTCCTTCGATAACAACAGGAATAGCAGGATCAACATCACAGGCCTGAAATAACATATTATCCCATCGAGTAAGTAATTTTGAGCTAGCTGTTAAAATGCCAATTTTTTGATCTCTTTTCAACGAACAATGAAGCTGGGGGATAAATTGTATCGTTGAGCTGAAGACAGGAATGTTGACTGCTTCTGCCAGATCTCTTTGCATGGTCCCTGTGATTCCACATCCTGTAACAATCGCTTTGACTCCTTCATTTTCTAATTCCCGGGCAGATCTTACCCATTCTTTTAAATTCCATCCTTTTGAACTCCTTATCTCATCAAATGTTGAACTTTTGGAAGGCAGAGGGTTCTGAATGAACTTTAAACGTATGGGAAAATTAAAGGTTCCAACATAACAGGGATGTCCATATCGAATGGCGGGAAACCATTGACCAAAAGCGAGCATGCCAATAGCTTCTCCAAAGTCAAAACCCCAATCTTCATTATTCTTTATCTCTTTTAAAACAGGATGACCCTTTTGGGCATTCCATATTTGCCTGAATTTAGCCATTGTTCTTTACACCGAATCTCTACAACGAATTAGTATATTAAAAATAATTAGATTAAAAACTATCTATACAAAATTACTTTTGGCAACCAGATTGATAGCTGGGGGATAAATGTTACCAATAGAAGTACGGGTATATTCCCGAATATCAGATAAATCATTGTGTATCTAATAAAACTTGCCACCGGGACCTTTCCCACTCTGGAAGCCATAAATAAATTTGTTGCAACTGGTGGTGTTAGCATTCCAGTCCCTTGATTGATAGCTAAGATTGCAGCCATCTGTATTGGAGTAACTCCTAGTTGTTGAAACAAAGGAAATAACAGAGGAGCACAGATTAACATAGAACTGATATCGTCCATCAGCATTCCAATAATTAATAACATGATGTTAATTAGAAGTAATATAATAACCCTGTTTGAAGATAATCTCATGATTGCTTCAGCCAACATCATAGGTAATCTCTCTAAGGTAAAAATACGACTGATAATCAAAATGAACATAATAATAAAATAGATACAGCCTGTGATACTGATGGTATCTTTGACAACAGAGAAAAATTTCTTCAGATTTAATGATCGGTAGATGATAAATCCTACGAGTATCGCATAGGCAACTCCTACTGCCCCTCCTTCCGTAGGTGTAAATAATCCACTATATATTCCACCTAACACAATAACAGGGAATAACAAAGAAAATCCGCCTTTCTTGACAGAGACCATTAGTTTACCAAATGAAAAACCCTCTATATCCTTTATCTGAAAATGATTTTTACATTGCACATAATTGATGATACCGTAGATAATGATGAGCATGATCCCTGGAATTACCGTACTTAACCAGCATGCAGCAACAGAAGTTCCGGTAATCATTCCAAATAAAATAAGAGGAATACTGGGTGGTATCAATTGTCCCAATAAACCTGAACAGGCAAGCAAGGCAGTTGAATAATTTCTAGGATATCCATATTGGTCCATTTCCGGTAAGATTGCTGTTCCAATAGCACTTATTGCTGCACCCGAAGAGCCCGTGATTGCCCCGAAAAAACCGCATGATATAATCAGGACAAATCCAAGTCCACCTTTTATTTTTCCGATCATGGAATTCATAAAGTTTACAATCATTTTTGACATACCACTCTCAGCCATCAAGCCTCCAGAAATAACAAAGAATGGAATCGCCATCAGGGTAAAGGAATTTAAATTCACAAAGATAGCAGGAATAGTAAAGCTGGTACCTAAATTAAATGCATAAATCATCCCAAAACAGGTAATAGCAAAACAGGCGAACAGCGGTAAACCGATAAAGATAAGGAATATCAGTAATACTATGAAAAAACCCATGATCATTAAACTATTCATCTTGTAACCCCTTCAGAGATTGCCGATATTTCTGCATATAATAATACAGATAATAAATCGTGTGAATCAGGGCAAAAATACCCCCCACTACAAAGGAAAGGTACACTACCCACATGTCAATCATTAACACCAAAGACTTTTGTTTTGTTCCAAAAATCCAGTTAATCTGTTCATAAGACCACCAGATAAAAATGAAAATACAAATGGCCATGATAACTTTAAAAATTACTTCTAATAAATATTTATTCTTTTCAGAATGAATGTAATTGTCTAAAAAACCGGCGCGGAGGTGGGAATCTTCTTGAGAGGCAACAGCAATTGCCAGCATATACATCCAGATAGAAGAAAACCGAGCAATTTCTTCCCATGATGAACTTTCAAAATTAACCGTTATTCTTAAAAAAATAGCAAGGTTCACTAGAACAATCATGACCATAAAGGCTAAAAAAGAACCATAATCTTCAATTACTTGAATTACCTTTAGTAGTAGCTGGATCCCGGATTGGCTCTTATTAGAATTACTTCTTATCATCCTAACCTCCACGCAGGTTTTTTTTATTATCTTAATTTCCTAAATTTTCTAATAGAAAATCTATAGGTTCATCACCAAGGGTCTCCCTCGCTTTATCCCACATACCACCCGGTTTTTTAGCCAATTCGATCCATGCTTCTCTTTGTTCAGAAGTTAACCTGGTGACAACAACACCCTCTTCTTCAAATTTTTGATAATACTCTTCTTCTTTTTCTTTGGATTCTCTATTCACCTTTTCCACAATCTCGTCTGCAGTTTTTTGAATGACTTCCTGGATTTCAGGTGAAAGCTTATTGAACAAACGCTGGTTTATGAGTATCGCAGCAAAAGCTGGCATGGAATTAGTATCGGTAAAGTATTTTGTTACATCATGAAACTGGGTATAAACTGTTTCTACAGCCTGGTTCGCCTGGCAATCAATAGTACCTAATTGTAATGCAGTGAATACTTCACCCATATCGATGGAAACAACCGGTCCCAGGCTTTCATAATACACAACACTGGTAGGATAACCAACACGGGTCTTAATCTTAAGTTTAGTAATGTCTTCGGGATAGACTACAGGGCCTTTCATTCCAGAATAACCTTCAAAGCCAATATTCATAAACCCAAGTAGTTTTACACCTAATTGTTCGCAACCTTTTTCAATATACTTAAACAAGAATCCATCTCGCCCATAGAATTCTTCAAAGTCTTCCCAGTTGGTCACTACAAAGTCCATATAGATTGCTGAGAATTGATTATACCTTGGACTGGGTGGTAAAAATCCCATTTCCTGTGAACCCTTGCTGATATTATCAAATTCATCCATCCAGAAACCCAGTTGTTGAACAGGATAGCAATCCATTGTGATTTGACCATCTGTTCTTTCCTCAACTAATCTGGCAAATTCAACCATTCCTGCACCAAGAGGTACAAAATCAGGAACAAGGGTACCGATTCTCCACTTTTGTTGGGCAAAAGCTGAAAGAGATAAAAGTAATACTAGAATTAAAATTACTGAACCTGTTTTAATCAATTTTCCACTCATTATATTTTTCCTCCTTTTTAAAATAATCATTTCTAAGTTCTTTAGAAAAAATTTACCTCCTTTTTAATTTAGATTTAGATAGAAAAAAATTAACAAGCTGATTCTTATTTTTAGCTTAGACGTTCTAACCGATATTGGAATATCCTCAAGAATTCATTCTTTGGTACCCATTTGATTCTAAACCCTTTCACTTTTTCTCCTAAATCCATGGCTTCTTTGATTCCCTCTGCTGCATATTCTATCTGGCTATCCGTATAGACTCTTCGAGGAACAGCGTATCGAACTAATTCAAAGGGTGGAGAGGTTAACTTGCCTGTTTCAGGATCCGTTCTGCTCCATCCAAGGCTGGAAGGATTTTCTATACCCATTACTCCTGATTCAATATAAGTCTGAACAGATAGTGCTTGGGCTGCAAATTCTTCTTTAGGAATATGGGGGTAAGTTTTTAATCCGTCAACATAAATGCCATGTCCACCAGCTGGCTCGTAAAAAGGTACTCCCTTTTCTCTAAGTAGATCACCAAACAGTTTTACTTGTGAAATACGGTGATGTAAATAATCATATTCCAAACCTTCATTCAATCCAATAGCTAAAGCTTCTAAGTCCCTTCCGGATAATCCCCCGTAAGTAATGTAACCTTCAAATTGGATTAACATGGCACTCATTCTTTCATAGAGATCTTTATCGTTTGTTGCTATGAGTCCACCCATGTTAACAAGGGCACCTTTTTTAGAGCTCATGTGCATGATATCCCCATAAGTATAAATTTCACGACAAATCTCCCGAATCGATTTATTCTCATATCCGGTCTCTCTATGTTTAATAAAGTAGGCATTTTCTGCTACTCTGGCCGAATCAATGACAACCTTGATACCATTCTTCCGTGCTATTTTGCTAGCTTCTTTTAAATTAGCCATCGAAACAGGTTGACCACCGGTGAAATTATTTGTAAGAACCATGTTCAAGAAAGGGATATTCTTAGCTCCTCTTTTCTTAATCATATCTTCTAGTTTATCTAAATCGATATTCCCTTTAAATGGTCTATTGATTTGGGTATCAAGAGCTTCTTCCGGATATAGATTAATTGGCTCTATACCCAATCTTCTGGCATGTACTTCGGTTGTACCAAAATGTGCATTTGCAGGTGTATATCCACCTGGTTCGTTAATTAAGCATGAACATACGATGTTCTCTGCTGCTCTTCCCTGATGTGCGGCTAACACATATTTATAACCAGTAAAATCTTGGACTGCCTTTTCCAGATGATACCAATTTTTACAGCAGAAATAGGATTCATCTCCCTGCATCATTCCTGCCCATTGATCTTGGCTCATTGCTGAAGTACCACTGTCTGTCTCTAAGTTGATAGGAATATCTTCTGCTTTTAAAAATCCGGTGCAATAATCAGCCTCTTTTATGATTTTTTCCCTTTCTTCTCGAGTATTCCACTTAATAGGCTCTACGACTTTAATTCGGTAAGGTGGCATAACTTTTTTCATTATATTCTCTCCTTTTTGAATTTTTTTTGACTTCATTGTCAAAATTTATTGATAGGCTATCGCTTCGATTTCAATTTCCGCATCTTTGGGTAGTTTTGCCACTTGGACACAGCTACGTGCTGGAAAATCACTCTTAAAATAGTCTGCATAAATCTGATTTACACTATTAAAATGCTTCAGATCTTTCAAAAATATGGTTACCTTAACCACATTTTCTACGTCTAATTGATAAGGTGTTAAAGCAGCTAATAAATTCTTTAACGACTGTTTTGCTTGCTCTATTATTCCACCTTGAATAATTTCTCCTGTTTGAGCAACAATAGGTAATTGACCCGAAAGGAATACCAATCGATCAACTTTAACAGCAGAAGAATAGGGTCCAATGGTTTTTGGACTGTCCTGATTAATCAAAATTTCTTTGTGCATTTTTATAACTCCTTAAATTTTGTTATTTTCTCAAACTAGAAATCAGATTGTCTTTTTAATAAGGAATTTTACTTTTGATTTTTCTTTTTAATCTTGATTTCATCCAGATAATTATAAATCGTAAAGCGAGAAACATTTAATCTATGGGCAAGCTGATCAATAGCTCCTTTAATCATAAATCCACCCTTCTCATCTACGATTTCTACTACTTTCATATTATCTTCTTTTTGCATTAATGAGACCGGCTTATGCATTTCTTCAATTGCCTTATTGATGATACTATCGAGTATTTCATCAACATCTTTAATAAAGGTTTCTTCTTTTTCTTCATTTAATTCATTTATAGCGCAAAACTCATCCATAGTCTTCTCGAACATCATATGCCCTGTCAGGTCATAATTGATACATAAACATCCAACTATTTTATTATTTTGGTCTTTTATAAATACACTGGAAGATTTCAAGATTCTTCCATCTTTTGTTCTGGTTTTATAATTGATAACCATATCTTCTCTTGTATTCCCGAATCCACCTTGCCGCCAGGAGGACAATGCTAAATCAGTTATGGGATCGCCAATTTTTCTCCCGGTGACATGACCATTCTCAATAGCGATAATAGAGTTCTGAGGCCCACTAAAATCATGTAGCACCACTTCACAATTTTTCCCAAACATTTTAGCAATGGTTTTTACGATTGGAATAAGACCTTTTATGATAGGGTGTATTTTCCCCTTTTTTGATGGCATTACAATTTACCTTTATATATTAATATTTTTTAGTTACAAAAAAATTTTAATACTTACAATTATTTTATAATAAATAATATAAATGTCAATACAATTTCTACTATATTTTTTTCTTTTTCCCGTTATTTACAAGAATGATCTATCATGTCATTAAAATAAAATCTGTTTGGAAAAAATGGATTGATACTATTGAACAACTGATTATTAAAGAGGTAGAAATATACTGAATAAAATCATTTTAAGGGGTATTTGATATTTTTAAAGTATCTTATATAAAATGTAATGATCTAATCCGATCTTTTCCAAAATTCGGAAGGAGATAAATGATTTTTAATATTTGAAAAAGGACATACCGTAATACACTTGGAACAATCGCTATTATTCTCTACCCAAAAATCAAAACATTTTTCCGGATTTATATAATATTTTCTGATACCTGAATTATTCGAGATTGTATCCCCGACCAATGTTGGTTTCTGACGGAAAGAAATTGCATCAGTCTCGCATGCTTCTGCACATTTATAACAATTTCGGCAAATAAAATTTACCTTTTCAATAAAAGAAAAATTTGGCTCATCGATATTCAAGGGTAAGTCGGTAAATACTTTGCATAGCCTGACTCTCGAACCATATTCCGGTGTTATTAGTAAACCATTTCTCCCCAGCGCTCCCAGTCCGGCATCGATCGCAATGGGAACACTGAGTGCAGTATCATTTGCACATTGAAGAGCTTTGTATCCCAAATTCCTAATAAATTCACCCAAACAGGAAATGACAAACGCCATTTTCGAATAACCTAATCCTGTTATAGCTGCTGCAGCTAAAGCAGGTGTGGTCGATAAGCCTAACGGATCCATCTCAATAGCCATCATTATCACTCGGTGTATCCCCTGAGGTAAATCGAGAGGAGTAGAATCCAAATACTGACCATTCAATCTCTTCGCCGAAGTTTTATAAATCCAATGATGATTAACCTCAGTGATTCCAACTAGAGAAGCGCCATATATTTTTGCTACCTTTTTTACTTTAGCAGTAAATTCCACAAGGTCATTGATTTTATACTTTATCTTTCTCAATCGATATCCATACCAATCTTCTTCAGAAGAAGTATCCCCTATCCAGGAAAAAGCAAAAGGGAAACGGCTATCTAATGTCCAGGAGGCTTTACTAAAAGCATAATCGAAATGGGTATACCCTTCCTTATCTAATTTAATATTCTTAATCATACCTTCTGCAAAATTATTCTGATAACTTCTCAGCTTTTTATCCCAAAGATAACGGAAAAACATACTATTTTTCTGATCAAATCTACCATAAATCTTCTTATCAATTTCATAAACATTATTCTTCATCGATAAATCCTTGCAATCAATATTTTATGTAAATTTCTTCAAGAATCAGTTAATCATTTTCTAATGTCTTCAAGTTTGCATTCTCTTCCTTCTCCACAAGCCGATCAGTTTTTTTTAACCCGTCTTTATAGTCTGGGAAGCGCTAAAAAATTTTTAAGGTTGGAAAAATCAACGTTTGTAACTGCGTTTGCAGCGACGATTAAATCGGTTTTGAATGTTATTTTTCCTAATAATTTTTCATTGAAAGATTGATTTTTCGGAATAAAGAAAATGACCAGAAAGAAGTTGTTCTGATAACAATAACCATTTAATGTCTTTAGCAATATCTTGAAGTCATCTTCTTCTTCATAATCAAATTTCAGTATGCGAAAACTTTTCATTGTTTTGTGGAGTACGGGAGCTTTGAGAAAGGGAATGATTTTTGAGGTAACATATAATGTTTTGATAAGAATTTTATACTTTGCTGACAGGTTGGTTACGCCGATATCCGCTATATCCCTTGTATCCCAGCCAATAATTTGGGCAGACTTATAACTGAATTTGACTAATCTATGCTCATTTCCCATTATTTTTAAAAAACTATTTTCTAAACCAATTGGTAAAAAATCAATTTCATGATTCATCTCACTGTAGAAACCTTCCAATTCTACCATATCAAAATCAACTTCTATTTTTGTCTCTTCAGCAATTTTCTTATTAAAAACAGGAACCGCATAAGTTATATAGCTGTATATCGGGGTGAGGTTGAAATGCTTCAGCAATTTCATAGATGGTTGGTTATCTGCTTTTACAGAGGCAAAACAAAAATCGATGGCCATTTTTCTCAACCTGCTTGCTGTCTCTTCGGTGATACTTTTTAACCACTTTGCCACGCTTCCCATATATTTTGGATTCGTTCTCAAATCGTAAAGGTAAGCCCCTTTGTATGCTTTATCCTTGACTTTGAAATGGTCTACTCCCACTCCCAGAAAACCGATGATGTCAGATGTATTTTCATCTTCAGCTACCAGGAAAAAACCGTCACTGAAAAAATTCGATTTGCTCCTGAAATCGGTTTTTATGAGCGTTATTTCAAATTCTCCAATCTGTGCAGCATGCTTTTGGATATCAAGCATTTTCAGGTTATCATTTACTGTGGCATCTCTAATTATCATTCAGGTGAACCTGCCCTAACTTCTAGAATTTCTAATTCATTTTTCATCATTTTCAGGCATATCATCAATCCCTGAAGCCTTTATAATTCTTGCCCTCTTCTAACATCGCTACAATATTTTCCGGTGGAACATCCGGCTGAATGTTATGCACGGCACTTAAGACATATCCGCCATTTGCACCAAGAATATCGATTGTTTTCCTTACCTCTTCTCGAACTTCGTCATCGTTCATTCTATTCAATACATTCTGGGTATCAATCGCACCCCAAAAACTCAAATCTTTGCCGTACTTTGACTTCAGAGTTTTAGGATCCATATTCTTAGCAGAAACCTGTACAGGATTAATGGCATTGATGCCAATCTCAATCAGGTCTTTTAAAATCATTTCGATACTTCCACAGCTATGCAAATGTATGATCGTATCAGGTGCAAATCTTCGAATTAAATCAGTATATCTCTTAAATCTGGGCTTGATGTATTTCCGGAAAAAATCAGGTGATACCTGCAAACCATTCTGCATGCCGATATCATCGGCCATTTTAATGATATCAGCATCTTGGGCAGCCTGTTTCAGAATTTTTTCAGCAATAAAGATGTTGATCTCCAGGACTGTATCAAATAAGATCTCAAGCAGTTTGACATTACTTGCACAATCCATATACCAATTTTCAAATCCGCGTAAATACTGTGTTGTATGAATCATGGGTGCAGGTAAATCCAATATGAGTGCTTTATCTGTTTCTTCCCTCATTTTTTTTACTCTTTTATGCAGATCATCACTGATGTCAATTTCATGCGGATTTGGCCAATGATATGTCAATACATCCTGCGCCGTTATGTCACCGGCTAGTGGATAATTTGCCTGTTCATAATAAAATATATCTTCCTTTTTTGTCCACTCAATACCCCATTGGTCAGTATAAGTATTACTGTTTAACCATTTAATCGGTAAAGATCTCGGCGGGAAAACACCTCTGAAATCTGTTTCAAAGTATTCTTGCACTTCTTCGGCTACCCTGACAGATCTCATCATTGTGTCAATGAATTCAATGTTACCTTGTTCCAGTCCAATATATTTTGTTAGCCTGTCATAACCTTCTTTTACAATACTGGTATTGGCCGTACCACCAAAATCAATCGGGATACGGTCAGTGACTTGATGATTCAACGCTTTTAACACACGTTCTCTTGATGTCATTCTTTCAATCATTCTTATTTTCCCTTTACTGTACCTGCGGCAAGATCTTCCATTAAACTTTTTTGGATAAAGAAGAACCTGATACCCAACGGTATCATCATTATAATCCAGCCAGCTGTTAACATCCAGCATTTAACACATAGTTGACCAATCAAATTTTTTCAGGCAATAGGTATTATTTGATCAGCTTTATTGACAACATGACTGTATAAACGTATTTATTCCGGAAGATTATAAAGACATAATCACGGTCACTATAATATATGATACTAAAACCGGAAGAATGATCCTTACAAAAGCCTGTGCCCTTGTGTGTCACGTGTGTCACGTACCTGTCCCCTGACACAAAAAAGAGAAAGGGCCAGACCTCATCTCAAATTATTTAAGGTTGAGAATCTAACCCTATTATATTTCTGGTGGAGATAAGGGGATTCGAACCCCTGGCCTCTGCGATGCGAACGCAGCGCTCTCCCAACTGAGCTATATCCCCATAAACTGCTTCTTATTCTTTAAATTCCATCATGCTATTACAGACCATCCATGATGTTTTACTATTCTACTATACTATGAAAGATATTACTATAGCCATTAAGGCACAGTCTTAGTGCTATAGATAAACACCTGAATGAGAATGATCTCTGTTTTTATTCCAGGTCTTTTAGCAATAAGATGATAGATCCCACCTTGCCATTGCGGTCTTTGTGTTTTCCTCATTTATTATAAATCCTTGCTTCGCAAAGTCATTTTGCGGTCACTTTGATCAGACAAGATCAAAACGATCGGCATTCATCACCTTATTCCAGGCTGATATGAAATCACGCAAAAACTTCTCTTTGGCATCTTCACTGGCATACACTTCCGCAATAGCCCGGAGCTGGGAATTTGAACCGAAGATAAGATCAACACGGGTACCGGTCCACTTGAGTTCGCCTGTCTTCCGATCACGACCCTCAAACAGATAACTGTCTTTATCCTTCGGCTTCCAGGCGGTCCCCATATCGAGCAGATTTACGAAGAAGTCATTGCTGAGCGTCTCCGGCCTCCTGGTAAAGACACCGTGCCTGGACTGTCCATAATTGGCATTCAAGACCCGCATACCGCCAAGGAGAACGGTCATTTCAGGTGCGGTCAAGGTCAGAAGTTGTGCACGATCAATTAACATCTCCTCTGCGGGTACTGAATATTTCGCTTTCAGGTAGTTACGGAATCCGTCAGCAACTGGTTCCAGTACCTCAAATGACTGCACATCAGTCTGCTCTTGTGTTGCATCTGTTCGACCAGGGGAAAAAGGAACAGTTATATCATAACCGGCATTCTTTGCAGACTGCTCTATACCGACGCATCCGCCCAGGACAATCAGGTCTGCAAGTGATACCTTCTTCCCTCCGGACTGAGTGCTGTTGAAATCCTTTTGGATTCTTTCCAGCACCTGAAGAATTTTTCCCAACTGTGCGGATTGATTCACTTCCCAATCTTTCTGGGGAGCAAGCCTTATTCGCGCTCCGTTTGCACCACCACGCTTGTCCGAACCACGAAAAGTGGATGCTGAAGCCCAGGCAGTTGAGACCAGTTGGGAAACAGACAAGCCAGAGTTATTAATCTTGCCTTTGAGTGCTGCAATGTCCTTTTCATCAATCAATGCATAATCAACTGCCGGTACCGGATCCTGCCAGATCAGCTCTTCTTCAGGAACTTCCGGACCAAGATAGCGAGAGCGGGGACCCATATCACGATGGGTCAATTTGAACCAGGCTCGGGCAAAGGCATCCTCAAATTCCTCCGGATTCTGCAGGTAGTGCCGTGCAATTGGCTCGTATTTGGAGTCATAGCGAAGTGACATGTCTGCCGTGGTCATCATCGGCCGATGTTTCTTCGAAGGATCATGGGCATCGACCACCATATCCTCTTCATCCACATTCTTAGCCAGCCACTGGTGCGCACCTGCCGGGCTCTTGATTAACTCCCATTCATATTTAAACAGTACCTTCAGATAACCCATATCCCATCTGGTCGGTTTTGGTTTCCAGGCACCTTCAAGACCGCTGCTGATCGTATGGCCACCTTTACCGCTGCCAAAGCTGCTCTTCCAGCCCAGGCCCTGTTCTTCGATCGGAGCTGCTTCCGGTTCCGGTCCCACATGGGAAGCAGGTCCGGCACCGTGGCATTTACCAAAGGTATGACCGCCGGCAATAAGTGCAACGGTTTCTTCGTCATTCATAGCCATACGGGCAAAAGTCTCCCGAACATCACGACCGGAAGCAACCGGATCCGGGTTGCCGTTTGGTCCTTCCGGATTCACATAGATTAAACCCATCTGCACAGCGGCAAGGGGATTCTCTAAGTCTCTGTCGCCGGAATAACGCTTGTCACCAAGCCACTCAGTTTCTGAACCCCAATAGATATCCTCCTCCGGCTCCCAGACATCTTCGCGACCTCCGGCAAAACCAAACGTCTTTAGTCCCATAGACTCTAAAGCACAGTTTCCAGTCAGGATCATGAGATCAGCCCAGGAGATCCTCTTCCCATATTTCTGTTTAATCGGCCAGAGTAAACGGCGTGCTTTATCCAGATTGACATTATCCGGCCAGCTGCTGAGCGGGGCTAACCTTTGAGAGCCAGATCCTGCACCACCACGGCCGTCACCCATCCGGTAGGTGCCTGCACTGTGCCAGGCCATACGAATAAAAAGAGGGCCATAATGGCCGAAATCAGCAGGCCACCAATCCTGAGAATCATTCATCAAAGCATAGAGATCCTTCTTTACAGCTTTCAGATCGAGCTTTTTGAATTCTTCAGCATAATTGAAACCCTCTCCCATCGGATTGCTCAGCTGCGAGTGCTGATGAAGAATCTTGAGGTTCAACTGGTTTGGCCACCAGTCTTTGTTGGAAGTACCGCCACCTGTCATGGCATTTCGAGTCATTCCAGTTACCGGACATTTACTTATCTCATTCATATTATTCTCTCCTTTCAGATTTTTTATTCATTGTTATCTCTATTTGAAAGGCATCCTGGACAGATACCTTTAAAATATACGTTCTTATCACTAATTTCAAAACCGGTTAATTCTTCCGCGATGAAATTGTTAAGATCAATGCTGAAATTAAATATCCTTCCACATTTTCCACACTTAAAGTGTCCGTGGTTTTTGGTTATAATGTCATAGCGGATTTCATTGTCTTCAATATTCAATGCCCTTATCAGTCCTGCTTCAATAAATAGGTTCAAAGTGTTATAAACAGTCGATTTGGATATCGTGGGAATTTCACTTTGCAGATCTTTATATACCTGATCCACAGTAGGATGGCATTGGTTTTTGTTTAAATACTCCAATACTTTAATTCTCTGGTATGAGGGGTGTATTTTCCTATTTTTCAATATGTCTGATAATTCTTTAAATAAATAGATTGTATTTAATCCTTCTCATATATTGATAATTATTCTATATTTGTAATCATTATTATATAATATACATTACAAATTTTATCCTGTCAATCCAGAAAGCAGAGGAAAGCCACTGGTCAAAATCAAACCTTTTAATATGGCTGATTTCTTTCATTACTATATAGAAAGAGCCCGGGAAGCCTCTCGTGAATGAGATATTAACAAAAATATTTCTTTATTTGTTCATTCCAGTATAGACTAATACCGCATCTCTTAAAAATTTTGCAGTTCCCGGTTGTTTTTTATCATAATATTCGGTAAATCGCTTATCAGCCACATACATCCGGACAAGTCCGGCATGAGCCTCTTTATCGTAACTTCCCCAATAAAAGGAAAGCCATTGCCGATGCAAGTCTGCTGCTTTTTGTCCCAATTCACCGGCAGGCTCACCTGTCTGCATGGCTGCCTGCAGGGTCTCCATTAATGCATCTTCAATCTTCGTCATATGTTCATGTTCTTCTTTATTCATATTCTTGACCTTTTCATTGGATTTTTTGACTGCTTCTTTCCCATACAACTGCCTTATTTTCTGCCCATATTTCTCCTCATTCTCCTGAATTAATTTTTTCTTATATTCTTCAAATTTCTCCTCATGACTCATGATGATTCTCCTCTCTTTAGGCATTCAAGGATCGTTTCCTGGCAGATTTCACATTTTTACCTGCTCTAAAATCCAATCACCTATCAGCTTCAAAGCTACCGGTGATATCGTCTCTTCAATCCGGACATATTCATCAGGGGATCCGGTTTGAGCATTCTGGAAAATATGGTTCAGGCCTGGTAATTCCTTTATCATAAAATCTTTGTTGCCTCCTGCAATGAATGCTTCTTCAATCGCCTTGAGGTTTTCTTGCGGGGGAACCTGCAGATCCTTTTCTCCGTTGATGGCAAGAACCGGACAGCTTACCTTGCTTAAAGTCGGTTTAGGGTCATAAGTAAGAAAATATTTAAACCAGGGAGATAATGAGCTTTCTATCTGGGCATTCATAAATAGTTCCGGGTCACCGATTCTGACTTTTTCTTCCTCGCTAAGCCCGGCAAAGTATTCTTCAAACACCTGAATAAGCTTTTCCTTCAGAATGTCTATATTTTTCTCTTCTTTTACCAGGGAATAGATCCTTCTGTTATAAAGATGATTCATGGCAATCTCCTCTTCGCTGATGCCCATGGCTCTGGAAATTAATTCATTCTGCAGATACAAAATTTCCTCTCCTGGCAATCCGGGTCCGGCCATTAAAATAATGAAAGCTACATCCGGGGATTGGACTGCAACCATGGGAGCAATGAGGCCGCCTTCACTGTGACCAATCAATCCGATCTGCTTGGAATTTATCTCCTCTCGTGTCTTGAGGTACTCAATGCCAGCCAGTACATCAGATGCAAAATCTTCGCTGGTGGCCTGGGAAAAATCTCCAGTAGATTCGCCGACTCCCCGGTCATCCACTCTCAGCACGGCAATTCCCTGCCGAGTCAGGTAATCTGCCAGTACCAAAAACGGCCGGTGACCGGCAACAGTTTCATTCCGATCCTGCGGGCCGGAACCGGTAATGAGCAAAACTGCAGGGAAAGAGCCTTTTTCGTTGGGTAAGGTCAATGTTCCTGCCAGGGTAAGCCCGGCCTTTGAATTTTTATACTTAACCTCTTCCTCGAGATAAGGATAAGGCCTTTCCGGTTCCTGGGGTCTTATGATTTCTATTGCCTTTTCGATCCTCTGAAGCGAAAGAGGAAAAGATGCTCCGGACTGTCTCCATTCTCCTTTGATCCCTGAGAAATCTTTGCTGACCTCCCCCTCAAAAATTCCTCCGATAGATCTTACTTCCAGCCGTAAAGTATCATCTTTCAGGGTAATTTCATCAACCGGAATTCCGGTTATTCCCTGGTCCGGACTATCTATGGTAGCTGTGAAGCTGCCCTCAGACGTTGCCTGTATCCTAAAAACAATGCTGAGCTCAGTTCCGGGAACCTGCAGCCTACCCTCCCAGATTCCTTCTATCCCCATCAACTCAGAGGCACTGCTCGGATTACCCAGGGCAACAATAGTAAAAATACTTAATAACAGAATGATACATATCTCTTTCATGCTCTTTTCTCCCTCTTTATTTTAAAATATTTTGCTGTGTTCATTCTTTCTTTCATTATAGATTCTGGAAGAATGCTTGGCAAGATAACCATTCCTACTGTCTTATCTATCAGGGTAAACTTAACTTGATCAGACAAGATGTTTTCTTTCAGTTATAGATCCACGACTTTATCAATTCAAAATTGAACGAAAAATTTGACATGGAGCATGGAATATGATTAAAATAAGAAGTAAACTAAAAAAACGATATAAGTTTTAGCAATATCTTAAGGTTAAAATGTCAAAAGATCAACAAAATTTTATGAGAAAAAAAGTACTTTCAGGTGCAAGAAAACTATTCTTTAGCTTTGGTTATTCCAAAGTAACCATGGATGAATTGGCTTCTGAGATTAGTATGAGCAAGAGAACGCTCTATCAGCTGTATAAAAGTAAAAACATTTTATTAGAAGCCGTGATCTATGATTTTTTTCAGGAATTTCAGGATAATATAAACAAAATTATCAACAGTAAAAATATAAAGGGGCTTGCTTCATTAGAGCAAATGATATCTTTAATACAAGTGCAACTTACAAAATGCAGCATTCACGCCTTTGAAGATATTAGAAAAAATAATCCAGAGGCCTGGCAAAAGATCAGCAATCTTCGAGAAAAAATGTTTAATAATCAGCTGAGAGAACTCCTTAATCAAGCAAAAAAAGAAGATATTATCCGTGACGATATCGATGTTGAAATTATTATTTTATTAATCATAAATACAATTCAATCTGTTGTAAATCCTGAGATAATATCCAGGCTTCCCTGTTCAACTGAGGAAGTTATTGACATGTTGTCCAAATTTATCATCTCTGGAATTATAAAATCAAAAAATAATATTCCTTAATTCTTATTCACAAAACTGGAGTAGACTACATGAACAAACTGGCACATTTTATTAGAAAACATTCTAAATTAATCATGATTGTTACAATCATATTAAGTGTATTAAGTATCTCCCAAATTAAAAACCTGGTAGTAGATGATGATATCACTGAATACCTCGCTGAAGGTGATCCGGAAATAGAATTCTATGAGGAAATTTCAGAAAAGTTTGGTAGAGATGATAAGAATATAACGCTAATTGCCATAGAATACGATGACTTATTTAAATTAGAAAACTTACAAAACTTTAAATATATTTCCGAACAACTGGAAAAATCTGATTATATCACTTCGGTAAATTCCTTCTTAAACATGCCAAAGATTATCGCCACCGATTTTGGCATTGAAGTGAGAGAATTTGTAGAGGTTTTCCCGGAAACAGAACGGGAAGCTCGACAACTGGAAAAAGATGCGTTTGAAGACGAATTAATCCGGGGTTCATATCTATCACCAGATAGCCAGGCAGCTCTTTTAATGGCTGAATCAGTTCCAGATATGAATGGAACCTTACTGAAAAATGAAATTGAGAGAATTGTAAATGAAAATGTAGAAAATGCACTTAAAGTTGAATACCATGGTTATCCAATTATGGATGCGCAAATAACTGAAATGGCTACTGATAATATGTCTTTGGTAATCATTGCAGCTATTGTTATTCTTGCTCTTCTATATTATAGTTTTCGAACTATTCAGGGAACAATCTTTCCCGCGCTGGTTGCAATTCTTTCTTCTCTCTTACTGTTGGGAGCAATTGCTGCCTCCGGCAAAACGGTAACAATCATTATATCAGTGATTCCGGTAGTTATGCTCTCCCTGGTAACAGCATATGGCATTCATTTTATCAGCCGATACTATGAAGAAAGACAAAACTTTGCTCCCGAAAAGGCTATTGAAAAAGCAATAGAATATTCCGTTGTTCCTATTATGATGAGTGCTTTAACTACGATGGCTGGTTTTGCTTCCCTGGTTACTGCTATCATTATACCGATGACCGAATTCGGGATTTTTGCCACGATCGGAATTTTTGTAGCATTCCTCCTGGTTATTTTTTTACTTGGGGCAATTTTTAATGTCTTTGCACCAAAGAAGGTGCCGGAAAATTTTTCTCATCTTTCGGAAGACCTGATAACCCGTTTTCTTAATTTTTTAGGAAATTCAATTGTCCGGAAAAAGGCTTTGATTATTAGTATTATTATCGTTATTGTTATTATTTCAGGATTTTATGTGACTCAAGTAAAACCTGACTCATCTATCGAAGCTCGGTTGGGCTTGAATAATCCAATTACAAAAAGTATGGATTACTTTAAAGAAAAATTCGGAGGCGTTGATTTTCTATATGTCTATACCGAGGCAGAAAATGTCAAACATCCTTATATATTAAGAAGCATTGATAAAATTCAAAATTTTGCCAAAAGATTGCCCTCTCTTTCTCAGCCGACTTCGATCAGCATCTTCCTGACACAACTTAATGAAGTAATGGAAAATAAGAAGATTATTCCCGCCAACCCAGGTAAAATAGATAATCTCTGGTTTTTTGCCGAAGGAAATGAATTTGTTGATTCTATGATAAAAGATGATGACCAAAGCACTGTCCTGCAAGTACGTTCAAGAGAGATGACTTCTTTGGTTGTTGAGCAATCCATCCAGGAAGTCGAAAAATTTATCCAGCAGATACCAAAAACAGTCAAAGAAATTGACATGAGCCAATTATCCTCTGAGGAAAAAGAGCAGTATTATCCCTATATTGCAGAGGAGATGATTAGTTCCTGGCAGGCAAATGGAATGGAATTTAACCAGACACAGGCAGAAGGATTAAAAAGAGAGCTTATCCGAATTGCCGGACTTGCTGATATAGAATTCGTCCAGTCAGATGAGAAATTCATAGAAGAAATAATCAAATTATCCTCATTAGAATTAGAGGATTTTGATATAACATCTGCTGAAATACAACCTGTTATTTCTCATTATCTTCAATCCAATCTTGATGATTCGCTCTTTATAGAAGATGTGATTGAACAGATGGGAATTTCAGGATATGATGCTGAGTACCTGCAAGATGTCATTGATAGTTCTATTGCTATTGCCGGTGAACGAGAGAAAATACAGTATGCCCAGGAGCAGATAGTCAATCTATCTCATTTAAAACTGAGTCAAGATGATGCCGACTATCTCTGGTATCTAACTGATGATTATGTTTATGTTCCTGATTCAGATGGCGAAATTTCTTCTTCTTTTAGTTTGACAGGCATGCCGGTCATCACCAATCGTGTCAATGATAGTGTTTATCAGGGACAAATCAAAAGTATGTTGACTGCTTTTGTTGCGGTATTTATATTATTAGCTTTACAGTTTGGATCTATCTGGATTGGATTTATCGCAATGGTACCAATTATACTCACCATACTCACTTCCTTTGGTGTTATGGGGATAGTAAAAATCTCTCTGAATATCGGTACCATGATGGTGGCCAGTGTGGCTATTGGAGCCGGCATTGATTATACCATTCATTTTATAAATCGATACAAATTTGAATTAAGAAAACATAATAGAATTGATGCGATGAAAAATACGATGACTGGAACCGGTCGTGCCATTGTTTTCAACTCTGTATCTGTAGCTGCAGGATTAATTGTTTTATCCCTTTCAAAAATTGAAATGATTTCAATCTTTGGAAAACTTATTTCCAGTGTCATGCTGATAAGTGTAGTGTACACTTTACTATTATTACCCATACTATTGAATAAAATTAAATTCTAGGTGTTTTTGGAATTAGCGCTACCTACAATCTGGGTAATTCCACCTATCTGGTATGGTGCTGTTCTACCCAGGCTTATACCTACTCCCTATCCAAATGAGTTTTTAAAAATTATATTTATCAAGCTATGCTTCAGACATAGTTCTGTGCTTTTTTTAATCTTTCCATGGCTTCGTCTACCATGGACTCGGGACAGGCAAAATTCATTCTGATAAATCCTTCCCCTCCGGCACCAAACCACTCTCCGGGGTCTACTGCTATCTTTGCTTTTTCCAATACAAAGGAATTAATCTCTTTGTTGCTCATCCCGGTATCTCTAAAATCCACCCAGGCCAGATAAGTTCCTTCGGGCTTTGTTATTCTTATTCCCTGCAGATATTCTTTACTATATGCTGCTGCGTAATCAAAATTTGATTCGATATACTCTTTTAATTCCTTTATATAGTCATCACCATAGCGGTAGGCAGCTTCTCCTGCAATGGGGCCAAATACATTAGCGTCAGGGTAGCTGTTCATTGTTATTCTCTTTTTCATTCGCTCTCTGATCTTCTTATTCGGAATAACAATAACAGAGGTACACAGGCCGGCTATGTTAAATGTTTTGCTGGGAGCAAAGGATAAAATGAGGTTATCAGTGGTATCAGCAGACAGGGTTCCTGCAGAAACAAATTTACTCCCTTTCATGATAAAATCGGCATGAATCTCATCAGAATAGATTAAAACACCATTTTCACAGCAAATCCTGCCCAGGCGAATGAGCTCATCTTTTGTCCAAACCCGCCCAACCGGATTATGAGGGCTGCATAAAATGATCAGTTTGGTTCTCTCTTCCTTTACCAATTTCTCCAGGTTTTCAAAATCCATTTCATAATAGCCATCTTTCTCAATAAGCTGATTCACCCTGATCGTCCTGCCGCAATCTCTGATCGCTTCGTTAAAAGGATAATAAACAGGCTGCTGTATGATCACACCATCTTCCGGTTCAGTAAATTCCTGAATAGCCGCATTGATCGATGGGACAACTCCGCTTATAAATAGCATCCACTCAACATTTGTTTTCAGCCCATAATGCCTGGCAAACCAGCCGGAAGCTGCCTCTTTAAATGCATCAACGGCATCTTCTGAGGTGTAACCATAGATACCATGCTTTGCTCTGTTGACGACAGCTGAAATGACCTCTTCGGGACAGAGAAAATCCATGTCTGCTACCCACATGCACAAGGCACCTTCCACATCATAGCCGGGGAACTTCCTCTCATATCCCTGCCACTTAGCACTGTACGTACCCTTTCGTGAGATAATCTGATCAAAATTATATTTGTTCATCTGTTCTACCCTTCTTTCTAGTTATTGTGTTAACAGAATCCCTGCACCATTTTACATCTTCTATTGCCCTATCTTCTATGGAATCCTATTGAAAATAAAAACCAAAATGATAACGGTAACAATCAATTAAATAGCCCGGATTAAATATTTTATATGGGACGCTAGTAGATACGGTATCCTCTTCTTCTTTCATACCCGGACATCCGGCCGGTCTGTTCTTCCTTATTCATCCTGAAAAAGGCCATGTGAATGACCTGCTTCTCAACTACCAGTGCCGAGCCGACCTTGTCCGAACCCTCAAAGCGAAAATCTTCTCCCAACCCGGTAGAAGGATATTTCTCTTCCCGGCAATCTTTTATTCCCTCCAAAAAAAGCCTGGCTTCCTCTTCAGGATTCCGGGAAAGGATAATCTTTTTCTGATCTTTGATTAAGGCATCCATGGCATAACTCTTAATCAGCTTGGGAAACAGTACCTGAAAAGATTCCCCGCGAGAGAGAATATCCCATCCTGCAACCTCACCATCCACAAAGACCAGGATTCCCCTCTGGGAAGGCACGAGCCTGAAGGCCTTGATATAGTCCTCCAGAGTCTCCTTTTTCTGTTCAAAGACATCCTTCATCGCCCCGGTCGCTGACTCAACTTTCGCTTTATTTCTTAAGAAAGCCACACTATCCCAGACAGCACCTTGGTCAGAGCAAAATGTCTTGTTCTGCTTTAAGGAAGCATTTATAGAAGAGGCTTTCCTGGCTCGCAGGAAAACAGGAGAAACAATTTCAGAATCATAGAAATGATTGGTCTTATAAGACCATCTGCCCTGCTCGGTACAGCTGACCGGGATGATCATTTCTGACTTTGCCTGTACCAGGATGGTGGTATTTAATACCCGGTTCTGTTTGGCTCCCGCTAACTCCTCTCCATCCAGGAGCAGTACTGGAATATCTGCCTGATTAGTCACCTTCAGATCCGGCACCGAACCTCCCTTACTGACCTCCTGTATCAATAAATACCTTTTTTCCAGGGCCTCTTTTAAAGTTAAGTACACCAGATCTTCTTTTTGACCCGAAAAAAGAGGAATGACCTGCATATTCTGAAAACTTACTACCTCTCCAAAGCGGATCTGTGCAATAAAATTGCTGATTATCGTTTCCATCACTTTTCACTTCCTCATAATAGATTATAGAATCACCTTTTGCTTTCCCTGATCATCTCCCTTCGTGATCATTTGTTTGATCATCATCCGGGCGATATGGGAAAAACTCTTCTGGCCAGTCCCAAAGGCACCGGCAGTCCCCAGGCCTGCTGAACGCCAGAAGCTGGATTTCATCAGCTCACCAGCAAGGGACAAGAATTGCTTGAAGATCTCAACAGTATAGATAGCCATCCCTTGTTTCCGTGGAAGATAGGGATCAATTCCCACTAATAGTTTGGGTATGACAAATATTCCTGTGGTTTTCAGCAGCACATAATCATCAGCCCTCTGTTTTCTTTCCACTTCCTGGAAGGGTTCCGGACAAAGCGCTTTAAATGCCTTCCAAAAATTGATCAGAACGGAAGCCAGTTCATCATCGCTTAAACGAGAAAAAGGAGCTGCACTTAAGACATTTTTCAGCGAACTGACCATGGAGACCTGGCTGAAGGTGGTACCCCGGGGACGAGCGTTGGGTAATTTCATTCTACCCTGCAGCGGAGAATCCGGGCGGTTATTCAAGGCATCAGAAATGCGGACTGCCCGGGGTTTCCAGCGCAATTCCCTCTTTAGGTTACTGGGAAGGATATTCTGTCTGGTATCATCGCGTGTAGTCGAATGATTATATTCTTGATAATCCACATAGGCTTCATTACTGTATTCTATTGCATCTTTCTTTTTGAAACTCTCTCTGTTATATTGGGGAATATTCTCTTTCCTGGTTTCTTCTATCTTGGATGCTATCTGTTTTTGATTCATATCTGATCTGCCTCTTCTTAAAAAGGTTGGTATGTCCAGATCTTCATACTGTTTATTTATTTCTTCGGCTTGAGCCAGAATACGTTCGGCTAAATCAGAACGTACTCCTTTCTGGGTTTTATTAATAATAAGGAACTGGGTAGCTTCCTGGTTTCTGGCCAAATCCGGATCGCGGGATTTTAAGTTCATCAGCACAATGGGGATATTAATATCCAGAAGTTCAGGATGGTTTTCCCCGGCATACGCTAAGCCTTTTAACCGGTGCTGCCCGTCGACAATCCACAGTGGTATATCTGCGGGAACCTCGAATACATTTTCCGTAATTCTCTTGATGCTATTCATATCCGCATCCCTGATATTTAATAAAACGGCATTGGGAGATATCCCGTTTTTAGCAACAAAATTGCCAAATTCTTTTGCCCTTCTTTCGATAATCTCTCGCTGGTAACCTTTGGAATTGGTAGGACTCCACTCATCGGTCCTGCTTTGTCTTAAGAGGTCTCCAGCCTTGGCAAAACCAATTAAAAATTCGATATCATGCTGATTAAATCTTACACCCGTAACTCTCAAGCCCATTTTCTTAGTCCTCCAAATTTTGTATTCCAATTATATATTGTTAAGATTGATATGTCAAATCCTAACATTTCTATTCTTCACTTTATTTGCTCTTTTGCTTAGTGATCATAAAATACAGGGATTAACGATGAATGAGCAGCGAATGATCTTATTCCAAGTACAAGTCATAGGTTCTTGTCCTGAAATGTAGAAATAAATTGACTTTGCAGGTGTAACAGACACTCTCCCGACAGGTCAGCAGCTCCCAAACGTTTCTAAATTCTTTATCAAATGACGCAGTTTCAATTGATATTCCAGGTGCTTTTGATCTACTTCCGCTTTTACTTTTACTAAACTCTTATAATCACAATTTCCCGCATCAGGGACATTAAACGGATTAATCACTTTCCTGCATGTATGGATAAAGAATAGATTGCTTTCGGCAATAACGGCAGTGATTGTTTTTTGTAAATCGTCAAATTGTGGGGAATTCGGAAAATATTTTTGATAGACCAGTGCATGATATCTTGCCCATCTGGCGATATTGAGCAATCCCTCATGGTCTGTAATCCACTCCCGAAAACAATCCTTGATGAAATCGTAAAAATGATTGAGTGAAAGATCATAAAATTCATAATCCATATACCCGGCCTTCTCTTTTAATCTCCCTTCTTTTCTTAATTGATATTCAATCTGCGTTTCCGCATAGGGAAGCATCTTACAAAACGTTATAGGGGAAGAACCATCACCACATAATTCCTCTAAAAAATCAAGATTATCCGAAATGGATTGATAAGTGCTGGACGGATCAAAGAGCATAAAACCGAAGTCATAATGAATACCGAGCTCTTTAAGCAGATAAACTGTCTTCAGGCTGGTTTCAGCTTTCATCTTTTTATTCATAAGACGCAAACCCTCATCGGTCCCGGATTCAATGCCCAGATAAACTAAGAATAAACCTGTATCTTTCATGCGTTTAAATGTATCCAGTTCCACTTCATCCGGTCTGCAATTGATCTTCCATAATATTTTTTCACGTAATCCTCTTTTGTTTAATTCTTCACAAAATCTCTTACTCCACTCAATCCCGATCTTTCCGGCAACCGGAAAATCATCATCCTGAAACATAAAGATAGAAGCATCCATCTGCTTAAGCAACAACTCCATTTCCCGCACCACCATTTCAGGATTTCTCAACCGTTTTATTGGACCGGTAGGACGGGAATAAAACTCTCTTATACTACAGAATGAACAATGATAGAAACACCCACGTCCCGCCAAAATTGTGGCATACTTTTTTCCAAGAACATATTCCCGCAAGGGACGGCGGACCGGAACGGGGAACTTATCAAGATTTTCTTCCAATGGCCGCAGGGGATTGGCAATATGAAAACCGTTCTCTCCATAGGCAATTCCTGGAATATGTTTCCATTCCTTACCGGCATAGATCGATTTTACCAATGCAAGAAAGGTATATTCCCCTTCAAATAATACAACCGAATCAAGCTGAGGAATCGTTGTTAACAGGTCTTGATACCTTAAACTGGGATAATGTCCTCCTGCACTGAAATGACAATCGACCCCCTGGTCTCTCAAATATTGTAGTAAATCTTTGAAATCATGAATGTGATACTGGAATATAATTGAAAAACCGACTACTATGGGTTGATGCAGATGAATATTGGTTAGTATCTCTTCTTTACCGTCACGAAAATCAATGATTTTAATTGGAAACCCGGCCTGGATCAGCATTGATGAGAGATAGCCGATCCCCAGATTGTCCTGTTCTTGAAAAGCAACAAAGATAACAGGTTTTTCTTTCATAAAAAGTCTCCAGATTGAGTATTACGGACAGACTCAACATCGTTATTTTTAGAATGCATATTCTGATTCTGACTTAGCTGTTACGAATCATCAATTTACTTTTATTTTCCCATCTGTTGGGCAATTTCTTCGTACATCTGTCCTTCGATCTCCTTTGCCTGCGCTTCAAGCTTCGAAAGTTTGGCAAGATATTTCACTTTGGTTTGAAGAACATTGACCAACACCTCATCTCTAATTTTCCACCACACAAATGGAGGGGGGTCCATCACCCATTCCCTTGGTAAATAGGATTTAGACAAAAACTCCACTTGACTTAAATCCGGTAATTTCATCTCTTCCTTTCCCATATGATCTCCTTTCCGATGTAATGAAATCTGTCCGTAATACCGATTAAAAAAACTAACAACCGACTGGATCCCAGTCAAAGGTGACATAAGCATGTCTTCCATGACACGTAGTGTCAAATTCATACCCTCTGATATAGCCGACAATTGCCCTATCCCAAACCGTCAGTTTGATCCCGTAGGCACATTTTACTTGACCGGGAGACTGAGAAATGGTACATAAATTCAGGGTCCCTATTTCCTGCCCCATTCCACCATCGGCTGCGAAGGTTATGCCTTTATCATTGATATGTCCACTCAGGGCTGGAAGCGGATTACCATCTTTATCAAAAATCCCCGAATCATATCTTCCGGAACCAAATGCAACTCCGGAAACCGCAATATTTCCTCCAAACACTGTCAGAACGAAGTTTCTGAAATAATCATCCTTGAAGTTGCCGAAAATATTAATCGCTTCATCCCCATTAAATGTGTCGCATTTCCGGTAATGATTGGCGCTATCCTTAACCACGACTCCTTCTGCAGGCAGAGGTGTGGGGGTGCCTCCAAACTCAAAGAGGTCAATCCCTTTGTTGTCTAAACGAACAGGGGCTTCCGCGCTTTGCCCGGGTAGTAAATTCTTTCCTGCATCGCCCAGTTCAAGTCGCAGTAGGTAATCTCCATTATTCCCGGAACTATCCCAATGTACCAATGCGCTCAACGAATAATTTGCCACATCAACCTGATAGTCACTGATACTGAACCATCCTTCTAAATCCGGGTATCGTTCGATGGTTGAAATCCAGGGAAGGGGATTTCTTGCTATCCTTTTATCGGTAATATTTTTCCAGGATAGGCCACTATCATCACTGTAGCGGAATCGATAATAGTGGGCACCTGGAACATTGATTTTTCCCCAGCACCCAATAATGCCTCCAAATGGCCTGTCAAAAGTTCCTGCAACAGCATGATTCGAAGAATCAATTTTCACGGCAAGTCCTTTACTGCTGCCGAATGAACTGATGTCATCTGCATGAACTTCATTGACAATTTCAATCTCGCATTGGACGCTTGCCCCGTCTTTTGGTCTTATTTGAATATCTCTTTCCAGCATGTTTCCCCATGCCGGGTTATAGTTTGGACCAAAAGGTGTGGGATCCTGGTTCCAGGAAAGTATTGCCCTTACCCTGACGATATTCTCAATTGTGCATTCCTTCGGTTTGGAGGTTATATTCGCTTTCACAGCATAAAACAGATGTTGACTGTTGATTGCAGGGATGTCGTGAACGCCTACTGTTGCCGTGGCAACATGCTGAAAACCAGAACCGTCTCCCCAATCAATATAAAAGACGACATACTCCTTGCTGCCTAAGGTACACAGGTCTCCATTAAAACCGTAGGGCTGTTTAATCTCGATGATTGCTTCCAGCAGATCATCCTCGGGATGAAAGCCGACACAGCGCAATGCTTCATATTTGGTATTGACTAACAATGGTTTTACCGGGACGAGCCATTCAGGATCAATTGCTATTTTGGGAAGCAAATCCTGGATCGTCTTTGGTGGCAAATCATATAATGCTTTCATTACCTTGTCTTTATCTTTTGATTCACTGATCGCGCCAAAATAATTGGGATTTTTGCTGATGCACTGTTTAAAATCAAACCTCTCTTTTTCTACCTTTCCTTCTTCTTTTACCCTCTTTTCGGCCTTCATTGATTTTTCTAACAGATCCTTCATTTCATCCTGACCACCGATCATCATCAATTTTTCAGCATATGGAATCATGGCTTCAACAGCCTCAGGCACTATGTTTGTGGATGTCTGAAGGTCTTCCATTTTTTCCAAAGGTTTGAATTCATAGGCAGGAATAGGCATGACAAAAGGCCAGGTTTTTTTTGGTTTGATCTGAACCCAGGAATCAAGAACATTACCCCACACCGGGATAAAGTCAGGACCAAGAGGCAGTTTTTCCCAGGAAAGAATAGCCCTCACTTTAACGAGTTGTGGTTGATCGCACTTCAGATATGCTTTGGGAGTAAATGGTTTTCGAACTGCATAAAAAAGATGTCCTCCGCTTACAGAAGAGAAGTTATGGACATTCACCGCAACAGCTGCCCCGGTACTTGTGTAACCGCTACCGTCGTTATAATCGATATAAAAGGAGACATACTCTTTGCTTCCCGCTGTGCAGAGCGAACCATTGTAACCAAAAGGCAGTTTGACTTCCAGCACCGCTTCCAGCAGATTATCTTCAGGATACAATCCCACACAGCATAATTCTTCGTATTTGGTCTTTTTCGAAATAGGATAAATGGCTGGATGAATGGCCTTCATCTTTTCATCTATCACATTTCCAAAGTAATTCGGATTGATGGAAAGAAATCGTTTGAACTGTGATCGTTCGACCTCTACTGCTGCCTTCTCAAGTAGATCTTCCGGAATGCGAATTTGACACGCTTTTCCTCCTGCAGGTTCATACCGAACCTTATTTTCAGTAACATGGATTACTTCTCCCATCTGGTTTTTTATTCTTAGATAGATATCAGGCTTCTGATCAAGAAAGATTTCTTCGACCTTTTTTCCTGTAAAGAAAATTTCAAAACTGCCATCCTGCCCCGTTGTTGTGCTGCGTAAACGCTTGTCTACCAAAAGATTTTGATCCAGAGCTTCCACCGTTAAGCCAGCAAGGGCTTTTTCACCCTCTTTACCCTTTATATTGCCGAAAATGAATAATCTTTTCTCTTTATCAACCATTTTTCTATCCTCCTATTGATTTATTTGGTTGATCAGGCAGATTCATGACGATAGATGCTTCATACAGAATCACTTCCTTTTAAATGGCAATGAAAATTGTTTAAGACTTCTTTACTTCCATAACATTAAAGGAACTTGAACAGAAAGGATAAACGTGGAATGAATATTGAATGATTCTTGGTAGGATTGGAATGAAACATTTACGGGAATGTTCTTACTGCAAATGATTGAAACTAAAAAGAGCAAGGATTTAAGAAATCCAATATTGAATTCGTTATTTAAAGACTTTACTTACCTTATCCATGGGAGTATCCTCCTCAAATAGTAAGTTTGTAAAGCCTCATAATTTTCAGTTTTCAAAAATAAAAAAAGCTGGCAATCTGGCAGTCCTAGCATTTTTTTATAGCCTTAGACCCATGACTTTGCGCCCTATCCTTTCGGATAGTTTGCCTTTATCAACTTAATGACTCACCTATTCAATTTTTGTGATTTTATTATAAATCTCTTCCCTTGTTTCGTCAATAGAAATTTCTAAGCCTCTCTATACCATCAACCACCGGGGGATAGATGGGTTTGGAAAATTTAAACATCCCCTTTCCTCTTATCTAATTATCTATAACTTTCACAAATCCTTTATCAGTCCTCACCACATTTTTATCCGGAATGTAAAAGTGAAATTCGCTAACCCTTGGCAATTTAATTCCTAAGGTCTCTTGTAATAATTCCTCTATGGTTTCGATAAAAATAAACTGAACATCTTTCTTTATTTCCTCCGGAACCTCACAAAGGTCTTTTTTATTTTCCGCAGGAAGAAGAATTTTTTTAATACCGGAACGATGTGCCGCTATGGCTTTTTCTTTAATGCCTCCAACAGGAAGCACTGCTCCCCTTAAAGATATCTCGCCGGTCATGGCAGTTTTGGCATCTACCGGAATTCCGGTAAACAGAGAGGCTATTGATATAAATAGAGTCACTCCGGCAGACGGACCATCCTTGGGTATCGAGCCCTGTGGTATATGAATATGAAGGTCATGTTTTTCAAAATGATTATCCTCCAAACTCAAAAACAATCTGGACCTGATCAAGCTCTGGGATATTTTAGCTGATTCTTTCATCACATCACCTAATTGCCCTGTCAGCATTAACTCTCCTTTTCCCGGCATAAAAGCACTTTCGATAAATAAAATATCACCACCAACAGGTGTCCAGGCTAATCCGGTAACGACCCCTGGCGGATTTGATTTCTTAACTTTATCATAAGTGGATATTTCGGGTCCTAAAATATCAAATAGCATTTCTTCCTTGACGGTATAAGGAATTTTCACCTCATCAACGATAATCTTTTCTGTTGCATGCCTGGCGATCGCTGATAATTGCTTTTTAATCCCTCTAACTCCCGCTTCCCGGGTATATTTATCTATAATCGCCTTTATGGCATTATCTTCTATTTTGAATTGCTCAGGTGTAAGGCCATGATTTTCTAAAACTTCATCAATCAGATGTCCTTTTGCGATATGAAATTTCTCGGTCGTCGTATAGCTGTGAATCTGAATGATTTCCATTCTATCTCTAAGCGCTTCCGGAATTTCCCTCAGGGAATTTGCTGTCCCAATAAAAAATACATCAGATAAGTCATAGGGTACTTCCAGGTAATGGTCTGAAAACGAATTATTTTGTTCAGGATCCAGCACTTCCAGTAATGCACTAGCCGGGTCTCCCATATTAGAGGCTAATAGTTTATCCACCTCATCTAGTATAAACACAGGATTATTGGTTCCTGCTTTTTTGATACCCTGTATAATTCTACCCGGAAGGGCACCAACATAAGTTCTCCTATGCCCTCTTATCTCCGCTTCATCCCTTACGCCTCCAAGACTAATTCTGACATATTCTCTTTGAAGCACTTTAGCAATGCTTTTCCCCAAACTGGTCTTCCCCGTTCCCGGAGGTCCTACCAGAAGAAGTATTGAACCCTGTTGATTGTTCTTAAGTTTCATCACGGTTAAATGTTGAATAATTCTCTCTTTCACCTTATCCAGACCATAGTGGTCTTTTTCTAGAATCTTTTTAGCCTCTTTAATGTCTACTTCTTTTACGCTGCTTTTCCCCCAGGGGAGGGAGGTCAGTAAATCCAAATAATTTCTGATGACATTTGTCTCCATATTATTTGGCCCTTGATTTTCTAATTTTTCATTTTCTTCCCGGGCAATCTCTTTCACATCTTCAGGCATTTTAGATTCATTAATTAAGGTCAGGTAATCCTTCTTTTTATTTCCAGACTGCTTTCCCTCGTTCAGCTCTTCCTGTATCGCTTTTAACTGTTCTCTCAGCATTTTTTCTCTATATTGTTTATTCACTTCACCGGTCAATTTTGCATTGATCTCCATCTGAAACTTGATATTTTCCTTTTGTTTAATAAGAATATCTAAAAACATTAAACATTTTTTTCTTCTGGATCTAATCTCAAATAATTCTTGTTTTTCAGAAGCAGATATGTTGATAAACTGCATTAAATAACTGATCATTTTTTCTAAATCATTGATGCTATTGATATATTCAATATAGGTTTCAGAGCCGATAAATCCTTTGCTGATTTCAGCTGAAATCGTTTTTATATATTCAAGCATCTGGTTTTGCGAGTTCTTATCTAAATCTTCAATATCCGGATTAATTTCATATTCACCGATATAATAATCCTGCTCCTTGCTTATATTTTTTACCTCTACCCTGTCCAATACTTCTAAATTCATATCACTGGTCAATTTTGAATCGACTACCTTCTCGATTTTTACCAGGCTTCCAATGTTAACTACATCATTTTCCTGGTAATTTTCCAGGTTACATCCGTCTTTTAGAAGCAGTACAATGGCACAATGATTATCCTGCTTAATTCTAGGATATATTGTTTCAACTAATGACCTATTAATTCTGATGGTGCTCTTGATTCCTTTAAATAACACATGCCCGGGTATGGCTATAATAGCTAATCTATCTTTTGTATTATTGGTATTCATTCATCTCACCTCATTTCTTAAACTGGAATTGCGCTATGCGCTCCTTATACCCAATATCTATTTTTTTAAAAATCTGGGTATATAGTCCTATATTGTTAGTTTCACTTAACCTAACAATTAGATTAAAAAAAATGAACTTTCAGACTATCTTTAAAAGTACTTCTATCAATAAACTGATTTCTTCTTCACTTAAACAACTTTCTATTCTTTTGATAAAATGATCAATAGCAATCTGCTCTAACCGGGCAATCCTTTTCCCTTTATCGGTAAGAAACAGATAATAAACTCTTGCATCATGACTGCATTGTTCTTTTTGTACGCAATTTAATCGAATAAACTTTTTAACCATTTCGGTAACGGTTGGTTTAGACAAACCCAGCTCCACAG